>CP168950.1:0-658990 GCA_051397825.1 Lettuce witches'-broom phytoplasma
AGTTCGACGGCAATTTGTTTTAATTTAGCCATAATTTCATCAATGGCCAAACGGTCATTTTCTAGGTGATTTGCGGTTTTAGTTATTTGAAGGTGGTCAATGACGATAATTTCTGCTTGTTTTTCTAAATGAAGGCGATAAACTAAAACAATGACATAATTAATGTTTTTGCTTTGATCATAACTAAATGATAAATTGATATTAGTAAATAATTCTTTAGCTTTTTCCACCCTCTCCGTGTAGGTTTGTGTGGTTATTGTTTCGAAGTCTTTAGTTGTAATGACATCTAGGGGGATTTTGCTTTGATGGGCCAAGAGGCGATTTAGGTTTTCCTCCATTGTCATTTCTAAAGAAAAAACAAGCATATGGGGATAATGTTGATTTTCATGAAACTTAGTTTTTGATAAATCTAATAAAAGATTATAAACAAAAGAAGTTTTACCAAGGCCAGTATACCCACCAATAGTGATGATTTGGCCTTTTTTGAATCCTTTTGTGGCTTGATTTAAACCGCGAAAAGTTTCAGATAAACGGTAATATTCTTCCCTTATTTTTTGTTTGGCTTGGTTGTCGGTGTCAAAAAACTCAGGATGTAGAACAACCATTTGCTTTAAATGAAAGAGGGTTTTATCGTTTTGGTGAGGGATGGAAGAGATAAAGTTTCTTAATTTAGCAAAAATTTCTTGGTAATATAAATTTTTAGTATAAGGATCTTGGTTTTCATATGTAGGGCTGATGATTTTCATTAATTGTTGAAATAGTTTTTCTTGAGTGTAGGTATGTTTTAGATTATCTAAAAGATGAGTATTATTTTGGTTCTTTAAATCGTCATTTAAATAATTTAAAGAACTTAAAGTAAAGTTATCTTGTGGGAAATTAGTTTGGAGATAGGTTAATAACTCTTTGATAATAGTTGCTTTTGTAGTGGTTTTGTCCCAGGGATGAGTGGTTTGTTTTTCTAAAAATAAATATTTTAAAGCAGTAAATATTTTTTTATTGTGGGAGTCAAGTAAAGTTTTAGGGTTGATTATTTGGCAGTAAAGGTTTAATTTTCCCCATTGGCCTTGTTCGATATAATTTATTAGCTGTTTTAACGCTTTTTGTTCGTTGGTTAACATTGGTTATTAACTCCTTTTTTATTTTTTAATGATGTTGATATTAACAAAAGGGATAAATTCATTAGTAAGTAAGTTTTGAAAGAAATGGTTAGCGGAAGGGGAAAATAAATTAATTACTTGGTTAATACCTTGGACTTTGCCTTGCTTGATTTTATGGTTTAGTCTTTGAGTTTCGGGTTCGTTATTGGTTAATAAATAATATTCAAAGCGCGTGTCGAGTTTTTTAAGTTGTTGCCCTTCGATAATGGCTTGTCTATAACGGTCACGGAGGCAAGTTTTAAAACTAAAAGCAATAATTCTTTTCTTTTGGGTGAATAAAACTAAATCAAATTTATTGTCGGGAATAAAAAATAAAGAGGCTTGAGGATATAAATGCGTGATGCCTTGGCGGCGCAGATATAATAAAATGAGGTATTCATTGATTTTACCACGGATTACTTTTTGAGTTTGAGAATTGATATTATTTTGGTTAAAATAATGGTTTAATTGTTGGTGATTGATTGTCATATATTCGTTAATAGAAAGATTTAAGGTATTTTTTTTAAAAAAGTATTTTAAAATTTCCACAGTTTGAGTATTAGTATTAAATTGTTGAATATTTATAAAATCTTGGTTAGTTAACATTGGATATTTCCTTTCTAAATAAAAAAAGACCTTAAATTAAGGTCTTTTGTTGGTTTTGGTATTTTTAAAAATTCTTTTGGTTTTCCATGTAATGATGCCATCTTTTCTAATGGTTTTAATTTTGCCATTAGAAAAATAGATATAAGTGTTGCCGTTTTGGCATGTTTTTTTAGTGATGATCGCCATTTGATAATGCTCCTATTTTTTTGATTATTAGTTTTTGGTTAGTTAAGGCTGTTTTGTTATTCATTGATTTTAAGATTAACTTATGACCGATATTTTGTCTTTTTAAAAACGCTTCATATCCTTGGCTTACTTTATTAAATATGATAAAGGATTTGACTCGATCACATCTAATTTATGGTCTTTTTGGTTTATTTTTCGTTCTAATCCTAATTGAGGTTCTACTTGTAAATAAACAGTTAGGTTGGGTTTAAGGAAATTTTTACTTAATTGATTAAACATTTGATAGTTTTTATCAATATGATGCGGATAAGCTTGATAAGCGAAATTAGAACCTAGCCAACGATCGATTAAGATGATCTTGTTAGTTTTTAAATGGGGTTGAATTGTTTCTTCTTGGATTTGTAACATATTAGCAAAACTAAGAAGATATCTAGTTAATGGTTTTAATTGGGGATTAGTTAAAAAGATATCACGAATGATTGGTCCGATAGAAGCACTGCCTAATCCTTGTAAAACAATAACTTCTTGGTTTTGTTTTGCTAATTGTTTTTTAATTTTTTTAATCAAAGTTGTTTTCCCGCTACCGTCGAGACCTTCAAAAACTATTAATTTCATTTTCTTTCTCCTTTAGTGCTAATTTTTGGTATAAAAAAAGACCTTTCAATTGAAGGTCTAATGATTATTTAAATTTAGTTAATTGTTTTAAATAAGTTGTTTGCTGTAATTCTTGTTTGGCATTGTGCAATAATTCTAAATATTTTTTACTATCTTGAATCATTTTATTAATGAAGTTATTTTCTTGGTAAATACGCACTACATGATAATCATTATCATTGAAATAAACTAAAAAATAGGCTAATTTAGCTTGGGAACAATAAAGTTGACATTGAACTTGGGCCCAGTAATTTAAAGGGATTTCTTTGTTTGCTAAAAAACCATTCCATGATGGTGTGATATTGTTGTTTTTGTCCACATAAGGACATTTGATTTCTAAGAGGGTGTTGGTTTTGGAATTATAACCGTCTAAAGAAGCGGAAAACATTTGGACTTTATCATCCGCAAAGATAGCATCAGGATAATTTAATTGAGTGGTTTTTTCAAAGAAAGCACGGGCGATTGGTTCCATTTTGTTGCCATGTTCGGTGTATTTGTTGCTTGTGAAAGCAGTGCCAAAGATTTTATCATGAACTAATTGTTCTAAAGAACGAAATTTGTCATTGCCTGTGATACTACCAATTTCCGAAGCGTTGATAAATTTTTTACGATGTTGGTACCAGGCTTTGGTACGTTGGGATAATTTAATTTCCATCGTTACTCGCCTTTCTTAAAAAATGAGATGAGATATTTAAAGAAATAATAAATAAATTTCAAAATATAATATAAAACTTTAAAAAGAAAATCAATTAAACATAAGAGATGAGGTAAAAATAATAAAAGAATTGTTAATAAAGCTAAATTAAGCCATTGGTTTTGATAAGTTAGGTAATGGGCACTGATCTTATTAAGACCATTATTTAATTTTGTTAACCAAGGATTAATTAGGTTCCACATGATGATTGTTTAGTAGTGGTTAGATATTGATAAAATTGAACTACTATTCCTTTTTTTAATCTTTGGATGCTTAATTGATAAGTAAAGAGATAGAATTTGATGCAAAAATAAATTAAATAAATCGGGATAAGGAAAATCATATAGATGATATTATTTATTAAAAATGAGGGGATTTTTTTGATGAACATATTTAATTAGTTCCTTTCTTGTTTTTAGATGATGGAACAATAAAAAAAGACTCTATTTCATAATAGAGTCTTGGAATGATTTGTTATTAAGAATCGAGGATCTCTGGTTTTTTAGGGGGACGAGTGGTGTCTAAAAATTGATAATAGGTTCTTGTTTGCCAACGATCTCCATCAGAACAACAATCGTTGCCGTCGATATACCAATCATCAACCAACAAACCTTTTTCATATCTATAATAATGTGTCTTACCGTTTTCATCATAAAGGGTTCTAGATGAACGACCTATTTTGTTTCTAATTGTTTCTCCTTGGCAAGTGCAGCCATATTGGATATAACATTGATCTAACCATTTGACATAATCTTTTTGATAATTAGTTAAAATATCACTTTTGGGTTGTGTATCTTGACAAATGATGTGATATATTTTGTCTTCGGTTTCGAAAGTGTTTGTTATTAAATTAACAGTATATGGTATTTTAATTTCTTTATAAGAAGGTTCAGTAATAGTTATAAGATTATTGCCATTGTGAGTTTGTTTATTGTATTCTCCTTTATAAGCATATAAATTGTTATCTCTTTTCCAATCACGGATGGCTTCGTAGGGGTTAAGAGAGTCTGGGAGAATAATCTGGATTGGTTTTTTTTGAGTGTTGAATACAAAAAGATAAATTTTTTTGGCGCCGTTGGAAAGTTTTAAGAGATCTTCGATGGTTCCTTGTTGAGGTTTCATAATCCAAATACCGTCGTCAAAATAAATGGCGTCGATTGGGATATCATTAAAAGTTTTTTGAGGCAAAGGAACAACCAAACCAGTGTTAGGGGTGGCGTTGTAACAGACTAATTTGATGAGTTTGGGTCCTTTTATGATGTTGTTGTTGATTAAGTATTGATTAATTATTTCTTCTTTGTTTTGACCGATGAAGAGATTAGAGGCTATTAATTGTATATTAGGGTTATCTTCGTTAGGTTTTTGTTTGACATCCCAGAAGACAAAGGATTCTTCGATGGCAATTTCGTATTTGAGGAGGTCTTCGAGGGAGTATTGGTAATCTGTAGCTGGATATGGACTTTTAAAAGGATTTGGACGAGATTTAAAGTAGACACACCTAAAAGGCCTTGAGGAGGGTTTTTGAGGTACCAATAGAGGTTGTTTTGTTTGAAGGCGTTGTAAGAAGGGGTGGAAAAGGCGCTTGGGCAAGTGACATCATAATATTTTAAAATGTTAGGGATGTCGTCTTTATCTAGGACATTGATATCGTGTCTTTTGAATTTAGTTTGGGTATTTAACCATTCTTGTTGAAGAGTTTCATAGTCAGCTAGTTTTATTTTGGATTCGGTTTGTTTGTGAAAATAGTTGTAGGCATAGATAAGATTATGGGATAATATAAAGTTTAAAATAATAATAGTAATTAATAAAAGAACTTTTTTAGGTATTTAGTTTGAATCATATCTTTTTCGCCTCCTAAGGTTTGAATTTTATTGCCGAACCAATTGTTGTGTGCTTGTTATTTAGGTAAAATAAAAAGACCCTTAAATGGGTCTTAATATATATAATATGTTTAATTTTTTTTGTTATTATAGTAGTTTTGTTAATTTTGATTATTTTGTCTTTGTTGATTATATTGATCTCTGTTTGTTATTTGTTGATTTATAATAAGAATATCGTTATGTAATCTATCTATTCTTGCTGAAATTTCTCGCATTCTGTTTAAACGTGTTCTGGGATTTAAAATTGTAGGATCAACATAAGTATTTATTAATTGTTGTGATAAATTATTTGATTCTGCTTCAAGTTGAGCTTTTCTTATATCTAAATTTATTCCAGGTGATGCGTATATTTGCTTATTTACTATAAATAATAATCCTATAAAAGTAATTAAACAAAGATAAATTATTTTAAATTGGTTTTTTGATTTAAACATTATTGAACAATTCCTTTATTTTTCAAATCTTTTTTAGAACTTTCTGGACAATCAAAAGCGTTTTTATTAGAATCATATTTTGATAAATTTATATATTGAATTTCATCAGATAAATAACTATCATCCTCTGTTGATGGATTTATATTCTGTTGAGAACTTTCTGGTTGATCTTGGCGAGTAATTGGTAATTGGTTATTATTTTTCTTTTTGTTATATTTTTTTATTTCTTTTGCAATGCAACTGTGTTTATGTAAAAATTCTTGTTTTTTTTCATTATCAAGTTTGAAATTTGTTAATTCATTTTGTATTGCCAATTCTGCTTGTATATACAAAGAATATTCTTCATCATTTAAAATTTCATTATTATTACTATGTTTATTACCCATCGCCAACACTCGATTATTATTAAAAATGAATAATAATCCTATAAAAGTAATTAAAAAAAGATAAATTTTTTTAAATTGGCTTTGTGATTTAACCATTAATTAAATCTCCTTTATTTTTATCCCTCGGATGGGGTTATTTCGTAGAGGGAGTTAATATTTTCTAAAGGATCTCCATACGTATTTCTTGAAATATCATTATCATAATCGCGTTGTAATGAATCTCTTAGTTTGATCGCGTCAGATAATGCACCTTTTAAATACTCAAGTTCGTTTTTATATCCATCTTGTTTAGGATCAAGTTCACTTATTTTTTTATTATAATCATCGCATTCTTTTTGAATTTTGTTTATGCCTTCTTTATATTCTTTTCTAAATTTTAATGTTTGTTTGTGCAATTCCCTTGCTTTTTCAATAGCGGTTATTTCTTCTGGTTTAAGATTATTTAATGTAAAACTTCATTTTCGTTTTCAGATAAGATATAAGATGTAATTTTATCATATTTTTCTTTAGTTATTTAATAACTTTAATATTAAAATATTTTTTTATATAATGAATTAAAAATACCCATATAAGAATTTGTTTTTTGATTTAATTCCTTTTGTAATTTTTTTATATTATTTTGTTGGTTTAAAGATTCTATTTTATTTTGTTCTAAAACTAATTTTATTTCTTCGTAATTTTCTTCTTCTTTTGTTAATTGATTTTTAATTTTATTAATTTCAAATTCTAATTCTTTGTTTTTAGTTACTAATATACTATTTGCACCTTCCAAAACAACTATTTTGCCTTCTAATTGTTTTATTATTTCAATTTGTTGTTTTAAAATTTCTGTTTTAGTTTTAATTTCGACAATTAGTTTTAAGATTTCTTCTGATTGTTCTTGGATTTTTTGTTTTAATTGAACTATTTCTTCATCTTTTTGTTTAATAATTTCTTGTATTTGAATTTCATCATTTTCTAAAGTTTTAATTTTTGCTTTTAATTCTTTTATTTTATTTTGTTCGACATTTAATTGATTTATTAATGCTTTATTATTATTTTCATTTTTTGTTATTTCTTCTTGGATTTGTTGTATTTCTTTTTCTCGTTTTGATTCGTTTTCTTTAGACAAATTTAATTTAATATTTAATTTTTCTATTTCAATTTCTTTAAATCTTATTTCTAATTGATGAAATATTTCTTTATTTATATTACATATTGATTTTTTTAACCAAAATATATATAAATTTTCAGCGCCGTTTCCTAAATTTTTTAACTCTTCTAAAGTATAAATATAATCATTTTTATATCTTGTCCCTTTATCAAAAGCAACAAATAGTAAATCATGTGGTGGATTTTTGATACGCCAACAAATATCATATTTATTATTATCCCCGTTATAACATGGATAATCTAAAGTTAAATAACTAAAACTTTGATAAATATTTTTTCTTATAATATAAGACAAAATATCTTCTTCTTTTTCAACAAAAATATTATGAATTTTCATATTGCGATTACATATATTTTCATTTTTCAATGCCATAACTTGATGATTGTTAAAAATAAATAATAATCCTATAAAAGCAATTAAACAAAGATAAATGGTTTTAAATTGGTTTTTTAATTTAACCATTAATTAAATCTCCTTTATTTTTATCCCTCATATGGAATATTTCGTAGAGGGAGTTGATAGAGGTTAGGGCGAATTGATTGTCTTTTAATAATGATTTATCATAATTGCGTTGCAATGAGTCTCTTAGTTTGATGGCGTTGGATAACATATTGTTTAACCCTTCAATTTCGTTTTTGTCTTTTCCAGGATCAAGTTTGTTTATTTGTTTATTATAATTATCGCATTCTTGTTGCAATTCGTTGATTTTTTCTAATCTTCTTTTTCTAAACCTTAATGTTTGTTTGTGCGAGTCTCTTGCTTCTTCTATGACAGTAGTTTCTTGTGGAGAAAGATTGTTGAATGGTAAAATTTCATGTTCGTTTTCAGATAAGATATAAGATGTAATTTTATCATATTTTTCTTTAGTTATTTTGATTTTGGAGTTTGGAATTGATGTTGTATCAGTTTGTGGTGATGGATTTTGATTTTGTGGAGGTTGTATTTCGCGTTTGGTTCTTGTTGATTGGTTTGCTTCTTTATCATCTTCAAAATCTTTATGATAATTTGATAATGATTTTTGTTCTTTTTTAGTATCATTAATGCCTAGAAAAATACCAACAGCAATAGCAATTAAAAATATTATAACAGCATAAATAGTTGTTTCGTGTTTTTTAAAAAAATTCATTTCTTTTAAGGACCTTTCCGATAATAGTAGTAATTTATATTATCTTTTTAAAGAAATTAATTACTACTATTATACAATTTTATTTGTTTTAAATTTAAAGAAAAAGTTTTTTAAGAAGGAATAGTTATTAATTCAGGGATTGTTGTTTTATTTTTTTGTTTAATTTCTTCTTGGGTTTTAGTGTAGTTAGGGTTTGTTTGTTTTAATTCTTCTTTAATTATTTTCATTTCTTCGTCGATCGGTGCTAATTTTGTTTCTAGTTGTTCTATTTGTTCTTCTTTTTTAGTTTTATTATTAAGTATGTCTCTTTTGTTTTTTAGTTCTATAGTTATTTTTTCGTATTCGTTTATAACCGATCTTTTTCTTTCTTTACGTCTTTCTTCTTGTATTTCTTCATTTTCTTCTTCTAATTTTAAATTTTTAACTTTTATATCTTCATTATACTTTTCTAGTTTCTTTTCGTAATCTTTGTAATCGGCGTCGAGTTTGGCTATGTCGCGGTCGATGTCTTTGGTATACATTTCTAAAGCTTCTTTGGTAATCATTGGTCGCGATTCTTTATTTTCATTCGCTACTTCATTGCACATATGCCATAAACGGTGGCCTTCATGAAGAATTAAAGTAACTTTACCCATGCCTTGGGCGTATTTACGAGTTACAGTTATTGTTTTACCTAAGGTTTTGATACCGTATTTGGCTGGAATTAAGTCGGTTATTTTGTCGAAGGCTTTGAATCCCATTTTACATGCATTATCAAAAGAGAAGGAATTTTCTTTTTCATAAGTTTCCATGCGAACATGCATGGCTCTATATTTTTCTTTTAAAGCTTGGTATATTTAGCGTTCGGCTTGGATTTCTTTTAGTTTTTTGTTGACTTGGTTGATGTTGTTTTGGATTTCGGTGCGGCGTTGTTCGACGGATTGGATTTGGTTGAATAAAGTTTGTTCGTCTGAATTTAATTTATCATAATTGCGTTGTAGAGAGTCTCTTAATTTATTAGCATTGGACAACATATTGTTTAACCCTTCAATTTCGTTTTCTAACATTCCTATTTGAGTTTTGATTTCATTTATTTGTTGAACTAAGGCGATTTTTTCATCATAAAGGATATCTAATTTAGCGCGTAATTTTTGTTTTTCGTTTAAATCAGTAGCTTCTTCGATTTGTTTTTCAGTTAGTTTTGTTTCTTTTTCTTTGTTAGCTAATGCTTCTTCTTTTTGTTTTAGTTGTTCTTTTAAGATGTTAATGTTATTTTCGGTTGCTTGTTTTTGAGTTTTAAGATCATTAATTTTTGTTTCTGTTTGGTCTATTAGTTCTTTGATTTTCTCTTTTTGTTCTTGAGTTATTTTTTGTTCTTCATAAAGTTTTTTTAATTCGGTTTCTACTTTTGTTAATTCTTGTTCCCAATTGACTTTTAACCCTTGGTAATTATTAATGACTTCATCATATTTATCAATGGCTTTGTCAATTTCGTTTACTAATTGACCTGCATATTTACTTGATGGTTCTTTAGGTTTATGAAAGAAACATAAGTAAATGAAACTTAAAATACCGATAATTATTAAAAAGTAAGTTAAATAACCTTTCCAAGTTGTGGTGTGTTGAATTTGTTTAGATTTAATTGGTTGATTATTGGAAAGTTTTCTTTTAAAAAAAAAGGAAAATGAAAATACCAAAGATAGTTGAAACCATCAAAAACCAAGGGAAATAAGACTTAAAGGTTAGATAAGTTTTAATTAGGTCTAAAGGTGTTTTCATAATTATACATCTCCTTTCGTTTTTATTTCTTGTTCGATAGTGTTTAAAATGGTATCATCTTGGGAAATTATCATTTTGTAAGCTTGTTTTAAGTCTTCTTGATTAATTTCGTTTCTTCTTGTTTCGTCTTGACCGCGGTTTTTAGCGAAGATAGTTACTGTTGTTTTTAAAAGGTTTTCTAAAGTACGGTTGGCTTTTTTAAATTGATGGTTAACTGGTAATCTTTCTAAAGATTCATTAATCACTTCGTATAAGTATTGTTTGGCTTCTTCAGAATAAGGGTTTTTTCTTTTGTTGATTAAGAATTCTAAGAATTGTTTTCTTTCTTCTTTGTTGCCTGGTTTCACTTCGATGTTGTAAGTAAATCTTGATTTAATGGCTTCATCTATGTGATTGATGTAATTAGTGGCGCCAATAATAAAGATTGGTTTATTAGGATTATTTTCAAATGATGTCATTTCCGTTTTAAATTGGTTCACAACATTAGCGATTTCCGAACCAGCTTCTAAGGTGTTTAAATCAGCAAAGATTGTTTCACATTCGTCTAAGAAAATGATGGCTCCTTTATTTTTAGCTGCTTCTTCACGTGCTGTCATAAATAAATCTTTTACCAGTTGAGGGGCGTCGCCTTTATATTTTTGGGAGAAGATAGGACTTGACACTTCAAAGAGGGACAAATCAGTTTCTTTGGCTAAGGCTCTCGCTAAGGTTGTTTTCCCATTTCCTGGGATTCCATGCATTAAGATCCCTAAAGGGAAATCTACCTCACCAATATTGGTGTAGTTGTCTTTGTTATTAAGATAATCAATAAATCCTTCGACTGCTTTCAATTCTTCTTTGAAACCAATTAATTGGTTGAAATTAGGAAATTTTTGGTTGTTAGAAGGAGTAAATAATGGTTCTTCTGATGTTTTTTGTTGTTGCGCGATAGCGTTTATTGCTTCTATTTTGGGAGTTATTTTGTTTTCGATTTCGTTAAGTTTATTTGTTTGAGTTATTTGTTTTTCTTTGATTTGATAAATATTAGTTTTATGAGTTTTTAGTTCGTTTTGTAATTCATTATTTTGATTAGTGATTTGGTTTTGAATTGCGGTTTGGTTTTGTTGTAGTTGGTCTTTAGTTTCTTGGATGATTTTCCTTTGATTTTCTAATTTTTTATGATGGGTTGTAAAGTTGTGTTTCAGCTTCTATTAAAGTTTGATGATGAATCCAAACATAAACTGATAAACATAAAATAAATGATATTATGATACATATTATTAATTTAGTGAAATTAAAAGTTTTATTTGATTTGTTTTTAATAGCCATATTATTATCCTTTCTAAATAAAAAAGACTAAGGAGATTTCTTAGTCTTTTAATTTTTTTATTATGCTAATTGAGAAATTTTGTTTTCGATAGTTTGACTGCCACCACCATATGCTTTGCCTTGGGAATCTACTAACTCATAATCAACAATAAATTCTAATTGAGGATTTTTAGTGTTAATAATTTCTTTTTGTTCCAAATTTATTTGGATGTTAAGTGTTCCTAAATCGTTTTCGTTTAATATCATTTGTGGACGTTTAGTGTCATCATAATCATGGTTGTTAACTTTTAAACCAAGATTAAAATATTCTTCTGGATGAGTAAAAGTTTGATGAGTATCATATTTAGGTGTTATTTTCAAGTATAAAAGGATGGCAATATCCATTCCGTTAGAGTTAAGAGTTGCTTCATGTTCGATAGTGATTAAGTGATTATATTTTTGTTGGTTTAAGTTAGGAATAGGGATTGGTAAAAGGTTTTTATCTTCGTTATTACCGCCTACTCTTTCTACGTTGAATAGAGGAAGATCGTTCATTAAGTGAATTTTTTCTTTTCTTTGTTTAGTGAAATAATTAGTTAAGGCGTAAATAGACAAAGTAGTGAAAAAGATAACAATAATAGATGTGATAATCATTAATATTTTATTTTGTTTTTGGGTTTTCATTATTTTTGGCCTCTTATAGATTTGCTTAATTCAAGACAATTGTTAATGCCTGTTGTTAACCAAGGGATTTTATTATCGTAATATAAAACATTAATATATAAGATAAAATGACAAATGATTATTAAATAAACAATTGTTTTTAACCGATGGGACTTATTCTTTTTCGGGATATAAATCGCTTCTTCTTTAATTGGCTCTATTATTGTTAAATTTTCTTTATTTTCATTTTTTTTATTAGTGTTTGGTTTAGTTTTTTTCTTAATTATTTTATTCATATTTTAATTTCTCCTTTTTTAATTAGTTATTTTTATTATTCCAGTTTTAAAGCTTTAACTTGATCTTTGATGTTTTGAGATAATTTGAAGTTTACTACAGTTTTGGTTGGAATTTTTATTTTTTTACCTGTTTTAGGGTTGCATCCTATGTGGGCTTGACGGGTTTTTAAGATGAATTTGCCTAATTTAGGTGATAAGATTACTTCTTCGTAGGAAGTAATGGATTCTATTAAAGTATTTTCAAAGTTTTTATAAAATGTTTCGGTTTGAGTGATAGAAATTTGGTTAACTTCGGCTAGGTTTTTAATTAATTCTTTTTTAGTCATTTTTATTTTTCTCCTTTTTGTTTTTATTGGTTTTAGTTTTAGATTTTAATTTACTACGGTCTTTAAAGTAGGTGCCGCGGTAGATTTCAGTCATAGCGTCGCTCATATGATTTGTCTCCTTTGAATGATTTAATTAAAGGTTTTAAAAGGGTAAATTATCAGTTTGAGGTTTATTATCTAAAAAGATGACATTATGTACAATTACTTTTGTTGTTGTTTTCTTTTGCCCTTCATTATTAGTATATTTTTGGATTGATAATGTTCCTTCAAGATAAATTTTAGATCCTTTATTTAAGTATTTATGAAGATTTTCAGCTTGATTACGAAAAACAACACAAGGGATAAATTGGACTTTGTCTTTGGTTTGATTAACGGCTAATTGGAAATCTATTTTAGGGATTTGTTTGTTGTCAACAGTAAGATATTGTTTTTCGAGATCATGAGTGATACGACCGATTAATTGAACTTTGTTTAACATTTTTTATTCTCCTTTGATTTGTTTTTGTTTAATAATTGATTAAATTTTAGTTTTGACGAATTTTAAAACTAATTTTATTTTTTTGGAATTTTATATTCGTTGATGCTAAAACTTAATTTTTTTCAATAGTTTAAAGACTTATTGAGGTCAAAAGGGATAATTTAATAATTAGTGATAATAATATGAGGCAAAGATAATAGAAACAAAGAATGAAAGAAAAATATTAAAAAATATAAAATAATTTCTAGTTTCATATAATTTATTTTTTCAATTTATTGATCGCTATTTTTTTAATATTTTCTACTTTTTTTAAAGTTAAATTAAGTTTATAAGCTATTTCTTGATTGGAATAACTAGGTTGATAATCTTCATTAATATTTCCTAAGGGAATGCCAAAACTCAATCTAATGACATTAAATTCGTTTTGGCTTAGTTTGGTTTTGAGTTTATTTAAAAAGCGTTCGTGATTAACTTGTTTTAACCATAATTGATGAGGATTAGGAATTTGATAATGCCAAACGTGTTTTTCTTCTTGAAAAGAAGTGTTATTGGCTTTATGAGTTTTTTGTGGGATCGAAGGGGAGTGACTTTTTCTTATTATTTCATTTATTTCTGATTTGATAGTTGGAGTGGCATAAGCGATAAAGTCATATCCTAAATCTTGGTAATTATTTAAGGCTTTGATTAACCCTAAAACTCCTTCTTGATATAAATCCTCTCTAATTAATAAACGCGGATAATATTTAAATCTGTTTACTATCTTATTTACTAACGGTAAATAAAGTTTGATTAATTGATTCCGAATTTCTAAATTCTTTTTATTTTTTAAAAATGCTTTCAATAATTCTTGCTTTGACATTTTATTCCTTTCCAAAAATATTTTTTTGAAAAGATATGAAAATTATTTTAGCCTTTGAAAAGAAAAAAGACTAATGACTTAATCATTAGTCTTAAAGAATTTTTAAAAAGTAAAAAGTTGTCTAAACTTTTGGAACACCTCAGTATTTCTTATAAATTCAAAAGGAGCGCTTTTTAAATGTTCATTTTCTTGTTTTAAATTCACATTTTCCTCATGTAAAGCACTATTTAATTCTTTGGCTTTTTTTGCAATATCTACTTGTTGTAATTCACGTCTTTTTTCGGTTTCTAAATGATATTGATAAGCAATACTGCCAAACCAAAAAACAAAAAATAATAATGTTGCAGTAGTAATAATAAAAGGAATTATTTTCCAATATCTACCTTTCCATTCAAAAGTACTCATAATTAAAATTCTCCTATTCTATTTTTAAATAATTTAAAATTTATTCATTCATTCTTTCTTCATAAACCCACAAACATATAACATTCATTAAAAAAGAACAAACAAAACCTAATATAATTATAACTTTTTTTAATAACAATAACCAAATTTTAAGAATAATAGCCATAATATCTAAAATTCTTAAAACAATTTTAAATAATAAGTCCCTTAATAAATATATTTAATTATATATTAAAACCCAGCAGCTCTTAAATCTTTAAGTAAAAATGAACTATTTACTTCATAATATGTATAACCAGCATATTTAAAATCTCTAAGTGTATAACCAAGGTTTTTTAATTCTTTAACTGTATAACCAACATTTTTTAAATCTGTAATTGTATAACCAAGGTTTTTTAATTCTGAAGCTGTACAACCAGCATCTTTTAATTGTTTAGGTATATAACCAACATTTTTTAATTCTTGAGTTGTATAACCAAGGTTTTTTAATTCTTTAGCGGTACAACCAACCTCTTTCATTTCTTTAATTGTATAACCAACATTTTTTAATTCTTGAGCTGTATAACCAAGGTTTTTTAATTCTTTAGCGGTACAACCAGCCTCTTTCATTTCTTTAATTGTATAACCATCATCTTTTAATTCTTTAGCTGTTTTCTTAGGGGTTTCTATAACTTTTGCTGGTTCTATAGCTGTCTTAGGTGCTGGTTCTTTAACTGGTAAAGCAATATTGAATTCTTTGGCTTTTTGTTTAATATTACTACTAAACCAAAAAAGTAAAAATAATAATGTTGCGATAACAATAAAAGGGATTATATTCCAAGGTCTTTTAATACCCATTACTTGATAAGTAGAACTTATAACTGTAACCCCAGCACTATCATTTTGAGTTTTTTTAAAATAAATAGAGTTATTTTTTTAAAGATTAAATCAATTAGATAAATATTTTTCTTCTAAATATTTAACAAAAGCATGAGGATCGATTTTGTTCTCGCCAGTAGAAATGTTTAATAATTCATCGGCTGTATATAAAGAGCCGAAATTTCTAAAATTTTGGTTTAAATATTGGTTAACGTTTGTAAAATTACCTTGAGTAAAATCTTTTTTGATGTCTGGATTATTTTTTTTGATTTTGCTCATTAACATAGATGAAATCATAGCACCGTTTAAATAACTAGGAAAATAACCGAAATAACCGGAAGGCCAATGAACATCTTGAAGACAACCTTCGGAAACATTATTAGGAACTATGCCTAAATAATCTTTCATTTTTTGGTTCCAAACATGAGGCAATTCTTCTAAAGTTAATTGATCGTTAACCAACATCTCCTCCAATTCAAAACGTAAAATGATATGTAAAGGATAAGTTAATTCGTCCGCATTAATTCTGATAAAACTAGGTTGAACACGGCTAACTTCTTGATACAAATTATCAACCGTTAATAAAGGGTCACTCATTTGCATATCATTCTTTAAAAAATCAGATAAATAGGTTAAAAATTCTTTTGTTTTAACCACTTGTTTTTCCATTAATAAAGATTGACTTTCATGAAATTGATACCCTCTAGGTTTGCCAACAGGTTGGTTTTTATATTTTTCAGGTAAATTTTGTTCGTATAAAGCGTGCCCTACTTCATGAATAGTGCCCATAAAGCTATCTAAAAAATTATTGTGATCATAACGAGTAGTCAAACGAACATCATCAGCAGTTCCACCACAAAAAGGGTGCGTAGATTCGTCTAAACGACCTTTATTAACATTAAAGCCTACTTTTTCCATCATTTTATTGTTTAATTCTTTTTGTTTTTCAATTGGCATAGATAATTGAAGAGGAGTTACGTTTTTGGCCTGTTTTTTCATCACTTTTTTGATTAAAGGCGGCAATTCTTCTTTTAAAACATCAAACACTTGTTTAATGTTCTCCACAGTGTTGCCTGGTTCGTATCTCGCCACTAAAGCATCGTATAAAGGGACATTTAAAGCTTTAGATCTTAAATGTGCTATTTGTTTAACATAATCAAGGACTTTTTGAAAGCAAGGTTTAAACATTTTATAATCGTTTTGTTGTTTAGCTTTTCTCCACGCTAATTCAGATTGAGTAGTTGCTAAAATAAAATTGTTTTGCAATTCTTGATCCACAATTTCTTCATCTTGTATTTTCGCTTTTATTTCCCTTAAATTGGCTTTTTGCCATACATCTAAAGAATTTTTTTCTTGTTCTGCTTGGTTTAACCATTCTTTAGTCTCATCAGAAGTTAACAATTGACGAATAACTCTTGTTAAACTTAAAATCTCTTGTACGCGGCTTTTTTCCGAACCTTCTTTCATATTACAAGCTATATCCCAATGAAGTATATTTAAAATATTTTCAAAATGACCGATTTCTTCAAATCTTTTTTCTAATTGTTGATAATGAACAAACATTGTTTCACCTTTTCTTCAAATTAATTTAATAAATGCAAAATCACAGAAAAAAAATCATATAGCTTTGACTTTTTTAACACTTAAAACTTATATTTTTTAGTATAACATTTTTTATTGATAAAAAGGACTATTTCCGATAAATTCCCTTAATAAGGATTCATGCGGAACCAAATCAGATGCCCAAGCGTCAAACCAACTTAATAATTTTAAGTAATATTGAGCTTTTTCAAAATACGGACTCATCAAAGGCACTTCTAACAGTAAAGGTTCTAAATATGGCTTTAAAACGTTAAATTCATAAATTAACTCCGAATTGAATACATAATCCGCTTCTTGTTGATAAGGGTAAATCCACCTAAATTCGCCTTCTCGAACAGATTTCCAAAAATCAAAAGTTTTTAAAATATTAGTGCTTCTCATTTTTAAATCTCGAATAGTTCTACGCAAAAAACGAATATCTGTGATATGTAAAGGATTGTGTTCGTCCAATGATAATTGGTGTTGAGGAGCAATATAAATTTTAAATTTTTGTTCCCTAGAAAGGGAAGGCAATAATGCAGGATTATTAGCGTGAATTCCTTCAATCAACAAGACTTGCGTATCGATTTCGATAGGTTTGTGGTTAATAACGCGAGTGCTGAAATCAAATTGAGGAATGATGGCTTTTTTATGTAAAATTAAATCATTGATATTTTGGTTAAATAAATCAATATTTAACGCTTGGATGTGTTCAAAATCATAAGATGAACCATCTGATGTTTTGGGAACTTCTGCAAGGGGTAAGTAATAATTATCCATACTAACCAAAGTGCTTGTAATGCCTACAGCCATTAATTGTAATTGTAGTTTTTTGGCTAAAGTGGTTTTGCCACTGGAAGACGGTCCAGCAATATGAATAATTTTGATTTGATCTTTTTTATCAGCTATTTGGCCGCTAATCTCCATCAACTGTCTTTGGTGGTTGATTTCCGCTATGATAATTAAATCAAAGTTTTTTTTAGGATTGGAGGAATAATTATTTATTTGATGAATATTTTGTGTTTGAGTCATTTGACGCCAAACTGACGTTTGATGTAAAGTTTTTTCAAAAACAGGTTCTTCCTTGAAAAGAGGTATTTTGCCATGATGAAAAGTTTGAGGAAATTGCAAAATCATAGAAGAAGAACGATATAATAATTGATAGTGAGTTAAATAACTCGTATTAGGGACCATTCCTTGTTGTATATCGTTATAATATGAATCACAAACATATAAAGAGACCTTATTTTGGGGTTTTTGTTGAAGAAGCTTTTTTTTATTCTCATAACCAAAAGTGTCATATATTTCTAAAGCTTTTTCCAAAGAAAAAGATTTTTTTTCAATTTTTAACTTTTGCGCTACTAAGGCTATCATTTTTTCTTGAATTTGTTTAAACATTTCTAAAGTCAATTCTGCTTTATTTTCGAGCGTAACCAAAAGAGATTGTGAACTATAATAAGAAAAACGCACTTTTTTCTCAGGAAATAGATGATAAAAAGCCATAGCGACCAAATATCTCAAACTAGCTTCATAAATGTCCACCGCTTGAGGATGAGATAAATCTAAAAAAAGAACGTCATTTTCGGGTTCAGCCAATTCAAACGTTAATTCGTGTATTTTATTATTTACTTGAACGGCGTAAACATTGGTCAATTGTAATTGTTTTTTTACTTCTTCTAAACTGGTATTAGAATCCACATTTAAAGTTTGATTTTTGTAATATACTTTTAACACTATTTTTTCTTTCTTATTTTATAATTTTTTTCAAAAATAAAAATTATCTATCTTTAAATTGTATTTTGTAAAATGCCTTTAAAGCTACTTTTATAATAACAAATAACCAAAATAATGTCAAATAAATAATTTTTGTTCTTTTCGTGTTTTTAAAGATAATGTTTATAAAGAATCACACATAGAAAAAGACTCTCCAATAAGAGAGTCTTTTTTGTTATTTGTCCAAAGAAAGGTTTAATTACCACCGATCATTAAATCTCCAGCATAAACACTAGCACTGCCAAAACCAGAAACTTGAAATTCAAAATCATTAGCTATTTCTTTTAATTTTTTTAAAATATCAAAAAAATTACCTGAAACAACAATCATTTTCACCGGAGTAGTGATTTTACCTTTTTCAATCTTAAAACCACTAGCTTGAAGACTGAAATCGCCACTTACAGTTTGAATTCCTACGTGCATGCCAACTAAATCATCGATAAAAACACCTTCTTCAATGGTGGATATCATATCCTCTAAACTTCTTTGTCCTGGTTTTAAATAACAATTACTAAAACCGGTTCCTCCGCCAAAACCATTACCTGTCGGTTGAGTGTTAAAGATTTTGGCTGTTTTTAAATTATGTATAAAACCTTTAAAAAAACCGTTTTCAACCACGTTTTTAGGTTGGCAAACAACTCCTTCGTCATCAAATTTTTCTTTGAAAAAGGCTTGATCAGAAAAAGGGTCTTCAATGATGTTTACTTGAGGAGAAGCGATAACTTGTTTTTCTTTATCTTTTAATTGAGTTAAATTTCTATAAGCACTTTGTCCGGTAAAAACACTGCTAAAACTGGCTAAAATATCAGTAAACATTTCGTTTGAAAAAACTGTAGGATAACTTTTTGATTTTAAAGTAGCTCCGTTTAATTTTTTTTCACCCGCAACAACCACTTCTTGGGCTTGTTTTTCCGGATTAAATTCTTGGAAATCTTTGACAAATTTGAATTTACCAAAACTTTGTACATCACTGTCTTTTTTAAAAATGGCAGAAACATAAAGATAAGCGTAACTATTTTCTTGTTCTAAATGAAGCCCTTTTGAGTTGATTAAAGTTTTTTTACTAAAAACCTCTTTATAAGAATTGGTTTCAATTTTTTTCATTACTTTCGAAGAAGACATGTTTTTTTCTAAATCTTTTAAAAGTTTAATTTTCTTGTCTAAAGGAATAACAGAAAAATCAAAATTTTTTTCTTCCCATTCAGGATAAGAGGAGGAGCCTTCAAAAATAATCGCCGGATCTTTGCTGTCAACTGTTTGAGTGTTTTGCTTCAAAGCATCCAACATTTTATCGACCGTTTCTTCATCTATTTTTTCAAAATATACTTCTGTTGATTTATTGTCATAAATCCCTTTAATATTAACTGTCACCAGATCGCTTTCTACAAGTGATTCTACTTTGTTGTTATCTAGAGTTAATTTAAAACTTTTGCTTTCGCTGACAAATATTTCTAAAGCTTCAAAACCTTTATCTAAACCTTTTTGAATCCATTTTTGATACATTTTACTCATTTTCCTTTCTTTTGCCACCAACAACCATTTCTTGTACTCTAATAGTAGGTTGTCCTACGTCAGTAGGGATTGAACCAGAAACAGAACCGCACATTCCTTGTCCTAAAGATAAATTATCTCCTACACGATCTATTTTTAATAAAACATCATCGCCATAACCAATCAACATCGCTCCTTTAACAAGGGTAGTCAATTTACCGTCTTCAATCAAATAACCCTCTTTAACAATGAAATTAAATTCTCCTGTAGCAGGTTCAACTGTTCCGCCGCCTAAACTTTTAGCATATAAACCGTATTTAGTATCTTTAATAATTTGTTCTGGTTTATCGGTGCCGTTAGCGATATAAGTCGAATTCATTCTTGAAGTGGGAGAATATTTATAAGACTCTCTTCTGGAAGAACCGGTCGGTTTAGCTTTCATTTTGCGTCCATTACGGAAATCAACTAAATAGCTTTTTAAAATGCCTTTTTCAATTAAAAGGTTTTTTTGGGTTTTCATTCCTTCATCGTCAAAATTAAGTTTTCCCCAAGCACCCTCAATATCGCCATCATCATAAGCTGTTACTATATCAGAAGCTATTTTTTGGTTTAATTTTTTATTAAAAGGTGATAAACCTCTGGCGATAGCAGTCGCTTCTAAAGGGTGCCCACAAGCTTCATGGAAAATAACGCCTCCAAAGCCATTATTTAAAACTACGGTCATAACTTGTGGTTTCATTTCTTCTGCCTTTAATAAAGCCACCGCTCTTTGAGCTACTTCTTGAGCTAATTGTTCTAAGTCTATTAAATCAAAAAATTCTAATCCCATAGAACGTCCCGGACCTTCATAAACGTCTTGCATTTGTTCACCTTCTTTAGCTACTGCTGCCAAACCGCAACGTATATAAGGTCTTACATCATTTTGATAAACTCCTTCTGTATTAGCGACCAAAATTTTTTGTTCTTTTTCATGATAATTAACAATAGTTTGGATTATTTTATCATTTTGTTTTTTCATTATGTCTGATAATTTAATTAATCGTTTCGCTTTTTCTTCTTTTGTCATCGAATCAAAATGTTTTTTCATACTTTCTTTTAAAGGTTGAGACTCGCCCAAAGGAATAACTTTATGTTTCGGTCCTTTAAAATTCCTTTTTAAACGTGTCATTAATTTTTGAATATTGTCAAAATCAACTTTATTAGTATAACCGTATACTTCATCTGAACCTTGTAAAAGTCTTACTCCTACGCCAAAAACATTGTCAGTGGATAAGGAAACGACTTCTTGACCGGTTATTCTTAAACTATTAGTCATATTGTCTTCAAAAAACAGTTCAGCAAAATCAGCGCCTGATTCTAAAGACTGATTTAAAAGAGTTTGTATTTCTTCTTTTTTTATCATGTGTTTTTAAAACCTTCTTTTTTTAATTATTTCATATTTTTATGATAATTTAAAACTATTTTAATAATAACATTTTTAAAAAAATATTAATAAAAATAATTTTTTTCTATGTGTAACTATTCTTCTTGATGAATCCAAAAAATCTTTATGAACTAAAATTTGATTAATCAAAAGATATAATGCTTTTTCAGGTAAAAAAGAAAACAAGCAGCTTCACCTTTTTTGTAGGTCCTTGAATAGAGACAAATAATCTCTAAAAAAGCTTGACACTTTTGGGGTTATATGTGAATATTTATATTAATCAAATGTTTTTATTTTATCATTTTTTTATAATTTTTTTCAATCTAAATTAGATCAACTTAGTTATTTATTTCTCTGCATATATTCTCTAAAAAAAATTAATTCTTTTTTAAATTAACCTCTCATAAATAAGATACGATTATTATGGGACAACAGAATGTAATATTTCTATTACTTTTGATGCCATTACGCCTTTTATATTGGTAAGCATCTTTATATCGTTTTAGTCGGTTTAACTAATTTTACAAACAAAAAATACAAAAATGGAATTATTAAAAAGATGATAAGAAGATAAAAAAATAAACCCTTTTTAGTGGTTTATTTTTTTATATGATAAAGAGTAAGAGTGATAAGTTTATTAAAATGTTTGGCATAGAAGGGATTACATTTTTTCTAAAATAGGTATGCCTAAAATATTTAAACCTTCTTTTAAAACAGTAGAAACAGTTTTAATTAATAAACCGTTCGCTTTTTGCAAAACTAAATCATCAGTTAAAATTTTTTCCAGAGCGTAAAATTGATTAATAGTTTTGGCTAATTTCAGTAAATATCTCGCTAGTAAACTCGGCATATTATCTTTTTTCGCTTTTTCTAAAACAGAAGAAAATTGATCCATTAACTTAATTAAAGCGAAATAATGGTCTTGAGCGAAATAAGCTTTCATTTGAACCCAGTTTTTTTTCACAGAATCATCGCTTTTTTTTAATTGTTTAATAACAGAATTAAGCCTGACAATAGTGTATTGCAAATAAGGACCTGTATTGCCTTCAAATTGTAACATGTGTTTTAAATTAAATTCAATGTTTAAATGGCGATCATTTTTCAAATCATTAAAGACAATGGCGCCGATCGCTATTTTTTGAGCTGTTTCATGAATATTAGTTAAATTGTGGTTTTTTTCTTGAATCGTTTTTTCTGCTTCTTTAGTAGTAGCTTCCAAAATATCAATCAATCTATAATTATTGCTTTTACGAGTCGAAATCTTCGTATTTTCAAACAATACTAAACCGAAATTCACATGTTCTAAATCGCAATCATAACCCATGATTTTATTCATCACTTGTTTTAATTGTTGATAATGTAATTTTTGTTCGTTTCCTACAACGTATAAAGTTTTTTGAAAATTAAATCTTTCTTTACGGTAAAGCGCACACGCCATATCTCTAGTCAAATAAAGAGCGCTTCCGTTGTCTTTTTGTATTAAAGCCGGTGTAATGCCTTCTAATGGCATAATATAAGCCTTTTGATCTAACAATAATAAATTTTTAGCACGCAAATCTTCCACTAAAGCCATACTTTTATCATGATAAAAAGATTCGCCAATATAATGATCAAAAGAAATATTTAATAAATCATAAATTTTACGAAATTCAGTTAAAGAAATATCTTTAAACCATTCCCATAAAGCAACTATTTTGGGATCATTTTCTTCTAATTTTTTAAAAATTTCTCTAGCGTCTTGGTTTAATTGTTCGTCTTCTTCTGCTTGTTCATGAAAATAAATATAAAGTTTTTGCAGTTCATTAATAGGGTCTTTTAAAACTAATTCTTTCTTCCCCCATTTTTGAAAAGCTAAAATCATTTTACCAAATTGAGTTCCCCAATCGCCTAAATGATTGATTCCTACCGTTTGATAACCTAATTTATTATAAATATTTTTCAGCGAATTACCAATAACTGTAGAACGAAGATGACCGATAGAAAAGTTTTTAGCAATATTAGGTGAAGAATAATCTATCACAATAGTTTGATTATTAGGTTTTAATTGTCCATAATTAGTGCCTGATTCGCAAACTTCTGTTAAAACTTTTTCACTAATCAAATGACGATTAACTTTAATATTTAAAAAACCTTTATCAAAAAAAATATCTTCTATTTCGCTTAAAGTCATCAAATCAGCTTTAAAATTGTTAAAAATTTCTAAAATATCTTTTTGTAAAGTTTTTTGATAAACAAAAAGAGCTAAGTAAAAATCAAATAATTGACTTTTATCATTGTGTTTAATAATCGTTTTAATGTTGTATTTATTATTTAATGTGTTTTCTATTTTTTGTTTAATTGTATCTAAATGCATAAAAAATGGTTCCTTATTTTTAAGTTATTTTTTATAAAAATTATGAATTTTAAATTATTTATATCATAATCGTGCTTTCAAAAGAAAAATAACATTATTTTGATAAAAAAGTTACAGGAAAGAAGATGGTTCTAATTCTAATTGATCTAACGCCTTTTGAAAAGCATTATTTAAAGGGATTTCCAAAGATATTTTTTTTTCTTTTTGAGGATGAGAAAAATCTAATTTTTTGGCATGTAATAACTGGGTCTTGATATTTTCATTATGATTGCCGTATAAATTATCGCCAACAATAGAGTGCTTTAAATAAGACAAATGAACTCTTATTTGATGCGTCCTACCTGTTTCTAACTCTAATTCTAATAAAGAATAATGTTCAAATCTTTGTAAAGTTTTAAAATGGGTAACTGATGGTTTTCCTTTAGAAATGACAGACATTTTCAAACGGTTTTTCACATCTCTGCCGATAGGCAAATCAATGGTCCCATGCTGTCCTAAAAAACCATGAATTAAAGCCCAGTAAGTCCTTTTAATATGTCTTTTTTGCAACAATTCTTGCATTTGAACGATAGTTTCTTCCGTTTTGCCGACAATCATTAAACCTGTAGTATCTTTATCTAAACGATGGACAATACCCGGTCTTGTACCTTGTATTTTTTTTAAAACCGGTATTTGGCATAATAAACCGTTCACCAAAGTGATGCCTTTATAACTAGAAGAAGGGTGGACCACTAAATTAACCGGTTTGTTAATTACCGCTAAATCATCATCCTCATAAACAATATCCAAATCTAAAGGAATAGGATCTAATTCGTTAACAACATTTTTAGTCATTATTTCTACCTTTATTTCATCGTTATTCTTCAAAAGATAACTTTTTTTCTGTTTTTGATTGTTTATTAAGGCTTCTCCAGAAGAAATCAAACTTTGGCATTTGTTTTTGCTTAAATTTAATTTTTGCACTAAAAAAACATCAAAACGCATGCCTGTTTCTATTTTTTCAACCAAAAATTTCTTCATATTTCACATCAAGCCTTTCTAACGCAATAGAATAAGAATTGTTCGCTTACAAATAAATAAAAAAATAAATGTATTTTTAATAGATAAAATACATTTATTTTAAATAAAGTACACAAACCAAAAAGAAGAAATTTTTTGGTTTGTGACGGAAAAGTAAATTTTTAGTTTTTTAATAAATATTTTTTTATGAATCAGAATTATTCTTCATCTTCTTCATCGTTATCATGTTCAGTTTCTTCGCTGTTGCCATCAACTTCTAGATTTTCATCTTCGATAGTTGTTTCTGTTTCTGCATTTTTATCATCTTGTTCTTCGGATGAATTAGCGTCTTTTTCTTCTGATACATCATTGTTATCATTTGAAGAAACAGTTTTTCCTTGTTCTTCAGACGTGTTTTCTTCATCAGAATCGTTATCAAGTAAAGCTGCTTTTTCTGTTTTAGCAAGTTTTTCTTCTTCGTACCAAGCGATTTTACCAGTTGCAAATACTTCATCAATATCTCTTTTAGAAAGAGTTTCAATTTCAGATAAATAATCAGCGATTTTGAATAAAAGTGCTTTGTTTTCTAAAAGCTTTTGTTTGGCTTCAGCGTAAGCATTAGTTATAATATCTTGAACAGCTTGGTCAATTTCTACAGCTTTAGATTCGGAAAAATCTTTGTGAAAAGTTGGCGTTTCTTCTCCGTATTGAGCTAATCCGACAACGCTCATTCCGAATTTAGTCACCATGATTCTCGCAATTTTAGTTGCTTGTTTGAAATCGTCATAAGAACCTGAAGAGATATCGTCTAAAAATAATTCTTCTGCCGCTCTTCCACCTAAATAAGAAGTTATTTCGGCTAATAATCTTTTTTTAGAATAGAAATAAGTTTCTTCTTCCGGTAACATCAAATTATAACCGCCGGATTTACCACGAGGGATAATAGTGATTTTTTGGACTTTTTTAGCGTTGGGTAATGTAAGACCAATAACTGCATGTCCTGCCTCATGGAAAGAAACTAATTTTTTCTCTTTATCGGTGTATCTTCCGCCTTTTTTAATAGAACCAATTAAAATTCTATCTAAAGCTTCACTTAAATCATTTTTATTGATTTTGCGAGCTCTTCTTCTTGTAGCTAATAAAGCAGCTTCATTTAAAATACCTTCTAATTGGGCGCCGCTGAAACCTGGTGTTTCCTTAGCTAGTTCTTCTAAACTGATATCTTTTTCTATTTTTTTGTTAGAAGCGTGTAGTTTTAAAATAGCTTCACGATCTTTTAAACTTGGTAAATTAATGGTAAATTGACGGTCAAAACGTCCTGGTCTTAACAACGCAGAATCTATGCGTTCAGGTTGGTTAGTTGCAGCAATAACAATAACACCTGAATTCTTATTATAACCATCCATTTCCACTAAAAGTTGGTTTAAGGTTTGTTCGTTTTCACTATGTCCCATATCAGATCCTCTTTTACGAGCCATAGCTTCAATTTCATCGATAAAAACAATACAAGGAGCATTCATTTTGGCGTTTTTAAATAAACTTCTCACACGAGAAGCTCCCAATCCAACATACATTTCTACGAAATCTGAACCAGAAGAAGCAAAAAAAGGAACGCCAGCTTCACCAGAAACCGCTTTAGCTAATAAAGTTTTACCGGTACCAGGAGGTCCTGATAATAAAACTCCTTTAGGAATTCTTGCGCCCATATCTATGTATTTTTTAGGATTTTTTAAAAAGTCGATTAATTCCTTCATTTCTTCTTTTTCTTCGTCAGCACCAGCGATATCTTTAAAAGTTAAAGTCGGCTTTTGAACTACTTCTCTTTTCAATTTGATTTTATTTTTATCTCCAAATTGTTCTGAGAATTGACTTCCGATATCTTTCATACTTGTGAATAGGAAATAAAGGATAAACGCTGTTAAAGCCCAACTTAAAGAAGCCATTAAAGGGCCTAATCCCATGTAAGGTTCTCGAATAGTTGTGCCTAAAAAAACTTTATGAGGAGAAGTTATTTTTTTCACTTCGTTCTTTATTTGGTGAAAACTTTCTTCATCAACAAAAGAATATTTTTTGGTTTTTTGATCATCGCCTTCTTTATAAGTCACTATTAAATCATATAAAGTAGGGAGTGCATTTGTTAAAATAGGTTTTATTTTCAATTCTTCTTTATCTAAAAGAGTTAATATTTCTAATTCAGATTCGTCTTTTTTTAATGATTTTTGAACTAAACCTCCTAAAGACATTATGACACCGATAGAGATAATGAAAAGCATAATATACCAAATATTAATTTTTTTTAATTTATCTTCCCATTTATTCATATATTTTATCCCTTAAATTCCTTTCGCAATGGCGTTGGCAACCTTTTTGAAAGGTTACTTAATAATATCGATTCCCATATAACTTTTTAAAACATCAGGTACTACAATATTTCCATCTTCGTTTTGATAATTTTCCAAAATAGCGATCATAGTTCGACCAATAGCTAAAGCTGATCCGTTTAAAGTATGAACGTATTCACTTTTATCTTTTTGATTTTTATTAAATTTAATATTCGCTCTTCGAGCTTGAAAAGTTTCTGCATTACTGATAGAAGCTATTTCGCGATATTTTTGTTGACTAGGCAACCATACCTCAATATCATAAGTTTTAGCCATACTAAAGCCTAAATCGCCCGTTGATAAAGAGACAACTCTATAAGGTATTTTTAACTTTTGCAAAAGTTCTTCAGAATCTTTTAACATCTCTTCTAAAACAATATAAGAATTTTGCGGTTCTACAAATTGAATTAATTCTACTTTATTAAATTGTTTTTGCCTTAAAATTCCTCTAGTATCTTTTCCAGCGGCCCCTGCTTCTTGTCTAAAACAAGTAGTAAAACTGACATATTTTATAGGTAATTTTTCCACTTTTAAAGTTTCATTACGATGAATATTAATAGTAGGCACTTCAGCTGTCGGATTTAAATACCAATTATATTTATCTAATTTTAATTTGAAAAGTTCTTTTTCAAATTTAGGCAATTGACCGGTAGAAAACATTGAATTTTCGTTGACAATAAAAGGAGGAATGATTTCTTGATAACCCTTTTGAGAATTAGTATCCATCATAAAATTAATCAAAGCTCTTTCTAAACGAACACCAGCACCTTTTAAAACAGCGAATCTACTGCCAGTTATTTTAGCAGCTGCCTTCAAATCTAAAATATTTAATTTTTCACCTATTTCCACGTGATCTTTGATAGGGAAAGGTTTTTCTTCTGGCTTCATAAAATGTTTGATAATAACATTATCTTCTTCGCTTTGACCGATAGGAGTAGATTCATGAGGAATATTAGGAACACTATGCAACAGGTGATTAATTTTATTTTCGATAGTTTGTAGTTCTTGCGTTAATGCTTCTAATTCTTTTTTAGAAATAGCCTCTTTAGCGATCACTTCATCAATAGATTTGTTTTCTCTTTTTAATATCCCTATAGAACGAGAGAGATTATTTTTTTTAAACCTCATTTGTTCTATGGAAACAATTAAATTTTTACGCGATTGATTTAATAAAATAAGTTCTTCTAAATAAGAAAAGCCTTCTTGTCTTGTTTGTAGTTTTTGAATAACTAATTCCATATTTTGAATTATAAATTTCAAGTCTAACATTATATTAACATAATCCTTTGTTTGATAAGTTTATTAAATAACCAATAAACCTAAAAGACAGATATTAAAACTACTGTGATAATCTTTTTATTAAGTCTATTTTGTAATAGAGATTTTAAAAAAATTTCTTATAAGCAAAAACAAATTAACACATCGACCAAAAGATATGATAATCTTGCTATTGAATTGAATTTTTTTTGATTGATTTTTAAAGAGTGTTTTTTTTAAAGAAAAAAATGTTTATTCATTAAATTTGATTAAACATTTTAGCGAAATTAGATTTGTTTCTAGAAACAAAGTTAGAGCGATAAATCCCTTTGGATAAACCTTTATCTAATTTTTTATTAACGTAATTTAACAATGTTAAAGCTTGTGTTTTTTCAGAAGCTACCGCAGCAGCTTTAAATTTTTTAATTGCTGTTTTAACAGAAGATTTATAAGAAGCATTCTTTAATCTACGTTTTTCGTTAGTCTTACTACGTTTTTTTTGTTGTTTAATATTCGCCATTTGATCAATACCCCTTTTTATTCAAAAAATATTTTTTATTTTAAAATAATTTAATTTATATAAATTATTGTAATCATGAATTTCATATTATAAATATTAAATTATGTTTATAAAATACTCTATATTATATATTATATTATATAATCAGCAAAAAAGAAACATAATAAAGTATTTTATTAAAAAAGACATTATTTATGATAACACTTTTTTTAATAAAATAATTTTTATTTAATTATTTAAATTCTTTTTATTAATTAACATTAATTATTATAATGCATATATTTGAATTATAACCATTTTTTAATTAATATTCATATAATCAACCTTTTTTTGATTTTATAGCGGAGAAAAGCAACTCTAAAAGTTGCCTTCTTTAACTAATAAGGTTGTTTTTTTCGTGAATTTAGTTGAATTAATAAAGAAATTATTTATTATCAATATTTCCCTCTGATAAAAGTTATAGAATATCGGTTATTAACCTTAAAAAAGACAAAAACAATACTTCCGAATTGATTGAATATAAAAAGAATGATCCTGGAAAAGAAGATAAAAAAACCACCAAAAAAATGCTTATGATTCGCCAGTTTAAGAAATCCAGAAAAGTTATATAAAAAATGCAACAAACGACCTTTAATATCAACAAAAAAAAGACCTCTTATTTAAAAGAGGTCTTTTTTTAATTGTTTAAATAGATTTGATATTCTTAATTTTTTCATTTATATAGTAAAATTCTATTATTTGTTAATATTTATGGTTAACTTTACAATTTTTCTAACATATAATGGATAGCTACAACATGTAAAAGATTACCGGCATTAACGAAAAGATGCCAAATAAAATGGTAATATTTCTTATAGGAATTCTTATAAAAAATAACTCCTGCGCTGTAAGCTACTCCACCTAAGACCAAAAATAACAAACTTGTTTTCAAATTCCAAAGAGAATGGATTAAAAAAAGACCACTCCAACCTAAGATTAGAAATAAAAACAAATGTAGTTTTTCGCCTTTATCAAAACTCAAGATTTTAAAGGATATTCCTATAAAAACCACTATGGTTTGGATCAAGAAAAAGATCCAACCTTTTGTCGCTTTAAGGCTGCCGATAGAAAACAACTCTTGATCTAATTTTAAAAATAAAAAAGGGAAGAAACTGCCCCAAATCAATAAATAAATACTTATATGATCGAATCTTTGGAATAATTTTTTGGCTTTAGTAAAAGCTAAAGCGTGATATAAAGAACTCATAGAATAAAGGATAATCATAGTCGCAATAAAAGCCAATAAAGGGGTACGACTGTGATCTTTACCATGTAAAGAACATTTATGAAAAAAATAAAAAATAAAAATACTTAAAGGAACCATTATACAGTGTGATATCGCGTTAGCGATTTCTTCGCCTACTGTCTGTCGTTCTACTTTTTTAGTTGGCCAATTCATTCTTACACTATCCTCCTTTCTTGGGAAATTTTTTTAAATAATTAAAAAAGATTATTTAATCATATTTTTATTTTAACAAAAAAATTTATTTATGCCAGTTTTTTAAAATACTATTTTGAATTTCTTGATAATCTTTTTTAGTCAATTGGTTCATATGATTAACAGCGCCAATTATCAGCTCTTTTTCGTTATAACGCGGCAATAAATGTACGTGAAAATGAAAAACTGTTTGACCGGATATTGCACCGTTATTATTTAATAAATTGATTCCTTCAGCGTTAAAAGTTTGAACTAAAACGCGACTCATTTGTTGGACTACTCCAAATAAATGTTTTAAGACCTCTGTTGGAACTGTGTGTATATTCGCATATTCCTCTTTAGTCGCCACTAATGTATGCCCTTTAGTGTTTTGCGAAACATCTAAAAAAGCGACCACTAAATCATCTTCATATAAAATATAACCAGGAATTTCTTGGCGAATAATTTTAGTAAATATAGTAGACATAATTCAAAAACCTCTTTTTTCTTTTATTTTTTTAAAAGAATAATTATTATTTATAAGATAACGTTATTTTAAATAAGTTCTGATATTTCTAAAATTATTTTTAGAAATATTTTTTAAAACTTCTAAACCTTTGTTTTGAAAAATACACTTAATTTGTTCATCCACTAACTTAGAAGCACCTAATTTTAACTCCATTTGTAGGGTTTTATTTAAAGCTTTGATTTCTTGTAAAAAAACATATCTAGCGATAATAGAAGCCAAAGCAACGCTTAAATATTTAGATTCGGCTTTGGTTTCCAAAAGAAGATTGCGGAAAACTTCTTTTTCGTTGGCTAAATAAGCGAAATAATTTTTAGGAGAAGCAAATTGATCCAAAATAACAGGGTATTTTGGATTCGGTAATTCCTTTAAAAACTCTAAAATATTATTGTTATGCAATAAAGCTTTGATTTTATTCAAATTATTGTTTTGAATTAAAAGGTTGTATTCTTGGGGAGAAAGGATTTGTGCACGATAAGGTACTTTTTGCATCACTAAAGGAGCTATTTTAAAAATTTGTTGAGAAGATAATTTTTTAGAATCTTGAATGCCTATTTCTTGTAAAAAAGACATCTCTTTTTTTCTTGCTAAAACAGCACACACCACAACCGGACCGAAAACATCGCCTGTTCCTACTTCGTCCAAACCAATGTTATTTGTTCTTGCTAAAAGACTCTCTTTAGCAAGGTGGGAAGGAGGATTAGACAAAGGAAGGTTTGTTTGTTGCGGAAGATTCAATTTTTCTTGAATAAAAGTGATTTCTGTTTGAATATTTTTACCTTGAAGCAAACAAGTTCCTGTTTTAAAAAAAGTAATTTTAACATTGTTTTTTTTAATAACCGCCATAACGGTAGGATTATTATGAGAAATCATGTCTTTTTGGTAATTTTTTTGCAGACTTTTTATTTGTTCTAAATTTAATTTAAAAGTGTGATTTTCAGACATTAAAAACCTCTTATTTTTCCTTGGAAAAAGAATGATTTAATTGATCGATCTAGCTATCTTGTTTTTATTTTTCAGTTAAAGACCAATCAATAATAGGAATTTTATTTTGCGCTAAATATTGGTTTGTTTTAGAAAAAGGTTGAGAATCGAAAAATCCTCTATGAGACGAAAGGGGCGAAGGATGGGTGCTTTTAATAATATAATTTTTATCCGCATCAATGTATGGTTCAAAAGTTTGTGCGAACTTGCCCCATAAAATATAGACAATCTTTTCTTTGCGGTTTAAAGTTTTTAAAATATTTTTAGTAAAATTTTGCCAACCGATATGACTATGACTTAAAGGTTTTCCTTTTTCTACGGTTAAAATCGCGTTTAATAATAAAACTCCTTGAAAAGCCCAATTAGACAAATTGTTTGTCTTCGTTTCTAAAGATAAATCATTTTTCAACTCTTTAAAAATATTTCTTAAACTAGCGGGCGTTTTATCGTTTAAAACACTAAAAGATAAGCCATGAGCTTGATTAACGCCGGGATAAGGATCTTGTCCTAAAATAACTACTTTCACTTTCTCCCAAGGGGCGAATTCAAAAGCATTAAAAATATCTTTTTGAGGAGGGAAAATTTCTTTGCCTTGGTTATATTCTTCTTCTAAAAAAAGAGATATTTTTTGAAAATAATTTTTTTGTTTTTCTTGTTCTATGATGGTTTTCCACACAATATTATTTTATCCCAAATCTTTTAATTAATGGTATTTTTATTCTTCTTCCTCTTCATACTCTTCGTATTCCTCATATTTTTCCTCTTCTTGCTCATCGTCCCTTATATAGGATAAATATAAATCAAACATAAATAAGATCGAGACTGCAAAAAAGACAAAATAAACATAAAATTTGGGAATAATAAGCACGTGTTTAGCTCTAATATCCTCATATCGTAAATTTGTTTCATAATCCGAAGATTCCTTATTAGTCTCTTCGTTATCTCCTTTGGTCGTTATTAATGTTTTATCTTGGTCTTTGGTATATCCTTTGTTGGGCTCGTTTTTAACAACTCTATGGATAATATATCGAGCACCTTTTTTTTGCAAAACTGAAATATCTGACGTTTTGTCATTTGCTTGTTTCCCGCTAGGCTCAAAAACAATGATATCTCCATCTTTTTTACCTTCGCTAGATGATTTTAATGTTTCCTTATCTTCGTCTGATATATATTTAATTAAAATATAATCTCCCGGTTTAATAGTTGGGCACATGCTTTCAGTCGGCACTCTAGATAAACTAAAACGAAAATATTTTAAAGTGGTAGTTAATGATCCAAAAACATTAAATAACATCATTAAAACAGCTAAGGATAAAATAACGTAATGGAAAACAGTAATAATAATTTGAAAAATATTTTTTATTGGAGAATGATCATTTTTTTTCATGATTTTTTTGTACCGTGACTTTTCGAATCTTTTGAGAAATAAATTATTAGAAATAGAATTAACTAACTCAATTATAATATATTTTTGTTTTTTTTGGGATAAATTGAATCATTTTTTTTCATTCTTTTTTATTAATGAAAAAAGGGCCGAAATAGTTTTTAAAAAATTCGTTAAGTTAGAAAGTTTCTAATCATTTATATTGATAAATAAAGCCCATAAATTAAGATAATGGTTTATTCGTTGAACAAAACCCTTCCAATAGAGATTCTTAAATCATGGTTTTTTATCTTTTTTTTGTTATAATGTTGATATAAAACAATTTATGTTTAAGTTTAAAATATATTAGAGGACAAAAAGACAAAAAGAAATATGAATACAAAAGTAGTTTCTACTTCAACTAGTTGTTTAGATTATTATTCTGAAGCTGGTGAAATTGGTTTAATAAGGGTTAAAATCTATATTGATGGTAAAGAATATATAGACGGAGAAAATTTAAGTGCTTATGAATTTTACGAAATTTTAAATAAAAATCCGAAATTCGTGCCTAAAACATCTCAAATGTCAGTAGGCGAATTGGTAAATTATTTTAAAAAATTAGCTCAACAAGGTTATAAAAGGGTTTTAGTGACTACTATTTCTGCCCAATTGAGTGGCACCTATAATGGTGTCGTTCAAGCACAAAAAATAGTGAAAGACGAAATTGAAGTGATTCCTTATAACACTAATACAGTTGGTTTTTCGGAAGGTTATTTCGCTCTGGAAGGGCTACGTTTATTTAAACAAGGAGCTTCAGTTTCGGAAGTTATTCAACATTTAGATAAAATAAAAGCCAATAATACGATCTTTTTTGTTGTTAATTCTTTAACTCAATTAATCCAAAACGGTCGTTTAACTAAAACAAAAGGTTTTTTAGGAAGATTTTTCAGGGTTAAACCTATTTTACAACTAAACGACAAAGGTCAAATAGTGATGGTACAAAAAACTTTCTCTAGCAATAAAGCTTTTTATTATATGATTAACCAAATTAAAGATTATACTAAAGGTAGAAAATATCTGCTGCATTTGTCCTTTACTGGAAACCCTAAATTAAGAAAAGATTTTAGAGTCGCTTTAGAAAAAGAACTAAATTTAACTGATATTTTAGAAATGCCTTCATCTCCTTCTTTAGGCGCTCATGTCGGCAATAATGTTGTTGGAGTAGGGATTATTTTACAAGATTTATAAAATTAAAAAATAACCTAAAAGAGACTTTTATGAAAGTGAATCATAAACAAATAGATAAAATAAAGACTGCTCAAAAAGTTTTAAAAATTTTAAAACAAAACCACTTTGAAGCTTTTATTGTTGGCGGAGCGGTGAGAGATTTATTGTTGAACGTACCTTTTTCTGATGTAGATATTGCTACTAACGCTCATCCTTCTGTGGTGCAAAAATTATTTCCTTCTGTCCCTACTGGTCTGCAGTATGGCTCTTTAAAAATTTTTTGGGCAAGACATTCTTTTGAAGTAACTACTTATCGAAAAGAAGAGAAATACCTCTCGCATCGTTATCCTTCAGAAATATCTTTTATCTCTGATATTAAAATAGATCTTATGAGACGTGATTTCACTATAAATAGCTTACTATTAAATGAAGATGATGAAATCATCGATTATGTTAATGGAAGGCAGGATTTAGCTCAAAAACTGATTAGAACAGTAGGTGATCCTTATCAAAAATTAACAGAAGATGCTTTAAGGATGATGAGGATTTTTTATCTACAAGCTAAATTGAATTTTGATCTGGAAGTTGAAACGCAAAAAGTTTTAAAAGAAAATATTGTTTTATTGGCGAAAATAAAACCGCAAACTTTATTAAAAGAATGGAAAAAAATTTTAAAACAGAAAAATCTTGCCAAAGCGTTTCGTTCTTTCCGAGATAATAACGCTCTTGAAGTGTTAACTAGTTTTAAAAAAATCGTTCTTTTCGCCTTAGAAAAGAAAATAAACCATTTTACTTACGAATTATTTTTTAGTTTAGCTTTTCTTTTGGAACCCAAAATTATCAATGATTACCCTTTTAAGTCAGAAGAAAAAACCTTATTTCAACAAATAGCTTTTTGGTATCAAAAACAACATTATCTCTTATCAGAATACAACGCTCAACAACATTCTTCTTTAAAACAACAAATAAAAAAAACAATTAAATTTAAATAAATAGTGAATGTAAAAAGTATGGAAAAATTAACTTATAAAGGTTTTTTATAAATGGATTAAAAAGAGGAAAAAAGATGTATAAAAATCAAAGCAATATTTTAAAAGAAAAAAAAATTGGTCAAAAATATCAATTAATCGGGAAAGTAAATGGCATCAACCAAGGAGACGACTTCTATAATACGACTATTTCTTTACCTGAAGGAAAATGCGTTAACATTAAATTAGAATCTCAATATACTTCTCCCATTAAAGATAAGATTTATCTTTTTACGGTTATTTGTGCTGAAAAAAAAGAAGATACGGTTTTTATTTGTCAAGATTACGCTTTGATAGAAAATGTATTAGATTATCAACAAACTTATGAAGTGTATTCGCATTTTTTCAATTGTTCTCCTATTTCATTCGCTTTAGTAGATGAAATAATTCAAACTTATTTAGATAAAATTCAAAATACAATATTAAAAGAAATCACGACTAATTTATATTTGAAAAATAAAACTTCTTTTTTGATTTGGCCGGCGGCTTTAAAAACGCATCATAATTATTACGGTGGATTAGGTTATCACACAATTAATATGTTAAAATCAACTGAATCTTTCGTCCAAATTCATTCTTTTTTAAACGTTGATTTATTGTATGCTGGAATTATTTTACATGATATGGCTAAAATAGAAGAATTCGATTTTTCCCAAAAAAAATATTTAAAAGAAGGTTCTTTATTGGGTCATTTAGCGTTAGGTTCTAACAACATTCATGAAGAAGCGCTGGCTTTAGGTTATCAAGATAAAGAAGAAGTAATGTTATTAAAACACTTATTAATTTCTCATCACGGACTTTTAGAATATGGAGCTTCTAAAAAGCCTCAAACTAGCGAAGCGCTTTTATTATGGTATTTAGACGATATAGACGCTAAATTAACCGCTTTGGGAGAACTTTTAACAAAAACTCCATCAGGAGAATTTTCAGAACCTTTATCATCTGTAGGTAAAAGAAATTTTTATAAACCTTTATTTAACGACAAAGACGATAATAAAGAATAACAAAGACCTTTATTAAGTGAAAAAAATCTTTAAATTTTTTTTAATTTATGTTAAAATATTATGATTAACTAATTCAATTATAAAATATTTAAAATCCTTCATTTATAGAATAAGACAAATAAAGAACAAAAGAATTATCCATGAAAGGAATTTTAAAAAATTTTTAGTTGAATTGTTTTTAGAAAGAAAAGGATTCAAACATGTTTGAAATAACCAATATTAATAAAGGATTTATTACAAAAGCTGGCATTCCTACGATCGCTTTAAATAATGTCTCTTTAAAATTGCCTAATAAAGGTTTAATCTTTATTTTAGGTAAATCAGGATCAGGTAAATCGACTCTTTTAAACTTGTTGGGAGGACTTGATAAGTGTGATAGTGGAGATATAGCTATCAACAAAAATTCAACCAAAGCATTAAAACAAAATGATTTAGACAACTATCGCAATGGCGTTATAGGTTTTATTTTCCAAGAATTTAATTTAATGGAAAGTATGAATGTTTATGACAATATCGCTTTAGCGAATGAACTTCAAGGTCAAAAACCTGATAGCAAATTGATTTATGACTTATTAAAAGAAATGGAACTTTCAGGTTATGAAGAAAGAAAAATTAACGAATTATCAGGTGGACAAAAACAAAGAATAGCCATCGCTCGTGCTTTGGTGAAAAATCCGGAGATTATTTTAGCGGATGAACCGACAGGTAATCTTGACTCTAAGACAAGTGAACAAATTTTTAATATTTTACAAAACTTATCTAAAGATAAATTAGTTGTAGTAGTTTCTCATGATGCTGAAAGTGCTTTTAAATATGGAGATCGTGTGATCGAATTTAAAGACGGACAAATCATAGAAGATTTAACTAAAGATGAAAACGCAGTTAAAGCTAAAAAGCCTAAATTTACTAAAGGTCAAGTTTTAAACGAAGAAATGATTAAACAAATTCAAGATCAAGCTAAAAACGCTCATAAAGAAGGATTTGCACCAACGCAAGAAGTTCTTCTGGAAGAACAACCAGTAATTTTTAAAAATGTTTCCAGCGAATTGCCTTTAAAAAAAGCTTTTAAAATAGGAGCTTCTGCTTTAAAAACTAAAAAAGTTTTGTTAGTATTTTCGGCATTTATTGTTGCTTGTGCGGCAGCTATTTTTGCATCCATTTTAGAAACTTTTCTTTATTTTAAAGAATTTTTATGGAATTTGTTCTTAAATTTTGCCTTAAATAAAGAAGATGTTTATAAAAATGCAAGCCCTAAAATGAAAAAAAAAATTGAATTCAATGCAAAGTTGCAATTTGAACAAAATTATGACTCTGTAAGAGAAACATTCAGAGAAGAAATTTATTATGTTCGCTTAGGGTTAATCATTTTTTTGATAGTTATGAGCCTTATTGCCTTTATGTTGATATACATGTATTTCAACGCTAGTATCAAATTGAAAAAGAAAGAAGTTGGTTCTTTAAGAGCTTTAGGAGCACGTGGATCGACAGTTTCTAAAATATTCTTATCTGAAGGATTTATTTACGGAACAATCATCAATATATTAATTTTTGCTTTCTCTTTGTTAGGAGTATTGTTTACAGATTTTTCAAGAATGGCAACACTTAGAAATTGGTTGTTTTTGGGGGCGGAATATTTATTTGTTTACGCTTTAACATTCCTTTCTATCGCCCTTCCAATTTACAGATTATCACGCAAAAAACCAATTGATGTTATCGCGAATAGATAATTACGACAAATTTTTATTTAGACCTTATTTTTAAAAAAGTCTTTTTTAATAATGTTTTTTATATCTAGAAAATATGCTTCTTTGAGGAGTGAATATTTTTTTTAAAAGAGACAATGTATTATAATAATAACGAATATCATTTTATGAAATCGATTCGAAAATAATGTAGAAAGTTTATACACAAATGTCAGATAAAACTACTCCAAAAATAGATTTTCAACAGTTAATTAATCAACAAGAATTAGTTTTAGTAGATTTTTACGCTTCTTGGTGTTATCCTTGTCAAAAATTAATGCCTGTTTTAGATGAATATTTTGCCAAAAATCAAAATATTTCTTTAGTCAAAATCGATATTGATCAACATCCGGAAATAACGAAAGAAAATAAAGTAAATACCTTCCCTACTTTAGTGCTTTATAAAAAAGGGGAAGGAATCAAAAGAAGAATAGGCTATTGTTCTTCAGAAGAATTAAAATCTTTTTTAGAAAATAATACATAATTGTTTTTGATAAAAAAGAAAGCAGTGTTTAATAATGGAATATGGATGGATTTTTTTTAATAAATAAAGAACCTAATATGACATCACATGATGTCGTTTATAAAATAAAAAAAAAATTTAATTTTGCTAAAACAGGTCATACAGGGATTTTAGATCCTATGGCGAAAGGGCTTTTAATCGTTTTAATCAATCGAGCGACTAAATTAGCTTTTTTGTTTGAAAATTTAAATAAAGGTTATCAGGGGAGTATGGTTTTTAACGAACAATACGACACTTTAGATATAACCGGTACTTTAACCGCTCAAAAAGAAATGCCTTTGACTAATGAAATGGTACAAGAAAGTTTTCGTTTTTTCGATCAAAAACAATATCTACAAAAACCTCCTCTTTATTCTGCTATTAAAGTTAAAGGGGGGAAATTATATGATTTAGCGAGGAAAAACATCGAAATAGATGTTGCTCCTAGAAAAGTTAAAATATATCATTTAAAGATGGTTTCGGCGTTAAAAAACGATCAAATAAAATTCGTGACTAATGTTTCCAAAGGAACCTATATTAGAAGCTTAGCGAGAGATATTGGAGAAAGAATGAATACTTACGGTTCTTTACAATCTTTAACAAGAACCCAAATTGGTTCTTATGATTGGAAACACGCTAAAACAATTGATGAGGTTAGTTTGGAAGATTTAAACGACGTTAAAATCTTATTTCAAAATCATAAACAAATCATTTTAAACGATTATTTAGTTAGATTGGTACAAAACGGTGTTTATTTAGATGAAAGACAGATTATAACTGATGAACCTTTCGTGGTTTTAGATCAAAAAGAAAATTGGATCGCTTATTATGAACCAATTGAAAAAAATAAATACCGTCCTAGATATTTTTTCCAATAAGTAAAATCTTTTTTCACTTCATAACTAAAAGACTTTATAAATTAAAGTCTTTTTTTATTGATAAAAACAAATATTTTTTTCTTCCTTAGAACCAATACGCCTCAAAAAGATCGTTTTCCGGTTTTAAACAAAGATAAAATAAATTTTACCATCAGAAGGAATTTAACAAAATTTCATTAATAATAAAAAAATATAAAAAATAATCATAAATTAATGATAAAATTTAATAGTAAACAAGATAATTTTTTTTGCAACTTTATATAAAAAAGGAGAATCAATTTTGTTAAGTGTTTTTATTTTTAAAAGATAATGATATTTAAGATTGAATAAGAATTATGAAAGGTTTATTAGTTTTATATAATGGTTTTGAAGATTGTGAAGCTTTAGTAACGAGAGCTTTACTGAAAAAAACAAATTTAGACGTTACTACTTTGACATTAAACGAATCTTTAAATGTTTTTTCATCGCAAAAACTTCAAGTTAAAGCGGATGTTTATATTGATCAAGTGAATTATGATAATTATGATTTTTTAATTCTTCCAGGTGGTCCATATGTAAAAAAATTATTAGATGAAAACGGTCATGACTTGCAAATTATTTTAGATATTATTAAACATTTTGCTGATAGAAACAAAATTATTGGAGCTATTTGTGCAGCGGCATCTTTCTTAGGGAAACTTAATTTATTAGAAAATCATCAATTTACTTGTTATCCTGGTTATGAGAAATATATTGCTGGCGATTATACAAGCGAAGTTCCAACAGTTGTGAGTGGTAATTTTGTCACTTCTCAATCTCCAGCAACAGTTTTTGATTTTGCCTCTCATTTGATATATAAATTAATTGTTTAATAATAATTATAAATAACGATTATTAAAAATATTTTTAGTCTTAATTATAAATAAATAAAATAATTTTGAACTATTTTATTTATTAAATATAAAAAATAAGAAAGAAGAATGGAAAATATTAATGCAAACACAAAATTCTGAAAAGAATATTTCGTCTCCAAGTCATAAAAAAAAAATAACTATTTTAGGTTTCCCCCTTTATTTAATTTTAATCGTTTTAGCTATTTCCATAGCTTATTTAGGTTTTTCTTTTAATTTTAAAGAAGATAAAGGTATTATAGAATGGCACAATTTAATAGGCGTTTTGTTGTTTGCTATAGTTGTAGCCGAATTGTTTAAAGTAATAGGCAAAAAAATTCCTATTTTAAAAGATATTGGCGGTGGAGCTATTTTAAGTTTATTAGTGCCTGCTTTTATTTTTAATTATAGTTTTGCAATTTTAAATGAACACTTCAAATTCAATATTTTTCAACAAGCTTTTAGAGATAATATAAAACTCTTTAACGGTACTATAGGTTTTTCCGAAATGTTTGTTGCTTCTTTAGTGGCCGGAAGCCTTTTAGGCATTGACAAAGAAATGTTGAAAAGAAATGGCCTTAAATTTTTATCTTTAGTAGTTATTTCTTTAATCGTCTCAGCTACAGTTGTAGGTATAGTTGGTAGCTTTTTAAACCCTATAGGCGGCATTAACGAGATTAAAGGTAGCGAAAGCAATGGCGCTTTAAATTACTTATTTTATATTTTCGCCCCTATTGCTAGTGGTGGTCTTACTTGTGGGATTATTCCTCTATCCATTATCTATTCCCAAGGAAAAGGTGGAACAAATATAGACGGCGACAATGGAACAACTGTACAAGCATTGTTTACATCACACATAATAACTGCTTTATTGATTGGTGGTATAATAAGTGTGATGTTTAGCGGATTAATTAAAAAAATATTTGGTAAAAGTAAATTCAGCAGTCCAACTGGTTCATTAGAAAAAGAAATTTTACCCGCTTTTACGCCTAATACAGAAGTAAATAAAGCAGAAGTTAAAAAAGAAGAAAACAAAATTACTTTTGAACAAATCAAAACAGGTTTTGTATCTATTTTCGCTTTATATGCTATAAGCGCTTTAACGCGTTCTCTTCTTGTATGTTTAATGCCGGAATCTAAAAATTTAATTCCACCAACTATTATTTTCTTAGCGGTTTTAGTTTTAGTTTTCAAAGTATTTGACATTATTTCCGATCATTTAGTTAAAAGTGTCGAACAAGCATCTAAATTAGTGATTAATAATTTTTCTTCTGCTATTTTAGTTGTTGTAGGGGTAACGATAGATATTAATGAAGTGATAAAAAACGTAAGTAACATTAACTTTTTTATTTTTCCTGTTTTAACTGTATTTACAACTGCATTAACATCTGCTATTGTCGGAAACAAGCTGGGTTATTACCCAGTTCAAGCCTCTATTGCTGGCGGACTTTGCGCTAACAGTATTGGTGGGGTAGGTAATTTAGCTATTTTAGAAGCATCCGATTCCTTTGAATTGATGCCTTATGCGCAAATTTCTACTCGTATTGGCGGAGATTTAGTAGTTATTATCGCTAGTATCTTTTATCCTGTTTTTTATACAATTTCTATATAGTCAATTAATTTTTAAAAATCCCAAAACTAAACTGTTTTATTTGTCACAATAGTTTAGTTTTTTCTTTTTTAAAATATAATCACTCCAAGGTTAAAGGTAAGCTATAATCGTTGATTCTAAAAGAAGTTTAGTTTAATGGGAGAAAAAAATAAATTTAACAATTATCCATCTATTTTATTTTTAGTTCCTTCGTTGAGTAACATAAATGTTTTTATTATTCCAAAGCAATTCGATAATAGATATTTTCAGGAAATAAAAGATTAATTTTGTTTCAAAAATACATTTTTAATATTTTTATATGTTAAAATAAAAAAGGTTACTTAATTTAATTATAATTTGAATAAAATTAAAAAAGTTTTTGACGAAAATATTTCCAAATATGTTAGAAAAAAATATAAAAAGGATAAAAATATATTATGAAAATCATGTCTGTTAATGCAGGTAGTTCTTCTTTAAAATTTCAATTATTAAATATGAAGAATGAAGAAGTTCTTTGCGACGGTTTATTTGAAAGAATAGGCAATACGAATACTATTTTTAAAATCAAAAATCCAGGACACAAACAAGAACAAATTGTTCCTATTTCGGACCACAAACAAGCGGTAGAAATGTTGTTAGAATATTTAATTGAAAAAAAATTCATCAAAACACTAGATGAAATTGATGGAGTAGGGCACAGAATTGTTCAAGGTGGAGAATATTTTAAAAATTCTGTTGTTTTAACCGAGGAAAACATTAAACAAGTCGAAAGTTTAAACGATTTAGCTCCTCTTCATAATCCTGCTAACCTTTTAAGTATTAAAGTCTTTAAAAAATTTTTGCCACAAACTTTACAAGTAGGTGTGTTTGATACTAATTTCCATCAAACCATACAAGAACAAAACTTTTTATATGCGACACCTTATGAATGGTATCAAAAATATAAAATTAGAAAATACGGTTTTCATGGCATCTCTTATCAATATATCTCCCAAAAAGCACAAGAAATTTTCCAAAAACCTAACTTAAAATTAATCGTTTGTCACGCTGGTAACGGTGTTTCTTTAACTGCTATTGAAAATGGCAAATCCGTAGATACTTCCATGGGTTTCACTCCTTTAGAAGGTGTACCAATGGGAACTCGTAGTGGTAATGTAGATCCTAATATTGTTACTTTTATTGCCGATAAAGAAAATAAAACAGCTAAAGAAGTGATTACTGAATTAAATAAAAAATCCGGTTTATTAGGAGTTTCAGGCATTTCTAATGATGGACGCGATTTAGAAAACATGATTCAAAAAAACAACAAAAGAGCTTTATTAGCTTTTGAGATTCAAATCAAAAGAGTTGTTGATTATATCGCTAGTTATTATGTTTTACTGAAAGGTGCTGATGCTTTAATTTTTACAGCCGGAATAGGGGAAAATTCTTCTTTCTTCCGCAGAGAAGTTGTTAAACGTTTAGAGGCTTTAAATATTTATTTAGACCAAGATTTAAACGATCAACGCCTGCCAGGAGAAAGAGTCATTTCTACACCTGAATCTTCAGTTAAAGTAATGGTTATCCCTACTAACGAAGAAATAGCTATAGCTCGAGATGTTGTGACTTTAAAACAAAAAAACTAATCTTTTTTCAAACCTTTTTACCACTTTGACTTTACTTAATATGTTAAAGTGGTAAAAATTATCGGAGGGGTACTCAAGTGGTTTAAGAGGCTCGCTTGGAAAGCGCGTAGATCTGAAAAGGTGCGAGGGTTCGAATCCCTTCTCCTCCGCCAAATTAATAAATATTTTTTAATGTTAAAAAATATCTCTTGATTGTTTTTTAACTTTTTTATCACTTTATAGCAAAACAACTTTTAAATAAAACATTTAATTGGATTAAATCTTTTCTTTAAAAGATGAAAAAAATAATATATTCCCAAAAGTTTAATTTTTTTAATATTAAAAAATTACTTCTCAAAATAAAAAAAGGTAATTTTATCCATATGAAACAATATTTAGAATTATGCAATTTGATCTTAGAAAAAGGAGAAGTGCGTGAAAACCGCACTAAATTCGTTACTCAAAGTATTTTTGGTCATCAAATGCGTTTCAATTTAGAAGAAGGTTTTCCTTTGGTTACTACTAAAAAAGTTCATTTAAGATCTATTATTCATGAATTATTATGGTTTATCAAAGGAGATACTAACATTCGTTACTTAGCACTAAATAATGTTAATATTTGGAATGAATGGCCTTATCAAAAATTTTGTCAATCTCCAGATTTCCAAGGCGAAAGTCAGAAAGAATTTATTGATAAAATTAAAACAGATGTTAACTTTGCAGAAAAACATGGGGATTTAGGTCCTGTTTATGGAAAACAATGGCGTGATTTTGCTGGAGTAGATCAATTACAAAAAACCATTCAAGAAATCAAAAAAAACCCGAATTCACGTCGTTTAATTGTTTCAGCTTGGAATCCACCTTTGATAGACGAAATGGTTTTACCTCCTTGTCACGTCTTAATGCAGTTTTATGTCAATAAAGGCAAAATTTCTTTAAAATTGTTTCAACGTAGTGGTGATGTTTTTCTAGGCATCCCTTTTAATATCGCTTCATATTCTTTGTTATTAATGATGGTGGCACAAGTGACCGACTTAGAAGCTTATGAATTCATTCATACTTTGGGTGACGCACATATTTACCACAACCATTTGGAACAAATCAATATTCAAAGAAAGCGTATACCAAAAAAACTACCTCAAATAATTTTAAACCCTCAGGTAAAAAACATTGAAGATTTCTGCTTTGAAGATTTTAAATTAGAAAATTATCATTATCATCCATCTTTAAAAGGAGAAGTAGCAGTATGATTAGCTTGATTGCCGCCTTGGATTCTAATTTTTTAATTGGAAATAAAAATAGTTTACCTTGGCATTACCCTAAAGATCTGATTTTTTTTAAAAAAAAAACTTTCCAAAAAAACGTTTTAATGGGGTGGAACACCTATCTTTCTTTAAAACAATATTACCACAATAAACCTTTGCCTTTTGCTACTGCTTATATCGCTAGCAATTCTCAACAAGGCAATTTATCAGACGGAATTATTGTCAACGATTTAATCGCTTTTTTAAAAAAGTATCAAAATTCGGAAGAAAATATTTTTATTATAGGTGGAAGTCAAATTTATACTCAATCCTTGCCTTATGCTGATGTTTTATATATCACTCATATCTTAAAAAGGTATCAAGGGGATTCTTTTTTTCCTTACGTAGACTTGGCCCAATACCAACTCATAGAAAAAAATATCCAAGAAGAATTGATTTTTGCTACTTATCAAAAAGGAGGCAAAGTTAAATAATGTTTACTTTATTTTTCATCACATCTTTTTTAACTTTTTATATTTCCTTTATTGTGTATTTTAAATGCGGTATAGAAGGTTATTTTTTAAGTTTTTTCGCTAGTTTAGCCTTATCTTGGATTATGGTTTTATTGGTGTTTTTTATCATGATGTTTATCAACAGAAGGTTAAAAATTAACAACTCTTTTCAACAGAAAGTTGTTGCTAGCATCTCTAAATTAATTCTTAGATTTTTCCGCATTAAAGTAACAGTTTATAACCAAGAATTAATACCTTATAAAGGGAATTTAGTAATTTATTCTAATCATAAAACTAATTTTGATCCTTTTATCATCGCTTGTGCGGTTGATAGAACTATGTCTTTCTCGCCTAAAGATGATTTGTATAAAGGTCGTTGGGGTTGGTTTTTAAGTTATTATTTTAATTCTATTCATTGTTTAAAAATAGTCAGAGGCAATACTAGCGCAACAGTGCAAAACTTAAACCAAGCGATTGAAAATGTGAAACAAGAACTAGCTATGTTGATTTTTCCTGAAGGTGGTGTTGTTAACAAAAAAAACGATAAAATCATCAGTACTTTAGATGGGGCTTATAAAATAGCTGTTAAAAGCGAAGCAAACATTCTACCTATCACTCTTAAAGGGGCTTGTAAAATGAGAAAGAGATTTTGGTTCAAAAGAAAAAAAGTCGAAGTAATTATTCACCCCCATATTAAATATGAAGATTATAAAGGCAAAAATACGCAACAAATAGGTCAAGAAGTAGCTGATATTATTAATTCAGCTTTATAAAAAAACAAAATAGAAAGTACGCTTGCAAGCGCGATGTTTAACAAATTATTTTTTCAAAGAATAACCAAAATATTTCTTTTCGTTATGTTTTGCTGTTTCATGATTGCTTATTTCCCTTTCCCATCTAAAAATCATCAAAATGTTTCTAACAATCTGTCTTTTGTAAAAAGTGTTTATCATTATCAAGAAGAAGAGGGGGATTTTTTCCCAGAGGAAAAAAGGAAAACAAATATAAAAACAGAAACCATCAACGGCGAAACATATTTAACTTTTTCTCAATATGATGAAAACGGCGTCTTATCGCAAGAAAGCAAATTCCATCAAAACGGCACTTTTCCTCTTTCTTATAAAACTTTTTATCCTAACGGAACATTAAAAACTATGAGAGAAAATTATCAAAATAGCGATCAGATACATTTTATCCGAAAATACAATAAAAAAGGTGTTTTATACGAAGGGAAAACTTTTTCCCTGCAAGGAAAAACCATTGATGAAATAATTAATTTTCCGGACGAAGGTTTAATTCAAGAAAATATTTATCACCCGGACAACAAACAACTTTCTCAAGTGTTAGAATATACTTCGGAAGGACAATTGATGCGTTCTTGGCAATATTGTTTTGATTCTCAAAGTTTAAAGAATAATGTCCAAAGATTTATAGAATATGATACTGACGGCAAAATTCTGAAAATCACTGATTTTTATCAACATTTTAAAAAAAAAGTGATCTTTGACAGAGAGAAGTCCGAAAGGAAAAGTAATTTATTCGGTTGTTTAAATTTTTTTAAGAAAAAAAACTAATCATTTTTATAATAGTAAAATTCATTAATATTAAAAAAAGATTATTTTAGTTCAAAAAGGAGATTATTTCTAGATTATTTCCTTTTTTTTCTTCTTTAAAAAGTGAAAAAAATACCACGTTATTAACCTCTTTTTTCCGTAAAAAAAGAGAGAGGAAAAGTAAATAAATTTTATTTTCTTTATTTATTTTATAATTGATGTATAATTAAATTGAAATATAAATTTGTTTGAACTCTTCAAAAAGAAAATTATCAAAAGCATTATTTTTATCAACTTTACATTAGTTATAAAAATAATGTATTTTCTTTTATGAAACTTCATTTTTAATTTTAAACAAACTAAAAAGGATATAAAAATATAATTATTAGAACAGAAGGCTGGATTTTGTCATTCCAATCATTACATAAATAAAATTTTATAAAATATAGGTAATAAAACATGCAAATTAAAAAAAATAATAACGATTTTGTACAATATCATTTTGACGTGAGCGTCAACGAATTCGAATCTTATATCAAAAAAGCTTTTGACAAAATTCAACCTAAAGTAGAAATTAAAGGCTTTAGAAAAGGACATGTTTCCCAAAAAGTTTTTGACAAACATTACGGTCCTTCGGCTTTATATAAAGATGCTTTCGGCATGATATATGTAGAAAAATTTCAAGAAATATTAACTAATAAAGAATTTAAAACTGTAGGAGAACCTAAATTAGTTGATTTTGATATTGAAAAATTAGACAGACAAAAACCTTTTAGTTTTGGTTTAGAAATGGCTTTAAAACCAGAAGTAAAAATCTGTGATTACCAAAAAATTACATTAAATGATTTTAGAAAAAATATCACTGATGAAGATGTTCAAGCGCAAATGGATTTATTATTAAAACAAAACGAAAAATTAGCGCCAAAAACAACCGATAATCCTTTAGAAATGGGCGATGTAGCTATTTTTGATTTTAAAGGTTTTGTGGACGGAACTCCTTTTGAAGGTGGAGAAGCGACAAATCACAGTTTAGAAATCGGTTCTAATCAATTCATTCCTGGTTTTGAAACAGGTATGTTAGGAATGAAAAGAGAAGAAAAAAAAGATATAAAAGTGGTTTTTCCTGAAAATTATGGCAAAAAAGAATTAGCTGGGAAAGAAGCTGTTTTTCAAATATTTTTAAAAGAAATGAAAACTCCTCAAAAATTCGTTGTAACAGATGAATCTATTAAAAATTTAAAATTACCTAATATTGAAACAGTAGATGAATTGAAAAAAAGTATTAAAGAACATTTAGAACACCAAAACAATTCAGAATATGATAACGAAGTTCTACAAAAAGTTTTTGAATATTTAATCGCTAACTCTACTTTAACAGTTCCTCAACATTTCGTGCAAACAGAAGTAGAAAATATAAAACAAAAATTTGCTTCTCAACTAAAAGAACAAAACATGAATTTAGAACAATATTTAAAAATGGCTAATTCTAACGAAGACGAATATGAAAAAAACACTTCTGAACAAGCTTTAAAAAACGTTCAAATTAATTTTTTATTGGACGAAGTAGTGGTTAAAGAAAACATACAAGTTACTCCAGAAGAAATAGAACACAGATACCAACAAATAAGCTCATATTATAAAATTCCTATTGATAAATTAAAAGAAAATTATGCTGTGGAAAACATCAAAAAAGGTTTATCTCAAATTAAAGCTGGCAATTTGTTAATTACAAAAGTTGTTTTTAAAGAAGAAAAAGAAGTTTCTCAACCAGAGACAACAAAATAAAATAAATAAATTATTTTTTTCACAATAAAAATTCTTTTTAGATTAAAATATAATTTATAGTCTTAATGAAAATGAAAAAAATAATATTAATTTAACTTCACGCATAAAAAAGGATGAGTGGTGAATCAAATGAATAAAAAAGAAAACATTGATAAAACAGAAAAAATCGATAAAAAAAATAAAGCAAAAATGGATAATGATATTATTCCTAACGAATTGCCTGTTGTTATTGTGAGAAATGTTGCACCCATTCCTTCTAACGACTTTAGAATTGAAATAGGACGCTCTTTTTCCATCAACGCTATTAAGCAATCAGAATTGATGGAATCTCCTTATGTGATCATTTTATTGCAAAAAAATTTTTTACATGAAGAACCGAAAGTTTCTGATATAGAAAAACACGGTGTTTTAGCTAAAGTTTTACTGGCTATTAAAATTGATGATTTTCTTTACAAAGTTAAATTTCGTATTTTAAATCGTGTTAAAGCGCAAAAATTAACTAAAAAAGATGATTTATATAGTGCTAAATTTTTGAATATTCCTACAGTTTTAGGCGATTTACAAGAGGAACAAACTTTAATCAAATTAATAATTCAACAAATTACTTCCAATATCAGTCAGTTTTTATTAATTTCTGAAAATAGTTTTTTAAAACAAATACAAAACGGTGTAACAACCGAAAAAGCAGCTGATTTAATTATTTTTTCTTTAAAAATAGAAGAAAAAGAAAAATATAAATATTTAAAAGAACCTTCTTTAAACAAAAGATTAGTTTATATTTTACAAGACATTCGAGCGAAAATAGACGTAGTTGAGTTAGAAAATAAAATTAACGAAGAAGTTAAACGTAGTATTGACGAAAACCAAAAAGAATTTTATTTAAGAGAAAAAATACGTGTTATTCAAAACGAATTAGGCGATAAAGTTAAAAAAGAAGAAGAAATTGAAGAATTAAGAAAAAAAATTAATTCCGCTAACATGCCTAAACCAATTAAAGAAAAAGCTTTACAAGAGCTTTCTCGTTATCAATCTATTTCTTCAGCGGTAGCCGATTCCTTTGTTATTCGTAATTATTTAGATTTTTTAGTAGCTTTACCTTGGCAAAAAACAAGTAAAGATGTTAATGACTTGGAACAAATACAAGCTACTTTAGAAAAAAACCATTACGGTTTAGCTAAGGCTAAAGAACGTATTGTAGAATACGCAGCGGTCAAAATCATGACTAAGAAAAATGCTCAAACAATTCTTTGTTTATCAGGGCCTCCTGGCGTTGGTAAAACCACTTTAGCTATTTCTATCGCTGAAGCTTTAGGACGTAAATTCGTTAAACAATCTTTAGGCGGCATGCAAGAAGAGAGCGAAATAAGAGGACATAGAAGAACTTATGTAGGTGCTATGCCGGGGCGTATTTTAAACGGTTTAAAAGATGCCGGCGTGAGAAATCCAGTCTTTTTATTAGATGAAATCGATAAACTAGTGACTAATTCGCATCACGATCCTTCTTCAGCTTTATTAGAAGTTCTTGATCCGAAACAAAACCAAAATTTCGTCGATCTTTATTTATCTGAACCTTTTGATTTATCACAAGTTTTATTTATCACAACTGCTAACGATTTAAGCGCTATCGCTCCTCCTTTAAGAGACCGTTTAGAAGTGATTGAACTAAGTTCTTATACAGAACAAGATAAATTAATTATCGCTAAAGAACATTTATTGCCTAAACAGTTAAAAGAACACGGCATTGATGAAACTCAATTTGAAATTGATGATTTAACCTTGCTTTATATCATCAGACATTATACTAAAGAGGCTGGCGTGAGAAATTTAACTAAGAAAATAGCTCATTTAATACGTAAAACTGTTAAAGAAATTTTAATCAATAAAGTTGAAAAAGTTAAAATCGATAAAAACAACATCGAAATATATTTAGGTAAAGTTATTTTCCAACATTTATTAATGGAAGAAAAACCTCAAATTGGCGTAGTTAATGGTTTGGCTTATACTTCTTTTGGTGGAGATATTTTACCAGTAGAAGCGACTTATTACAAAGGTAAAGGTAAATTAGTGCTTACCGGTCATTTAGGCAAAGTTATTGAAGAAAGCGCTTTTACGGCTTTTAGCTTTTTAAAAGCTAATGCGGAAAAATTAGGCATTGATTATAAAATTTTTGATGAAAATGATTTCCACATTAACTTTTTAGAAGGTGCTATTCCTAAAGATGGTCCTTCCGCAGGAGTTACTATGGCAACTTCCATTTATTCAGCTATCAAAAGAACATGTGTTCGTAAAGATGTAGGAATGACGGGAGAAATAACTCTAAGAGGTTCTGTTTTGCCAATTGGCGGTTTGAAAGAAAAAGCTATCGCTGCCAATAGAAGCGGACTTAACACCATTTTTATTCCTAAAGATAACTTAAAAGATGTGGATGAAATTCCTATTGAAGTAAGAGAAAAATTAGAAATTATCGCTATTCAAAACGCTGATGATGTGTTTTTAAAAGCTTTAGTTCCTTTAAAAGAAGAGGTTTACAATAATGTCCTTTAGTCAAATGCAATTATTAACAAGTAATTATGTAGTATATCCAGTTGCTGTTTTAATTATTTTAGGCATCTTATTTTCTTCTGAAAAAAGCGTTGTAGACGCTTTTTCAGAACAATATGGCGGCAACAGTTCTCAAGGAAAAAGTTCCCCTTTAGATAAAATCATTTTTATCTTAGTTTTTATCCTCTTTTTTTCAGCTTTCATTACAATACATAAGTAAAAAGACAAAAAAAGATATTTTTTTGTTATAAAATATTGACATTCGTTATTTTATATGTTAAAATAATTGTAGTTACAAAATATTTTCTAAAAATTATACATATAAATATTTTTTATAGTAAGAAAAAGGGGGATTGTTAAATGCCTAAAACTATAGTTCGCGAAGAAGAAAATATCGATGACGCTTTACGCAGATTTAAAAGAGATGTTTCTAAATCTGGCAACCTTGCGCAAGCACGTAAAAAAGAGTATTATATTAAGCCAAGTGTAGAGAGAAAAAATCGTAAAAAAATCTTAAAAAACAAAAAACATTAAATTATTTTAAATAAAATAAGCTACCTATTTAAAAAGGTGCTTTTTTTTATTTAAAATATAATTTTTAGTATAAAAAATATTACATAAAAGGAAATTAAAATTATTATGATTATTAAAATACATAATCAAACTGACATCAATATTAAACCTTTTAATAACACTTTATTCAAAATATTTAGTTCTTTTGAAGAAAAAAAAAACTACATATTGTCTTTATAGATAATATTAAAATGCAAGAAATGAATTTGTATTATCGTCAAAAAGATTATCCTACTGATGTTTTGACTTTTGCCAACGATGCTAATGATGATTCTTTAGGGGATATCATCATTTCTTTACCCAAAGCTTTTGAACAGGCGGATAAATTAAACCACAGTCATCAAAGAGAAATTAGTTTTTTAGCTGTGCACGGATATTTACATTTAAAAGGTTATGAAGACGAAACAGAAGAAGGATTGTTGGAAATGATCGAAATACAAGATAAAATTTTAAAAGAGTATAATTTAGATATATAGTTGTTTGAATAAATAATATCAATTTTGAAGGAGAAAAAAAATTAGTGTTTAAATCAGGTTTTATTACTATGATAGGCAATACTAATGTAGGTAAATCTACATTATTAAATTCTTTGATAAAACAAAAAATTTCTATTACCAGTTCTAAATCGCAAACTACTCGTAATAAAATTATGGGCATCATTAATGACCCTCATTATCAATTAATTTTTGTAGACACTCCGGGAATACATAAAGAAAAATATTTATTAAATAACAATATGAATTCTGTAGCGATGCAAAGTATTAAAGATGTGGATATTGTTTTATTTGTAGTTGATCGCGAATGTACGTCCAAAGAAGAAAAAATTTTACAAACTATTATTCAACAACATAATAAAAAAGTGATTTTAGTGATTAATAAAATAGACGAAATTAAGCAAAAAATTTTAATCGATAAAATTATTTTTAGTTATTTAGAAAAATTTCCTTTCGAACACATTGTTCCTCTATCTGCTATGACGCAAAAAAACGTAGATATTTTGCAAGAAAAAATTTTATCTTTAACAGAAGAAGGTCCACTTTATTTCGATAACACCATGGTTACTAACGTGACAGAACAAGAAATGATTTCAGAATTAGTCAGAGAAAAAATACTTTATCACGTGCACGAAGAAGTTCCTCATGCATGCGCTGTCGCAGTAGAAGATATGCGTCCGATGGAAGAAGAACCTTCAATGTTGGAAATTTCGGTTTTAATTTTAGTGGAAAAACCTAGCCAAAAGAAAATTTTAATCGGCGCTAAAGGTGAAAAAATAAAAAGAATCGGTACAGAAGCTAGAAAAGATATCAACCGCACTTTAAAAAAAAGAATCCATCTTAACATCTGGATTAAAGTAGAAAAAAAATGGCGCAATAAAATGAATTTATTAAAACAATTAGGATATATGCATTAAATGCGATAATAATATATATTATTTATGACAAAAAATAGCAAAGGATAAAAACATGTTATCTTTAAAAGAAATAATTATTTTTGCTAAACAGAATGGTTTTGTTTTTTCAGGTAGTGAAATTTATGGCGGTTTATCAAATAGTTTTGATTACGGCCCGTTAGGAACTTTATTAAAACAAAACATTAAAAAAGCTTGGAAAAAGAAATTTTTTCAAGAAAGAAATGATAATGTTTTATTGGATAGTTCTATTATAATGAACTCCCAAATTTGGGAAGCCTCCGGACATTTAGAAATGTTTATCGATCCTTTAACCGAAAACAAAGACACTAATAAACGTTATAGAGCTGATAAATTAATTAAAAGTCACGACCCTTCTTTTGATGTTAGTGCCTTAACTTTTGAAGAAATGACACAATATTTAATTGATAATGAAGTTTTAGAAACCAAAAATTGGGCTCCTGTTAAAAAATTCAATATGCTGTTTCAAACTCATCAAGGAGTTGTCATAGAGGAAAATAAGCCTTTATATTTAAGGCCAGAAACTTGTCAAGGTATTTTTGTTAATTTTAAAAATATTTTAAATTCTACTAGAAAAAAATTACCTTTTGGAGTGGGTCAAATCGGAAAATCTTTCCGTAATGAAATTACACCAGGTAATTTTATTTTTAGAACTTGTGAATTTGAACAAATGGAATTAGAATTCTTTTGCCAACCAGAAACACATCAAGAATGGTTTGCTTATTGGAAAGAATGCTCTTATAATTTCTTATTACAAATAGGCGTTAAAAAAGAAAATTTAGAACTAAAAGATCATAAAGAAACTGAATTAAGCCATTATTCTAACGCTACTTCTGATATTTTATTCCGTTTCCCTTGGGGTTTTGATGAATTATGGGGAATAGCGTCAAGAACTGATTTTGATTTGAAAAATCATCAAAAATATTCTAAAAAAGATTTACAATATTTTGATGAAAATACCAAAGAAAAATACTTTCCTTTTGTGATTGAACCTTCTTTAGGGGTCGAAAGGTTATTTTTAGCTCTTTTAGCTGACAGTTTAGCAACAGAGCAACTAAAAGAGGAAACTTCACGAACAGTGTTAAAAATTCATCCTTTTTTAGCGCCTTATAAAATAGCTATTTTACCTTTGATGAAAAAAATTCATCATCATAAAGCGAAAGAATTGCAAAAAAAATTATCTAATTATTTCGAATTAACTTATGATGAAAACCAAAGCATTGGTAAAAGATATAGAAGACAAGATTCTATAGGAACTCCTTTTTGTTGTACGGTAGATGATCAAACTTTAGAAGATAATACGGTAACAATTAGAGATAGAGATACTATGAAACAACATAGGATACCTATTGAAAAAATCCGCGATTATATAGAAAATAAATTATTGTTTTAAGAATTGTAAAGTGGTGAAAAAGTGATTTTATGGATAAAATAAAGGAATCTTTCGTTGCACAAATCAATGAAAAAATACCCATTTATGAATTAGTTCTTAATTCAGGTGTGGTCTTAAAAAAACAAGGAAAAAACTTTATGGGTTTATGTCCTTTTCATCAAGAAAAAACACCTTCTTTTTCTGTTTCTGAAGAAAAAAATATTGCCTTTTGCATGTCTTGTAGTAAAGGTGGTAAACCAGTTACTTATTGGCGTCAATTGAAAAATATTTCTACTGAAAAAGCGGTAGAAGATTTATGTGAACAATTTCATATTGATTTGCCGAAAAAAAAGAAAAATAATAAAGATGTTTGGTACGATGTATTAAATTCTGCACAACAATATTTTCATGATTCACTTTTATACATTATCGACAACATTAAAGATCACCCTTTAGAACGTTATTTATTTCAAGAAAGAAAACTGACTTTAGAATTGATTAAAGAATTTGGTTTAGGTTATGCTTACGATGATTTTAACTCTCTGAAAGATTATTTATTAGAGAAAGGTTTCTCTGCCAAAACTTTATTGAAATTAGGTTTAATTAAACAAAGATCTAACAACGAAGAAGAATATTATAATTTTTTCGTAGACCGTTTGATGTTCCCTTTGACTGATGAAAAAAGTAATATTGTTGGTTTTTCAGGACGTTTGATTAAAGAAAAAGAAAAATATCCTAAATATTTATTTAATTCAGAAAATGCTTTATTTAAAAAAAGTAATCTTTTATATCGTTTATACCAACATCAAGAAGACATTCAAGCTCAGAACGAAATTATTCTAACTGAAGGTGTTTTTGATGTCATAGCTTTTTACAAAAAAGGAATTAAAAACGTAGTAGCCACTTTAGGAACTAGTTTTACGGAACAACACGCTAAATTGCTTCAATCCAGAAGTCAAAATTGTTTAATTATTTATGATAGCGATAATGCGGGCAAAGAAGCGGCTCTAAAAATATCGACTTTACTGATTAAACGTAATTTCAAAATTAAAATAGTGACTTTACCTGATAATCTAGATCCAGACCAATACATTTTACAAAAAAACACAATCAATCTCTCTTCTTTAAAAGAAAAAGCGAAAGATTTTGTCTTTTATAATGTAGAAAAATGGAAAGAACAGAACCAAAGTGATGATGAAATAGAGTCTAAAACTGTTGCCTTATTGAAGTATTATGATCTAGAAACTAAAAGATATTACGCGAAAGAATTGTATAAAATATATCAAATTTCCTTAAATTTAGCTAAACAAATTTATGATAAAGAAAACAACTTATTCAACGATAAAAAAGGTTATCAACTCTTAAGTCAAATCGCCCACGATTCAGATAAATTAATTCATATTAAAAAAATGAACAAAAAAAAATATAATGAAACTGACAAACATATCATTATTGAAATTTTGTTAAGCGATAAGTTTTTACCATTAATTTACGAAAAAAGCGTTATTATTTTTTTACATAATTCGGTATTGATTGATATTGTTGCCAAAATCAAAGAATATTACGAAAAACATTTGCCTGAAGAAAACATTCACGTCAATAGGCATGTGGATTTAGACAAATTTGCCCTTCTTTATGAAGATTTTTTTCAAGAAAGAAAAGCAAAATTCGATTTTGATCTTTTCAAAGAAGATATTGAAAATAGTTTTTTATTTAAACAGAAAAAAAACCTACCACATTTAGAAGATGTGAAAACACTTTTATCGAAGAAAACACAATTAGATGATTTTGCCAACATGGAAGAAGAAATCGCTTCTTTAGAAAAAGACTTAACTCAAATGATAAACAACGAAGAAGATATCCGACAGATAGAAGAAAAAGGTCAAAAATTAATCCAAAAAAAGTTAAAACTTCGCAAAGTAAGAGAAAAGTTAGCTAAATTATAAAAACCAATTAAAAGAGACTAAAATCAAAGTTATCTTATCATTATCGTAATAAAATTGTATAAAATAAAATTAATGGGTGAAAAATATGAATTTAAGACAAACGATAAAACAGATATTTAAAAAACACAATTCCAAACTAGCCAAAGATACGACTATGAGTTCTATTAATGTTGCGTTGAAAAAAAAGTTAAGATGGGTCAACGGTTTTAATAAAAATATGGTTCCGTTTAACGAAGAAATTATCAAATTTTTAATCGCTCAAGATAAAAAAATTAAAAAAGAAAATATTAAAAAACTAAAAGAACAAAAATTGAAAAAAAATAATTTATCTTTTGAAGATGATGAAAGTAAAGAAGATTACCAAGAAGAATTGAATTTAGAAAAAATTTCTAATTCAATTAAAGTTGACGATCCTGTCAGAATGTATTTGAAAGAAATAGGTCAAATATCTTTATTAACGCATGAAGAAGAAAGAGAAAATTCAAAAATGGTTTACGAAGGCATTAGAGCGCGTAAACAAATAATTAAATACAAAAAGAAAGAAATAACTCTAACTTCAGAACAAATTCAAAAAAACCATGAATTAATCAAAAAAGGTTTATTAGGCAAAAGCAAATTAGTAGAAGCGAATTATCGTTTAGTAGTTTCTATCGCTAAACGTTATATCGGGAGAAAAATATTATTCTTAGATTTAATTCAAGAAGGCAATATGGGGTTAATGAGAGCGGTAGATAAGTTCGATTATAGAAAAGGTTTTAAATTTTCTACTTACGCTACTTGGTGGATTAGACAAGCGATCACCAGAGCAGTAGCCGACCAAGCAAGAACAATTAGAATTCCGGTTCATATTATCGAAACAATGAATAAAATTTCTCGTTGCAGAGGCAAGTTAACGCAAGATTTATCCAGAAAAGTAGGCAATCATGAAATAGCTAAAGAAATGAATATTAAAACTAAACAAATCACTGATATTCAGATGATTGAAAAAGAAACTATTTCTTTAGAAACTTCAGTCCGAGAAGAAGATGATTCTTCTTTAGGCGATTTCATTAGTGACGCTAACGCTGTTTCTCCCCACGAATACATGTTGCAAGAAACTTTAAAAAATACTTTAGATGAAACTTTAGAAGAGGCTTTAACCTTAAGAGAACAACAAGTTTTAAAAATGAGATACGGGCTGTTAGATGATCGTATTTACACTTTAGAAGAAGTCGGCGCTATGTTTGGCGTTACCCGCGAAAGAATACGTCAAATCGAAGCGAAAGCTTTAAGGCGCCTAAGATCGCCTTCAAGACAAAATAAATTGAAAATGTTATACAAAAATATTAACAAAAAATGATGAAAAGAATTGATTTTATTGCTTCTTTGCTTCAAGGTTATCATACGGTTGTAGACATCGGAACAGACCATGGTTTAGTGTTAAAAAAAGCTTTTGAACAAGGTTATATTCAAAAAGCGATTGCTTCTGATATCAATCTTCAACCGTTAGAAAAAGCACGGGAAAATTTAGAAAATTATCCCGTGGAATTTTTTTTAAGCGACGGATTTGAAAATATCCCTTCCTCTTTTGATTTGGCTTTAATTGCCGGTATGGGTCCTTATACTATTATCCATATTTTAGAAAAAACTTCTCATATTGGCAAACCTTTCATCTTAGGTTGTCAAGGGAAAATCCATCTTTTAGTCGAATGGTTAAAAAGAAACCATTATAACATTAAAAACCATTATATTGTTCACGATAAATTTAATTATATGTTTTTAAAAGTCATCCGAAATAAATAAAATTTAATAAAAATGAAGATTTTTTTATTTTGGATGGCAAAAAAACATTATTTCAAGTATAATAATAGTTGTTTAAAAGGTTTGAGTAGCTCAGCAGGATAGAGCAACGGCCTTCTAAGCCGTGGGTCAGGGGTTCGAATCCCTTCTCAAACGCCATTGTAAAAAAAGACAAATTAAGAAAAAATTTTGTAAAAAATTAAATAAATATTTTATTATCAAATAAAGCATTTTGGTAAGAAAGTGTTTTATTTGATAATAAAAAAAGGAGATGAAAAAATGGCTGTTCCCTTTAGAAGAACTAGTAAGACTGCAAAAAGAAAAAGACGTACACATTATAAATTAAACAAACCGACTTTAGTAGTATGTCCGGAAACTAATAATTTTACTTTACCCCATCGTGTTACTCTTAATAGTGGTTATTACAAAGGAAAATTAATTTTGTCAAAGAAAAAAAAAGATAATTAACAATATCCTATTTTCCCAAAAAGATATTAATTATCTTTTTTGTTTATAAAATTATTTTATGGGAAAATTTTTAACAAATTAAAGGAAAATAAACAAATGAAAAAAATGACTTCTTCTGACATTAGAAAAATGTGGTTAAATTTTTTTGTAGAAAAGGGTCATTACCATGAAAAATCAGCTTCTTTAGTGCCGCAATCTGATCCTACTTTATTGTGGGTGAATGCCGGGGTAACTCCTTTGAAAAAATATTTTGACGGTTCAGAGAAAGTTCGTTTTAAAAAAATTGTTAATGTCCAAAAATGCTTAAGAACTAATGATATCGAAAATATCGGCAAAACTTCTCGCCATAACACTTTTTTTGAAATGTTAGGTAATTTCTCTATCGGTGGTTATTTCAAAAAAGAAGCGATTGATTTAGCTTATGAATTGTTATTATCCGAACGTTTTTTCGCTTTACCAAAAGAAAAATTATATATTACTTATTTCCATCAAGACTTAGATACATATCATTTTTGGTTAAAAAAAGGAATAGATGAAAATCATTTAATTTCTTTAAAAACTAATTATTGGGAAATCGGCGAAGGCCCTTGTGGCCCTTGTACGGAAATCTTTTTTGATCGCGGACCTGAATATGATCCAAGAGGTCCTGAATTAATTAAAAAAAATATTGAAAACGATCGTTTTATTGAAATTTGGAACATTGTTTTTTCCCAATACAATTCTGTTCTTGAAACAAAACGTGAGAATTATAAAGAATTACCGCAAAAAAATATAGATACTGGAGCAGGATTAGAACGTTTCGCTTGTATTTTTCAAGATAAAAAAACTAATTTTGAAACTGATTTATTCTATCCTATTATTGTCAAAATGGAAGAAATAAGCGGTTTGAAATATCAAGAGGACGAAACCTTTAGAATTATCTCAGACCACGTTAAAACATTAGTTTTTGGCCTTGGAGATGGTGTTGTTTTAGCCAACGACGGAAGAGGTTATGTTCTCAAAAGACTTTTAAGAAGAGCTTTTCAAAAAGGTAAAAAAATAGGGTTAAATCAACCTTTCTTATATCAATTAGTGCCGACTGTGGTTGATATGATGCAAGAATTTTATCCTGATTTAAAAGATAAAGAAACAATTATTGCTCAAATGATCCAAAAAGAAGAAGAAAAATTTTTGCACACTTTAAAAGAGGGTGAAGTCAAAATTTTAGAATTGACTGAAGATAATAAAATATCTGATGAAAATTTTTTCAAACTTTATGATACTTATGGTTTGCCTAAAGAGGTTGTTTTAGAATTCGCCGAACAAAGAAATATTGAAGTAGATTCAGATCAATTTGATGTTTTCTTACAAAAACAGAAGAAATTATCTCAAAAAAACCAAAATAAAGATTTTAATAACGGGATGAAAGAGCAAAATACGGATTATTTAAACTTTACCGCTCCAAGTGAATTTGTGGGTTATGAAGTTTTAGAAATAAAAACAAAAATTCTTAAAGTGTTTAAAGAAGGTATTGTTTTAGACAAAACTCCTTTTTATCCTCATATGGGAGGTCAATCTTGCGATGAAGGAACTATTAACAACATGCCCGTTACTAAAGTGACGAAATTGCCGAATGGTCAAATAATACATCAAATCGCTAATGTCTTTCACGAAGGGCAAGAGGTAGTAGCTATCGTAGATCCAGAGAATAGACGCAAAACTTCTTTAAATCATACAGCAACTCACCTTTTAAATGATTCTTTAAAAAAGATTTTTGGAGAACATATTAAACAACAAGGTTCCTCTTTGAACGATAAGTTTTTAAAGTATGATTTTAACCATTATAACCCCTTATCTTATGATGATTTGATGCAATTAGAAAACCAAGTTAATGATTGGATTTATCAAAAATACCCCGTTATAACAGAAGTGATGTCTTTTGTAGAGGCACAGAAAAAAGATGCTAAATTTTTAGCAGATAAAGATTATTCTGATGCAGTAAGAGTAGTTAAAATCCACGATTTTTCTCTTCAATTATGTGGCGGAACGCACGCGAAAAACACTATGGAACTAAAAAGATTCGCCATTTTATCATACAGTTCTATTGGTTCTGGCATTTATAGAATTGAAGCTACTACCGAGGATAACGTTAGAAACGCTATAGAACAGAAAATTAGTCCTTTTGTAAAAGAAGAACAACAAATTTTGCATAAAATAGAGCGAGATCGAAAAGTAGTTAATGCGGAAATTATTCCTAAAATTATGATTAATTATAATAGTTATGAAGATATTCAAAACTATAAATCTTACGTTCAAGCTTTAAAACAACAACAAATCGCTATTCAAAAAGAAGTGGTCAAAAAACAAACTGAGCTAATTTTGCAAAAAGCGGATCAATTTATTCCTGATAAAATTGAAAAACAAATATTAATTATGATTCACGATGAAACCAATATAGAACCCAATATTTTAAAAACTTTATTAGAACATTTATTTGACAAATTACAAAATGATTTTTTAATTTTATGTCAAAAACAAAACGATGGTTTTGTTTTATTAGCGAAAAGTAAAACCGTTCATGCGGGACAATTTGTAAAAGACATTAACAAAATCATTAACGGGAAAGGCGGCGGCAATAAAACTTTTGCTCGTTCTTTCAGTTCAGATATAACGAAAATAAACGAATTAGAAAAGGGATGGAAGACTTGTTTGTGAACAATAACAATTCTTTTTTAGGTTTAGATTTAGGCGAAAAAACATTAGGAATTGCTCTTTCTGAATCTGGTATTATTGCGAATAATTTAAAAACTATTAATTTTACTCAACATAAATATGAAGAATTAATAATGCCTTTAAAAGAAGTGATAGAACAATTCAATATTAAAACGATTATTTTAGGTAATCCTAAACATATGAATAATGATGTTGGTATTAAAGCAAAAATAAGTATGGAATTTCAAGAGAAACTACAAAATAATTTTCCTTTGGTGGAAGTTATTTTGTGGGACGAACGTTTATCTACCGTACAAGCTTTTCAAGCTATGAATAGCAGCAGTGGTCCTAAAGTTTCCAAACACAAACAAAAGAAAAATAAAAAATTAAAAGACGAAATAGCGGCGATGATTATTTTACAAAATTTTTTAAATTTTCGTTCTAACCAATTATTAGAAAAACAGCAATTAGAAAAAAAGCCGTAAAAGAGAAAGAAAAAAAGATAAAGTTTTTTTATTATCAAATAAAAAAGGTTAATTTATTTAAATATACCAAGTATGAAAAACGAACTAAAAGAAAAATCTTTACAAGAAATTAAAACATATGCTATTTCGCATCAAATCCCTATTATACATGATGAAACCAAATTATTTTTAGAAAAAATGATAACTGACAATGATTTTAGGGATGTTTTAGAAATAGGAACAGCGATTGGTTATAGCGCTTTATCCATGAGTAATGAGAAAAATAATATTCAAACTATTGAAAGGGAATATCCCAACGTCCAATTGGCGAAGGATTTTTTAAAAAATACTTCTCATGAAATTGAAGTTATTTGGTCAGAAGCTTTTTTTTATCAACCGCAAAAAAAATATGATTTCATTTTTATCGATGCTTCTAAGGTTCAATACGAAAAGTTATTTAAGAAATACCAATTTTTTTTAAAGGATAATGGCGTTATTGTATGTGATAATTTGAATTTTCATAATTTAGATGTCAACACTATTTCTAGAAGCACGAAAAGAATTATCACTAAATTAAGCAGTTTTAAAACGTTTTTAACAGAAAATAGGGAATTTAAAACTATTTTCAAAGATATTGGTGATGGATTAAGTATTTCTTGGAAAAAAAATTTTTCACCTAAAATAATTTAATTTTGAAATTAAAATTATTATCAAATAAAGGACATAAAATGAATAAAAAAATTTATACTTTAACTCAATCAGGAGTTGATAAATTAAATGAAGAATTAAATCACCTCAAAAACGTTAAAAGAAACGAAAACTTATTAGCTTTAAAAGAAGCGAGAGAACAAGGGGATTTAAGTGAAAATGCTGATTATAGTGCAGCTAGAAATGAACAAGCTGTCATAGAAACCAGAATTTTAGAAATTCAAAATATTTTAAAAAATGTTAATATTATTAGTGCTTCTGTTAAAAACAAAGACATCAATATTGGGAATAAAGTGCATTTAAGATTTTTAGACACTATGGAAGAAAAAAACCTACATTTAGTAGGAATTTTAGAAGCAGACCCTTTTGTTGATAAAATTTCTATTGAATCTCCTATTGGTAAAAGTATTCAAGGTTGCAAAATAGGCGATCAAGTATTGGTTAAAACTGAAACTGGCAAAAACTTTACAGTAGAAATTCTAAAAATAGAATAGATAAAATGGAAAAAGCGAATAAATATTTGCCTGAATTTTATTATGATTCTTTTTTAGATATCCCTTATGAATATTTGGCGAAAAAGGGCATTAAAGCGTTGTTTTTTGATTTAGACAACACTTTAATAGAAAACAACCAAAAAGCTTTAAGTGAAGAAAATAAAAAAATTTTACAACAAATTCAACCCTTATTTAAAATAATGATTCTTTCGAATGCTTCTAAAAAAAGATTGGAAACTGTTTTAAAAAGTGATTTTGATTATATTCCGCTTACTTTTTTTCATAAAAAACCTTCTTCATGGGGGTTTTTAAAAGCTTTGGAAAAATTTAACATTTCAGCAGAAGAAACAGTTATGATCGGTGATCAATTAAGAACGGATATTTTAGGAGCTAATAAAATGAAGATTACTTCTATTTTAGTAAAACCGATTAATAGAAACAACGAATCATTAGTTTCTCGTTTAAGCCGTTATTTTATCGAAAGACCTTACATCAAAAAAATCAAAAAAAATAATCCGAAAATTTATCAACAAAAATTTAAAAATTTTGTTGAATTAGAAAAATGATTGTGATTTATGTTAATAGAAAATATTTTAAAAAAATTAAACGAAAAATTTAAAAATGATGCTCCTAGATTGAACCATATTTTAGGAGTTTATAGGAAAGCTATGGAATTGTCTCGTTTTCATAAAGTAGACGTCTTGCAAGCGCAAATAGCTGCTTTATTTCATGATTATACTAAAAACGATTCTTTAGAATTCCATGTCTCCGTTTTAGATAAAAAAATCATTAATAAATATAAACAAGCTACTTTCATGTATCACGCTTTTAGTGCTCCTGTAGTATTAGAAAAAGAGTTTAAAATTAGTGATAAAAAAATTTTAAACGCTATTAGAAAACATGTTTGGGGCCATAAGACGATGAATAAGCTGGATAAAATTATTTTATTAAGCGATAAATTAGAAAATAATCGTGATTTTCCACAAGTTAATTATTTTAGAAAATTGGCTTTTGAAGATTTAGATCAAGCGGTTTATCAACTTTTAAAATTTAATTTTGCATATTATCAATCTAAAGGTTTTAAACACTCTGAAGAACAATTAGCCATTTTGGCTTCTTTAGAAAAGAAATTGAAAAAATAATGGTGTTGAATAATGTTACAAATTATTTCAGGAAAATACAAAGGTTTTAGATTAGATTTAGTTCCTTCGGAAAAAACCAAAAGTACTTCTCATTTAGTTCGAAAAGCTTTATTTGATACAATTGGGACAGAAATAGAAGGTCAAACGGTGCTAGATTTATTCTCTGGTTCAGGAGCTTATGGTTTTGAAGCCTTAAGTAGAAAAGCTAAAGAAATCTATATGGTGGATAATTTATTGACCGCTTATAAAACAATTAAAAAAAACTGCCAAAAATTGCAACTAAAGAATGATGCAGTTCATATTTTTTATGGCGATGCTTTTAGAATGTTGAAAAAATTTATCAAAGAAGAATTAATATTTGGTTTAATCATTTTAGACCCTCCGTATTTTTCTGATTATTTTGAGCCTTTATTCAACGTTTTAAACCCCTTAACTAATCAAAATAGTTTAGTGATTTACGAAACAAATCACAAGATTAATTTGCCGTCAAAAATAAACGATTTTCATTTAATTAAAAGTAAAAAATACGGTAGCAAGAAGTTAAACTATTACCGCAAAGTTTTTTTGCTTTATCATGAAAATTTATTTATGTTTTAAATTATAATAAAATTGAATGATTTTATTTTATAAAAAGGAGAATTATATCGTATGAATTGGATCGGAACCTGTTTGTTTTTATTAGGATTAATTTTAGGAATTGTTGTAGGAGCTTTTTTCATGTTCCGTTGGTTCAAAAAATATTTAGAAAAAAATCCTCCTATTACGGAAAGACAAATTAAAGAAATGTTTAAACAAATGGGAAGAACCCCAGGAGAGAAACAAATTAAACAAATCATGTCTTCTTTCAAAAAAAAATAAAAGAGGTTTTATTTTAATGAACCAAAGTTATTTAGTTTGTTTTGCAATCATTTTCATCATCGTGGGAGTTCTTTTTTTCATGAACTTTCTTTACGAAAGAAAAGTTAAAATGAAAATAAAAAAATATTTACTGAATTGTTCAGATATAGAAAAAGAAGTCTTAAAAAGTTTTTTACAAAATAAAAATAAAGAATTTCCGTTAACTAAAAATTCTTATATTACTTTTAATTTAGTTAAATTAAATATTTTAAGAAAAATAAAAGACGATAATACAAACCCTCTAAACTCTTTTTACGCTATCAATATAGAAATATTTAATTTAGTGAACAAAGATAAAACTTTAAGAGAGATATATTTATTCACCAATCATCACCTTTAAAAAAGGGAATATAATTCTTTTATCTTTGAAAAAATACAAAGGAATGGAACAAAATGAGTCAATTAAAATTAATCGCTTATCATGAAGAAAGATTAAACGATATAGGAATCGTTAAAAACGGTTTAAAAACTAAATTAGATTCAGCTTTAACTAATGCTAATGATAATTACAGCGATCCAAGAGAATTAATGAGTTTATCTTTATTAGTGTGTTTTTATAAAACTACTAGAAAATATCTTACTTTGGAAAAACCGCATTTATCAGACATTAAAATAAAAGTGTTAACTAGCACTTCTAAAGATGAACAAGGTTTTTATTTCAAATTAGAACTAATTATGGGTATTAAAGGAGCCTCCGTACAAGAAACAGCTGAAATCATGGATACAGTTCATACTAAATGTCCTGTTTCTAGAATGTTAAATGATTATCCTCATTTAATCTTAAGTACTGTTTTATATGAAGACATCGCTTAAAAAAATTTGCAAAGTTAAAAAGAAATTGACCTAAATTTCATAATATTTTTTAAGTTTTTAAAACACGTTTTAATATAAGATAAAAATTTATATTATTTGAAAAAATGATTATTGTTTGTAAAAGAAAGATGGATTTTAATATGAATAATTTAAACATGAAGAATTTAAACAATAAAAAAGAAAGAAAAGTAGTTAAAGTTGGTAGCCCGATACAAGCGGTTATTAATACCTTAAATAAAGCTAAAGAATTGTATTACGATAAAGGTATCGATTTAGAAGTAGTCAAAACTAATTGGACTGAAGAAAATATAGATATTTTAAAAAGTAAAAAAATTGATGGTTTGATTTACACTAATATTCACGTTTTTAAAGCGACTAATGATTTTTTAATTAAAAACAAACAAGAACCTTTTGTTTTTATTCAACCTTTTTATCATTCTAAATACGGTTTATACGCTAATAAAAAAAGTAAAAAACAATTATTAAGTTTAGAAGAAGTTAAAAAACATAAAAATTTAAAAGTCTTATTAGCTGTGGCTTTTTCTTTCATTGAACCTTGTGATACTTCCCGTTCTCTTTTAGTGTTGAGAAATAACGGATTAATCGATATTCCTGAAGAGGTTTTAAAAGAAAAAAAATTAAATATTAATTTTTCTGATATCACCAATCCTTATGATTTAGAATTTATTAAAACTTCTCAAATTCCTTTTAAATTTGCTGAAAATCCTGATGAATATGATTTAATGGCTAATTGGCCTGCTTTTATGAATAGCAACCCTGATTTTATCAGAATCGGCTCTAATATCACAGGCGAAAATGAACCAACTAACGAAATAGTAGAATCATACGCTATTGGTTTGATCTCTAGACAAGATAACCAAAATAGCGAAGAGATCAATATACTAAAACAAATTCTACAAGATCCCGAAGTTAAAGCGTTTCACGTGAATCAAACTCATAACGGAATGAAAAATTATGTTATGATTGAAAAACCTGAAGAATTAAAAGATAGACTAATTAAAAATTGGTTATAAACTGTATAACCGTCAAGAAAAATAATAAATAAAAAAGATTAAAAGGATACGATTATGAATAACTTAGCTGGCAATCACAACGATAATAAGCCTAAAAAAACTATTAAAATAGCTACTAATTTTCCTTCTTCTTTAAATACTTTACAAAGTACTAAACATTTGATTGAAGATGGCTACATTTTAGAAGTTATTTCTGAAGCAGAATTAAAAGACAAATATCAAATTACTTGCAATGACGCTCTTAAAGAAGGTCTTGTAGATGTGAGCATTTCTAATAATTACCACACTATGAATTCTTATAACGATTTTTCAGCAACTGATGAAGAAAATAAATTAACGATGGCACAACCCTTTTTTCACCCTCGTTACGGTCTATACGTTAATCAAAAAAACCCTTTAAAACTTCAATCAGTAGAAGATGTTAAAAAACATAAAAACTTAAGATTATTATTTGCTCCTTTTAATGATTTATTCGCAGCACCATGTGATTTTTCACGTTCTCTTTTGTTGTTAAATAATTTAAAATTAGTTAAAATCGATGAAGAAGTGATCAAAACTAAAGGTTATAGTTTGAATTTAGACGATATAGAAAATATTTATGATTTGGATTTTATTAAAACTAATAATTTATTTAAAGTAGTGGAATTATTCACCGATCCGACTCAATACGATTTATCTATCAACTGTCCTGGTTTTATGAGAAAAAACCCTGATTTTAAAAAAATAGGTACTGTAAGTCCTGAAGAACAAGAAAATAATATAGTTTTCTCTTCTTACGCTATTATTTTAGCTTCTAGAAAAAACAACCAAGATGATGAAAAAGTCCAAGCAGTTAAAAGATTTTTAAAACATGAACAAGTGCAAAAAACTATGTTTGAAGCTGGTGGGCCAGGCAAAGATTACGTTATAGTGCAAAACCCTGATAAATTAAAAGCAGACATACTTGCTAATTTCGAAAAATAATTATCCATAACTATTTGATACAAAAAAAATATGACATCCTCGCGGGTGATATTTTTTTGAAAAAGGAGTTTAATGACCACTTATGAAAGATAATTCTTTTCGTTCCCATTTTCCTATTTTTAAAAACAATCCTAAATTAGTTTATTTCGATTCCGCTTCTACTTCTTTAAAACCACAAACAGTGATAGATGCTATGTCAGATTTTTATAATGATAATGGTATGAATTTTAGATCTTTCGGCGCTTTATCTGTGCAAAACAATCGTTTAATGGGTGAAACAAGAGAAAAAACGGCTCAATTCATCAACGCAGAACCTGAAGAAGTTATCTTTACCAAAGGAACGACTGAATCTTTAAATATGTTAGCGCAAATTCTTTCGCAAAACATCCAACCAGGAGACGAAATTATTACTTCAGAATTAGAACATAATTCATCCGTTTTACCTTGGATTAAAGTGGCAGAAGATAAACAAGCTAAATTAGTGTTCGTTCCTTTGAGTGACCAAAACCAAATCACTGTTGAGAACTTTAAAACTGTTTTAACAGATAAAACTAAAATAGTAGCTTTAACTCATATGTCTAATGTTTTAGGTTATGAAACTCCTATTAAAGAAATCGCTAAAATTGCTCACCAAAAAGACGTATTAGTGATTTTAGATGCTGCTCAATCCGTAGCTCATCAACGTTTAGATATGAAAGATTTAGATGTTGATTTTATGGCTTTTTCGGCTCATAAAATTTATGGACCTTTTGGTGTAGGAGTCCTTTACGGTAAAAAAGTACATTTAGAAAAAATGAAACCTTCTTTTTTAGGTGGCGGTACTATCCAAGAAGTCTTTAAAGATCATTATGTTTTAAGAGATACTCCTTATAAATTTGAATCAGGCACCCCTAATATAGGCTCAGTTATTGCTTTGAAAAAAAGTTTAGAATTTATCGAATCTATTGGAATAGACAAGATTAATCAACATAATAAAAAAATGGTTGCTAAAATTAAAGAAGAATTTAAAAAAATCCCACAAATTAAGGTTTTGAACGAAGGGGCTGATAATTTAGTGCTTTTTGTTTTTGACAAAATTCACGCTCATGATGTAGAAAGTTCTTTAACTAAACACAATATCTATCTTAGAACAGGTCTGCATTGTGCTAATTTAGTTTCGAAAAAATTAAACCAAATAAGTACTATTAGAGTGTCTGTTGGGATACACAATACCGAAGAAGATATCGCTTTTTTAATTACTCATTTAAAAAAAATAAAATATTTTTTAGTTTAATTTAAAAATTAAAGGAATTAACCAATGTGTATGATGAACGAATTACAAAAAAAATTAATGATTCAGCATTCTAGCCATCCTCAAAATCATGGTTTAGTGCAAGACGATAGTTATTTACATATTCGTTATCAAAATAACTCTTGTGGCGATGCTATAGATTTACAAATCAAAATAGTAGATGATGTTATAGTTGATATTAAACACGATACTCAAGCTTGCGCAGTATGTTGTGCATCAGCTAGTTTAATGTCCATACATTTAAAAAAGAAAACTATTCCGGAAACACTCAATAAAGTGAATCATTTTTTAGGAATGGTGAAAGATAAAAACTACGATGAAACGCAAATAGATCCTGACTTGAAAGTGTTTAATTTATTGAAACAACCTTCCAGTAGAGTTTTATGCATCACCCTTCCTTGGGAAGCTATACAAAAAAATATCGAAAAAAACCATTCTTCCTTAAAATAATATACCAACAAAGCCTTTTTAATTTTTAAAAAGGCTTTGTTGGTATATAGAGATTAATTTATTATAATAATGTTTTATTCGGTTAATTGGTAATCAATAATTTGACCATCAGAGGAAACGGTTTTTAATAAAACATCCGTTAGAGGGTCGTATTCATAATCGATGGTTATTCCGTTAGGCAAAACTTCTTTGATTAAATAGTCTTTTATAGGATCAAACTCTTTAATATGACCATTAGGAAAGATAATTTTAACCAATTTATTGGTTTCTGGTTCATAACCGAAAATAGTTTCTTTAACGGTTTCATCTGAAGTAATTTCTCTTATGATAAGGTCTTTTTCTGCATCCATTTCGATGATCGTTTTATCCGGCAAAGAGATTTTAATTAATTTATGACTATCGGAATCAAAATCTGGTATTGATTGTAAAACATTTCCATCTGGGAAAGTATGTTTCAATAAAAAACCTTTTTCTGGATCATATTCTTTAATAGATTTATCAGGCAAAAACTCTTTGATAAGAACGTTATTGTCAATATTATATTCTTTGATCGTTCCGTCTGATAAAATTTCTTTTTGTAAATGGTTTTTATACAAGCTAAATTCTTTAACATCGCCATTCGGGTGAATAATTTTTTTTATTCTTTTAGTGTTAATGTCATATTCTGTAATAATTTTATCTTCTGAAGAAACTTCTTTCACACTATTATCTTCGTATATTCTGATGTTTCCGTTAGGCAAAATTTCTTGATTTAAAATATTACGGTATTCTTTAACAACACCTTTGGGTGTGATTTCTTTTAATAAATGCCCCTTAATAACGTCATATTCTCTTGCCCATCCTGTAGGTAAAATAATCTCCATTATATCCCCTTTTAATTTTTTAATAGTTTTATCGGGGGAAATTTCTTGTTGAAACCGATTATCTTCCGTGTTAAATTCGGTAATGGTTCCATCAGAAAGTAAAATTTTTTCTATTTTACCGGTCTTAAGGTCATATTGAAAAGTTTTGAAATCATTAACCACAATCCTTAATAAAGACTGCGTTTCTGGATCATATTCGTAATAAATTTTAACTTTATTAGGTAAAATCTCTTTAATAACTTGTTGTTGATCGTTATATTTTTTAATATAGCCGTTAGAGAATTTTTCTTGAACTAAATGACCTGTGATAGGGTCATATTCTTTAATATTTCCTTCGATGGAAATGGTTTTAATTAAATTGCCTGCGATAGGGTCGTATTCATTTATTTCGCTATCAATATTCATATTTTGATTAGATTCTTTAGTGTTGTAATAATATTCCTTTATATTATCCGCTGATAAAGAAGTGTCTATATATGGTTGATGACGTTTATAAAAGACAAATAGAAACGCAATAACAAACAATAATAATAAAATAGGGATTAAAAAAAATTTAGTAAAAGCATAACTATTATTGTTATTATCTTGTGGTAGTTGCAAATATTTCCTCTTCTGTGTAAAATTTTAATCATTTGAAATTATTGGGTTTATCTTTATCAAAATAAGAATTGAGAAAGTCAAAAAAATGAAAAATATCATTAAATACACTTTTATTATACAATAAAAAAACTATTCTCATTCTGATATCCATCAATCATTTAATATTCCGAAGGGGCAAGAAAATTGTTTCTTGCGTTCTAATGATAAATATTTCATTGGGATGTTTTTTTATCATTTTTATTGTCTTTTCGGTCTTTTTTATTTTTATGCGATTGAGGTTGAAAAATTTTTTTCACAAATATGATTATTTATATAATAATCCTTCTTTTTTCCAAAGTCAAGTAACAAAAGGTCATTTTCTTTCTAAAAGTTTTGAGATAGAAAAAAAGACCCCTTATTGAGGGATCTTTTGATAATCTACTATTTTATTTCTTTTCAGCTTCCTTTTTTAATTGAATGTTTAAAACGTCTAATTGCTCTTGATCAACTAAACTAGGCGTTTCCATCATTAAATCTTGAGCGCTTTGAGTTTTAGGGAAGGCAATAACATTTTTAATATTATTCGTTTTAGTAAATAACATCACTAAACGGTCTAATCCTAAAGCGATGCCTCCATGTGGAGGAGTGCCGTATTTTAGCGCTTCTACTAAAAAACCAAAACGATTTTGAATTTCTTCTTTACTAAAACCTAATTTTTGAAACATTAATTCTTGCACGTGGCTTTGATAATTTCTCAAAGAACCTCCGCCAATTTCATAACCATTCCACACTAAATCATAAGCTCGAGCTTGAGCTTTTTCAGGGTGTTTTTCTAAAATATTAATATCTGAAGGGGCTGTAAAAGGATGATGCATAGCGTAATAACGATTATCTTCTGAATTAAATTCAAACAAAGGAAAATCCACTACCCACAATAAAGATTCTTGATTAGGGTCGATTAAATTCAAATGATGGCCTAATTTATTTCTCAAAAAACCTAATGTTTTTAACAAATGATATTCTGAAGAAAGGTCCTTTAAATTGTTACTAATAACAAAACACCATTCGCCTTCTTCTAAAAAAGAAGCATCATTAACAAATTGACTTAAATTGCCTTTTAAAGTATTGTCTTGTTTTTTAAAAAGGTTTAAATTTAAATTAAATTGGGTTTTGATCAAATGTTTATATTCGTCTATTTTTTTTCTTGTTAAAAGGTTTAAAGGAAGGGAAGAATTTAATCTAATTCCTTTAATGGTTTTCTCGGTTCCTTCTGTATTAACGAAATCTTCTTTAAAATAAGCCTTTAAAGGTTCGATCTTTAAATCAAACCTTAAATCAGGTTTATCTGAACCATACAAGTTCATAGCTTCTTGGAAAGACAGATGTTCTAAAGGAGTGGGCAAAGGTTGGTTTAAGATTTTGGCAAACAAATTCGTCATAATCTCTTCAGTTAAATTCATTAAATCTTCTTGACTGAAAAATGAAGTCTCAATATCTATTTGAGTAAATTCTGGTTGTCTATCTGATCTTAAATCTTCATCTCTAAAACAACGAGCTATTTGGAAATATCTTTCAAAGCCAGAAATCATATATAATTGCTTGTAAATTTGCGGAGACTGAGGTAAAGCGTAAAAATGATGAGGATGAATGCGCGAAGGAACTAAATAATCTCTCGCCCCTTCAGGAGTTGATTTTGATAATAAAGGAGTTTCTAATTCAAAAAATTTATTATTTAAAAGAGTTTGTCTAATGTTTTGAGTAATTTCGTGCCTTTGAATTAAAAAACTTTTTTTATCTTTTTTTCTTAAATCTAAATAACGATATTTTAAACGATAATCTTCTAAAGCTTCGTTTTTTTCCACAATGCTTAAAGGTATGTGTTCCGCTTCAGAAAGAAAAGACATTTCTTGCACTAAAACTTCGATTTCGCCCGTCGTTAAATTAGGGTTTTTATTGATTCTTTCGATCACTTCGCCTTTAACGTCAATCACTGTTTCGATTTTAGTTAAAGCAATTTGTTGATATTGAGGATGATCGTTAAGAACCACTAATTGAACCGTCCCTGAAACATCTCTTAAATCAATAAAAAGTTTATTGCCTAAATTTCTTTTTCTTTCGATCCAACCTTTTAAAAAGACTTGTTCCCCTTTTTGGTTAAGGGTGATCTCGTTATTATCGTAACTATATTTTGTTTTCACTTGTTAATTCCTTTATTAAAAAATTGATTGTTTGTTCTGGTGATAATTTATATTCTTTTTTTTCTGCTATATTTTTAACCGTTAATACGTTATCTTTTAATTCTTTTTGACCAATAAAAAGAATGTATTTAGGGTTAGTTTGTAAAGCTTTTTTTAACTTTTTATTGAAATGACCTGTTTCATAATTCATGTTAGTTTGTAGACCGTGTTGACGGATTTTTTGCATCAACATAAAGATTGGTTTTAAAGCTTCTTGGTCTAATGCTAATAAATAAACATCTAAAACAGAGGAACTAACATCAGGGAATAAATGATTCTCTTCCATGACGATCATTAAACGTTCTATTCCTAAAGCAAAACCAATACAATTAGTTTTTTTACCGCCAAAAACTTCGGTTAATTCATTATAATTGCCACCACCACCTAAAACTAAATCATTTTGGTTAGTGGCGTCATTAGCGGCAATTTCAAAAACTGTATCTGTGTAATAATCTAGACCTCTTACTAAAAGAGGGTCTATTTCGTAATTAACCCGAGCTTCTTTTAAAAGTTCTAAAAAATGATCAAATTTATTTTTATCTTCTATAGAAAGGTGATCTAAAATTAAAGGAGCTTTTTTTAAAACCTCTTTTTGAGAACATTGTTTACAATCAAAAATACGTAAAACATTTTTTTCTTTTCTTTCTAAACATAAAATACACAAATCTTGAGTATTTTGGTCAATATAATTCTTAAAAATAGTTAAAAATTTTTGACGAGTAGGAAGCGCCCCTAAAGTGTTGATTTTAATTTTAACATTCTTGAGCCCTAAAGTTAACAAAGATTGATAAGCTAAAATAATAACTTCTACTTCGGATAAAGAATTAGGTACACCAATGGCTTCAACACCTATTTGATGGAATTGACGATATCGACCTTTTTGTGGTCTTTCATAACGAAAAAAAGGACCTAAATAATATAATTTAGTTAACTCGTTTTGATGATCCAATTTATTTTCGATATAACTTCTAATAACAGAAGCTGTCCCTTCCGGTCTTAAAGCTATTAATCTACCTTTTTTATCATGAAATTGATAAGTTTCTTTCGTAACTATATCAGATTGTTTGGTAGCACGATAAAAAACTTCTTTATATTCGATAATAGGAGTTCTTATTTCCTGAAAATTGTATGTTTCCAAAAGAGTTTTAAGCTTCTTTTCGATAAACTGCCATTTAGACATCTCATCATGAAATAAATCGTGAGTTCCTTTTATTTTTTTAACCATAAACCTTTTAATTTGTTCCTCTATAAATTTGATAAATATTAGATAATTGTAATAAATGAGAAATTAATTTTTCCATTTCAGAAATATTTTTCACTAGTATTTGCAGTTTAATAGTGGTTTCTGATAATTTATTATTATTAATCATGTTTATTTTAGAAATATTAATTCCTAAAGCGTTAGTTTTATCAGTAATATTAGCAATTAAAGAAGAACTATAAGAACCAATAATGAAAAGCCAAGCGGCGTATTTTAATTGATAATTTTGGTGCCAATGAGCGACAAGAAGACGGTTAGAATCGTATTGTTGTAAATTAACACATTCTTTACGGTGAACGTTGGTACCTTTATCTTTAGTAATAAAACCCACTATTTCTTCGCCAAAAATAGGGTTGCAACAATTCGCTAATTTTAATTTAGTTTTATCTAATCCTTCAATAAAAACACCTGTTTCGTTTGCATAAGTGAATTTTTTCAAGTTTTTTGAAATTTGTTCTTTATTGAATTCTTTGCGCATTTCTTCAAAAGAATTGATTTTAGCGAGCACCACATCAGGAGTGATTTTTTTTCTTCCCAAAAATTCATATAATTCGTTGACATTTTGAATAGATTGCTTGTGAAAACTTTTTTTAACAAAATTGTGGTCAATTTTAAAATCTTTCTTTTGTGCTTGCAATTCTTTTTCTAAAATTTCTTTACCATTTTTGATTAAAGTTAAAACTTCTTTTTTCTGTTTATTTAAAAAGTTTTTAATGAATTTTTTAACATAAGAAGTTTTCGCTATTCTCAACCAATCCTTATGCACTCTAAAAATGTTTTTATTTGTTTTAATAGAGATAATATCACCGTTTTTCAGCTTATAATCAAGAGGAACGATTTTTTCGTTAACAATAGCACCTGTCATGGTAAAACCAATCATAGAATGGATACGGAAAGCAAAATCAATAGGTGTGGAACCTTCTGGAAATTCCAATACTTCTTGTTTCGGTGTAAAAACATAAACATTTTCGCTTAAAATATCATTTTTAATAGAATCTACTAAAGTTTTGGAATTTTGTAGAGATTTATTTTTAGTATCTTTGGTGATTTTAATTAAATCTTGGTACCATCTTAATTTTTGCGCTATTTCCAACTGTTTATCGTCTTTGGAATAAACTTTATTTTCTTTATAACCCCAATGGGAGGCAATTCCTTTTTCGGCAATTTCATCCATTTCTTTAGTTTTGATTTGAATTTCAAAAATAGAACCATCTTTGGCTAAAACCGTGTTATGAAGAGCTTGGTATAAATTAGGCTTCGGAACAGCGATATAATCCTTAAATCTCCTTGGTAAAGGAGAATAATGAGCGTGAATAATACCTAAACATTGATAACATGCATCTACTTTATCCACAATAATACGAACCGCTAATAAGTCAAAAATTTCGTCAAAACTAACTTGCCCTTGGTTCATCTTTTTATAAATACTATAAATATTTTTACTACGTCCGCTAATGGAAAAATCAGCAATGCCGGACTTATAAAACAAAGATTTAATATTTTTAATAATGTTTTTGATAGAATTTTCGCGTTCATTTTTTTTAGCGTTAATTAGGTTAGAAATGCGGTAATATTCTTTAGGATTCATATATCTAAAAGTTAAATCTTCTAATTGAGATTTAATTTGAAAAAGACCTAAACGATGGGTTAAAGGAACATAAATATCTAATGTTTCTTGGGAAATACGTAATTGTTTTTCAGGTTTCATTTCTTTTAAGGTCTGCATATTATGTAGTCTATCTGCTATTTTTACCAAAACTACTCTAATATCATTAGCCATAGCTAAAAAAAGTTTTTGATGGTTTTCCACTTGTCTTTGTTTAGGGCTAAAACTAAGTTGAGCTAATTTAGTGGTTCTTTTCACTATATAAGCCACATCTTCCCCTAAAAAATCCTTTAATTCATCAAAAGTTAAATCCGTATCTTCTAAAGAATCGTGTAATAAACCAGCCATTAAAGTATTGGGTTCACTATTCAAATCAGCTAAAATAATAGCAACAGAAATAGGGTGAATAATGAAATCTTCACCCGTTACTCTTTTTTGATTTGTATGTTTTTTTTTAGCCAATAAATAAGCTTGATTAATTTTATCTAAGACTGTTTTTTCATGAATGTATTTTTTTACTTTTTGCATCAATTCTTGGAATAAAACTTCTTCATGAACTTTTTTTTCTATGTTATGGTTTTCAGCAGTATTAAAAAGCATTTTAATCACCTATTTTTTTGAATTTTTTAAACATATTTTTTTAAAGGATAAAAAAATGTTTAAACATATGAAAGTTTTTTCTCTTGATAATAAACTTCTTTAATCATTCCCGCTCCTAGACAAAAATCATCTTTATAAAAAGCCGCTATTTGCCCTGGCGTGACAGCTTTGATTTTTTGGGGATAATACGCTTTTAAAGTTGTTTTATCCAACCAAACAATTTCCACTTCTTGATCGGGTTGACGATAACGAAATTTAACCATCATCTTCATTTTACCATGATTTTGATAAACATCATAATTTCTCCACGCCACATCAATGATTAAAGCTGAATCGCTATAAAGGTAAGGACTGTCATAACTTTGGTCCACAAATAAAGTATTGGTAGGTAATTCTTTACCCACGACAAACCAAGGGGCTTGATTTTCTTGAGTAACCCCTAAATTAAGACCTTTTCTTTGTCCAATAGTATAATTAAAAACGCCTTCATGTTCTTGCAAAAACTTACCATTCATATCTTTGATAGGACCTTTTTTAGCAGGAATATAATTTTTTAAAAAAGAACTGAATTTGCGTTCTCCGATAAAACAAATACCAGTGGAGTCTTTTTTTCTCGCTGTTATTAAAGAATTTTTAGTGGCGATTTCTCTGACTTCTTTTTTAGTCATTTTTCCTAAAGGGAAAAGAATTTTATCTAATTGTTTTTGTTTAAGTTGAGATAAAAAATAAGTTTGGTCTTTAGTATCATCCCAAGCTTTAGTTAAGATGGGTTGACCTTTTTCATGAGTAATATTGGCATAATGCCCCATAGCGATAAAATCAGGATTGAATTGTTCGGCATATTTGATAAAAGTGAGAAATTTAATTTGATTATTGCATAAAACATCAGGATTAGGGGTTAAATTTTGTTTTAATAATTTTAAAAAATAAGAAAACACTTGGTCCCAATATTCTTCGGAAAAATCAACTTGATGAAATTTAATATCTAATTGTTTAGCGATGGCAGCAGCATCATTAAAATCGGCTGTTTGAGGACAAACATCATCATTAACATTAGGATTGCCTTGAACATCATAATTCAAACTACTATCCCAATTGCGCATAAAAATGCCTTCTACCTCATAACCTTGTTGTTTTAATAATAAAGCCGTGACACTACTATCAACTCCACCTGATAAACCAACAATCACTTTTTTTTTCATATTCTATACTTCTATTTCTATAAATTCCGTTTTTCACTCTTTTCGTTGGAAATTAATAGGTAATTTAAATTCCGTTCTCGGTGAAAGGCTGTTTTCTAAAATTTTAGGCCCTGGGGACATTTGTTGCCTTTTGTATTGCTCCTGATAAAAAGTTTTTAAATAATTTTGCACTAAACATAAACTTTCTTCCGCATTTAAAGCGAAAGTATGTTCAATTAAAAAAGCGATTTTTACTTTAGAAAAATTATTTTTTAAATGATGATATAAAATAAAATCTTCTATGATGATATTAGGGGTTAAAAATTTTTCTATCTGTTCTTGGTAAAAAACTTTTAATTCAGGAGGGATAGAAATGATAGGTTTATTCAAATGGAAAAAAAACAATTCAGTCATGAAAGTTTGGGTTAAACCAACATTAACGTTATACAATTGATCGTAATAATGGATTCTTTTGCTTACTTTTCCTAAAGCCGTATCAGACAAATTATCACTTTCTAACACTAAAATTTGTGAATCATCCAACATCAGAGAATTTGGGGTAAACTTGCTTAAAGCGTGATGAATCAATTCTTTGCTTAACCATTCTTTAACTTGGGGTTGATGATCCTCATTATCCAGAAAAATATTTTTAATCCCTAAGTTGTTTAAAAAGTTTTTCATCAATGCAACAAAATCAGTTTGAAAATCTTTTTCATCTTCCATAATCACAATCAAATCATCTAGTGTTTTTTTACTAGCTTGAAAACTTTGTACAACCACCAAAAGGGACAATAATTCGTTTAAACGCGAAGCTAATTTTAAAACCACTTTCACATTTTTAATATGCGATAATTTACTTTGTAAAGATAAAAACTGAATATGGTTTGCTAGTTTTAATTGTTCCTCTAAATCATCCATTTCCACGAAAGGTTTTTGGTGGAAAGGTTTTTCAAATTCATAATTATCATATTCTTTAATATCGAAATAAGCTTTAAAAAAAGGATATTCTTTGCCTATTTTTTGGTCCCCTAAAGTGGTATCAATTCTTCTTTGGTATTTGATAGAATCAATACAAACATCAACGACTAAGCTAGTATCATCTTGGTTAAATAAATCTTTTTCACCAATTAAATTACCGAAAACAGCGGCTATTTTATGATTAGAAAAAAGGACATCAGTAGATGATTCTGTAATTCCACTACTAGTGTAAAAATAACCACCAATATGTTTGCGAGAATGATTAATAACCGCGTTTTTGCGCATTTCTTTTTTACCGATATGTTCGGTAGAAGAAGATAAGTTAAAAATCAATTCCGCTCCATTTAAAGCTAATAAATCACTAGGAGATTCAATAGTCCATAAATCTTGACAAATCTCCACCCCAAAACTGATATCGAATTTTTTATTAATAAACAAAATATTACCGACAGGTACTTTTTGTCCTAAAAAATCAATCTCTTGTGTTTGGATAGTTTTGCCAGAATGAAACCATCTTTTTTCGCTAAATTCTTTATAATTAGGAATAGTGTGTTTAGGGACAATGCCTAAAATTTTATCTTTTTGAATTACCACAGCGACATTGAATAAAACTTCTTCCAAAAAGAAAGGCATTCCCACTAAATAAACGCCTTCAAAAGTGGTCTTTTCCATGATAAATTGTAAAGATTCTAAAACTTCCTGATAAAAAGTAGTTTCAAAAAATAAATCTCCAGCTGTATAACTACTTAAAAATAATTCAGGAAATAAAACAAAGCTAGCTTTGCTGTGGTTAAGAACTTCAAGAATACTTTCAGCATTCTTAAAGGGATTCCCGATGTGCAAATCAGGATTGGATAATTCTATTTTAATAAAACCGTTGTGATACATGGGTTGAAAAACCTTCCTAATATTGAGTTCTAATGCGGTGTTTTATTTTCAGAATTGAAGACTTTTTTATTTTTATCGGTAATATCAACGTTAATTTTTTTTTTCTTTTCCATGATATAACCAACAATAGTGATAGTTATATAAGATAATAACAATCTAATCCCGGTTTCCAAAAAAACTGCTCCATCAAATTCTTTTTTATTTTCCATACTTTTTAATAAAGAATCAACTGAAACTAAAACACCATCAGTCATAAATAAAATAATAATGAAATTAATTTGAAACTTATCTTTTAAAAGTTTCTGAAAAATATCCATTCCCCCAGTAGTATAACCGTGGTTTCGAATGTTTGCCAACGTAATTCCAACCATAAGACCACTCATCAGAGAAGCAATAACTAATTGAATGTACATGTCTTTTATATGTAATAAATCAAAAATAATGCCTGGACTCTTGCCAGTTAACAAATCAAAAAGAGGAACGCTGACAATTAAAATAATAACTAAAAAAACAGTTTTAACGAAGAATTCTTTGCCAAAAGCTTTCCAACCAACTATTAAGGAAAATACTTGAGCGAGGAAAATAAAAACAGAAATATTAGAAAAACTTTTTGAAAATAAATTGGGTTTAACAAATTTTTCCATCAACATAACTAAGCCATCCATTCCTCCTGTGTTTAAATTAGTAGAAATTAAAAAGAAATAAATAGCGATAGATAAGACAATATCGTTTAAAATCAAACTTGTCCACTTTTTAATGTTATCTTTTTTGTTGGAAATATTGGTGTCCATAAATAATTATTATATTAAAAAGATTATATAAAAATATTGAATAATCGTTTTATACCCTTTCTAATGAGAATTTTTTATTATTAAGAATCGTTTTTTTGTCTCAAAAAAGCGTTAATAAAATCGTCTAAAAAACCATCCATTACAGCGTCAATTTGAAAATATTCATAATTCGTGCGATGGTCTTTTACCATTTGATAAGGGTGAAAAACATAACTTCTAATCTGAGAACCCCAACTAATATCTTTTTGTTCTCCGTTGAAGTTTTTTTTACTTTCTTCTTGCTCTTTTAAAGCTATTTGTAATAATTTGGTTTTTAAAATTTGTAAAGCTTTTTCTCTATTTTTAATTTGACTTCTTTCGTTTTGACAAGTCACGACAGTGTTGGTCGGTAAATGAGTAATTCTTACTGCAGAATCGGTCGTATTAACATGTTGTCCGCCAGCGCCACTACTGCGATAAACATCTACTTTGATTTCTTCATCTTTAATCTCAATTTGAATATCTTCGTTAATTTCAGGTAAAACCTCACAAGAAGCAAAAGAAGTGTGTCTTCTTGCGCCGGAATCAAAAGGAGATACTCTCACCAAACGATGAACGCCTCTTTCGGCTTTTAAATATCCGTAAGCATACGGACCTTTAATCAAGATAGTCGCCGTTTTTAAACCCGCCTCTTCGCCTGATTGAGAATGAAGAATTTCGTATTGAAATTTTTTTCTTTGAGCGTACTTTTGGTACATTCGTGTTAACATTTCACACCAATCTTGCGACTCGGTTCCGCCAGCGCCTGAATGTAAAATTAAAATAGCGTTATTTTCGTCGTAAGGTTGATTCAATAAAACTTCAATTTCAAAATCTTTAATTTCTTTTTGAATTTGTTTTAACTCTTCAATAAGAAAAAGAAAATCATTATCGTTTTCATTTTCCACTAGTTCAAATAAAGTCGCCAAATAATCGTATTTTTTCTTTAAAGAATTAAAATTAGAAATTTTATTTTGTAGTTGATGAAGTTTTTGACTAATATCAATAGCGTCTTTATTTTCAGTCCAAAAATTAGGTTTTTCCATTAAAGCCATTAAATCGTCTATTTGTTTTTTTTTGTCTTCTAAATCTATTTTTTGTTCTAAATTATGCAAAACAGTTTGCAAAGTGGTTAGAGTTTGATTAATTTCATATCTTTCCATTTCGTTTTTCTCCGTGTTAAAAATTTTGTCCTTTTTTATGCAACAAAGGATTATCAAAAGTTTCTTTTAAAAATTAGAACATTTGCAAATGTTCTAATTTTTAAAAAATACCAACACTAAGTAAAACTTCTTTTTCATAAGAAAGCAAATTATTTTTAATTTTTATCTGAAAATTTTGTCATCGCTTGGGGGAAATTGTAAGAAAATAAAAGTCTACATCATATCTTAATAATTAAATATTTATCATATAGGTTTTTTGTTTAATAATTTTTTTTAAATTTCAATCATATAAGTCTTTGTGGGGGATTAAATCTAAAGCAATGTGCCACCAAATTTGCCAACTCATTGAAGACTATATTGAAAAAACCACTCCATGAGAATTGGTTAATTGATACCTTTTTTAACCCATGAATCGTTTTCAGAAATTTTTAATATATCATTTTGAAATTGCATAACTTCGTAAAAATGTTTTTTACCATTTTTCATTTCTTTTGTAAGGAACGGCGATTAATGAATTAATCAAGTCCGTTCAGAAAATTATTAATTTGTTTAAAATAGCCATTAAATCTACTTAAACTATGACCAGAAAAAACTAACTTAAATTTTTGTTTTTTTGCCAGATTTAATTTGAATACAAGTTTTGTCGTTAATCAAAATATCATGTTCTACATTGCGACTGTTGCAGAACCATTCGATCTTATCAGAGTTCGAAGAATCTTCTTGAACGCTTTTTAAAATTAATTTCTAATTGTAAATAGTTGCAACTTGCATAATCAAAAAGATTATGAAATTTTTTTGATTATGCTTCCAAATTGTTCAACATTTGAAGAGTTAATTTATACATTCTTCAAAACCTCTTCAGTTAAAAAAACATAATCAGGATTTATTTCAATACCGATTTAACATCCATAGGTTTTACCTTTTCGTTTTTATTCACTTTATTCTCCTTCTATCAGATAATATCCTTTGCCGCAAATACTAAAAATATTTTAAGAAAATAAAAACTCCTTTAAAAGACTGTTTTAAATGATGTTCATTTTTGGGGTATAAAAAGTTTAATTCCAAGGTTTTCTAGAGCCTCTAACTTTTCTATTTTTCCTTTTCGCAGTATTGTCTTCAGAATCAGGACGGTTGAAAATTAATTGTTCTTGAAATGATTCCACTAATTGGTCGGTTAAAGCCGAACTTTTTAAAATAGTTTTCGTTACATCAAGAGCGATATTTTCAATCATTTGGTTGAAAAACTTTTGCCCTTCTTCTTGGTAAACTACTAAGGAGTTTTGTTGACCGTAACTTAAAAAATTAATTCCTCTTCTCAAAATACTCATATCATTAATATGACGTTTGAAATAAGAATCTACTTTTTGTAGCATAATGTATCTTAAAACATAAAAATACTGCTTATCATCAATAACTTGTAATTTATCTTTTTGTTCTTCCAAGAAAGTCGTTACTTTTTTTTGCACCACTTCTTCTATTTCTTTAGAAGATAAAAGAGTACGTGGTTCTTCTTGAGTTTGGAAATCTTGGACCGTAAAAGTATTGGGAAGGAAAAATAAAGTTTCTAAATAAGTGATAAATTCTTTAATACCTTCATCATCTTTATTGGTCATTTTATTTTTTAAAAAGTAATAAATATTACTGTTTAAAGTTTTATTCATTAAGTTTACAGCTAAAACATCTACTTCTTCAGATTTTAAAATTTCTTTTCTTTGTTGGTAAATAATTTCTCTTTGTAATCTTAAAACAGAATCAAATTGTAAAACAAATTTACGGTAATCATAATTAGAAGATTCAATTTTTTTCTGAATATTAGTCACAAAATTACTAAACATTTTTAAAGTGATAGGTTCATCAGAACCGCTGTTGTTTTGTAACATAGCGATAATTCTTTGCATTCTGTTACCGCCAAAACGTTTCACTAAATCATCATCAGCGGAAACGAAAAAGCGGGAAAAACCTGGGTCTCCTTGACGTCCGGCACGTCCTCTTAATTGGTTATCGATCCTACGTGCTTCGTGTCTTTCGGTCCCTAAAACAGCTAATCCACCTAATTCAACTACTCCTTCGCCTAAACGGATATCAGTCCCACGACCAGCCATATTAGTAGCGATAGTGATAGAACCTTTATGTCCGGCTTTAGCGATAATTTCTGCCTCTTTAGAGTGGTTTTTAGCGTTAAGAACTTCATGTTTAATTTTTCTTTTTTTCAAATATTTAGCTATTTCTTCAGAAACTTCCACTGTTGGTGTTCCGATTAAAATAGGTTGTTGTGTAGCGTGCCTTTTTTCAATTTCGCCTAATAAAGCTTGCCATTTTTCTTCAGCAGAAGCGAAAACATAATCAGGAGCGTCTTCTCTAATCATTGGTTTATTAGTAGGAATTTCCACTACTTTCATTTTATAAATATTAACGAATTCTTTTTCTTCTGTTTTAGCTGTTCCTGTCATGCCTGACATTTTACGATAAATTCTAAAGAAATTTTGGTAAGTAATAGTAGCGGCAACTTCTGTTTCTTCTTTGATAACACATTCTTCTTTGGCTTCGATCGCTTGATGTAAACCATCGCTGAATTGACGACCATTTAAAATCCTACCAGTGAATTGGTCAATAATTAAGACTTGTCCTTTATCAACTAAATAATCTTTATTTTTTTCCATAATAAAACTGGCTTTTAAACTGTTTTTAATGTGGTGCAATAATAAAGAGTGAGAATTATTGTATAAATTAGTTAATTGAAAAAAAGCTTCAGCTTTGCGTACGCCTTCTTCAGTTAATTCGATAGTTTTAGATTCTAAATCGATCATATAATGTTCTGGTTTTAAACTTTTTACGAAACGATCAGCATCACGGTAAAACTTTTTACCTTGTTGAGTGTTGCTCGAAATAATTAAAGGAGTTCTGGCTTCATCAATTAAAATAGAGTCTATTTCATCAATAATAACGTAGTTATAATCACGATGCATCATTAAATTATTAATATCAGTTTCCATATTATCTCTTAAATAATCGAAACCTAATTCACTATTAGTAGAATAAAGAATATCGGCTTGATAAGCTAATTGTTTTTCAGGAATGGTTTTATCTTTAGTATTTAAACCCACAGTCATGCCTAAAAAACGAAAAATATCGCCTATTTTCCCTTCGGCTTCACGACTAGCTAAATATTCATTAACTGTCACGATATGAACTGAATCGCCACTTAAAGCGTTTAAATAAGCTGGCAAAACAGAAGTTAAAGTTTTACCTTCTCCGGTTTTCATTTCGGCTATTTGTCCTTGATGTAAAACGATAGAACCTAAAAGTTGTACATAATAAGGTGTTAAACCGGTTACTCTTCTGGAAGCTTCTCTCGCTAAAGCGTAAGCTTCCACTAATAAACTATCTAAAGAAGCACCTTCTTGAAAACGTTTTTTTAATTTTTCGGTTTCTTTAGGAAAATCCTCATCTTTTAGTTGTTGCATCTCTTCCTCTAATTTTTCAATTTTAGTAGTTATTACTTTCGCTTTTTTTAAATATTTATTGGAAGAATCAAATAATTTTGTAATAAAATTTAACATGTTTATGTAACCTTTCTTGAAAAAATAATTTATCGATTATTTTTTTTATTTTTATTAATTTAATAAAAATTAATATCTATTTTAATAATATTAAAAATTAAGGTCTTTTTTATTCTTTTTTTAATATTAATGATTATTGCCTCTTTTATGAAAAGAAAGAAGTAATGATTAATTTGCTCTTTATTGGTTTAATTAGTTTAATTTAAACCTTTTTTTAATGGTTTTATTTAGTATTTAATAATAAAAACCAACCCTTAAATTAAGAATATCTCTTTTCTGGGATAAAAACATTTTTTTAAAAGAAATATTTTTGATAAAAAACAACCTTCTAAAGAAATTTAAAAAAATTATTTATGGGTCTAAATTAGCTGTTTTTTATATTTTTATTTTTCACAGAAGTCCAATAATTAAGACCAATAAGAAAAAGAAAGACTTTTTTAAGGGACTTTATTGCTTCATAAAAAAAATATGCTAATAATATAATAATAACATAATTCCCTCCGTTAATTAATAATTAGTTATGAAATATTGTCAACGAATTATATAAAAAAATAAATTTAGTTTCTGATGCAAGAAACAAACATAAAGAAAAAAATGAACTAGAAGAAAAACTAATATATAAAAAAGAAGAAAAAAAATAATACAAATAGAACAACTAGAAAAAAATTAGAACCTATAAATAAAGAAATAAATACAATTAAAGAAGAACTAAAACCAAAAGACCCTAATTACGCCAGAGTTCAACAAAAAGCAGAACAAAAAAGATATAATAAATTCTTGCAATTTAATGAAAATTAATAAAATTCTATTTTTATTTGACAAAAAAAGATATAATAGTATTAATTAATTTCTTTAAACAGATAATATAATTACTGTTATTATCAGAAAGGCATTAAAAGAAATGAACTTTTTTAAAAAAATATTGGCTCGCTATTTTAATTATTACTATTTTAGTTATTTCTGTTATTATTATTAATTATAAAACCAAACAAGAATCAAAACAATTGCCAAACGATCATAAAGAGTTAAATAATAACAAAGAATTTGAAGAATTAGAAGATAATAAAGAACAAGAAACATTATCAAACCATCAACAACCTTTCAAAAAACAAGAAGAATCCAATACAGAATCAAGAACCAAGCGCGAAGAGACTCCAAAATCTAAAATCAAAATAACTCAAGCAAAATATGATAAAATTGCATCTTATATCTTATCCGAAAACGAAGATGCAGTTTTAACTTTAAACAATCTTAAACCAGAAGAAATAACTGTAATTGAAAAAGCAAGAGCTTCACACAAACAAACATTAGAATTTAGAAAAAAAGATAAAGAAAGAATCAACAAAGAACAAGAAAAATGCGATAATTTAACCAATCAAAGAGATTCAGTAATAAACCAAATCCTACCATTACAAAAAGAACTAAACCAAAAAGAAGCAACATTAACTGATAAAGAAAAAGTTATCGATGCCAAAAAAGCTGAAGACAAAACAACAACTAACAATGGTGATGTTTTCTTTTGATCTTGCCATATTATTGAAAGAAAAAAGACAGATGGTTGAAGCACCATTAGAAAGTTTTAAGAGGTCATCAATAGTGCCTTGTTGATGGTTCATAAACCGAATACCATCACTAAAATAAATGGCTTCAACGTTAGGATAAGATCCTTTAGAAGGTAAAGGCTTCTTCAATGGCGATTTCATATTTGAGGAGGTCTTCGAGGGTATTATTGGTGATCTGTAGCTGGATATGAGCTTTTAAAAGGATTGGGGCGAGCTTTAAAGTAGACACCTAAGAGACCTTGAGGAGGGTTTTTGAAGTACCAATGCATGGTGCCACTATTGGCGGCATTGTAAGAAGGGGGAGAATAAGCGCTTGCGTCAGTGATGTCATAATATTTTAACATGCCAGGAATGTAGTCTTTATTTGAGACGTTGATGTCATGTCTTCTTAATTTAGGTTGTTTACTTAGCCATTGTTGTTGGAGGGTTTGGTTGCTTATTAGTTTTATTGTGGTTTTAATTTGTTTATGAAAATAGCTATGAGCGTGGATTGGAGTAAGAGAAAACATAAAGATTACTAAAGAAAAAATTAATAAAAGAACTTTTTTATAGGTTGTGTTTGAACCATAAATGATTTTCCTCCTTGGATTTGATTTTATAACCTTACCAATTGGTATGTGTGGTCGTTGGGTAAGGAAAGGTTCATGTTATAATTTATTTTTAGTATAATATTTCAAAATATCGTCCAGTTCAATAACGTTGTTAGACCAATCAGAATCAATATAAGAACATTCAAAAGGCGTTTCTGAATGGGTTTTTTCAACCAATTGACTAGCGGACATACGCCCATATTTATTCATAATATAATTAATTACTTTAATATGTTCTGGTTGTAATTTATTATGATCTCCATCTTTGATAGGTTTATTTATGTTTGAGTTATGAAAATGTTTGAGTTGTTGATATAATTCTAAATTAACAGGGCCGTATACCCAGGCTTAATACTTAGAATTGAATAAAGGTTTTTTATAATCTACTAAATACTTAGCAAAAATATAAAAGATTAGTTTTTGTAAATTCATATGGGTTAATTCATATTTGTTTTTATTCTCAAGAATGATACAATTAGCGATATCAAGGATTGATATATTTATTTCTGGTTGTTTATGGCCTTTTTTTTGTATAAACTCATTATAACACAAATCAATTTTTGTAATAATTTTTTTAATTCTTTCATTTTATTTTCTCCTTTTTTTGAGTTTGTTAATTTGTTTAAATTCGGGTTGATTTTAAGCCTAGCCAATTGTTGCGTGTGTGGGGTAAAAGAAAAAGACCCTGGGAAGGGCCTAAATTTAGTTTATATTTTAATGAAATTCATTTAATTTATATTGTAAATTAATATATTTTTGTCTTAGATTATTAATTTTTTGTACTATTTTTTGATGGTTATAATTAAGTTCTTCTATTGTTTCGTTTTGATGTGAAAAACTGCAACTTAAAATTTTTATAGCTATTTGATTTCTTTCATATGAAAATTTCCAAATTTGATTATTTATATCTTTTAATGTATTAACAATAGAAAGTCTTTGATAAAGATTTTGTATTATTTGAACTAAATTATATAATTGTTGTTGAAATTTTGTAACATCTACATCATAAATTAACAAATAAGAAATTTTAGTAGCTAAGTTTTTTCTTTCTAAATAAAGTTCATTAATTTTATTATTTATTGAATTTGAATCTGTTAAATTATAATTATTCATCGCCATTATTTGGTGTGTATTAAAAATAAATAATAATCCTAGAAAAGCAATTAAACAAAGATAAATTATGTTAAATTGGTTTTTTGATTTAAACATTATTGAATAACTCCTTTATTTTTAAAATCATTTTTTTTAGAACTTTCTGGTTGATCTAAAATATGTTTATTAGAATTATCTTTTGGTAATTTTATATATTGAATTTCATCAGATGAATAACTATCATCCTCTGTTGATGGATTTATATTCTGTTGAGAACTTTCTGGTTTATCTTGGCGAGTAATTAGTAATTGGTTATTATTTTCCCTTTTGTTATATTTGTTTATTTCTTTTACAATGCAACTGTGTTTATATAAAAGTTCTTGTTTTTTGTCATTATCAAGTTTGAAATTTATTAATTCATTTTGTATTGCCAATTCTGCTTGTATATACAAAGAATATTCTTCATCATTTGAAATTTCATTATTATTACTATGTTTATTGCCCATCGCCATTGCTTGATGTGTATTAAAAATAAATAATAATCCTATAAAAGTAATTAAACAAAGATAAATTGTTTTATATTGATTTTTTGATTTAAACATTAACTAAATTCTCCTTTATTTTTTATTCCTATCCCTTAGCTGAGGTAATTTCATAGAGGGAGTTTATGTTTTTTAATGGATTTCCATAAATATTTTCGATATTATTATAATCTTTTTCTAAGCTTTTTCGATGATTTTCTGCTCTTGATAACATACTTTCATACATTGTTCGTGTAGCTTCTAAATCCGCTATTTGTCTTTTGATATCGCTTATTTGACCAACTAATTTTGAACGTTCACTTTGTAATTTTTCAATTTCATCACGTAAACGTGTTTTGCCATCAGCATTAGTTGTTGTTTTTAGTTCGGTTTTTTTAACATCGATATATGTGTTTTTGTTAGCTAATTCAATTTCTTTTTGTTTTAATTTTTTTTGTTATTATTGCCTAACCATTTGTATGTTGTTGTTTTGCATAAAATAAAAAGACCTTTTTTTGAAAAGGTTTTTTGTGTCAACGATATCTTTTTATGCATAAAAAAATTTATTGTATTTGTCTTTATAATAATTATAAATTGTTGTTCTCAATTGTTTTATTTCTTCCAGATTAAAACAATTTATATTATTTATTATTTCTTTTATCTCTATGATTTTGTGATTATATTCAAATATTTTTTCACAATTTTCATCTGAAAGTATTTTTAAACACATTTTATTTAATTCGTCTTTATGATAATTTAATTCTTTTTGTTGTTTCATGGGACGATAATAATCATCTACTTCTTCTTTATAAATATCTATGGTATTGCAACCACAACAAACAGCTGCGCAAACTTTCAAAAAAATTAATATTGTATCAACACATGGATTCATAATCTTAAATTCGCCTTTATATTATTTTTTTAATTACTAGGACTAGTAATTTTACAAAAAAGAGTTTAAATTTTAGCAATTAATTTATCAATTTTTAAAATAAATTTCAAACAATATTATTCTTTGTATTTCCAAAAAATATACATATTTTCAGCATTATTTCCCATATGTTTAAGTTCTTCTAATGTATATTTGTTATCTTCATCATCTCTTGTTCCGTTATCAAAAAAAACTCCTAATAAATTAGGTGAAGGGTTTTTAATTTTCCACATAATACTAAAATCTGCTAAAGTAGCATTATAACATGGTTGTTTTTGTGTATAATCAAAATATTGTTGAAACAAAGGATGTTGTTTAATAACATTAATATTTGATATAGTAACATCAACAACTCTCATATCGCCTATAAAATTTTCATTTGGTGCAGCCATTATATTATTAGTCATTAATAATAATCCTATAAAAGTTATTAAACAAAGATAAATCATTTTAAATTGGTTTTTTGATTTAAACATTAATTAAATCTCCTTTATTTTTATTCCTATCCCTCAGATGGGATAATTTCGTAGAGGGAGTTAAATAGATAAATGTGGTTAGATTTTAACTTATTTAACGTCTTTAGTTATTATTTCTATTTTGTTGATTACTATTATTTTCACGCGGCATAGAGTTATGTAAAATAATTTGTTGAGCTGAAATGCGTTGACTTAATTGCATATTTTGTCTTGCAAGATTATTAATAACTTCTTCAGAAGCATTATTACTCCTACTAGCATGAAAAATTTGTTGGACTATTCCAGCTTGTTCAAGGTTCATTTCTTGTAAAATGCGTGCTTGAATTTCATAATTAGTATTGTGATGTCCATTATTTGAAGTCATATCACCATTATTCGTCGCCATTACTTGATGATTATTAAAAATAAAAAATAACCCTATAAAAGTAATTAAACAAAGATAAATCATTTTAAATTGGTTTTTTGATTTAAACATTAATTAAATCTCCTTTATTTTTATTCCTATCCCTCAGATGGGGTTATGCCATAGAGGGAGTTTATATTTTCTAAAGGATTTCCATATTTATGTTGTGAATTATCATAATCTTTTTCTAATTTTTGTTTATAATTTTCAGCCATAGTTAACATTTCTGTGTACATTTGTTGGCCACATTCTAATTTGCCGATATTAACTTTTATAGCACCTACTTCTCCGACTATTTCTATTTTTTCGCTTTGCAATTTGTCTATCTCATTACGTAAACGGTCTTTATCATCTTTGGGGTGAACCCCAGCGAAACGGTTCCGATTGAGAACAACTAATTTTTCTAAAACAAATATCTTTTAGAAAAAATTATTTATTAATTTACTATATGATAACATAAAAAAAATATTTGTCAACCTTTTTTAAAAAATATTTAAAAAAAATTAAGATATCATTTTTATCCCGAAAAAAGATGTTTTATAAGAATATAATTATTTTAAGACCGAAAAATCATTATTTTTAAATTTTTAAAAAGAAAAGAAAAAAAGAAAAGAAAAAAATATTTATATTAAATGTAATGTAAATATATATTATTACAACCAACCCTAGCGTGTCCTAGCGTGCTGTCATTATTATAATAAATTAAAATCAATTTGTCAACCCTTTTTTAAAAAAATTAATAAAATTTTAAAAATATTTAAATATAAATAAATATTTTATATTATATTGACTTTAATATATTATTTGTTTTAATTCATAATAAAGGTTTTGCATTATCGCTTATAACATAATTAACTTCTAATTTCGTTTAATAATAATACTATAATATAATTGATGATAATCTATGTTACGAATTCATCGAACTCATGGTAATCTAGTGATTAAAGGACTCAACGATAATTCAATTTTTTCGGATACTCTTTGTTCTTCGTCGCAGGCATCTCGTAATTCCTTTTGTATATTTCTTATTCGTTTTTTAATATTGTTATTAGCTTCCTCTAATTTTTGATTACTTTGTTTGTATTCATCAATTTTTTTTTGATTATATGTTATTGCTTGGTTTATGGCATTAATACCTTGTGCATAATTATTTTCTTTAATTTTTTCTATATGTGTTTTACTTTGTAGATTGCTTAACGAATTTTTATTTGATGTTATTTGTTTGTCATTTGATTTTATTGCTTCTTTATTTAATGTTATTTGTTTGTCATTTGATGTTATTTGTGACTTTTTTGATTCTATATCTTTGGAATGCTCGTTAATTTTTTGTTCTAAGTTTTTTTGATTTTGAAGTTTTTCTTTAATTGGAGATGTTTTAATTGCTTCAAAAATGTTTTTATTTATTTCAAATGATTTTTTTAATAATTTTTGCGTTTGTTCTAAATTATTTTTTTCCTTTGTATTTTTGTTTTTAATATTTAAATTCATATTATGAATAATTTTTTCTTGCTCGTCTTTCAGAACATTTACCTCATTAAAAAAATGGTTACCATAATCTTTGAAATCTTGATCTTCTTTTAAATGTTCTTTAAATTGTAAAGATTTCAATTTATTAAATAATTCTAATTTTTGTAATTCGTCTTCTCTTTTTTGTATTTCTTCTTGATATTCTTCTTTTAATGTTTCTTTTTCTTTGTCATGTTCTGCATATTTTTGATCAATAACATCTTGTGAATATTTAAATTTATTATATATTTTATCATTATAATCGTAACTTGATTGGTATATTGTTGCTTCTTTATTTTGTTTTATTATATATTCTTTAAGTTTTTTATTTTCATTATTATGTTTTATTTGATAAGACGATAATTCTTCTAACATACGTTCATTTTCGTTTTTGATCGGATCAAAGCTGTTTTTAAACTTTTCAAACTCTTGAGATACTTCTTGCCAATCACTAACTAATGCTTCATTATTGCTTTTTATTGTATCTTTTAATTTATACATTCGTTTAAAATGTATTGGTAATTGTTTATAAAAAAATTCATTAATTTCTGTCTTTTTTGTTAACCCATGTAATACTTCTTCATTAATCTTATCAATTTGATTTTTGATATTGTTATTTTTATCTTCAATAACCTGCTTTTTTTCATTTATAATATTTAATAATTTTACATTATCTTTTATCAAATTTTGAATTTCTTTTTCTTCTGTTAATAAATTAATGCCATCTAAACCTTTTGCTTTAATTTTTTGATATTTCTTCTTAATATTATTGATTTTATTATCAATCATCTCTTTAAAATCATTATATTTGTTTTTAATTTCTTCTGATGCCAATTTAATATTATTTTTATTTTGTTCTTTTATCTTATCAATTATTTCTAATAATCTATCTCTAAAATCTGTAAATTCAAAGTTATTTTTATCTTCTTGTTTTAAAAAAGCCTTCACACGAAGTTTTAAATCAAGTATATCATTTTCATATGTATTAATTAGTTTATCTGTTATTAAATCATCATTTTGATTATTTATATTATATAATTTTTCTGTGTTATCTTTAAATTGATTATTTAATGAGATTAAATCATTTGATTTGCACAAACGTCGATCAAAAGAGTCTATAGAATTATTTAATAATTCTGTATTTATTTGTGAAGAAAAATCTAAATTCTGCAAAAATATAACTAATTCATCTCTTAATATTTCGTTCGAGGCTAAAATATATGTTTCTAAAGTATGGTTAAAATATGGTTGTTTATCCATTATAGTTTTTTTTAAATCTTCTTTAAATGTTTCTATATCATTATGATTGTTTTGTAAATCTTTTAATATAGTAAAATAAAAATTATATATATCTGTTTGAATTTGATTTCCAGAAACATCAGTTGTAAAAATATAAGGGGAATTTCTTTTGATTTCTTCTTGTTGTGTTGTTGGATGAGAAACGTTAGTTGTAAAACGATAAACAGGGTTAGTTTCGAAAGATATAGCGTTGTTTTGGAAATTATAATTTCTATTATTAACAACTTCCCCATTATCATTAAACAAGTCTTGTCTTAGCATATAATTTTCTATATGAAATTTACGTTTTTCTTCATATTTCTGTTTAATGTTATTTTCGTTTACTGATGATTCTTGTGTAGGCGTTAATTGATGACCTTTTGTAACTTTATCAATCCATTCTTTAGTAACCCATTTAAATTTATCTGCTTTATTTTTATCCATTTGTTCTGAATTTTTATTAAAAGATGGATCAGCTTGATGACCTTTTGTAACTTCATCAATCCATTGTTTATCAACCCATTTAAATTTATTAGGCTTTGTTGTTACATTTACTGATGATTCTTGTTGTTCTGTGATTGGTTCAATTACTGGTGTAACTGGTTCATTGACTGTATACCCAGAATCTTTTAATTCTTTAGGTGTCGCTCCAAGGATTTTAAGTTTTGCAGCTTTAAACCCATCATCTTTAAAATCTTGAGCTGTTTTAGTAATTCTTAATCCTTGTTGAACTGGTTCAGCTTGGATATTATTAAATGATATTCCATACATAAAAAATAAAAAAATAATAAATAAAATATTATTAAAATAATTAATATTATTTTTAATCATTTTTTATTTATCCCCTTTAATTAATGGTGTTCGTTCCTGCTTCGGCAATTGGCATATTTTTTTAAATTCATCATCATCAATAATTGTATCTAAATATTCATGTGAATCGCCAATAAATTCAGCTAAAGCTTCTTCTAAATGATTAATTAAAATTACATTCGCCTCCGTTTTAGTTCCGTCTTCATACGTATACACATTAAAAACTCGTGGTTTAGCAAAACCTGCTTTATTAGCTGCTTTATCAATTAAAGCATCTAATTTACGATTAGAAGATATACTATAAAAATGTTTTTTAATTCGTTCTGTTAAATCGTGCTTTTCTATTAGTTTTTGTTCTTCTGGCGATATATTTTCCCCATACTTTTTAGGTTCTAATACACCCTTGCTTACGTCTCCTCCTAAAGCACTCATTTTGTATCCTTTATTTATAATAGTTTCAGCAAACTTTTCAGGAATTTCCAAAGCCCTATTTAATTTAGCGACAATAACTTTTAAATATTCGAAAGCAAGTGTATCTATGTTAAATTTTGCAGCCTTTTTTTCCAAATAACCTAATCTTTGGTCTTTGTTAAAATAACCTATATAAAGTTGATCTAAACGACTTTGAATAGCGCTATCAATTGTATAAAGATGATTAGTAGCTGCTATAAAATAAAAAGGACGTTCTGGATCTGTTTTTACTCCATCAAGTTCTGTTAAAAAAAGGCATGTTTTTTCTTTTTGCGCAGCAGTAATGCCGGGCAATGTTCTTTCTTTTAATACTTCTTCTGCTTCATCGCAAAATATAATACTTGGCGATTGTGTTTTAGCTTTTTTAAATATATCTTTAATTTCTTGCGTAGTAGAATCAGGAGTAAGAGTATAAAAAGGCATTTCGGCTTCTTTAGCGAATGCTTTAGCAAGATAGGTTTTTCCTGTTCCTGGAGGTCCATGAAAAATAACCCCTTTAGGATGCGGAATTTGTTTCCATGTTTGAACTGATGTATTTGTTTTTTTGTCCGTTTTTACTTCTCCCTTTTCCAATGTATAAAATTTTTCATTCTTAATATCAAAACGATCTATGACCTCCTTTAAGAAATCAATTTGCTTGTCCATCCCATAACATTTCTTAAAATCAGGAAAACTATCATAATTGATTTCAGGAGGAGATAATAATTCTACCAAGTTACTATTAGAAGAACTATTTACATTATTATTATTAAAACCAATTATCAATATAATAGATGCTATTAAATAAAATAAAAAAATAAATAACAATAATGATTTTTTCAACTTATATATAATATTTTTTGATTTCATCTTATGCTCCTTATATCTGTCTTAATTGAGCAAATACTTTAGGAATATCGTTTTTGGACAACAATATCAGGTTTTTTCTGACTTTTGTTGCCAATGGGCCCAATTTTTCTTTTATTTTTGTTAAAATCTTTTTTTCTTCTTCTGTAATAGTATCTTTGTGTTTTATTTTATAGTCTTCAATATCGCCCCCAAATTCTATAATTAATGATAAAATATTAGCAAATGTATTTAAATACTCTCGCCCTTCTTCAATCTCCTCTTTTAATTTATCTATTCTTGTTTGCGATTCATCTATTCTTGTTTTCAATGCGCTTGTTGGTTTGCGTATATCATTATGCTCTTTTATACTTGCTTCTATAATAACTTTTTCATTCTCTAAATACTCACAACATCTAATCAAATATTCCATTATTTTTTTCAATTCGTCTAATTCAAGTTTTTTTTCTGGGTCGGAAGTATTTGATTGTTCATTGCTAAAATTATTTAAATATTTTTGAAACATAGATTTTATTTCATTATCTCTCTTTTGATGTTTATTATTAGCCATTATTAAGTCTATGAGATTATTAATGTGGTTTACTTCTGAGGCAACATTCATTTTTAACGTTTGTTTCTCTGTAATTTGAAGTATTTCTTTATATTTTTGCATTATTTGATCTTTGGATTCTGTTGATTTATCTGTTATAACTTTTTTTAAATCTTTTTTTAATGCATTTACAGAATGCAATAAAAAACCAATCGCAAAAATAATAAATAAACCAAAAATTAAAACGCTAATTAACATAGTTCTTTTTTTCATAAATTTTTATTCTCCTTTAGACGTCCGTTGTGTAATATTTTCAAAATTTCTTCATTTTTCAAAAGATTCAATATATCTTTTTGGTCCGAATCTGCAATAATATCTCTAATAAAATTATGATTTTTTAATAATAAATTATCTTTAATAATTTTGTCTTTAATAAATGTTTCTAGTGTATCATCAGATTTAAAGATAGAATCATAAATATCATTATAACCAAAGTTGGATGGTATTGATGGAAATTTATTATAGAAGTCCGTTTTATCTTGGTCTGCTGCCTGTTGCGTAGTTTTCTTTACTAATTCAAAGAAATCTTGTGTTTTTTTAGAGAGGGGCACATTAGTTAGCATTAGCTTTTTTTTCTGCACTTCAAATACAGCATCAGTTTCAAATTCTTCTAAAAAATTAGAATATTCTTTTAATTCTATCTCTTTTTTTGTATATTTATTATCACTACTTAGTTGATCTTGTATTTTTTGCAAATCTTGCAAAATTGTTATATCTTCTTCATATATTTCTTTGTCTGATAGATATTTATCAGTTCTTAATAAATATCTATCAATTTTTATTAAAATTAATTCTAAATTCAAGCGCTCTGCAAAAATAGTATTATTTGGATAATCGTTTTCCAAATCATTAAAATAAGGATTTTGTAAATTTTTTTGGCATTGTACCAAACGTTCTTGTAATATTTTTTTTAACTTTAAAAGAAGTTTTTGACTAACTAATTGATTTCTTTTTTTAATTTGTTTTAATAAACTCTCTTTTAAGCTTTTTATTTTTTCTATTTTATCAAAAAATTCATTTAATTGATTAATATCATCTAAATTAGTTATTTTAATGACATTAATAATTTCACTATAATTTGGCGATTGTCGAAACTTAATCAAATCTGATTCCGATCTGCAAACATTATCTTCTGTCATATCACTTTTTAAATCATTATATTTAATAATCTTTGATATATTATGACTTATATTGCCTATTGATAATTCGGATTGAAATGTCTCATATTTGCTTTTTTTGTCTTTCTCATTTTGTTTTTCGATTAATATTTTTAATTGGTTCTCTATCGATGCTATTATTTTATTATTTAATATATTACTCCCTAGTTCATTTCGACGCGATATATCATTTAACAAATTTATACATTTCTTTGGAATTTTTTTTAATCTTATTTTTTTAATGAGTTTATTAAATTCTTTTAAATTTTCTACATTCAATATCGATTTTTGCGATGATATATTGTTTTGTATTTGGGATTTTGTATTATCTTCTAATTTTTCAAATTCTTTGTTATTATTTAGCTCTATATGATCATTTGGTAATTGTTTTGGTTCTGGTTTGGTTTTAAATTTAATAATAATAAGAATAATAACTAAAATATTAATAATTAAAATAGCGAGCCAATATTTTTGAAAAAAGTTCATTTATTTTAATGCCGCCTTTCCAATAATAGTAGCAATTATATTATCTTTTTAAAGAAATTAATTACTACTATTATATCTTTTTTTTGTTAATTTTAAAGAAAAAGTGATTTAAGAAGGATTAATTATTAATTCAGGTATTTTGGTTTTATTTTTTTCTTTAATTTCTTCTTGGGTTTTATCGTAGTTAGTATTTGGTTGTTTTAGTTCTTCTTTGATTGTATTTATTTCTTCGTTGATTGGAGCTAATTTTTCTTATAGTTGTTCTATTTGTAATATTTTGGTTAGTTCTTTTTCAGATTCTTTATTAAATTTATTTCTTTTGTTTGCTAGTTCGTTTATTATTTTAGTATATTCGGCAATTCGTGATCGATCTTGTTCTTGAAATTCTGCCAATAGGTTTTGGATGTTTAGTTGGTTAAAGAAAAAGACCCTTTATAAAGGGTCTTAATTAAAATAGTAAATTTTATATTAAATTATTTTTTATAATTTTATTTTTAATTTGAATTAATATTAAAGAAACGATAGATATTAATGAAAAAATTATGCCATAAAACAATAAATTATTTAAACTTATATTAAATTTTATAATTTGATAGGGAGATTTATGACAAATAATACATAACATTAAATATAAAAAAGGATGAATCAAACCAATATAAAAAAATTGCAATGTTAAAACAGTTTTATCTAAAAAAAAGTAATAATATAAAAATATCAAAGGTAACAATATATGTTCTAAGTTAGCTACTAAAATCGCAAAAGAATTTCTTTGATTATAAAAATGTTGGTTTTCAATTTTAAAATTGTAAAACAAAAGTAACAAACAATCAATTAAACAAATAAAACTTAAATATTTTTTTATTTTATAATTTACAGGTAAATATAAAATGACAAAATAAATATTGGTTAATAAAATAGTTTGGCGTGTAAATAAATATAATGAATAAAAAGGTTTATGAAATCCTTTAGTGAAGCCTAATATTAAAATTATTAAATTGATTATTAGAAAAATTTTTTTATTTGTTTTTTTCATATTTACACTTAAATTATTTTTATTTTTACCAACCATATTACAAGCTTTATAATGCCTATTCAATTATGTTTTCTTAATTGATTAAATAATTTCTAATAAAACCTAATATTTTATTATTATTATAACGCCAAACGGTTATCATCAGCAAGTCAAAAAAAGTTATAAAAAAAACAATTATAAAAAAAATGGATCATTATTTTATCAAAAAAAACTAGGCAATTAGTGTTTTTGTGTTATATTTAAATGAAACTATAAAATATTAATCTTTGCATCTTAATTATTTTTTCATAAAATAATTTTTAAACAATAAAGAGGTGAATAAAATGAAAAAAATTAAAGTTTTATTTAAAAATTCGTATGAATTAGAATTGAAAGAAAAGGGTTCTGTTGGGGATATAATTGATTTAAGAGATTCTATTGAAATTAATCTAGACGAATTAGGTAAAAATTATCAAGAAGAACAGCTGTCAAAAATGCATTCTTCCTTACAACAAAAATATGAAGCACAAATCAAAGAATTACAGCACCAGCACGAGAAAGAAAAAATACTTCTAGAACACAATAAGGAACAAGAAATTTTTCAATTACAATTGAAAAGAGCTAATTTTAATATTAAATTAGTGGGAGAAAACTTAGAACAATGGTGCGATAATGAGGTGCAAAACCAATTGTTAATTTCTAATGATATCACTTGGATAAAAGATAACCAAATCATTAATAACGCTAAAGGGGATTTTATTTACAAACTCCATTTTAACGCTGAAAAAAAAGATGATCAAATTTTAACTTCCGCACTTTTAGAAATGAAATCAGAAGTGAAAAACAATTTAGTGCCTCAAACTAAAAAACGTAAAAACGAACAATATTTTAAAAAATTAGATCAAGATCGTAAAAATAAAAATTTAGAATTCGCTCTTTTAGTAAGCGAATTAGAATATGAGCAAGAAAACGATATTCCCGTTAAAAAAGTGCCTGAATATGAAAATATGTTTATTGTGAGGCCAGCTTATTTAGTCGTTTTTCTTAACATTATTACCGCTTTAGGACGCAAACATAAAGAATTAATTATGAATGATTTTCAAGAAACACAAGAGTTTAAAAAAGAACAAGAAATTAAAGATGATTTTCAAGTGATGAAAAACGAAATCTTAGATCATTCCTTTAAAAATATCGAAAATAATTTAATTATAATTCAGAAAGAAAACGAAAATATTAAAAAAATATCTGACTCTTTATTTGAAACTTATGAAATTATTCAAACTAAAATTAATACTATTTTAGAACGCCATTTTAAAACAGTTTTAAATAAGATTAATAACTTTAAAATTAATAAAATTATTAAAAAAATTAACCATTTGGAGGAATAATAATAAGTTATTAAAACCTTTTCACTGTCTTTGAGTAACCAAATAATAATTTGGTATAATGGATAATGTAATTTATAATATTGATATTTTAAATCTAAATATTTTTTATTATTAAATTAAACTTCATTTTATCTCGTTAGAAAGCTAAATCTTTGAAAAAAAATAGTGTTTTGCTTAATTATTTTAAAAAACCTTATCATAAAATAATTAAGTTTACTGTTTTACTTTTGACTTTGATTTCGCTAACTCTTTTGTTAGGTGGATTTCATAGTTTTAATCTTTTGTTAGAAAAAGATAATTTTGTTAAATTTAGATGGTATTATTTTTTTTCTTTTTCGAAACAGTGTCTCTTTTTAATCTTAATTACTGTTGTTTTAATGATTTTTCAAAAAAATAAACGTATTACTAATATTTTTGCTTTATGTTCTTTGGTGAGCGTTATTATCAACACTATCTTTTTACGTTCTTTTATTAGGGATTGGAATATTTACCCTTCTTCAGGGGTACCGTTTTTTAATTTAATTATTTATTTTTTAGAATATATCATTATTCCTATTTGTTTTGTTATTTTTTATTTTATCAACGGTTCTTTTAAAGTTGATTGGAGTATGTTAGGTTTAACGTTAATTCATCCTTTACTTTATTTCATTGATAGTTATTTAATTAATTTATTGATGAATTGGTCTGAAGAAAAAATTTTCAGTACTCGTTTTTTTGCCAAAAAATTGATTAATCCTGATAACCAAAAACATCTCTTTATTTCTTATTGCAAAATTTTTCTCGCTTTTTTCTTTTTAACTGCCGGGATTATCTTTTTACAAAAAAAGAAAAAATTGCTTTGGTGGAAAAGTTTATTTTTTTTCTTCCTTTTATTGTTTGTTTCTTGTATAGCTCTTCAACCGAAAGAATGGTTGCACGCTAAAGAAGTGGTTTTAAACCCTACCACCATGGGAACTGGTCTTTTTCCTGAAACACAAGAAATGTCTGAATATTTTCAAACAGTTTCAGATTTAACCCCAGAAGAACTCAAAAAAAATAATAATAAAATTTTAGAATTAGGTTCCGGTTGTGGCAATGTTACTCAATATTTAATAGAAAAATTTGGGGTAGAAAATATAATAGCCGTGGAAATAGATAACTTTTTATGCCAAGAATTAAAAACTCGTTTTCCTGGTTTGAAAGTTATTCAAGGCAATGCCGCTCATTTCGAAACTTTACTCAAAAAAGAAAAAATAACGCATCAACAAATTAAAGGAATTGTTTCTACTTTACCGGTCGGTATTTTCGATTCTCAAGATTTTCAAAGTTTAAAAACCGGTATTGAAAAAATAGTGGTCCAAAATAATATTAAATATATGAATTATCGTTTTAAAATGTTTGAAACTGAAACTAGAGAAATGCCAGAACTGAAAAAAAGTAATAATTTCGTGTTTATTTCGGAAATGGTAATGCCTTTAAGCGTTTATACTTACGTTAAAAAATAAAATTTAATTTTATATCAATACAACCTTTCTTTTGCTTAAAAGAACCTTTTTAAGGTTCTTTTTTATCATTTGTGACGATATATGCAATAAATAAAAAGAGGTTTTAAGAAAAGAATTCTCTTTTATCAGTAAATTTATGGTTTTATTTCTAGAAGGAAAAAAGAGTTTCACTTTTTTTGAAAAAAGATGTATTTTTTGCATTAAAAATAATTAATTATTCTATATTAGTGTAAAATATTAATGTAAACTAAAAAAACACTTATTAAATAAAAAAAATATATTTAAAAGTTCAATATTTTTCGTTAAAATATGATAATATATTTACTATATAAATGATTTGTATATTTTAACGATGTTAAAACCATATGTTAAATAATTATTATTTTCTAAAGAAAGATTGTTAAAGAATGAAAAATATCATCAAAAAATCAGCTAATTTCTTAACTGTTTTTCGCATCTTGTTGGTTTTTTGCATGTTGCCTTTAATGTTTATGATAAAAAGACAGACAGATGGTGCAGAAACAATGCTAAGTTGGTTTTTTAATTTGATTTTTATCATCGCAGCTATCACCGATTATCTTGACGGTTATATAGCTAAAAAATTCCAACAACAAACAGTTTTTGGAAAGTTTTTTGACCCAATAGCTGATAAGTTGCTTGTTATTATCACTTTTTTTCACATATATTTGTTAAGCAATCATAAAGTTTTATTGCCTGAAAAAAGCGATAATAGAAGCATTGAAGTAGGAATCGTCAGTATTATAATAGCCACTATTATCAGAGATTTTATCATTACGGGAGTGCGTTTGGTCGCTGTTGAAAAAAAACATATTATTTCCGCTTCTTTTTTAGGAAAATTAAAAACTGTTTTCACTTTTATAACTATTATTTTTTTATTATTTGTTAAACAAATATACTTGCGTATTTGGGAACCTTTGAATTTAGAAAGTATATTACAAATAAGATATTTTATTAATGTTTTATCAGGCATAAACATTTTTTTAATCGTCGGTTCAGGAATGTTTTATATAATTAACAATTTTAAATTTATTAGGTCTAATTTCGTCAAAAAATAACTATCTCTACCCAAATAACTAAAACAATATTTATATTAAAATATATCGAAAATAATCAAAGGAATGAAACAAAATTATGAATAACGAAAAAGTTCAAAACAAAAAAAGAAAAATAGAAAAAACTAAACAAGAAGCGAAGAAAAAAGAAGAAAATAAAGAAGTAATTGAAAAAACGATTAAAGAAATTGAACAACGTTTCGGCAAAGGGAGCATTATGAAGTTAAATTCGGAACAAACTGATAAAATCCAAGTTATTCCAACTGGTTCTTTAACTTTGGATATTGCTTTATCAATCGGTGGCTTTCCTAAAGGCCGTATTATTGAAATTTTTGGACCTGAAAGTTCCGGAAAAACAACTTTAACTTTACACGCAATAGCGGAAGCTCAAAAAAAAGGTGGGAATGTCGCTTTTATTGATGTGGAAAACACTCTGGACCCTAATTAAGCTAAAGCGATAGGAATAGATTTAGACAATTTCATTATTTCTCAACCAGATTCAGGTGAAAAAGCTTTAGATATCGTCGAATCTTTAATTAAAAGCGAAAATTTCAGTTTAATAGTTGTGGATTCTGTGGCTGCTTTAGTGCCGGAAGCTGAATTAAAAGGTGAAAGCGGCGATTCTTTTATGGGTCTTCACGCCAGAATGATGGGACAAGCAATGAGAAAGCAATCAGCTATCGTTTCTAAAACTAATACTATCGTGATTTATGTGAATCAATTAAGAGAGAAAGTGGGAGTAATTTACGGCAGTCCTGAAGTAACTCCAGGAGGTAAAGCTTTAAAATATTTCGCTTCTTTAAGGTTAGATATTAGAAAGTCTGAATTCATCAAAGAAGATGGTACTTTTATCGGTATTCGTTCCAATGTTAAAGTAGTAAAATCTAAAGTTTCTTCTCCTTTCAAAGTTGCTCAATTAGAAATTATGTAAGGAAAAGGGATTGCTAAAGAAGGTGAAATTTTAGATTTAGCGGTTGATATGGAATTAGTCCAAAAAAGCGGCGCTTGGTATAGTTATCAAAATAAACTTATCGGACAAGGAAAAGAAAAAGCTAAAGAGTTTTTATTACAAAACCCTGAAATAGCGAAATCTTTAGAAGAACAAATTAAAAAAAGTTATAAATTGCTATAAATAATATCCTGTTGAAAAAAAATTTAACAATAGAAAGGTCTTTATATGAAGGAAAACAACAGCCTTTTTAAAGGGGCGAATTGGAATAAATTAGAAGACGAGTTTACGCAATATTTTTATGAACAAAATTTAAGTCAATTTTGGCGTCCTGAAGACATCAGTCTTCAAAGCGATTTAATTGCTTGGCAAGCGCTCTCTCCTGAAGAAAAAAAAGCTTATTCAAGGAATTTATTAGTTTTGACCTTTCTAGATACTTATCAAGGTGATATCGGTATGCCGGTTATTCTTCGTTCTTGCTTGCCTTACGAACATCAAAAAAAAGCAACCCTTAATTTCATGGGAGCAATGGAAAATGCTGTTCACGCGAAAAGTTATTCTAATATTTTTATGACTTTTTTAAATAAAGAAGAAATAAATCAATTATTCGCTTGGGGCGAAGAACAAAAAAATTTACAAAACATTTTAAATATTATTGTCGGCATTTACGAAGATTTAGAAAAAAACATCGTTATTGATAAATATGAACCCGAAAAAAGTGATAATAAAACTTTTAACGAAATTAAATGGAAAAGCATGGTTGCTTCTGTTTTTCTTGAAACTTGGTTATTTTACAGTGGTTTTTATTATCCTTTATATTTCTATGGTCAAGGTCAATTGATGCAAGCTGGAGAAATGATTAACTTGATTATCCGAGATGAAAGTGTTCATGGCGTTTATGTAGGCCGTTTAGCTAAAGAATTATATTATAACTTTTCCAAAGAACAAAAAACATATTTAAAAAAATGGTTAGATGATTTATTGGATAATTTATATGAAGAACAAAAAGATTTAGCTCATGAAATTTATCAAGAAGTTGGTTTGATAGAAGATGTTAACACCTTTGTTCGTTATAATGCTAATAAAGCATTAATGAATTTAGGTTTTGAACAAAAATTCCCTCAAGAAAATATTAATCCTGTAGTTTTAAACGGACTTAATACTGAAACCAAAACTATGGATAACTTTTCCATGAAAGGGAATGGTTACCAAAAAATGAAATCAGAAAGCCTCAAAGACGAAGATTTTATTTTTTAAAAATTCTTGCCTTAAAACAGATATTTTTATAAAAAAAGTCATTTCATAAGACTTTTTTTATAAAAAATAAAAAGAAAGAAAATTATTTAAAATAATTTTCTTTCTTTTTTTGTATTAATTTAATTTTTATTTAATGATAATTTAAATGGCAGGGATATCAGGATTCGAACCCGAACAAGCGGTTTTGGAGACCGTTATGCTACCGTTGACATCATATCCCTTAAAATGATTTAAAATAATAATTTTTAATATTAATGGTACGGGTGACAGGACTTGAACCTGCACGCCAAAAGCGCTAGATCCTAAGTCTAGTGCGTCTTCCATTCCGCCACACCCGCAGCAGATTAATTTAAAGTTGTCGTATTTATGTTGTTAATATTGGCAGGCCCAGCTGGATTTGAACCAACGAATGACGGAGTCAAAGTCCGTTGCCTTACCGCTTGGCTATGGGCCTACAAAAGATATAAAGATAAAATAATAAATTGGGGCGGCTGATGGGAATCGAACCCACGCGTGTCGGCTCCACAAGCCGCTGCGTTAACCACTTCGCCACAACCGCCATAAAAATACATCCAAAAAAATAATGTATCAAATAACAACATTTATTATTATACATTATTTTTTAAAAAAAATAATTAAAAAATAATACATAATGTTAAAAAAATAAATTATCAATCTCCCCTTGATATTGCCAAAATGATTTGTTATAATAAAAATGAAATTATTAATAATATTAAAATAAATGATAAAAAAGGAGATAAACATAAAAATGTTTGTTAATGCAATTGATAGAAATAACCATTTATTAGACGATTGGAAAAGCGTTTCTTTTGGCGAGAATTATCATTCTTTTATGAAAGCCGATATTAAAAAGAATATCCTCAACATTATGAATTGATTAGCGAATTCACTGGTTTTAAAAAAGAAAATATTAAACGTAGTTTTAACATAGGTGAATATTTTTCTATTGAAGACATTGATTGACGCATTAAATAATGGTTTATTGACTGACAATTATTATTAAAAAAACCTGAAGAACCCTCAAAAAATCAAAAAGAAAAACAGTATTTAGAATTAAAATAATACTTATAAATAAAAAAAATCAAAATAATTATATTTTGAATTTTTTTATTTACTATAGAAAGATTAATTTTTTAATTTTTTATTCGTCTTATCCGCTAAAAGGGTTTTAACAAAAGGCAAATCTTTTGGGTCAATATATAAGGCGTTTTTTTGATCATCATAATAAGAAAAAGAATTGTCATTCATAGGCATGTTGTTTAAAATAAATAACTGCATTTCAGAAACGTTTTTTAATTGATCAAATATTTTTTTCAAACTTTCAGGAATCTGTTTATTGATCGTTTCTTCGATGAAAGAAAGGTCAATAGGTTTTTCGTTAACATTTTCCCCTTCTGGGGAATTATTACCATTATTATCGTTAGAATTGTTATTATTAGAATTATCATTCTTTCTTTGGTTTTTTTCGTTAACGTTAAAATTAAAACTATTTTTAATACTATTTTTCAATAATTCTTTTTCTAAAAGTTCTAATTTTTGTTTTAATAATTCTTTTTCAAAGAAATTTTGTTGTTGGTTTAATTCCATTTTGCTTTCTAATTTGCTTTGATATAATTCTAACCTAATTAAATCAATATCTTTATCTTTTTCTCTAGAATTTTTTGCTTCTTCTTTTCTCTTCATGTCTAAAATAGTTAATTCTATTAAAGATAAGTTTTTATTTTTATATACATCATCTGATAATTGATTTTGAATGGAAATTTGCGGATTTTCGTTATTAATATCGTTTTTTTCTTCTCCGAAGAAAAAATTCAAAAGAAACAAAACAAAACGTATTAATGACTTAATTAGTTTTTTAAGTGGTCCAGCCAAAATCAAAATAATACACGATAAAATAATAAACGATAAAAAAGAGTATTCAACCAAATAAGTTTTTAAATTGTTAAGAATTTTGTTCAAAATTTCATTCACAGTTAAATTTCACCTTTTGATTCTTTTTTATTTTTAAATAACTTAAAAAACTAATGATACAATATTATTGTAGCATATTTATTTTAAATTAACAAATTATTATTATTTTTATATATTTTTTATGTAACTTTTTGATTTTTTTAGTGCACACCAATAAAATTAAAATATGTGATTCTTTTTATCAATTTATAAAAAAGAAGGAAAATTATCATGTCTGAAAATAAATATTTACATCAATTAAAAGATTTTAAAGATGGTTTTAAGTCTTTTATTAATAAAGGGGACGTTATAAAATTAGCTATCGCCATCGTGATGGGGCAGTTATTTACCAAAATGGTGAGTTCCTTATCTACTGACGTCATTATGCCTCCTATTGTTTGGCTATTTAACGGCAAATTAAACTTAAATCAACTAAAAATAGCTTTAGGAGGGGAGAACGCTATTAATTATGGTAAATTTTTACAAAACGTTTTTGAATTTTTTATGGTCGCTTTAATTATTTATATTTTTTTGTATCATGGCAAAAAACATTTACAAACCAAGAGTCCTTCTAACGTAAAAGAGTTTAAAAGAGACGATATTAAACAATTAGAACAAGAAAAAATAGCTTTATTAAAAGAAATTAAAGAATTGCTTCAAAATCCTCCAAAATAATATAATATCGTTAAAAATACTCTTTATATGGGGATATTTTTCAATTGAACAAATCATCTATAAACTTTATTATTATATGATGATATTTTAAAAAAGGTAATATATACGTTAATTTATGAAAAAAATTTATACTTTCTGTTGGATAATATTTGTCTTCTCTTGTATGATGGTTTATTTTCGCCTAACAAAAGGGGAAAGTCAAACAAAGAAACAATTTATCGAAAACAGGATACAAATTTTAACAAATTCATTGGAAGAAAAAAACAACATTATTCAAACGCAAGAATTGATCATTAAAGAAAATCAACAACAAATCATTAAAAAAAACCATAATTTATATTTTTACAAAAAAAAGATTAAATTATTAACGAAAGAGAAAGAAGAAATCAAAAAAGATTTATCTTATATCACTAATGCTTTAATCGAAAAAGCCAACGAAATAGAAGAATTAAATAATCTTTTTTCCTGAAATAACTTCTCAAAAAAAATGTTAATGATTTAAATTGAGTTATAATTTAAATATAAATACCAATCAAAAAATACTCCAATATAAAACAAAAAACTATTTATGAAAAAGACAATTCATAAATAGTTTTTTTATTTCTAAATTAATAAATATCATTTAATATTTTAAAAATTCATTAATCTTTTTGGTAATTATTTAGCAAACTTCGGCCATAAAGTGCTCATAGTGTCAGAAACTGCATCACTAAGGTCTTTATCAAAAGCTTCAAAAACAAAATTATAATTAGATTTGAAATTGCTTTTTGCAGCGGTTATAGCAATTTTACAAGTGTTAGTTAAATTAGAAGCCACTATATCTTTCATCCAATCGCCATCGTATTTAGTAGTGGCAAAAAAATCAGTTTTAACTTCAGCCCATTCATCTATGCATAAATAGTTATTAAGAATACCACTTACTACATCTTGAATCAATCTTTTGTAAGCTTTATCGCTGTGCTGAGTCTCAGCATAAATTTTCAAATCATCAATAACCTTAGCCATTCCTATTTTATTTTTATCGGCGAAAGAACCATTAATAGTGTCTACAATATCTGTTGAATCATCTTGAACGTTAACATTGTGTGTATTTTGTGTTTGTTTAGGTTCTTCGTTTATTGTATTTTGTGTTTGTTTAGGCTCTTCATTATTTTGAGCAAAAATGTTCTGAGTAAAAAAAGGCAAAGTAATTAATAAAAAAGCATTTAAAATTAAGAAAAATAAATAATTATTTTTTATTTTTTGATTAAACAAAAATATATACCTCTATTTTCTTTTATTTTTTTATAATGTATTTTTATCTTCCTGTATGATTATATTATAACACACTTTTTCATAAAAACCAAATTTTTACTTCTTAAAAGAATAAAACATATCCATATCTCTAAGAAAAGACCATTTTAATGATAATAATATTAATCTTTTTAATAAAAAAACCTTTTAAAGTGGTTAAAAAAGCTTTTTTATAAGTTAAAATTTCTTAATAAAATTAAGACTGAAAATAATTATTTCTTGAGCCACTATTTTAATTTTAACACTTTCGTTGAGGTCAAAAAAAATAAGGTTTATAATTACAGTATAAAAAATGGATGAATTCATGATTGTCGTAAGTCAATATACCGTTTGTTACGTAATTAATCTAGGACTTCGAATAATTAATATGGTTTTTTTCCTTGAAAAAATTTTGTTATAAATTAGCGCCTTTAAGAAAATAAGGAGGATTTAAATAAAAAAACAATTTATCTTTTTGAGTATCAACAGAAGCAATAAACTCTTTAGCATCTAAATTGCTTAAAAAATTTTATCTTTTAAAGACACTATTTAACGAATAAAAGCAATTAAAAAAGGTTTATTAAAACAGGAATCTATTTTATAATTATCTTTTTTGGGATAAAAAAACTTTTAAAGATTGTATAAAACATAAAAAAACCAACTTCAAGATGGTTTTAGATGGTAAAATAACGTTCTTACCTTTTATAAAAAAGTTAATAATTTTTAAATATTTCTTGACCGTTTTCAGTAATTAAGAATTTTTTCTCTTGCGCATCAGCTTCTAAGATAGCTGTATTTTGGCCATCTTTATCTTGACGCACAATTTTAATTTTTTGGTTATCTAAATTTGGTTCAACACTAATAGAACCATCTAAATCAAAAGCGTGGCTAGTGTTACGCCATTGTAATAATTTAAAGAGGTTTTTCACCACAGGCCTTTGAACTACTTTTTTGATCTCTTCACGAGAATAATAATGACGGTTAATGTTACGCCCTTCTTTAGAAGATTCTAACAATTTAATATCGTTTTCGCCCGCTAAAAGGCCCACATAATAAACTTGTGGTATTCCTGGGGTGAAAATTTGAAAAGCACGACTTAACAAATAACTATCATCATCATTCGATAAAGCGGAATAATAAGTGGAATTGATTTGATAAATATCTAAGTTTTTATAAGAAATGGAGGAATAGATTTTTTTTACATTAACGCCCATTTTATATATTCTTTCTGTTGTATATTTAATTTCATCATAAGTTAAAAGATCAAAAGCATCTGCCACTCCGATACCATCGTGAGTATCTAAAGTCGTAAATTGTTTCATTGGCGATTTCATTAACCAATCTTTTAAACGTTCTGTTTTGCCGGAATATAAAGTATAAAGAACAATTAATGGTAAGGCGAAATCATAAATAAAGTAACCGTATTGACTTATTTTATGAGAAATAACATAATTTTCATGAATTTCAGGTAAAAGTAAAACTCCTAATTTATTAATGATATTGCTAACATCTGTTAATAAGTTCCAAATATCTGGTTCTAAAAAGAAACAAGTGGTATTGGCTTTTTTATAAACATAAGCAAAAGCGTCTAAACGGATTAAACTAGCGCCTTTTTCTACCATATTGTTTAAAGTATCTTTAATGAATTCTTTCGCTACTTCATCATCAACGTTAATATCGATCTGATCTTCGCCAAAAGTATTCCAAAGATGTTCTTCTCGGTTGTTCGCGAATTTAATTTTTTGAATAGGGGCTTTATCTTTGCGTTTATAAATTAAATCGACATCTTGTTTAGTAGGACGATTTTTACCTTCTTTAGTCCAAAATTTTTCCCAACGAAGAAAGAAATTATTATATTTAGAGTTTTCATGATTTTGTTGAAAATCTTTATACATAACGGATTCTTTGGAAATATGATTGATCATAAAATCAAACATTAAATAATATTGTTTTTTCAATTCAGCAATATCATCCCAATCTCCAAAAGCAGGATCAACGATATTATAATCATAAGGAGCGAATCCACGGTCGCTGGTAGAAGGGGAAAAAGGTAAAATATGAATTCCACCGATTGTGTTTTGTCCTAAATCTTCTTTTAGAACTAGATTTAATTCTTTAAGATTTTTTCCTAATGAATCAGGATAAGTAATTAACATTACTTTATTTTGAATCTTCATTAATTTATTTCCTTTATTCAGAATATCTTTAATATAGTTAATATTATAGTTAATATTGTTTCAATATTCAAATTATTTTTTCTATAAATTATTATTAAACTAATTATCATATTTATGTTATGGTATAAATTAATTTTTTTATAACTAAAAACAACATTTTCGTTTTAGTTATTAAATTAATGACTAAAAACCTATACAGAAGCAATCTTTTTTCGCTATAAAAAAGAAAAGATTTCTTAGAAACAATGCTTTTATAAGGTTTTTCGCTTAATGATGATAATTGTTTTTTCACTAAAACGTCATAAAGCTTCAAGTCATTATTTTTTTGGTTGGACTTTCATAATACTATAATTTATCGATAGTGGTTTCTGTAATTATTTTTTTCTTGTATTTGACTCAGCATTAAGAGCTATATAAAATTTAATAATAAAATATAATTAATAACATTTTTATTTTAACAAATTTTAATTTTTTTTATTGATTAAATATACGTTAAAAGCTTTTTTATCTGTTAAAAAAGCTTTGAAATAACAATCTTTTTTTCTAAAAGTAAGTTTTTTCTTCTAAAAGTAGGTCAATAAATAAAAAAACAGTTTTAGGAGATAAAAAAATTAAAAGGACGGAAAATTGCAATTTATTTTTAATTTTGTTATAATATAAAACGTATTTAAAAATGAAAATAAATTTTTAAACTGCTTTTTCCATTATTTTTATTAGTGAAATTTATTATAAATGAAATTCATTAAAATAAAGCTAATATTTTTTAACTCGAATTGTATGATATGTATATTTATTAATTCTTTTTTAAAATATAGATTTTTTTATTATTTTATAAAAATAGATATATTATTTTTTCAAAGCTTTTTAAAAAATAAAAGAAAGTGTGAATTGAATAATTAAAATGAAACATAAATCGGAATTATTTCAAATTATTTTAGGAGCCTTTATTTTAATCTTCGGAATTCACTTCTTAGTTCAACAAGAAGATTTAACTATGGGCGGAACAGAATCCTTTTTAAATTTCTTAGACAAAATTTTAAAAAATGTTTGTAGTTTGCTAGAACCAGAAAAAAAATTTTTCGGCCATCCTATCACGGTTGATTTAGTCTATATTGTGACTTTATTTTTAGGATTATATTTTTTAGGTAAAAATTTTTTTAAAAAATCTTTATTAGTGACTTTTTTAATTGTAACTTTTACCACTTTATTAGGTTCTATTCCTAATTTTAAAAATATGAAAATTTTTGACCATATTTTCCCTTTTTTAAAAGGCGAAGGTCATCTTAAAACCGCTTTGGTATATTTATTAGCCAGTATTATTCTGGGAACAGGAACAGGTTTAATTTTTAAAAACAAAGCTTCTATGAGCGGAACAGGTGTGATTCAAAACATCTTAAAAGATAAATTAAAAATGCCCTTTTGGTTGATTTTATTTTTAACTGATGGTTTAGTGATCTTTATGTCGTTTTTAATTAAATTATCGTCTCATCAAAGTTCAAAGATGAGCGTTGTGATTAAATACTCTTTTTCTTTCGCTTCTCTTTTCGTTTCTATCTATACAATTAATAAAATTGCTTTTAGCAACAAAAAGAACAAAAAAGAAAAAAGCTTTTTAATCAAAGAAAAACAACCAAATAAAAAAACTACTGAAAAGTAGTTTTTTATCATTAATAGAATACCTTTATGGTCTTGTGAATTGGTATATATTTTACCATCGGAACGTCCTAATTTTTCTCTTGCTTCGTTAGCTGTGTATTTGGTATTAGACTTAAAATCGCATTGATCTTTCCGTTTATGGAGTGCTTTTTGATAAGTCATTTCCGCTTGAAGGGTTTTTTTCGTCGTTGGTTAAAAAACTACTTTGGTTGTCTTTTCTATGGTTATTCTATGACTTAAAACGCACCAGATAAAAAAAGAAATAATAACATCAAGGAAGTAAGAAGAGTGGGGATGATAAATTGCCTATATTTGATTAATTTTTTTAATTTCATAAAAACACCTTTCTTTTATTGATTATTATATATCTTTTTTTAGGGTTTGTAACAATTTAGGAAGGTAAAAAAATCCTATAAATAGGATCTGGGGCATGTTTTAGATTAATAATTATATGTATAATTTACAGTATAACCGTCTTTTTGATATTCAGTATATTTAACTATTTTGCCTGTGTCTTTTTTATATTCATATTTAATTTTTCTTCGTTAGTCGCTTCAGGCCAGTAATGCCTCTCTTTGACTTTGTACCCTGTTGTAGATTCGTATTCGTGTATTTAATTTTGTCTTTAACTTTTTTATCAGACCTACCTTTTTCATCATATATGGCAGGCTCTTTAACGCTTTTATATTTTATTTTAAGCAAGAATATCGATAAAAAATACGAACACTTTTTTGCTTTTGCTTTATTTCTTTTGTTTTTATTCTCTGTTTTATCACTTTTATTAATTCTTTTTTCTCTAGAAAATGATGAAGAAGATGAAAATAAAAAGAAGAAAGGTCTTAAATTAACGAACAAGAAAACCAATTAATTGAAAAAAGGACAAAGATATGAATAATAATTTAAAATCCCTGAATAAAGGTCGTTTTTTCATCTTTCAGAAAAATTATCTTTTTAACTAACTGTTTTCAAACACATGTTTCAATTAGTTAGCGCAGAATAATTCGATATATATCATCAAAATAAATATTTTTTAAACAAATTAATGCTTTTTTATTGACTTTAATTCATTTTTATTGTAAAATAATCATTATAATAAGATGATATATTTTAATTTTTCATAAAAAAATATTTATAAATTATTATAAGAAAGAAAAATTTAAAAAATTAATTTTTAATAATATTTTAAAAATAAAAAAAGAGGCACATTGCACATTTTCATGTTCACAATGAGATCAATCTTGTCTAAAGCTAAACAAAACGAAGAGATTTCAGCCGAAGTCATTGGCCAAAAAAAGGTTAATTATCAAACTGCTTCGCTAAAAAGCGTTATAGGTAAAAGTTTTATTTTTATAGCTTTATTCGTTTTTTCAGTTTTATCAGTTCGTTTATTAAAAAAAATACCATCAATTAAAAATGTTTTTGAAGAATTTCATACTTCCATCGAAAATAGCAATAAAAAATCATGGCTGAAACAGAAACAACAGATCATAAATACTTTATGACTAAAGATAAATTAATCTTTATCATATCTGGCTTGTTATTGTCCGCTGTAGTAAGTTTATTAGTTTTAATTCTTATCCCTTCAATAAGTTCTTTTACTGCTCACTATTTAGTGGTCAATTTGGGGTTATTTATCGGTTTATTACTAAATCTTTTCAAAGAGCCAGATTTAAATGATAAAGTGTTATTAGTTGCTACCATTTTCTTTGCTATCATTTTGTTAGTTTATAGCGTAACTATGTTACTTTATTATCAACTCTTTCACTCTAAAAAAAGAACAGCTAACAAAGGCATTTTTAATCAAGTAGGTTTTGTCTTTTATAACTACGCTTTAATTACTGTTTTATTCACAGGAATGATGATGTTTTCTATAATAATATTTAAACCCTATGATATAACTTGGAGTCAAATGAAAGAATTTTTTCAACCTCTTTATATTTTAGGTCACTTATTAGTTAGTGCTTTTTTCATAACTCCTTATAGTTTTTATATGTCTGGTACTTTAATTATATTGGACTAAATTATAGAAAGCAAAATCAACAAAAAATACGAAATGATTTTAGGTTTCTCTTTATTTTTAGTATTCATTTGGTCTTTTATAGCGTTTTTTGTTGATACAATTAAAAAATTATCCAAAAAATAATTTATGGATTAATGGAGACTATCGTTTATCGATAGTCTTTTTTTGTCCTTTTGTTGAATAAATATATTAAAAAAACCATCTAATGATGTTTTTTTAATAACTAAATAGTGAATCAAATTAATTGACCTGTTAATGATCTAAAACATTTGATATCAAGTTTTTCTCATTTATAAATTTTTTTCAAAGGAATTATTGCGTTAAAATTAGCTAAATTATCAGGTTGATGGTCTATATTAAAATAACCTTGTCTCACGAATTGAATTGGTTCATGGTTTTGTTCTAAGTTTAAAGAACCTTCTATTAAAACTTCTTTTTTAAGCCAAGAATGATTATTAAAATCAGCACTTAAATTTAAAGGGTTAGGGTTTTCACCATTGAAAAGTGGTTCATAAAAATTAAAAAGAGCTTTTTGGGCGGTTGACTTTTCTACAAAATGAATAGTTCCGTTCGGTTTTCTTTCGTTAAAACCGCTGCCGCTTTTAGTTTGAGGATCATATGTTACTAAAACTTCAATAATTTCACCTTTTTCATCTCTAATAACATCATAAGCTTTAACGAAATAAAAATGCAATAATCTCACTTCTCCGTTTAAAAATAATTTTTTAGATTTTTTGTTTAATTTAGTTAATTGAAAATCATTTTTTTCTATATAAATATGTTTAGAAAAAGCCATTTTTCTGGAACCGAAACTTAAATCTTCATGAAAAGGTATTTCGTTATATTCTATTTGGTTATCAGGATAATTAGTAATAGTTACTTTTAAAGGTTCTACCACAGCCATCGCTTTTTTGGCTTTTTTTTGCAGATCATCCCTTAAACAAGAATCTAGCATGTTTTTATCGATATGAGTGTTATTTTTGGAAAGACCTATTTCTAAAATAAAATTTTTAATAGCTTCCGGCGTATAACCTCTTTTTTTAACCCCTTTTAAGGTTGGCATTCTTGGATCGTCCCAACCTTGCACTAATTGCGAATCTACTAAAAATTTTAAATTTCTTTTGCTTAAAAAAGTTTGAGTAATATTTAGACGCCCGAATTCTATTTGTTTAGGTGTGTTTTTCATTTCTGTTTCTTTAATGATCCAATTATATAAAGGACGATGATCTTCGAATTCTAAAGAACATAAGGAATGAGTTATCCCTTCGATAGCATCCTCTAAAGGATGAGCAAAATCATAAGCAGGGAAAATGTAATAATGTTTCTTTTTCAGAGTATAAGCATCTAAAATACGATATAAAACAGGGTCACGAAGGTTCATGTTAGGGCTAGCCATATCAATTTTAGCTCTTAAAACTTTTTCACCATCTTTAAAAACTCCTTGTTTCATTTGTTGAAACAAATGTAAATTTTCCTCAACAGTGCGGTCGCGATCAGGAGAATTTTTGCCAGGTCGTTTCAAATCACCTCTATATTCTTTCAATTGCTCCATAGTCAAATCATCTACAAAAGCTTTGCCTTTTTTAATTAATAAAATCGCTTTTTCTTCGATAATATCAAAATAATCAGAAGCATAAAAAATTTGGTCGGGTTCATAACCCAACCATTTAATATCTTCTAAAATAGCGTCCACATAAATTTGATTTTCTTTAGAAGGGTTAGTGTCATCATACCTTAAATAAGTCTTTCCTTGAAAAAATTTAGCCAATTCAAAGTTAATAATAATAGCTCTTGCGTGTCCTAAATGAAGAAAACCATTTGGTTCAGGCGGAAATCGAGTAATTATTTCTTTATATTTTTTTTTGTCTAAATCTTTTTGCATAATAGTTTTAATAAAATTAGATTCTTGAAACATTACTAATACCTCGATTATATTATAAATTTGAAATTAAAATTCTCAAAAAACTTTCTAAAACCGCTTTTGGTAACATAACCACATTAGACAACTTTTAAATTAGTATTACCGTTGAGATTATATTTTTTTTCAGCTGGTTGGCTAAATTTGTTTTGATAATAAGCTGCGATGCCGATCATAGCTGCCTGATCCGTACAATATTTTAAACTAGGAGTTAATATTTCCGTACGAGGAAAAGCTTTTTTAAAGCTATTGATTAAAAACTGATTAGCTGCCACTCCGCCTACTATAAGGAGTTGATTTACGGGATACATTTTCATCGCTCTTTGAGTTTTTTCGACTAATACCTCTGCGATACTAGCTTGAAAAGAAGCCGCAATATCGCTTTTATATTGTAAAGACATTTTTTTATGATCGATAGAATTAATGATTTTACTTTTTAAACCAGAAAAACTAAAATTTAAATTTTTATTATTTAAATAAGGGCGAGGATAATTAAAAATATCTTTCCCTTGTAAAGATAATTTTTCAATTATTGGTCCACCAGGATAATCTAATTGTAAAGTTTTAGCGACTTTATCATAAACTTCCCCAACGGCATCATCTAAAGTAGTTCCAATATGTTTCATTTTAAAATGATCTTCTATATAAATTAATTCAGTATGACCCCCCGAAATTAAAAGCGCTAAAGCTGGGAATTTAATTTCGTTTTCTATTTGAGTGGAATAAAGGTGCCCCATTAAATGATTAACCCCTATTAAAGGTTTTTGATGAATATAGGCGAAAGTATTAGCAGCATTGATTCCCAACAATAAAGAACCGATTAAACCTGGTCCTTGCGTGACCGCTACTAAATCTATTCCTTGGGGAATCATTTTAGCTTCTTCCAAAGCTTGTTTTAAAATTAAAGTAATTGTTTCTACATGTTTACGTGAAGCGATTTCAGGCACTACTCCTCCATATTGCTTGTGAAAATCAATTTGACTAAAAACTATGTTAGAAAGAACTTTTTTGCCGTTTTGAGTGACCGCCACGCTAGTTTCATCACAACTAGTTTCAATGGATAAAATATTCATAAAAATACCTTTTTATCATTCATATATTTATTCATCAGATCTCTCTTTCATCGTTTCATTTAAATAAGGAATACAATAATTGGGAACTAAATGATGCGGTTCTGCCACTTTTTGCATATAAAAAAAGACTTGAACCGGAGACAAAAGAAAGGTTTTTTCTGTTATCAACAAGTGATTAGGAAAATCCTTTAAAAAAGTAGGAGAATAATTCTTTTCAGGTAAAATAACTTTATTATTGGCTAAACTTAAACTATAAAAAGAATTCTCGTTAATAGCGATTTTAGGAGTTAATAAAACATCGGAATAACCGCTCGATAAAAGGAGTAAACTGCTTATTTGGTATAAAGATATGTTTAATTCAGAAGCTAACATTTTAGCGGTTAAAACAACCACTTTTGTACCAGTAAAAGAACCAGGGCCAACTCCTACAATAATGCCGTTTAATTCTTGTAAAGAAGTATTACCTTCTTTAAGAACTATATCTATTAAAGGAATCATATTTTCCACAAAAGTTCTTGATTTAGAGTTTTTTTGGATACTAATGATTTTGTCATCATCAGTTAAAGCTACCAATTGAAAAGTAGTCGATGTATCTAAAATAATGTATTTTTTCATTTGATTATGATTCATAATAAAAATCTTTCTTTAAATTTTTATTAATTTATTTTATTAAGTCCGAAATATTTTGTTCTATTAAAACACTTCTGATATTTTGCGGCAATACTTTAATTTGGACCACAAAAGACCAAGAAGGGAATAAAAACGTTATTTTTTGAGGCGCTTCTACTAGTAAAATATCCCCTAAATCAACATATTCTAACATTTCTGCGATAAAGATCTTTTGACTTTCTTCGTTATCGTTGATAAAACGGTAAAAATCTAGGTGATGAAGTTGTCTATCGGGGACAGGATAAGTTTTTAATATAGTAAAAGTAGGACTATTAATGTTATCTTTAACTCCTAATTGTTTAAATAAACCCTTAGTAAAAACAGTCTTGCCAGAACCTATTTCGCCTTCCAATAAAACAATATTTTTTTGCGAACTAGCGTTTTTTTGAGATAAAATAATATTACCCAAAAGAGCGCCCGCCCATTGAGTTCTTAATTGAGAAAGAGATTTTTTAAAATAAATGATTTTCTGGTTATTAGTCGTATTATCGTTATTTTTCATTCTCATTATCTCTGCTTTCTCATATAAAATTAATCTCTTTTGCAAAAGCACTTCATAAAACGCATTTTTTTCAAAAAAACAACCAATCAAATATTTATTTCATTGGTTGTTTTTCATATTTGTTTTATTTATAAATCTTTTTCTTCTTTTTTCACAACTACAGCGTTAATTAATTTGTGATTTTCTTGTAATTTTAATAATCTATTGCCTTGAGTAACTTTAGATTTAGTAGTGGAAATTTTATTAGCGGAAAATCTGATCACTTGACCAAGGTGAGAAATTAAAATTAATTCTTCGCTTGGTGAAATAGTTTGTAAGGAAACTAAATTACCGTTTTTAGCGGTTGTTTTCAAGGTTTTAACGCCTTTTCCGCCTCTTTTTTGTTTTCTATATTCATCTACTTTAGTTTTTTTACCATAACCTAATTCAGTTACCACTAAAATATCTTGATCAGAAGATAAAACAACTGCGGAACCGACGATATTATCATCGTTTTCAATTCTCATTCCAATCACACCAGAACCCATTCTAGTTGTTTTTCTAATGGAACTTTCGTTGAAACGGATAGCTCTTCCGTCAGAAGCAGCTAAAATAATATCCTGTTTACCAGTCGTTTTTAACACGAATAACACTTCGTCTTGCGGTTTTAAGACAAAAGCTATTTTACCGCTATTTCTAATGTTTTCGTATTCCTTAATAGAATTTCTTTTGATTAAACCTTTTTTAGTTACTAAAACTAAATAATCTTTAATTTCTTTAAAATCATCCACGCTAGTAACAGCTGTTAAAAATTCGCCTTTTTCTAAAGGAATTAAATTAATTAAAGGAATACCTTTGGATTGGCGGGTAAAGGAAGGAATTTGATGTCCTTTCAATTGATAAACTTTACCTTTATTAGTGAAAAACAATTGATAAGCATGAGTTGATGTAACGACGAAATGTTCCACAAAATCATTTTCATTCATAGTCATTCCGCTAACACCTCTACCACCTTTATTTTGTTTTTTATAAGTGTCTAAGTTTAAACACTTAATATAACCTTTATTAGTGATAGTGATTAAAATACGTTCTTTTTCAATCAAATTTTCGTTAGAAATGTTTAAAACATCTTTATCGTCTGAAGTATTAATCGTGGTTTGTCTTTTATCTTTGAAAGAAACCTTCATTTGTTTTAAATCTTCTTTAAGAAGTTGTTCTTTTTTTGATTGAGAAGCGATAATGCTTTCGCATTCGGCTATTTTAGCGATTAAATTACGTTCTTCTTGTTTAATTTTTTCAATTTCTAAATTAGTTATTTTTTGCAAACTCATTTCCAAAATAGCTTTACTTTGAATTTCGTCAAAATTATAAGCTTGCATTAATCTTTCTTGTGCTATTTTAACATCTTTAGAAGTTTTAATCATTTCAATAGCTCTATCAATATCGTTTAAAACTATCACATAAGCTTGAATGAAATGTTTTTTAGCCGAAGCTTTTTCTAATTCAAATTGTTTTTTACGGTTGATAATTTTAATTCTGAAATGGAAAAATTCAGATAACATAGTTTTTAAATCAACCAATTGAGGAACACCATTGACTAAAGCGATCATATTGAAATTAAAAGAAATTTGTAGTTGAGAGTGTTTATATAAGTTATTTAAAAAAACATGTGGATTGACGTCTCTTCTCAAATCAATCACGATTCTAATGCCGTTTCGGTTGGATTCATCTCTTAAATCAGTGATTCCGTCAATAATTTTTTCTTTCGCTAAAAAAGCGATACGTTCAATTAAACTACTTTTTTTAATTTGATAAGGAATTTCTGTAATAATTACCGAAGGTTTGTTTTTATCGGTTTTAATAATTTCAGTTTTAGAACGAATAAAAATTTTCCCTCTTCCGGTTGTGTAAGCTTCTTTTAATCGTTCTGCTCCTAAAATTTCTCCTCCAGTAGGGAAATCAGGTCCTTTAACATGTTTCATTAAGGCAGGAATTTCAATATCTTTATTATCGATATAAGCCACTAAAGCATCAATCACTTCGCCTAAATGATGAGGAGGAATATTAGTTGCCATACCAACAGCAATACCGGTAGAACCGTTGACTAAAAGATTAGGAAATCTAGCAGGAAGAACTTTAGGTTCTTTTTCACTACCGTCATAATTATCCACAAAATCGATAGTATTTTGATCAATATCTTTAATCAATTCCATAGTTATTTTAGACATTCTAACTTCTGTATAACGCATAGCAGCCGCTGAATCGCCATCAATAGAACCGAAATTACCGTGACCATCTACTAAAGGATAACGATAGTTAAAATTTTGAGCCATTCTTACCATAGCTTCATAAATACTAGAATCACCGTGGGGGTGATATTTCCCCATTACATCTCCGACAACCCTAGCTGCTTTTTTATAACTTTCGTTGCTATAAACGCCTAATTCTTTCATTCCATAGATAATTCGTCTTTGTACAGGTTTTAAACCGTCTCTTACTTCCGGTAAAGCTCTGGAAACAATAACGCTCATGGCATAACTTAAAAAGGATTTTTGCATTTCTTGACTAATGTCAATTGTTTTAATAAATCCAACATTATTATCAGCCGAATCTTTCGGTGAATTGTCATTATTTAAAGTGTTATGTTTTTTAGTTTTGTCCAACATCATTTAATCGCCTTTTTTTAATTTTTGTTAAAAAATAAAATTAAACATCTATATCTGCATAAATAGCATTGTCTTTGATAAATGTTTTTCTGAAAGAAACTTCTTCTCCCATTAACATATTGAAAATTCGGTCTGCTTCTAAAGCATCTTCTAAAGATACTTTTAACAACGTTCGTGTTTCAGGGTTCATAGTGGTGTCCCAAAGTTGTTCTGGATTCATTTCCCCTAAACCTTTGTAACGTTGTAAAGAAATTTTATTTTTATTAGTTTCTAAATAGCTTTTTAAAGTTTCTTCGTTATAAAAATAATTAATTTTTTTACCTTGTTGAACTTTGTATAAAGGTGGTTGGGCAAAATAAATATAACCGTGTTCAATTAAAGGTCTTAAATTTCTGAAAAAGAAAGTTAAAAGCAAAGTTCTAATATGAGCTCCATCTACATCGGCATCAGTCATAATAACAATGCGGTGGTAACGCGTTTTACTAATGTTAAATTCTTGATCAATCCCCGCTCCAATAGCTTGGATCAAAGAAACGATCTCGTTATTGCTTAATATTTTTTCCAAACGAGATTTTTCGACATTAATGATTTTACCTCTTAAAGGTAAAATAGCTTGAAATTTAGAATCTCTACCTTGTTTAGCTGAACCTCCGGCAGAATCACCCTCAACAATATATAATTCAGAAGAAGCAGGGTCTTTGCTATAACAATCTGCTAATTTAGAAGCAAAACCTAAAGAATCTAAAGGCGATTTTCTTCTAGTCACTTCACGAGCTTTTTTAGCTGCAATTCTCGCTTTGGCAGCTAATAAAATTTTTTCAATAACTTTTTTAGCTTCTTGCGGATTTTCTAATAAATATCTTTCTAAAGCTTCGCCAAATTGTTTAGAAACAAATTGTCTTACTTCATGATTGCCTAGTTTAGCTTTAGTTTGGCCTTCAAATAAAGGATCATGATGTCTTAAAGAAATAATAGTTGTTATCCCTTCTAAAGTGTCCTCGCCGATAAAATTCATATCTTTTTTTAACAAGTTTTTATCTTTAGCGTAATTAGATAAAACCCTATTTAAAGCCATTTTAAACCCTTCTTCGTGTGTTCCCCCTTCATGGGTAGGGATATTGTTCACGAAAGAATAAATATTAGAAGAATAAACGTCCGTATATTGGAAAGCAATTTCCAAAGCCATATTCTCTACTTCAGTTTCTTGATAAAATTCTTGGTTTAAGCCTTTTTTATTTGTATTTAAATATTTTAGATATTCTTTAATTCCACCTTCATAATAAAAATTAAATTGTTTAATCGGCTCTTTTCTGGTATCAGCGATATTTAATTTAATCCCTTTATTTAGAAAAGCTAATTGTTGAAGTCTGTTTTTTAAAACATCCAATTGATAAGAAAAATTTTTCATATCTAAAAAGATCGTTTCATCAGGTAAAAAGGTAATAACAGTTCCTCTTTTATCAGTAGCACCTGTTACTTCTAAAGGGGCAATAGGATTCCCTCTTTCGTATTTTTGATAATGTATTTTATTGTCGAAATGAATTTCTACTGTAAACCAGGCGGATAAAGCATTTACTACAGAAGCCCCAACACCATGTAAGCCACCAGATACTTTATAAGAAGAATTGTCAAATTTTCCTCCAGCATGTAAAGTAGTTAAAATAGTTTCTACAGCGGATTTTTGAGTTTTAGGATGAATGCCGACAGGAATACCCCTCCCGTTATCCGTTACACGCACAACATTATCAGGCATTATTTCCACGGTAATCTCATCAGCATAACCAGCTAACGATTCATCGATGGAATTATCAACAATTTCCCAAACTAAATGGTTTAAACCTTTTTCTGAAGTAGAACCAATATACATTCCGGGTCTTTTTCGAACGGCTTCTAAACCTTCTAAAATCTGAATACTATCAGCATTATAATCGTTGTTCTTAACCATTTATAATATTTTATTCTCCTTAATATTAATTTCCTTTTAATATCTATCATTATGTTTTAAATTTGTTCTCTAAAATAAGTATAAATGAATGACATATTAATTATTATAACACACAAATTAGCATTTTACAGACATGCCATGAGAAAAAGAAAGATTAATTTCTTTTTCTCATGCGATAACCCAAAAATACTGAGATATTGTTTTTTAACCTTGAAAAAAGATCTAGTTTACTATCTTTTCGATTTCTATTTTACCATTTTTTTTATCTTTAAAATAGTTTTTTTATAAAAGAAAAAACACTTTTTATTTATCTTTATCGCAGCAATAAGTTCATAACTGAAAAAAGTCTTTTTTTATAACAACGCAAAAAAGCTTTAAAAAATATTTTTGGTTATATTTGATGAAAAATTAAAAATTTCCATCATTAATTTGGTCTAAATATTGATCCACTTTTACGGCGATATTTTTTAAAGTATCTTTTTCAAAAGGATTGTTTAAACCGGAATGTTTTAATAAATTTACAAAACTTTCTGAACCACCTTTTTGACATAAAGATAAATATAATTGCCATGTTTGTGGATAATTTTCTTGACTTAAAGCCCATATTTCTAAAGCAGAAACTTGAGCCAAAGTGTAATCAATATAATAAAAAGGACTAGAAAAAATATGACCTTGACGATACCAATAAGCACCTTTTTGCAAGAATTTATCCTCTTCAAAATTTTGCAAAGGTAAATATTTTTGTTCTAATTCGTGCCACACTTTTTTTCTTTCTTCCGGAGTCATTTTAGGTTTTTGATAAACTTCATGTTGAAAATGATCCACTAAAGCGCCATAAAGTAAAAAGTTAAGGGATTCGGATAAATGAGAAAATTTATATTTTTCTGAATCTTCTTTAAAAAAATGATGCATCCAAGGCCAAGCTAAAAATTCCATCCCCATAGAATGAATTTCTGCCGCTTCTAAAGTAGGAAAACGGTATTCAGGGATTAAATGACGACTTTGATATACTTGAAAAGCATGGCCCATTTCGTGAGTTAAAACATCAACATCATGGCTTGTGCCGTTGAAATTAGCAAAAACAAAAGGAGATTGAAATTTAGGCAAGTAAGTGCAATAGCCTCCGCCTACTTTATTTGGTTTGCTTTCTAATTCTAAAAGTTCTTTTTCTACTAATAAATTAAATAAGTGATTGGTTTCTTCAGACATTTCAGAATACATTTTTTTAGCTTGTTTAACTTGAAAATCAACCCCACCTTTAGGAGTAGGATTTCCGCTTAAAAAATTAAATTTAGCGTCATAACTTTGGAGTTTATCAATTCCGATGCGACGAGATTTTTTATTCAAGGTTTTATGGTAAAAAGGCAAAACATTGGTTAAAATATTTTCACGGTAAGAAGCTACTTGGTCAATATTATAATCTACTCTCCCTAAACGGTCATAACCTAATTGAACGAAATTTTCATAACCCAAAAGAAGCGCCATTTCATTTCTCACTTGAACTAAATTATCATAAATTCGATCATATTCTTTTTCATTTTTTTCAAAAAAAGCGGAAATAGCTAATTGGGCTTCTTTTCTAGTATCCCTATCAGGCACAGATAAAAAAGTAGTCATTTGGCTTAAATTGTATTTTTCGCCTCTAAAATTAACCGAAGGATCAGCGATTAATTTTTCATATTCAGTAGTTAAAGCATTTTCTTTTTGTAAAAAAGGGATTATTTTAGCATCAAAAGTTTTTAAAAATAAATGAGTTTTTTGTAACAATAATGCGCCAAATTCTTTGACTAACCCTTCATAATGTTTGCTTTGGACCATTTTTTGAGAAAGATTGAATTGCCATTCGGACAAAAGAGGACCGTTATGATCCCAAAAAGCTTGTTCTTCTTGATAAAAAGGATCTTTCGTATTCACGCTGTTACGTATGCTCGCTAAAGTAGCCATAGAATTAATTTCATCTGTTATTTGATCAACTTCTTTTAAAATTTTAATTTGTTCTTCTAAAGAGCAATCATGGAATTTTTCAATTACTGGTAAAATATTTTTTTTAATTTTTTCCATATTGGGTCTTTTATATGGGAATTGGGTAAATTTCATGATTTATGTTTCCTTTTTTAATTGAATTTTAATAAGTTTATTTTTCCAAAACATTTCAAAATTCAAATTTATATTGTTTATTTTCTTCAAGATAAAAAAATAATTTTATTTTTTTATTATATCACTTTTAATTTATTTTTATCAAAAAACATTTTTACCAAAGGAGATAAAAAAGTTTCAAAAATAAGCTAAAAGAGATATATTGGCCAATTTTGGCATAATGAAAACAAGCTAAAAATAATAAAAAAAAAAAAACTAAATTAGTTTTTTAATTCTTAATCAGAGAGTTTTCAAGGATTAAATATAATCCGAAATATTGCTTAGCTAGTTTTAATTCCGGCATTGTAAGTTTTTTTAATTATTTTTTGAACCGTTTGCCCATCTTCTTGAAAGATGGTTTCTGTGGCCAATTGGTTCGGTCGATTATATTCAATAATTTTTTCTAGCCTTTGCCCGTCTGTTCTAAAAAAAATCTTTTTTATTTGATGAGAATTTATATCATAAATTTCTATAAAATTTCTGGTTTTACCGTCTATTTGAAAAAAGGTTTTTTGTTTTAATTGTTCGTTTTCGTAAAATTCTTCAATAAAATCAATGGTTTTACCGTCGCTAAAAAAGTGGTTTTTTTGAACTATTTTTTTTGTCAACAAATCATAACAATTTTCAATCTGTGGATCAATTTTAATTTTAAATTTTTGTTTGGTAAAATTATCATATTTTTGCTTTAAATATTGGTTTTCTTCCTTCATGGAACTAATGAGCCAAAAACTTAGGATAAAGGTTAAAAAAAGCCAAAAAGTTAAAAAGAATAAGAAAAATTTATAATAAATGGATTTCATGCGAAAAAATTTCATCATTTAAGGTTCTCAAAATATTTATTCTAATGGTTTTTTGGAAAAAGATTGCTCTTTCCATCAACCATTATAACTGAAAAATATTTTTTTCCTATATGATTTATATTATATGACAAGAAAAAAATCATCTGAATTTGTCATTCATATCTAGTCTTAAAAAATTATTTTTAACCTTTAAATCATTCTTTTTTAAAAATTAAAAAATCAGAAAAAGAGATATTATTGCAGATTACTTTTTGGCGCAAAGATTCAATACGATAAATATTTTTTTTAGCTGAAGATTTAGAATAAATAAAAATAAGAATTAAACGCGATATATCGCGATCATTATTTAAAATAATTTCTGAGCCTTTAAAAGGGTTTTTTTGTTTTAACATTTCTTCTACATAAAGATTAATATTTTTTTTATTATAAAACAAATCTCTATTTAAAAAAGTTTTTTTCTTTTGAGTTAAAATATTTTCTGATTCTTCAGAAATATAGTCTAAAGAAGAAATTCCTATTTCTTGTTTCACTCTTCGAGGTTTATAAAAGGATTGTTGATCTAAATTTTTCATTGGATAAAGATTGAAAAATTTTTGATATTCTATTTGGTTATTAAGAACCATTTTTAAACCATAATTCAAAATATTTTGTAAATTTTCTTTTTTATTGTTGAAAAACAAAATCCTATCGCAAGCTATTTTTAAATATTGTTCGTTTTTTTGGTCTATAATTTCAATCAATTGATCAGCTGTTTTAAAATTTTCTTTCATTTGTTCGATTTGTTCCAAAACCATGGAATAAGATTGTTGTTCTGAATAACCATAAATATATTGAATCTGTTCCGCCAGAGATTCAATGTAAAGCGAGTTATCTTGTATTTCTTCTAAAAATAAATTAATTTGTCTTCTGTATTTAAAAAAATTATCCGCTGTTTTTAACAAATAATAAGACGAATCAAAAAAATTTTTTTTATAATTCAACAACAATTGTTCTAAAATATCTTGTACATTTGATTGAAAATCAGTATTTAATAATTGATGATAAAAACGATAAATATTAGCTTTTAAAATTTTTAATTTTACTAGCAGGTTTTGTGTTTTAGAAACTGCTTCGTGAAAATTAGCGTAATTTTTTTCTACTAAAAAAAACTTCAAAAGAGAATAAACACTATAAATATTCCCAATCGATTCTGGTTTAATTTCATTCAGAGTTTTTTTAAAAAAATTAATTATTTCTAAACTATAATCAAAAAAATTGAAATTAATGGTATTATAATTAATTCTTTCTTCTCCTAACCAACCGTTTTTTTTAAAGATAGAAATAACTCTGTAAGCCTTTTGATGTTTGTTAATCGCTGTTTTATCTATTTCTTCAATAGATTCTTTTTCTTCAGTTACTAAATTTTTGTTTTTCTCGTTGAAATATTTTTCTAAAGTATTGATCGCCAATTCTTTTTCAATATAAATATTATTTTCTTTATTGGCAATATTTTCTAATAACAAAAGACAATCGATATAAATATCTTTATTAGGAGAAGATAAAATTTGAAAAAAATTATTCGGTAAAATTTTGAATAAATGAGACATAATTTTAGGTTGCTCACTTTTTTTTAATTTATTATTTTATTATAAACAATATAAAAAAGTTTATATTAAAATTATATAATATTTTTCTTTTTACAGTGGCATTTTTTATCTTTAATTTTGATTAGTGAAAAAAATATTCTATATCTTACAATTATTTAAACAATATTTTTAAATTTTTTAAGATTTCTTTTTTTTATTTGGCGCTGTATTTTTTTTCTTTTTTTCTTTTTGCAAATCATCTTTTAATTGTTTATTTTGATTTTCTAAGTTTTCTTTTTCTTTTTTTAAAGTTTCTATTTGATTTTTCATTTCTTCTTTTTGAGAAGTGAGAACCCTTTTATCATCGTTTAATTGATTTTTTTCAGCTACTAAAGATTCTTTTTCATCGTTTAATTTTGCAATTCGACTTTCTAACGCTTCTTTTTCAGCATTAAAACCATTTTTTTCCTCTTTTAATTGTTTATTTTGATTTTCTAAGTTTTCTTTTTCTTTTTTTAAAGTTTCTTTTTGATTTTTCATTTCTTCTTTTTGAGAAGTGAGAACCCTTTTATCATCGTTTAATTGATTTTTTTCAGCTACTAAAGATTCTTTTTCATCGTTTAATTTTGCAATTCGACTTTCTAACGCTTCTTTTTCAGCATTAAAACCATTTTTTTCCTCTTTTAATTGTTTATTTTGATTTTCTAAGTTTTCTTTTTCTTTTTTTAAAGTTTCTTTTTGATTTTTCATTTCTTCTTTTTGAGAAGTGAGAACCCTTTTATCATCGTTTAATTGATTTTTTTCAGCTACTAAAGATTCTTTTTCATCGTTTAATTTTGCAATTCGACTTTCTAACGCTTCTTTTTCAGCATTAAAACCATTTTTTTCCTCTTTTAATTGTTTATTTTGATTTTCTAAGTTTTCTTTTTCTTTTTTTAAAGTTTCTTTTTGATTTTTCATTTCTTCTTTTTGAGAAGTGAGAACCCTTTTATCATCGTTTAATTGATTTTTTTCAGCTACTAAAGATTCTTTTTCATCGTTTAATTTTGCAATTCGACTTTCTAACGCTTCTTTTTCAGCATTAAAACCATTTTTTTCCTCTTTTAATTGTTTATTTTGATTTTCTAAGTTTTCTTTTTCTTTTTGTAAGGTGGATAATTTTTGCGTTAAAGCATTATTTTCCTTTTCCCAGTTATTATATTTATTTTTTATTTCTTGTTTTTGCTTGGTTAGGTCATTAGATAATTGAATATTTTGTCGTTCTAAAGATTTTTGTTTTTCTTCTGAAATATTCATTTGCCTGTCTTGTATAAATTTATAAATTAAATAACTAGAAAAAAGCAAAAAAAGAATTATAATTTTAAAAAGGATTATATTTTTATTTTTGTGAATCATATTGTATTTTTTTAAAAAACCATTTCTATTTTGTATTATTTTTTAGTGGAAGATTTTTAATAGGAAGAAAATTTTTTCTTTTTAAGATAAATAAAATTTGTTAAAATACAATGTAAATGTTTTTATAAAAATTTTATTTATTGATAAAAAGTATAAAAGACAATATAAAATAATAAAGGGGAATATAAAATGAAAATTAAAACAGTTAGATTGTTTGATAAAGATCACAAAATTAATAAACAAACTTGGGATAAAATATTTCGAGACATACTTTTCACTCCTTCTTCTTTCGACTTGCAACCATGGCGTTTTTTTGTCATAGAAAGTCAAGAAAACAAAAATAAATTAAAAACTTGTTTAAAAGGAAATTTAACCCAATTGGAAACTAGTTCAGCTATGGTTTTGTTGTTTGGAGATCTAAATAAAGCCAAAAATAGCGAATATATTTATCAACAAAAATGGTTAAATAAGGAAATCACTCTGGAAAGAAAAGAATTCGTTTTAAAACAAATTAAAGAACATTATTCTTCTATGCAAGAGAACAAATTGCATAATGAATTATTTTTAGAAGGAGGCATTGTAGGTCTTAATTTTGTGGCTACTTTGCAAAAGTTTGACTATAACGGAGGTTTTATCGGAGGTTGCAAGTTTGATCAAGTAAACGAACTTTTTGATATACCTCGTAATTATTTACCTCTTATTTTAATTTCCGTAGGAAAAGAAAAACTAGTTCCCGAAGGAGAAAAAGGCCAAAAAAAAACACCTTTTAAATTAAAACCTGAAGATTTCGTTAATTTTTTATAATTAATCAGATGGGAAAATATTTCCTAATAACATTTTTGGGAAATATTTTTTATCATATCAACTTAAAAACATATTTTTTATCATAATAGCGTTATATTATGATAAAAAATATGTTTTTTTGTTTTCGAATGTTTATTAGGGAGGATTATTTATAAAAAAACTTCAGAAAATAAATTTAATGATCTTTATTATTTCTGTTGGTGGAGATGAGGGGATTCGAACCCCTGTGCAAAGTTAACTTGTTTTATTCATTCTACATATTTATTTTGTTTTTCAAAAACAAACAAAAGTTATATAAAATAGACAGCATTTCTTTAAAAAAAGAAATAGTTTAATAATTTATATGATTATAAAAAGAAAAAAAATAATTATATTGAAGAAAATAATGAAACCGGTTTAAAAGATAAACTCAGTTTTACAGAAGAATAAAAAATGATTAATAAAAAGTGTTCTTTAAAAAAGTTTTTTTAAAGAAAAAATTTATAAACCGTTTTTAGATTAACAAAAAGCAGTTGCTCTTGTTAATTGTGGAGCGTAACCTAAACCGTTATAAGTTGTTGATTCGCTTTCGTAATTATCTTGTGTATTGCCGTTTATTTATGACCTCGAGCGTTTTTACTTGCGTAACCAAGATATGATAAATAAAACTCATTAACCATGTCGAAACCAAAAACATCCCCATTTATATTTTATATGAAAAAAATAGAAAAAAAGAAGACAAAAACAAAAAATCTTCTTTTTTCTATTTAAATAAGTTTTTGACGCTATAAAGAGGTTGATTTAATAATTATCAATTGTCCTTATAATGCATTCTAATTAAATGCATAATGTCTATCACAAGTGATAAAATAATTGAAAATATTTCACAAAAAATATTTCACAAAAACTAACAAATAATAAATGAATGATTAAATACTCATGTTTTTTCTCAATTTTTCCTTCTATGAAACAATCTAATTGATCTAAAATATTAACTCAAAGTAAAGATATCACTATAAGACCAAAAACATCAATTATCATTCCTACTATTATCATTAAAGTAATGCATAAAAGGTCATGTACCGCACTACAATAATGTAAATAATAATAAAAACTAATAAGGTTGATGAACCAATATATCCCAAAAATCATTTTCAAAAAGGAACGAAAATCATCATTAACTTTTATTTTTTGACGTTTATACAAAAAAGTCATAAACAATAAAATGAAAAACATTAGCGAAGTTGGTATAACAAATAAGAAAAAAAACACATCAATAAAACTCAAACAAAACGTTCGAAACATTCCTATCAAAATCCTAGCCAAAGAACCCATCGCTATAACATAAACCCAATGAACACATCTTAAACTAGATGGCACAAAATAAAAGCTTATTATGTAAATAATAGAAATAAGGACAACTATACCCATCATTAAGAAGAAATCAGCCATGTATAGATCCCAATCATTTTCTATAATTTCTATAGGAAAAGCTAAAAGATTTATTTTCCAACATTTGAAAAGGTTAAATAAAATTTCAAAACTGTCTTTACTAATTGCGTAATTAGAAAAACGATAACAAAAAAACAAAATAGTTATGAAAAAAAGAAAAACCGAAATGAAAAATTTAACAAAAACACTTTTATGTGTTACAATTTTAACCTCTTCAGAAGAGATTGGTTTATGTTTAATAATAGAACGAAGCTTTTTATTGGTCTTATTGTTATTATTTTTTTCTTTTAAAAAACTTTTAATTCGTTTGTTTTCAGATGGATTTATCAGATAATCTAAAATACCCATTTTCGCAATCTCCTTTGTAAAAAATTAAATTATGAATTATTTTTTTATATTAAATAAAATATTATAGTCTATTTCAATCATTTCTCCTTAACCATACCAAAGTGCTCTAACTAAAATCTCTCGTCGAATCAATATGATTGTTTATATTATACTCCTGCTTTTTTCAAAAGTCAAGGAACAAAAGGTTATTTTCTTGCAAAAAAAGATAATTCTGCAAGTTTCAACCGAACCTTTATTAACTATTTTTAACAAAAGACACCTTTTTATTTAAAATTTTGTTTATTTTATTATAATAATAAGGTATAATAAAGTGAAATAATTATTTTCTTCGAAATATAAATATTATTTGACGAAGTAAGAACGTGATAATAGAGAATTAAATTTATTTTATATTAATTTTTTCATAAAATAAATATACTTATTTTTATATATATTTGTTTCTTTTGGATTTTGATTCTGATGTTATTGTGTATTTTATTGAAATATATAATTTTCAAGCTGGTTCATTTAAGAATTAAAATTTTTACATTTATTTAATTTTAATCGATGAAACAATATTTTTTATTATGAGTATTTTTTGTATAAATAAAATTAATAGTAACATTGACTTTATTATTTAAATCTTAAATAGATAAATATTCTTACTTACATATTAATAAAGATAAATAAATTGATTATATATTTTTTATTCAGTATAACATTAAAACCACCAGACATAAAGTAACATTAAGATTAATGGATATTTTATCAAAATTTTATCTTTTTTAATTAAAAAATATTTTTTTAATATAATGAAAGATAATTTTATACTCAACTCTCAACTAAAGTAGGGTATATTATATTTCTTAGGAAAATAAAATTTTTTTATTAAATAGAAAAATTATTATTAATAGAAATAGAGGAAAAAAAATAAATGAGTATATTATTCACAGATTTAAATTTGTTGCCACAAACGGAAAAAGCTTTAGAAGAGTTAAATTTTTCAACTCCTACATCAGTTCAAGCTATGGCAATACCAGAAATGATACAAGGGCATGACATTATTGTTCAATCTCAAACCGGAACAGGGAAAACTTTCGCTTTCGGCATCCCTACCATTGAAAAAATAGACCCAAAATTAGCTAAAACACAATCTTTAATATTGTGCCCTACAAGAGAGTTAGCTTTACAAGTTTCTCAAGAAATTAAAAAATTATTAAAATTTCACAGAGAAATTAGAACAGCAGTAGTTTACGGTGGAGAATCTTACATTAAACAATTCCATCAACTTGATTTAAAACCGCAAATCATTATTGCTACTCCAGGTAGAATGATCGATCTTTTAGATAGAAAAAAAGTTGATTTATCAGCAGTTAAAATTTTAACTCTTGATGAAGCTGATGAAATGTTAAAAATGGGTTTCCAAGATGCTTTAGAAACTATTTTAAATCAAATTCCTAAAGAAAAACAAACAGCTTTATTTTCAGCTACTTTGCCTTTTTCCATTAAAAAAATAGCTTCTAAATACCAAAATAACCCTAAAGTATTAAAAGTTTTACAACAAAATATCGCTGTTAAATCGATTGAACAATTTTATTATATTGTTAAACATTTTGACAAAAGTAAACTTTTAGTTCGTCTTTTAGATCAAAAAAATCCTGAATCAGTAATTATTTTTGCTAATACGAAAAAAGATGTTGATAATATCTTATCTTACTTACAAGAAAGAGATTTTTTAGCTGACGCTATTCACGGCGATTTAAAACAAAACCAAAGACAACACGTAATGAATAGTTTCCGTAAAAAAAATATTAAAATCTTGGTCGCTACCGATGTAGCCGCTAGAGGATTAGATATTGATGACATTAAAATGGTTATTAACTTTGATTTACCGCATGAAGACGAAGTATACGTGCACAGAATCGGTAGAACTGGTAGAGCTGGTAAAAAAGGTGTTGCTTACAGTTTAATCAGCGTTCAACAATTTTCTCAATTGAAAAAATTAGAAAATTATTTAAAAGAAAAAATAACTGCTGTTACTATCCCTTCAATAGAAGAAATTAAACAAGAACAAAATAAATTATTTGAAACTAAAATTGTTGAATTAATCCAACAAAATCCAGAAGAAAACAGTAAAGCAACAACTTTAACAGAAGCTTTATTAGAAAAATTCGATGACAAAACAATTATTAACAATTTATTAAGCCACTTAATGCCTAAGAGAAAAAAATATGAAGAAATAGCTGAACCAAAATCATTCGGTGGTTCTTCACGTTACCAAAACACTCTTAACAATTACAGAAACAACAACTTTAGCAGATTCAACAATTCTAACAGTTATGGTTCTGACAACAGAAGAGAAAATTACGGCGGAAGAAGCAATTCTAACTTCTCCAACAATAATAACAAATTTGGTAGATTTGGCGGCAGAGACCAAATGACCGAATTAACTATTAATTTAGGCAGAGAAGACGGAATTAATCCACCAGTATTTTTAAAAATTTTAAGTGATAAATTTAACGTTTATGGCAAAAATATCGGAAACATCAAACATCTTTCTAATAAAACTGTTTTTGAAATTGCTGATCGTTTTGTTAAACAAGTTCAATCTAAAGACAATGTTTATTACGAGAAAAAACTTTTACAAATTCAATCTAGATAATAATAAAATCTCTTCTAATTTACTAAAAGATTTTATTATTATCGCAACATTTAAACCAATTTGTTTTTTATAACAAATTGGTTTTTTCTTTCATTAAGGGGGGATTTTTTTGCTCTTTTGATTTATTTATCAAAAGAAGGTTAAAAAAAGATTTTTATCTAAAACAAAAAAAGACAAAACTTGGAATTGATCGAAAGTTTTGTCTTTTTATTATAAAAATATCTAATGTGATTTTGTTTATTTTTAATGGATTTTTTATTGTTGAGATTTTTTTACTATTTTTATATCACCTAATAAATTTTTCATATCTTGTTCGTAAATTTTTCTATCTTTGTAAAGCTTGTTTATGACATTTAACAATTTATCATTTGAATCATTTGAAGGTAAATTTTTTCCAGTTATTATTTTTTCAGTTAAGTCTTGCCCCTTACCTTTTATTAAAGTTTTGGGTTCGGAAGACAGTATGGAATTTTCAAACACTTCTAAAGCTTTGTAATAAGACTGGTTCACTATTTGGTGAATCAATTTTTGCGTTTCATAATCCATTTTAGAATTAAAAACCATTAAAGGTATTTTCATTTTCTTGCTAGAAGCATTAGAATTAGGATCAGCAGGTAACATTCCGTATTGCGTCACCATTTGAGACGCTAATGAATAAGCTTTTTCATAATCATCACTAGCTCCTACGCTAAACTCTCCGTCTCCGTAAAAAAATTCTTCTGCAATTCTTCCTCCTAATGAGATTTGAATGCTTTTTTCTAAATCTTTTTGAGTAGGTAAATTACTCGCTTTATTAGGCAAAACCAAAGTATAACCACCAAATTTTCCTCTAGGTTCGATCGTTACACGAACAACTTTACGGCCTAATTTATGAGCTAATATAGCATGCCCCATTTCATGGATAGCAACTCTTACTTTATCTTCGTTGTTTAATTCATTTGTAGAAATAGGACCAAAAAGAACTTCATCCATTAAATTATATATTTCTTCTTTAGTAACTTCTGAAGATGCAGTTTTTTTCTTTTCAAGTTCTTTAGCTTTTTTAGCTAGTGAATCAATTTGAGCCGCACTGAAATCGAATTGATGAATTGTTTCGGCAATTTCTTTAATTTTTTGATTTATACTTTCTTTTTTTTCTTGGGAAAACATTTTCAAACCAGATCTTTTCAAACTACCTTCTAATAATTTTTCAGTAGTTTTTAAATCCGGCAACCCCATATATATGTGTTTGCCTAAGCGACTTGGTCTGGTCAAAGCATCATCTAAAAGGTCGAATCTATTAGTCGCTCCAATAATAATGGCTTGCGGTTCGTTTTTATTTTTATTAAAACCGTCTAAATTGGCTAATAAAGAGTTTAAAGTAGTTTCATGTTCTGAATGGCTATTATCATCACTTTTACTTCTTGCTCTACCTATGGTTTCTATTTCATCAATAAAAATAAAATAAGTGTTCTTATTGTCTTTGATCGCTTTTTCTTTCGCCGTTTTAAAAAGACTTCTGATTCGAGAAGCTCCTACGCCAACGTATTTTTCGACAAAATCTGAACCAGTTGCGGAATAAACAGGGCTTACACCTTTCAGTTCTCCTGCTAAAGTTTTTGCCAAAAAAGTCTTACCTGTTCCTGGCGGTCCATAAAGCATAACTCCTCTTTCTACTTCGCCTTTTTTAGGATTTTTAGCATATTCCACTATTTTTTTTAATTCGTTTTTTTCGTTTTCATAACCATAAAAATCTTCAAATGTTTTATCATAAGTTTTGATCAATTTATCTTTAGCCCATGAATTTTCTTCTTTATTTGCCATTGCTTTTGTTATTAAGTAAAAAATACCGATAATTAACAAAAAATTCAATAAGATGCTAGTGATATTTTTGATAATGTTGAGCCAATCTTTCTTTTTATGAGGATTTTTGTTAGGATTGTTTTGCTCAAAATGCAAAAACTCATCAAAATGGTTAAAATTTTGTGCCATAAATGTAATAAATTCCTTTTAAATTTTATTATTTAATAAAAAAATTGCGTCACTGTTTTAATTTTTCTAAATATTAATTTCCTTTTTGGAAACATTTTTTTAATAAAGTCTAAAATATTTTAACAAAAAAAGTTAATAATTTATGAATTAATAATAATATAATAACATATTTTAACCGATTATCAAACGATATCATTGAAGAAATTTATTTATTTTTATTAAGAAATTAAAAAAGAGCCGTTATCTCTAAAAGAAAAACGGCCAGGAAAAATATTTTTTTTTGCAATTAATAGCGGCGTTTTTGATTTTTATTCGCAGAATTAATTAAAACATATAACATCATTAAAGTTAAAAGGATAATATAAAAATTATGTTTAATCCAAGCATATATTTCAGAAGAATGAGTATTTTTAATACGATAATTTTTTATAAAATCATATATTTCTTGTTGAATTTTATTTTCGGTAACATCTGGTCGTTGTGATTCTTTTTGCGCTACTAAAAAAGCCCCTTTAGAAATTAATTCGATGGTTTCTGTGTTAGGTTGTTCTTCTAAAATATGATCGATTAAAATGTATTTATGCACCGTTTCGGATACTTTTTCTTTTAACCTTTCTTCAAAATTATTTTCATATGTATTTATTTCTTGTTGCAAAAGATCCACTATTTCTTCTAAAGAAAAATTGGTAAAAAATAAATTTTTCTTAAGTTTGTTTTGCAAAAATGTTATTAAAGAGTTTTTTTCATACTCCACTATCTCAATATGCAATTTAGGGTATATCGTTTGCCATGTTTGATAAAAAAGTCTATCGATTAATAAAGCGGAATTGTCTTTAATATTGACTTTGACTTCGTCTAAAGAAATATTGTTTTTTCTTTTCATTAAATTCACTAATTCGTTATAAACTTCTTTTTTTAAATCTATTTGGAAATGCTTGATCTGTTGAGAAGTAAAAAGCATATTATTTAATTTTAATTCTTCAATAATGCGGTCTATTTGTTGCTCTAATATTTGTTGTTTGTTAACTTCTAAATAAGTTTTAGTTTCTGACAAGAGTGCGAATTGCAGTTTCTCTAAAGTCGAAATATAAGGAGAAACTATTAAAAAATCCAATTTATCAGCAATTATCTTTTTAATTTCTAATTTATCGTTTTCTTCGATTAAAAGATTTTGAGCTACTATTTGACTAAAAACATTATTTATTAAAGGTTGTTTAATGTTTTCATCTAAAAATTTCAAAATAAATTGTTCTATTTCCGCTTCGTTATTATCGATTTCTCTAGCTTTTTGTAAGATTTGCGCTTGAAAAAAAGCATCACCTCTTAAAAAAGGATATTTATAGTAAAATTTATCTATTAACATGTGTGCTGTTTGTTGATTGATTTTTAATTTTTCATAGTCCCAAATTAAATAAATCTGATGAACTTTTTTCATACCCGTTTTTAAAATTTCTTCTAAGCTGTCAATTTTTTGAATTTCTGAACGTCTTTTGGTGGAGTCTGTATTTTCCTTATCTTCAAAATAAACACCTAATAAACCTTCTGGCAAAGGGTTTTCATCGTTATATGTTTTTTTGATTTTTTCTTTATCATCTGAAAAGGTAATACTGTCTATTTCGTTGTTTAGATATTTATTATAACCTGCTTTTTGATGTTTTTGATAATGATTGTTGATTAAATCAAAATATTTCTTTTCAGAAAAGGAGAAAGGACTATCTTTGAAAAGATGTTTCAAAGAAATGTTTTTATATTCTTTCATTGTCGATAAAAAAGCCATATCAGGTTTGTCATGGGTATGTTTCTCCCAATCTACTAAAGTTTCTGATTGTGAAATTCTATCGAAAGACAATTGTAAATCAATAGGCAAAATGTTTAAATGGCGATGTATTTCAATAGCTATCCCTGCCGCTTGGTCTAAAATTTCAATGATTTTTCTTGGTGATTTTAAAAAATGATTATCGAATTTACAAATCTGTTCCATAATTTTTTCTAAATATTTATAAGCACGAACATCTAATTTATAATTTTTAGAAATCATTTTAACAAAAGTTTTCAACTCTTCTTCTTTCCAATAATCTATTTCAATCAGTTTATTAAAACGACTTAAAATGGCGATATCTATTTCATCTTTAAAGTTGGTGGCCGCTATAATAAAAACAGTTTTATCAGGATCTGTATAAATACCTTCGATTTGTGATAAAAAAGAGGAAATCATATTCCCATGGTCTGAAGTTAAACCATCAATATTACGTTTTCTAAAAATACTTTCACACTCATCGATAAAAATAATACATGGAGAATGTTTGCGCGCTTCTTCGAAAAGATTTTCTATAATTCTCGGCCCTTCTCCTACATAACTTCGGGAAAAATCTGCAGAAGTAACAGCGTAAAAAGGTAAACCCGATTCTTTGGCAAAAGCTTGGGCTAAATAGGTCTTACCTGTTCCTGGCGGTCCGTACAATAAAACTCCTCTAGGCGGTTTTTTAACACCCATTTTTTTATATTCTTCAGGGTTCTTTAAATAAGATAAACTTTCTAAAAGTTGTTCTTTTTCCTTTTCCATTCCGATAACATCTTTAAAACCATGAAAAGAAGAAGTATCTTTTAAAAATCTAGAAGTTGTGGTTTCTGTTTGCTTTAATTGCATTCTTTCTTTGGCTACATCTTTTAATTCTTTTTTTATCAATTCAAATGTTTCTAGATATTTTGCCGCATTCAATTGATCACTTTTCTCTTGCTGTTTTTGTGTTTTGTCAATGAGAGTCCCTAATGTATCTAAACTATTATCGTGAAATTCTTTGAAAAAGTTCATTAATTTATCGTAAATTTCTAACTTTTTTTCTTGTTCTTTAATATTAAAATGAGCATTTCTTAATTGTTCTTTAGTTTTGTCTAGTTGTTTTTGATTATCTGATAAAAGTTTTTTTTGATTATTAATGTTTGTTTGTAAATAATGCTTCTCTTTTTGACTTAAAGTTTGAAGATTTTGAATTTCTGTTTCTTTTAGTGATAAACTTTCTTCTAAATTATTTTTATCTGTTTGCAATTTTTGAATAGATTTTTCCAGTTGATTTAATTCTTTTTTTTTATTTTCAATGTCGCTAATTAAATCTTTTATTTCATTAGTTAAACTGTTTTTTTCTTCTTCTAAAAGAGTATTTTCTTTTTCTCCTTGTGTTAATTGTTCTTGTTTGGTCTCTAACTCTTGGATTTTTTGTTTAATTAATTCATCTTTTGCGTTAATATCATTTTTTTGATTAAAAATTTGTTCTTTTAAAGATACGATATCTTCTTTATGTTTGTCTAATTGTTTTTGATAATATTGGATATTTTTTTTAAGTTTTTCTGTCTCTTTTTGAGATGATTCTAATTTATCTTTAGTTTCGTTTAATTCTCTTTGGTTATCTGCTAAAAGATTTTTTTGATTTTCAATAAAACCTAATAAACTTTGTTTTTCTTTTTGACTTAAAATTTTATTGGATTCAATTTCTTTTTCTTTGGATGATAAAATATTTTCCAAATTAGTTTTATCTCTTTGCAACTCTTCTATAAATGTTTCTTTTTGCAATAGCGTTTCTCTTTGATTATTTATATCATTAATTAAATCTTTTATTTCATTAGTTAAACTGTTTTTTTCTTCTTTTAAAAGAGTATTTTCTTTTTCTCCTTGTGTTAATTGTTCTTGTTTGGTCTCTAACTCTTGGATTTTTTGTTTAATTAATTCATCTTTTGCGTTAATATCATTTTTTTGATTAAAAATTTGTTCTTTTAAAGATATGATATCTTCTTTATGTTTGTTTAATTGTTTTTGATAATATTGGATATTTTTTTTAAGTTTTTCTATCTCTTTTTGAGATGATTCTAATTTATCTTTAGTTTCGTTTAATTCTCTTTGGTTATCTGCTAAAAGATTTTTTTGATTTTCAATAAAACCTAATAAACTTTGTTTTTCTTTTTGACTTAAAATTTTATTGGATTCAATTTCTTTTTCTTTGGATGATAAAATATTTTCCAAATTAGTTTTATCTCTTTGCAACTCTTCTATAAATGTTTCTTTTTGCAATAGCGTTTCTCTTTGATTATTTATATCATTAATTAAATCTTTTATTTCATTAGTTAAACTGTTTTTTTCTTCTTTTAAAAGAGTATTTTCTTTTTCTCCTTGTGTTAATTGTTCTTGTTTGGTCTCTAACTCTTGGATTTTTTGTTTAATTAATTCATCTTTTGCGTTAATATCATTTTTTTGATTAAAAATTTGTTCTTTTAAAGATATGATATCTTTTTTATGTTTGTCTAATTGTTTTTGATAATATTGGATATTTTTTTTAAGTTTTTCTATCTCTTTTTGAGATGATTCTAATTTATCTTTAGTTTCGTTTAATTCTCTTTGGTTATCTGCTAAAAGATTTTTTTGATTTTCAATAAAACCTAATAAACTTTGTTTTTCTTTTTGACTTAAAATTTTATTGGATTCAATTTCTTTTTCTTTGGATGATAAAATATTTTCCAAATTAGTTTTATCTCTTTGCAACTCTTCTATAAATGTTTCTTTTTGCAATAGCGTTTCTCTTTGATTATTTATATCATTAATTAAATCTTTTATTTCATTAGTTAAACTGTTTTTTTCTTCTTCTAAAAGAGTATTTTCTTTTTCTCCTTGTGTTAATTGTTCTTGTTTGGTCTCTAACTCTTGGATTTTTTGTTTAATTAATTCATCTTTTGCGTTAATATCATTTTTTTGATTAAAAATTTGTTCTTTTAAAGATATGATATCTTTTTTATGTTTGTCTAATTGTTTTTGATAATATTGGATATTTTTTTTAAGTTTTTCTATCTCTTTTTGAGATGATTCTAATTTATCTTTAGTTTCGTTTAATTCTCTTTGGTTATCTGCTAAAAGATTTTTTTGATTTTCAATAAAACCTAATAAACTTTGTTTTTCTTTTTGACTTAAAATTTTATTGGATTCAATTTCTTTTTCTTTGGATGATAAAATATTTTCCAAATTAGTTTTATCTCTTTGCAACTCTTCTATAAATGTTTCTTTTTGCAATAGCGTTTCTCTTTGATTATTTATATCATTAATTAAATCTTTTATTTCATTAGTTAAACTGTTTTTTTCTTCTTCTAAAAGAGTATTTTCTTTTTCTCCTTGTGTTAATTGTTCTTGTTTGGTCTCTAACTCTTGGATTTTTTGTTTAATTAATTCATCTTTTGCGTTAATATCATTTTTTTGATTAAAAATTTGTTCTTTTAAAGATATGATATCTTCTTTATGTTTGTCTAAATTATTTTGTTGTTCTTGCATTAACAAATTAAGCCTTTTAATAGTTGTTCGAGTTGAAATCAATTGTTCTTGTATTTCATCTAATTTTGTTTGATTATCTGCTAAAAGATTTTTTTGATTTTCAATAAAACCTAATAAATTTTGTTTTTCTTCTTTTTGCAAGTTTTGTTGAGATTGTATCGCATAAAGTTGCTCTGTTAAACTTTGTTCTATTGTTGTTTTTTCCCTTTGAAGATCAAATATCTCTTTTTGTTTAGAAGATAAAATATTTTCTTGTTCTTTAATATTTTGAATTAACTGATCAATTCTTTCTATTAATTGTTTTTTTTCTTGTTCGTTGAAAAAATTTTTTTTATTTGCAAGAGATAATTGTTCTTTAACTTTATTTAATTCTCTTATTTTTTCGTACATATATTCGGATTGTTCTGCCATAAGAGTGTTTTGATTGCTTATTTTAGTTTCTAAAATATTTATTTCTTTATGTTGTTTATTGATAATTACTTGTTGTTGTGTATATAAATCTCGATATTTGTTATCGGGATAGAAATAGCGAGTTTCACCGTTGAAAATGGGTTTATTACGCTAAGCCCCCCACACCACCGTACAAGCAAGTTTCCAAGCATACGGCGGTTAAAATAGTATTTTAATACCAATTTCTATTAAAAAATAAAAGTCATTTATAAGTTTATAAATTTTTTTTAAAAATTAATACAGCATTGCTACTATTTTTTCATCTTTCGCCTTGTAAGGGTTATTATCCCTCTCCTTGGTGAGTCAGTATATTAATGCATTTCAGCAATAATTGTAAATTTCTCACGACTACTATGATTCTGCTTCTCCCTTGACAAAAACCTTAAAAACTATCAAGTTGAAAAAGGGTTCTGTTTTAGGGAAATAGAAGTTACTCTAAATATCTACGTAATCAATTTAGGCGAGCTGACCTGAGCAATTATATTTTATCTGACATAAAATATTTTCTGACAGGTAGGTTTGAGGTGGAAATTAACTCCATCGTCTAGAACGATGACAATGATTTTAACATACGAATTAAAATACGTTAAAAGCCCTCAAAATTGTTGATATAAACGACAATAAAGCTATTTTTATCTACAAGTTATGTAATTTGTAACCCTTTTGGTTGCTCTTAGCTCCTTTTCAGAAGTTATCCGTGTTGATCGTTTGCTCTTGCGTTTCTTGTTGGATTAAAAGATGTTCCTCATTTGCGCTTTTATTTTCTGCTGTAATTTATAATTCTTTCGTTTTATAGACCGAAAATATGAGTTAGACCATCATTGCAGGTCCAGCATTTCGTTATTTATGCTGATATTTAGGCATCTTTCTCGCCCTAATTCTTCTTTTAATCTTTGTATTTCTTGTTTATTAGCTTGTATTTGTGGTTGTAAACTTTTTTTATAACTTTCGTTACTTTGAACGAGAGGATTTTGATTTATGCTTTTAATTTCTTCTTCCAAAAACATCACTTGACTTAATGTGTCAATTAAAAATTGAATATGTTTTTTAGAAACAAAGATCATATTAGCTGGTTGCCAATTGCGCCAAAAAGAGCCTCTTTCGCCTTGAAAATTGTTTTTTTTATGTTGTAAATATGTTTGATAATTTTTTAAATCATTGGCGTTTCCGACAAATACAAAAAGGTATTCGTTAGGGTCAAAAACTGTCGTAGCAATTGTATTACTAAACTTTTCTACAATATTATAATTTTCTAAGGTTTGAAAAAGAAAATTAATGTTTTTCTTGTCTTTTTCCTGAAAATTATAATATTCCTTGTCTATTTGTTCGAAAACTATTTTAACAACATGTTCTAATAAACGTTGGCGAAAAGCTGCGTTTTTTCTGGTTGGCAACATTGTTTTGATTTTTTCTATAGAAGGGTAAATAATAGGGGAAACTTTTTTTTTCGTTTCTGGTTGTTTATTACTATAAGGAGTGATTCCGTATATAGGACTTATTAATGAAAAGGTTAGAAAGATGACAAAATATTTCCAAACCTTTTTACATTGAATTGACATATTTTTTTGTTAATGCTTTCTAATGAAAATTAATATCCTCTAAAAATGAAAATATTATTTTTGTAATTGTCTCTTTAATGGGTTGTATAAAAAAATAGATATGTAGTAAAAAACCATAAAAATACATTTTATGGAATTTGTGAGAAAGTTGTTTCATTTATAGAATAAAAAAATTTTCTTGATTTCAAAAAAATTAATTTGCCCCTCTTTGAGGGGGATAATATTTTAATCCAGTTAGGACAAATTTGATATATATATTTTCATACCTTTCTAATAAAAATATTTACATAGCATTATAATTATATCATTAAATAATATAAAATAAAAAAAAGACCTTATTAAAAGGTCTTTTTTTAATGATAAAATGTTTATTGTTGCATTTTTTCTTGCTGTATTGTCGTTTCTTCTTGAATTTTATCTTCTACTTCGGATGAGTCGGAATTTTTTTCTATTATGTCGGTTTGTTCATCTTTTTTATTATTTTTTTTGGATTTCTTTGCGAATAAAGTAGTCCATTTTGGATTTTTTTTATTTTTTTCTTTAGTTTTTTCTTTAGTTTCTGTGATTACTTCTTCATCAGAATTTAACGTTGTATCTTCTGTATTTAACTCTGTATTTAACTCTTCATTTTGACTTTTTTCAATGATAAATGTTTCTTGTTTTTTTTCTTCTTTTGTTAACTTATTTTCATCTAATTTTTCTTGAAATTTATTGTCTAAAATATCGTTAAAATCTTTTGATTTGACATACTCTCCTAAATCTTTTTGTACATCAGCAACCAATTTATCTGTCGGAAGAGCGTTTTTTTGCTCTTTATTGTAAAAAAAACTAAAATAAATAATGAAAAATAATAAAAGGACGAACAAAGGGACAATTAACAATATTTTTAAAATGTTGTTCGAATCATTGGTGTTTCTAATAATCTTTCCTCTTGTTTAGATTTAATTGTTTAATTGTTTGAATTTTAATTTAATTTTTGAATTTTTATTTTAATTATTATGATAAAAGGGAGAAAAAAATATTTATTATAATATTATTGTAATGATTTTAAAAACCATTACAATAATATTATAATTATTTTAATTCTAATATTAACAAAGAAAATGATAATCATTACTCTTTTTTATAAATATCAAATTATATAAAGCAATTTAGCAAAAAAACGTTATAAAAAGAACGGTTTTAATTTTATAAAAAGGAATTATAGATTTATTTTTTATGAATTCCACCACGAAGCAAACAACGATATTACTTTGTCAACTAAAAAGTTGGAGGTGACGGCTGGTGAAGCAGGATTGTTTTCATTGACGTCAACATTGGAGTTTTTGTTGTCTGGAGTTGTACCCCCTAACCATTTCGGCAAACTCTCCTTTATCAAATCTTTTATTGTTTGACTTAATCGGGGCGGCAATTGATTAATACTTGTTTTTAAATTTTCCACAATTTCTTTCACATGAACATTATCTTCAATATTTTCCATTTTATCCTTAGCTGCTTTAGTAGCTTTTTCTAAATTTTCTAATGATTTAGAAATTTTTTCAATAATTTGTTTTTTATCTTCTTTAAGGTCTGTATCCCATGAGTCGATTTTGCCTGTAATATTATCCATTAATGATTTTTTATCTTTTTCAATGCTTTGACCTAAATTGTCGATCGCTTTTTGTATTGTTTTAGCAATATCGTCCGCTAAAGTTTTTACTTTTTGGTCTAAAATAACCAATATTTTTTGAGTTATTTCTTGAGTATTGAAAGATTCTATTTTGGCTTCCGCTTTTTTGGTTAATTGCTCTAAATTTTTAGGAATTAACTCTTTAGTAAGGGAGTTTTCTAAATTATCCATTTTTACTTTTAAAGCTTCAGATAAGTCTTTCACTATTTTATCTTTGTCTACTTTAAGATCTTGATCCCATGAATCCATTTTTTCCAAAAATTTATCAGCAAATTTATCAGCCACTTCATCTATTTTTTGTGATGTTTGTTTGGATAATTCATCTATGTTTTTATTAGCTTTTTTCGCAATTTTATCTTCAAAAGCTAAAACATTGCGAAAAATTAATAAAAACATCATCGCTATTAAAACTAAAATCGAAATAATATAAAAGTTTTTTTTATTAGGTTTAAAAATATTCATTTTCATAACTTTTTATTATTCTCCTATAATATTTTTATAATATTTTCATAGAATTTTCATAGAATAGCTAAAATCAAAATAAAATTTTTTTAAATTTTAATTCTTTTTTCTTATGGAAGAAAAAATTTATTCTATTAATAATAATGTTTATGTCAAAAAACACATTATTTAAATCTATTTTATTATATAGTATTTTTAGAGTTATGAAACACTTTTTTTCGACCCAGTTCATAAAATAACGACTTTTAAGGAAAAAATTAATCTTTTCAGTAAGGTAAAATACCGTTTTCAAAGAAAGAAAAGATCTATTTTACTTCCAAATAATAAAAAGATGTTTTTTCTGTGTTTTTAATAAAAAAAGATATTTTAAAGAAAAAATTCTTTTAAATAAGGCCTAATAAAGGCTTAAAAAAACTTTTTCATCTTTTTTATTAAAATATTTTGATTTTTAAACAAAATAATAATGTAAAATATTATTTTCATGAATACATTTCAATATCTCAAAAGAATTATTTTATTATATTTGAAAATGTTATTTTTTCAACAATTATAAAAAAGTTTATTTAAATAGTAGGTTAATAAGATTTTAAGATAATGAAGCTCTTGAAACGCGCTTTTAAGCGTTTAAATAAGATATTTATCTATTCTATTTTACTATTAATCTAAATAATTATATTTTAATGTTGACAAATGACAAATTTTAATATACAATTAAATAAATCTTAATATCTTAAATTTAATCATTTAAGATATATTTGATATTTTTATAAAAAAACTTTACAATTTTAATTATTTTTTTAAAAAGTTCAGATTATTGTAAAAAAAATAGTTATTTTTTCGTTTTAAATAAATGATGAATGATGACAAAGGATTGATATTTGATATAGTTCATAAAATATTAATCCTTTGTTGTTTTTTATTTTTATCTAACCAAGAAATTTAACTAAAAAACTTTTTCCAAAATATGCATTTTTAATAAAAAAACATTTCGATGTTTAAACGGTCGTTCTTTTTAGAAAACAAATACTTTCATAAAGCGATTCGAAATATATGATATTTAGATAAAAAAACAAAGGAGAAAAACATGATAGAAATTAAAAATTTAAATAAATCATTCGACGGAAAACACATTTTAAAAAATATTAATTTAAATATTCATAACCGAGAAATACTTGCTATTATAGGTCATTCTGGTTCTGGTAAATCCACTTTATTAAGAACTTTAAATTTATTAGAAATACCTGATTCAGGGGAAATTTGGATCAATGCGCAAAACATCTTAGATAAGAACGTTAATTTATCTCAATTACGCACTCAAGTAGGTATGGTTTTTCAAAATTTTAATTTATTCGAAGAAAAGACTGTTTTAGAAAATTGTTGTTTGGCGCCAGTTAAAGTTTTAAAAATGAGCAAAGAACAAGCTAAAACTAACGCTTTACAAAAATTAAAAGAAGTAGGTTTAGAAAAATTTGCTGATGTAAATGTGAAACAACTTTCTGGAGGACAAAAACAAAGGGTCGCGATCGCTAGAACTTTATGTATGCAAACAAAAGTTATTTTATTGGACGAACCAACTTCCGCTCTAGATCCTGAATCTTCTCAAGAAGTATTGCAAATATTAAAAAAATTAGCTGAACAAAAAGAAATTACTCTAGTTATTGTTACGCATGAAATGAAATTCGCTAAAAAAGTTTCTCATAATATTTGTTTTATGGAAAACGGCGTTATTTTGGAAAAAGGTTCTTCTAAAGAAATTTTTGAAACTAATAAATACCCTAAAATAAGATCTTTTTTTGAAGAATTTTAATCTCATTTAAATAAAAACTACTTTTTCATGCTATAACTATGTACTTTTGAAATAAAAACGCATTATTAACAAAAAATAAAGCGTTTAGGAATATTTAAAATAAGAAAAAAGGAATGATAGATTTTATGGATTTAAACATAAAAACATTTTGGAAAACAAATGAAAAAAAAATATTTTTTTTGACTATTTTTTTGTTATTTTTGATTTGGTTACATTATTCTGTTTTATCTTTTTCGGATGTTAAAAATAATTCTGACTTGCCCACTAAAGACTCTTCTTATTGGTCTAACTTATATCAATCCTTTCCAGCTTATAAACAAGGTTTTTTAACTACTTTATTATTAGCGATAGACGGTCTTTTTTTAGGTTTTTTATTAGCTATATTATTAACAATGTGGAAAAACTCTTCCGAAGAGATAAAAAGACAAAACACTTATTTAATTTATCTGCAAAAAATATTAACAGTTATTTTTAACTTTTTGATGAATTTTTTTAAAGCTATACCCATAGTAATTCAAGCTTTATTGTTTTATAGTCTTTTAATGAATATACCATCTTTTAAAGGTCCTTTAGGGCCAGTGATAGTCGGTTTGATCGTTATTATACTAAATACAGCTTTTAATCTAACAGAAATTATGTTAAACCATATTAAATTTTTAGATCCCGGACAAATAGAAGCCGCTCATTCTTTAGGAATGAAACAAAAACAAATTTTTCGTTATATCACTTTAGAACAAACTTTTAAAAGAACGATTCCCTCTATTTGGAACCAGTTTATTATTAATTTGAAAGAAACTGCTTTATTTCAAATAATCGGAGTAGTAAGTCTTATTTTCGCGGCCCAAAAGCAAGTTTCTATCACTTTTGACACTATTACCCCTTATCTTTTAATAAGTTTGTTTTATTTAATATTAGTAGGTGTGACAGATTTAATCAATCAAAAAAAATAAACATTAATTGTTTGAAAAAATAATTATGAAAAAAGAATAATCTTAAAAATAAGGTAATCAATCGAAATATAACAATTCATCCTATTGGAAAATAAGATGAAGAAAAAATGTTTGATTTAACAGTTCGCATTAGAAACAAATATTTAATTTAAGTGACGAAATTATTAATGAATATCTTGTTTTCAACTTTTTTTAGTTTAAGTTAATTTTTTTATTTTTAACAAAAGAAACTAAATAATAAAGACGAAATTGATCGGAAGGAATAATTGTAACTTTATGGAAACTTTTATATTAAAAAAATATCTTATGAAAAATTGGAAAAAAATTTCCATCTACACAATAATAGTGGTTCTTTTGGTTTGGCTTAATTTTTATATCTTAATGCCTAATAGTGTTAAAAAAGATGGAAAAGAAACTTTAACTTTAGGAATCGTGAACAATGCTCCACCTTTCGCTTTTGACGGAACCAATAAAGATAATGGTCATGAAACTCTTGATGGTTATTTTATCAGTGGTTCTGATATCGAATTATTTAAAGAAATAGCTGACAAAATGAAAAGGAATTTAATTATTAGAACTTTCGCTTTTCCTGGGATATTAAACGCTGTTCAACAGGGAACAGTAGACGTTATTATCGGAATGTTAAATATTACAGCTGAAAGAAAAGAACAAATGTTATCTGTTGAGTATCATACGCCTGATTTAGGTATTCTTGTTAGAAAAGACAATCCTTTATTTAAAGAGAAAAAGGGTGCAATAAAATTAAACGACTTAGAGGAAGTGAAAAGGATAACCACTATTTTCGGTTCAATATATGATATTCAATTTTTCGATACTTTGCAAAAGCAAAATTATTTGCTAAAAGCTCAAAAAACAGCTTTAAAAGAGGACGCGGTGAATTGTGCTGAGTCAGTTTCTAACGGAACAGCAGACGTTCTTTTATTAGAATATCCGGTAGTAGATTTAATCGTCAATCAACAACGTGATAAATTCAAAGCTTTCAAATTAACATATTTGCCTGATGACATAAAAATCCCTCCTTTAGGCATGTTCTTGCAAAAAGGTCCAAAAGGAGAAGATTTAAAAACGAAATTAGAAGGCGCTTTAAAAGATGTTTCGCCCGAGAAAACATATCAAGGCAAATATCATCCGACAGCAATTGACAAACATAAAAAGGTTATCGATTCAATCAAATCCAAAACAAGTTTTTTCAAAACATATTATAAAAGTTTTTTGATTTCTTTATTATTGGCTGTTGACGGTTTGCTTTTAGGTTTTATATTATCTTTATTATTTTTCAAAATTAAGTTGTTATCAGCCAACGTTGCTGTAGAATCACCTGCCAAAAAATCTTTTAAAATAAAAAACATCTTTTCTGTTTTAATAGATAGTTTGATTTATATTCTTAAAGCGGTTCCTATTTCTATTCAAGTTATTTTAGTTTATAATTTATTAGTTCTTAATTTTAATTTTTTCAAAGTAGAACCTTTAGGTCCTTTTTACACCGCTTTAATTATCATTTTAATCAATAATGCTACTATTTTAACTAGCGTTTTCGTTAATAATATGAAACTTTTAGATAAAGGTCAAATTGAAGCTGCCTATTCTTTAGGAATGAAAAAAAAACAAGTTTTCAGTTATGTTATTTTAAGACAAACTTTAAAAAGATCGATGCCTTTTGTTTGGAATCAACTAATTATTAATTTTAAAGAAACAGCTTTATTTTCTATCATTGGGTTATCTAGTTTATTATGGACTGCTCAACGTAATATTGTTCTTACTAATGATACAATTACTCCTTTCGTGATCGTTAGTGTTATTTATTTAACTTTAAACACTCTTACCAACTGTATTGGTAAAAAAATTAATAAAAATTAAATTATTAAACATAGCTTTTTTGTTTTAAACAACTTATCTAAAACAAGTTCTTTTTTGTCGGGACTTGTTTTTTTTTTTTTGTGTATAATAATTTTTAATAATTTAAAAAATAAATTATTAAATTAAAAAAACATAAATTAAAAAACATTAAGAAAGGTTAAAAAAATGAATTATAAAGAGTTGATTCAGAAACATAAGAAAATAATAACGTTAGTAGGGATAGGGTTATTAGCTATTTTATTGATAGTTAGTGTTATTTTCGGAATTAAATATTTTAGCAAAGACAATAAGGATGAAAGTTTTTCCACAAGTTCTGGAACTCAACAAGATCCAATAGTATCAAGCGATTCGCAACTAAACTATAATAAGGATGAAAGTTCTTCTACAAGTTCTGTAACTCAACAAGATCCAATAGTATCAAGCGAACAACCAATAGTGGCGCCAAAAACAGAACGAACCGCTTTAGAGATTTTAAACGAAAAAGTTTCAGATAACGGTCTTTTAATTTATTTAAGTTTTTTTGAAAAAGATAAAAATACAAACGCTTTAAATGAAAACATAAATTTCCGCAAAAGTATTTATCACTCTTTAAATAGAAAAGATTTAGAACAAACAAATGATAATTTCAAATTATCATCATCTCCAGTGTTATTTACCAAAGCTTTTTTCAACGATAATCATGTTTATTTTCCTGTCAAAACTTTCCCTTTGAACGAAGAAGATGCTCAAGCATATAAAGACGATAAATTAGAAAATGACGGTTTTGATGAAGAAAAAGCTCTAAACTTATTACAACAAGCTTGGGATGATTTAACTACTGAACAAAAACAAGAGAATTATAAATTAAATTTATTGGTTCAAGACGAAGATTTAAAAGAATATTTAGAAGAAGCAAAATTAAAAGATTTAACTGATTCAATTTTAAAACAAATAAAACATTTATTCACTACTTTTATTAACAAAAATAATTTACCAGAAAATAAAATAAAAATACAAATAATTGATAAAATCGAAAATACAGAAGATCCCTCACAAAATATGAATATTAGGTTAGATATTGTACCAGAAAAAGAAGAATATGACGCAGTAACACATTATTTTTATTTAATTACAAGTGTATTCGACATAGGTATATCAAAAGAAAAAATAACTTTAGATTTTCAATCAATAAAAAACTATTTAAACGAACAAAAATCATCATACAACAACATTGATACAAACTTTTTTTCAGGCTTGAAATCAGAAACAGGACAACCATATGATGAATCTTATCCAGGAGTTGATCCGCAAACAGGTCTTTTCACTTCTTCTTATCAAGAGTTTTTAGTTTTTTACAATAATGTTATTTCAAAATTATTGTCCATAGGAAGTGACAAAACTCAAGAACAACAACTCATACAACAAACATGTGAAGAAATCTTTAAAAAATCCTTAGTTTTAATAAAAGAACATAAATATTGTATTCCATTATTATGCTACTATGATATGCGCACAAATTAAAGAAAGGAATTATCGAAATAACTTTATATGAAAATCATGAAGAAATTAAAAAACAAAATTAGTTTTAAAAACATCATTATTATGTTAATTATTTTTTATTTTTTAGCTATTGTATCAGATGTATTAGATAAATATATCCTTAACCCGAAAAAATTACAAGGTATCTATCGTTTTAAAAAGTATTATTTATTTAATGGTATTATTCAATGCGATATTAAAAGTACCATAGATACATTTTTAAGACCTATTTCCACTTTGTTATTGTTAGGTTATTGGGGAGAAATTTTTTTAGTAAATGATGGTTCATCTTCTAAAAAAATTTCTTCTAAACAAAAATCTTTATTCACTTTTAAAGATGTAGCCGGTAACGAAGAAGAAAAAGAAGAAATGAAAGAGATTATTGATTTTTTAAAAAATCCTAAAAAATACCAAGATATAGGAGCTTCTATCCCAAAAGGAGTTTTAATAGAAGGACCGACAGGAACTGGTAAAACTTTATTAGCCAAAGCCGTAGCCGGCGGCGAAGCTGGAGTTTCTTTTTACGCTACTTCTGGTTCTGAATTTGTAGAAAGATATGTCGGAGTGGGAGCTTCCCGAATAAGATCGTTATTCAAAGAAGCAAGACAAAACGCTCCTTGTGTTTTATTTATTGATGAAATAGATGTTTTAGGTGGTAAAAGAAATTCTGGCCATAGCGGAGGTTCCCAAGAAAAAGACCAAACTCTTAACCAATTATTAACCGAAATGGATGGTTTTCACAAATCTAAAGGATTGATCGTTATGGCGGCAACTAATAGAGCGGATATGCTAGATCCAGCTTTATTAAGACCAGGGAGATTTGATCGTCAATTTACGGTCGGCTTACCAGATTTAAAAGCGAGAAAAGCGATCTTAGAAGTGCACGCTAAAAATAAAAAACTAGATCCATCGGTTGATTTAGAACAAATCGCTAAACAAACTCCTTATATGAGTGGAGCTCAATTAGCTGCTGTATTAAACGAAGCTTCTATTATGGCAGTCTGTAATCAAAAAGAATTCATAACTATGAATGAATTAGAAGAAGCAATTGATCGTGTGATGATGGGACCAGCGAAAAAATCCAGAAAATATGATGAAGAAGAAAAGAAAATGGTAGCTTATCATGAAGCGGGACATGCTGTAATTGGTTTAAAATTAAAACATGCTCAAAAAGTACAGAAAATAACCATTATACCTCGTGGAGATGCGGGAGGTTATATTTTTATAATGCTTCCTGAAAAAGAAACTTTCTTTTCCTCTAAAAAACGTATGCTTGCTAACATCATCTCTTTTTTAGGAGGACGTGCGGCTGAAGAATTAATGTTTGATGATGTTTCTAACGGAGCTTACGGTGATTTCAAATGAGCGACCCAAATAGCGACCCAAATGGTTACCAAATTAGGCATGTCTGATTTAGGGCCTGTTCAAGATACGGATAAAAAATCAGTTAATCAAGAGATTAAAAAAATTATTGATACTTGTATGCAACAAGCAAGACAAATCATTAAAGAAAATAAAGCTTTATTAGATAAAATAGTTAATTTGCTTTTAGAAAAAGAAACTATCAACAAAGAAGAATTAGAACAAATAGTTCAACAACTGAATTAATTATCGATTTGAAAACCCAAAAAGGCTTTTAATAGATCAACAATATTTGCAAAACAAAAAAAGAGACCATATGAGGTCTCTTTTTCATTTCTATACTTGGTTTAAGACAAAGAAAAAACCATCCTTACAGATGGTTTAATTATGATTTAAACCTTGCGGCGAAATTGTTTCATTTCTTTTTTCCAAATAAATAAATTATTTTTTTTGCTGAATTTTATCATTTAACTTCGAAACAAATTCTTCCACAGAAACGTTATTTTGTTTATTATCACCGTATTCTCGATAAGTCAAACGATTGCTAGTTAACTCTTGATCGCCAATAACAATTTGGAAAGGAATTTTAGCTTTTTGAGATTCTCTAATTTTATATCCTAAAGTAGCTTCTTTATTGTTAATTTCTACTCTTAAATTATGTTTCAATAAAATTTCTTGTATTTTTTTAGTATGTTCTAAATGTGATTGAGTGTTAACAGGCATTAAAACAACTTGCAAAGGGGCTAACCATAAAGGAAAAACACCTTTATTTTGTTCAATTAAATAAGCTAAAAAGCGTTCTACTGTGGAAATAACTGCTCTATGGATCACGATAGGAGTATGTTCTTTACTATCTTCACCAACATAAGTTAAGTTAAATCTTTGCGGCAACAGAAAATCTAATTGAATAGTGGATAAGGTTTCCTCATTGCCTAAAGCGGTTAAAACTTGGACATCTAATTTAGGACCATAAAAAGCAGCATCGCCTTTTTGCTCTTTATATTTGATGTTTAAAACATTTAAAATTTCTTTTAAGATAGATTCAGATTTATGCCACATATTATCATCATCAAAATATTTATCTTTATTTTCTGGATCTCTGGTACTTAAATTGAAAAAATAATCCGTAATATTAAAATCTTTATAAACTTCAAAAATTAAATTCATAATTTTAATAAATTCGGTTTTAATTTGTTCTTGAGTGATAAAGATATGAGCGTCATTTAAGGTCATTTCTCTTACTCTTTGCAAACCTGAAACAGCTCCAGAATGTTCGTATCTATGCATCATTCCTAATTCAGCGATTTTAAGAGGCAAATCTTTATAACTACGCAATTGTTGTTTAAAAATCATCATATGATGAGGACAATTCATCGGTCTTAAAACCAGTTTTTCTTCTTTTTTTAATTCCATAATAGGGAACATATTATCTTTATAAAGTTCTAAATGGCCTGATTCTTCGTATAATTTAGTATTAGCTATAATAGGAGTATAAACATGTTGATAACCATAAGATAATTCTTTATCCACAATATATCTTTCTAAAATACGACGTATAGTAGCGCCTTTAGGTAACCAAAAAGGTAAACCCGCTCCCACTTCAGGAGACAACATAAAGTAATTTTGTTCTTTATTGATTTTTTTGTGGTCTCTTTGTTTTCTTTCTAATAATAAATTTAAATAATTTTTCAAATCTAGCCTGTTAAAGAAAGAAATGCCATAAATTCTTGTTAAAGCTTTGTTTTTAACACTGCCTTGAAAATAGGAACCAGATGTTTTTAACAATTTAAAATGTTTGATAAATTTAGTATTAGTCAGGTGAATGCCGCGGCAAAGATCAGTAAATTCGCCTTGAGTATAAACGCTTAAAATAGGGTCTTTAATATTTTTTAATATAGTTTGTTTATAAATATTATCAGCAAATAACTTTTCTGCTTCTTGGTAGCTAACTTCTTTTCTCGCAATAGCTAATTTTGCTTGTGAAATAGTTTGCATCATTTTTTCAATTGTCGCAAAATCATTCTCCGAAACGACTGAATTTTGAAAATCGATATCATAATAAAAACCTTCTTTAATAGTTGGACCGACAACCAAAAGAGCTTCAGGATAAAGTCTTTTAATCGCTTGGGCCATTAAATGAGCGGCACTATGGTTTAAAATTTTCAAACTTTTTTCATGCTTTTCTGTCATGATTTCTAAAGTGCCATCTTCTTCTAAAGGACGGTTCAACTCGATCGCTTTTTCGTTAAATAAAGCGGCTATTGGTTTAGTAGAAAAATTTAAATTTTGTTTTTGAATGATTTCAAAAGGGGTAATTCCTTTAGAAAAAGATTCTATTACATCATTATTAAAACGTATTTTAATCATAAAGTTAAATCTCTCTAATCCTTTCTTTTATTCAATACTATAAATTATACATAAAAACCTGTTTAAAAGAATTATTTTCCTAAACAAAAATTAGAAAATAATTCATCCATTAAGGTTTCATTAATATTGTTTCCTACAATAGAACCTAAAGCCTCATAAGCTTCTTTTAAAGAAATAATATGAATATCTATCGGAATTTGTTGATCAATATCTATAATAACATTTTTTAAAGCTTGCAAAGCATTTTTCATTTGTTGGATATGTCTAGAATTAGATAAATAATTAAAGTTTTTTTCTTCAATCAGGTCTAATTGAAAAGTTTTTAAAATTTTATCTTTGAGTTGATCAATCCCCTCTTTAGTGACGTTAGAAATCAAAACCGTTTCTTCTTCTAAAAAAGAAGAATCCATTTGCGAAGGTAAATCGGATTTACTACCGATTAAAATACGTGGATGGTTTTTAGTCATTTCTAGCAATTCTGTATCTTCTGGGTCTAAAGGACGACTTTGATCTAATAATAATAAAACCAATTCCGCCTCTTTTAAGAATTTTTTAGACAGTAAAACGCCCATTTTTTCTAAAGGATCATCAGTTTCTCTAATTCCTGCAGTATCAATTAAATTTAAAGAAACGCCTTTAATATTAACATGTACATCTAAAAAATCTCTAGTAGTTCCAGCTATATCAGAAACAATCGCTCTTTTTTCGTCTAAAATAGCGTTTAATAAGCTCGATTTACCCACATTAGGTTTACCAATGATTAAAGTCTTAATCCCTTCTTTTAAAAAACGTGTTGTTACAGAACGATCTAAAATATCTTGCATACTGTTAATTAAACAATGAACTTCTGGCAAAATAATCTCGTTTGTCATCATTTGAATATCTTCGTATTCAGGATAATCAATATTAACTTCAATTTTACCGATTAAGCTTACAATACCTTTGCTTAGGTTATCTATTAGCTCAGACGTTTTTTTTTGCAAACCTAGATGTGACAATTTAACGGCATTTTCGTTTTGAGCATGGATTAAATCCATAATAGATTCTGCTTGGATTAAATCTATTTTACCATTTAAAAAGGCTTTTTTGCTAAACTCACCTGGTTCGGCTATTCTAATGTTTAAGGATAAAACCCTTTCCAATAAAAGTTGAGTAATTAAAATGCCGCCATGTCCGTGTACTTCTATTACATCCTCACCAGTGAAAGAATGAGGTTTTTTAAAAACTGACACTAAAACCTCATCTAAAATATCGCTTTTATGGTCTAGAATATAGCCATGATGAATGGTATGAGAAGGCACTTCTTTTAAAGTAAAATTTTTTTTAGGACTTTTGAAAATTTGTCCTATGCTTTCGATCGCTTTAGCACCGCTGATTCTGATAATACTGATTCCACCCGTTCCTAAAGGGGTGGAAATAGCAGCAATAGTTTCTTCGTACATGGCTTCACCACACTTTTTTTATTTCTTTAACTTTCCGTACTTATGTTAACGGTTTTTTCTTGTTTAAACTCTTTGATATATTGTTTTAATGATTTGATGATTTCATCAATATCGTCTTGGGATTTGACAAAAGCGCCACAAGCTCTTAAATGTCCTCCGCCACCAAATTTACTTACAATATGGCTAATTTTAGGACCGATAGAACGGATGCTTAATCTCCATTCTTTGCTAGGCATCTCTACGATAAAAACCCACACAGGATAATCTGTAACATTACTATAAATATTAACGATAGAAAAAATTTCATCAATGCTAAAGTTAAATTTTTTAATGATTTCTTGTGAAATTTGAATATAAATTAAACCATCTTCGGCGATAAAATTTTCACAAATATAACCTTTTAATTTTAACATTTGTAAACTTTGCATGTTGATTTTTTTATCTATCTCAAAAGCGTTAAATTCAAATTGCAATAATTCTGAAGCCATTTGTAAAGTTTTATCCGTTACCCTATCGAAACGGAAATTACCGGTATCAGTTACCATTCCTACATAAATTGGCATCGCACCTTTAAGACTTATTTTATAGTTATGATATTCTTTAAAAGCATAAATCATTTCAGAACAAGAAGCGAATTTAGGTTCTACCCATTGGTAATCGCCATATTCTTCCACTAATAAATGATGATCTATGCGGATAACCATTTTACCTAATTTATATCTTTGATCACTAATAATATTAGCGCTACCACAATCGACCACGATTGATAAAGCATCTTGGTAAGTTTCATCTGCGATAGATTCCATGTTTCCTAAAAAAGACATTTTAGGATTAACTTCTCCTACGACATAAACCTTTTTATGAGGATAGTTTTCTTGAATAATATCTTTAAAACCTAATTGAGCACCGTAACAATCTCCATCTGGTCTTTTATGTCCGTGAATTATAATGGTATCAAAATTAATTATTTGTTGTTTAATAAAGTCCATGATGTCTATGAATGAATACCTCTCTCTTTTGTTTTTTGTTTGCAATTTATAATCATTAATGATTAATGTTTTGTTTATATAAGATTAATTAGTCTCTATTCTTTTTGCAGCTTGCGCGCATAAAAATTCTATTTCCTTGTCCAATTCGTGCTCTGTTATGTTTGGGTCAATAGCCAATACATAAGTAAATACTTCGGTTAAAACGTTTCTGAAAAAAGTTGAATTAGGAAAAATAGGCGATTCAAAAAACATTTTTTCTCCTTTTTCATTATTTTCTGTTTTTTGATTATCATAGGCGTATTTTAAAGAATCAAAATGAAGAGTCTTCGGTTCCACAGTTATTTGAGATTCCCCAGCATTTATCTTCTTTTCAACTTCTTTAAAAACATCTTTTCTTGTAATATTTAAACCACCTTTTGCATTTAACAAGTTAATGATATTTTGTTCAGAAGTTAAGGTTTTTAAAAATAACCAAGAAGCCAACATTTCATCTTTTTCAGAAGAATAAAACATATTTATATTAGCACCTTGCATAATGTTTTTATATTTATTTGTTTCAAATAATGTCATCAAAGGAACCCTTGATAAACCTATATTTTTAAAATCAGCTTCTTGGACTTTATTAACCGTCCTTGTAGAAGAAATTAAAATACTGCTCTTTTTTTGACGAAACATATCTAAAACTTTTTGTTCGCCGTTCATTTTCGAAGTAGTCATATAATTTGTTTTATAAAATTCTTCTTTAAAATATTTCATGACTTTTTGAACTTCTGGTCTTTTTAAAAATTGTTCAGCTTCTTCTTTATTTGTTGGAAATTTTATTTCGGCTTGTTGAAAAGAAGTGATCAATAAATTTGCTTCGCTATCGATCACTATAGGAATAAATCCATTTGTCTTTTTTTCTAATTCTTTCATTTGTGCGGAAATTATTTTTAATTGTTCCCAATTTAATCCTTTTTCCGTTTTTCCTTCGTAAATAACACCGTTTTTATCAATAACAACCTCATTAAGGGCTTTGTTTAAAGCTTCGCGATGATTTTTAAACATATCTTTATTATAGAAAAGAGTTTCAGTCGTTTTGCTAAAAGGTAAGGTGTAATAATGTGGTTTTCCATCGTATCCATATTCTAATGTATTTTTTTTAAAATAAGCAGGATAAAATTGACTTTCAATTTTTTTTTCATCTTCTTGCATAAAAATATCTAAAGGCACTACTTTATGAGATTTAGAATAAAATTCCACATGATCGGAATACGAAAAAACTAAATTAGGTTGTTTATTGACTGGTAAAGCGTTAGCTACGCTTTTAGCGATATTATTCCAGTTTGATTTATTAACTTCTTTGATTTTAATTCTCGGATAATCTGATTCAAATTGTTTAATAACTTTATCTAAAACTTTTTTTTCTTCTGGGTATAAATTATGCCAAAAAACAATTTCTACCTTGTTATCAGGATCACGACGGAAATATGCTTTTTGTGCATCTGTAGTTTTCAATTTTCGTTCAATGAAATCTTTCAATTCATTGTATTCTTTTATATAAAAATTTTGATCCTTAGGCGAAGCGAACAAATTAGCAATATAAATCAATATAAAGATTGACAAAAAAAATAAACCAATAAATAAACTATTTTTTTTAAAATTATCCTTTGATGCCACTTTTATTTTCCCCAGATATAATGTATTTTTTTGCAAAAATAAAAATTAATAATAATGGTAAATTAATCAAAACAGAAACCCCCATTTGTAGGTGTAACTTATCGATACCACTTTCTCCGTCAAATGTTTTTCTTATCATATTAGTCAACAATTGACCTCCTACTAATTCTGGCCAAGAATAAGCATTCCAAGCTGCTACTGTTCTAAAAATAACAGTCACAATAATAGAAGATTTAGTGATGGGAATTAATATTTTCCAAAGGTATTCCCAATCAGTAGTGCCATCTATTTTAGAAGTATAATACAATTCTTTAGGAACGCGTTGAAAAGCCTGCATAATTAAAAAGACGTGAACTACGTTAACTAAATAAGGCAGTACCATAGCGAAAGTGACCCCCAAAGGAAAGGAAGCTGCATTGCCGGTATTAACCATCCCTAATTTAGCCATAGTACGGAAATTGGTTAATACTAAAGTTTCGCTGGCGATCATCATCGCTATAAATAAAAGAGTGACAATGGTTTTTTTGAAAGGAAAATTCAAAATACTCAAAGCGAAAGCTGCTAAAACAGCAAATAAAGTTCCTAAAACGGTAGAAATGATAACCATAAATAAAGTGTTAAAAAAATATTTCATAAATTGAAAATTTGGTATTCCAAAAACTTCTATATAATTTCCCCATTCCCAACTTTGAGGCAACATTAAAGCGTTATTAGTGTCGATATCGGCTTTACTTTTTAAAGATGTAATAACCATCATATAAAAGGGGAAGGTTAAAAACAGAAGAACTGCAAACAAAAAACTAAATTTCATAATGGAAAAAAAATTAATTTTGTGTTTCAATTTGAATTTTTGTATTTTTTCCCATGCGTTTTTAAAAAAAGATTTTATTTTACTCATTTTTTCTTTCTTCACTATCTACTTTTGATAATTTATTTTTTTTCTTTTTTGCAATATAAAGCTAATGGTTGTAAATAAAACGGAAAAAAACAATAATATCACAGCTGCTGCTGCGCCTTTAGAATAAGAATGATAATTAGAACTGTAAATTTGAGAATAAATATAACCCACAATAGTTTGAATTTTATAATCGGCATTTCTGCCAAAAACTCCCACAACAGATTCATATTCTTTCATGATTGTCAATAATTCAATAATAAATTGATAAAAAAGCACTGGAGCCAATAAAGGCAAAACTATTTTAGTAAAAATACGCCATTTGGATGCTCCATCAATTTTAGCTGCATCATAATAAGATTTATTAATATCTTGTAAAGCCAATACGAAAACAAAAATTTTAAAAGGTAGTCTGTACCATACGTTATAAAAAACAATAACAAACATTTTATTCATATAAGGGGCAGAAATATTAATCCAATTTTTAGGTTCCATCCCAAAAAGAATTAAAAACTTATTAAACAAACCTTCTGGCTTATTAATAGAAAGGATGTTATTGTGGTAAAAAAAGGAACTAAAAATCATGCCCATAATCACCGTATTAGCGAGTAATGGTAAAAAGAAAAAAGTTTTAAAAAGATTTTTTAAATAACGATTATAAACACTATTTAAAGCCAAAGCAATAGTTAAAGCAAAGGTTAAAGAAATAGGAACCGCTAAAAGAACCAAAACTAAAGTATTTCCAAGAGAGCAACGAAACTCCTCATCTTGAAGCACTTTAGCATAATTCTTGAAACTTAATAAATCCGTACTGCTAAAAGAATCACTAAATTTTTGGTAATCACCGTTAAAAGAAATAATGATAATTTTAATTAAAGGATAAAAAGAAAATAGAGTTAAAGCGACTAAAGTAGGAGCTAAATAAAACCAATGTTTATTTTGTTTGTGACCTGCAATTTCTAACATTTATAAAATCCTACTACCATCATTTGGATCAAAAACAAAACATCTATTTTCCATAATGTTAAAACGAACGGTGGTTTTATTAATATTAGCGAAATTCAATTCTTTTTGTTTATAAGTAGGGATGATAATTTGAAAAATTTTATGTAAAGATTCTGATTTTTTAGCTAATAAAACGGTTTCTCTACCGAGACTTTCAATCGCTATTCCTTGAACTTCAAAAAGGCCTTTTTCATCTAAGATATAACCTTCTGGTCTGATAGCTACATGAACGTCTTTTTTTTTCTCTTTTAATTCTGGTTTATTAAAAATTACAGTATTACCGATTTTCACCTCACCATTATCTATAGTGCCGTTAAAAATATTAATATGAGGAATACCTAAGAAAGAAGCTACAAATAAATTGGCAGGATTGTTATAAATTTCTCTAGGAACATCTGTTTGTTGGATATAACCTTTATTCATCACATATATTTTATCACTCATATACATTGCTTCTTCTTGATCGTGTGTGACAAAAACAGCACTAATTTTGGTCTTTTTTTGTATTCTTCTAATTTCGTCTCTCATTTTAAAACGTAATCTAGTATCTAAATTAGATAAAGGTTCATCTAATAACAGCACTTTAGGGTTTTTAACCAAAGCACGAGCGATAGCGACTCTTTGTTGTTGACCGCCAGAAAGTTCTCCTGGTTTTTTATCTAAATATTCTTCTACAGAAGTTAAAACCGCTATTCTGTCTACTTCTTCTTGTATTTTTTCTTTAGGCATTTTTAAATTTTGCAAAGGAAACATAATATTTTGTTTCACTGTCATATGCGGGTATAAGGAGTAATTTTGAAAAACCAATCCTACTCCTCTTTTTTCAGGAGGAAGATGGGTCACATTTTGATCTCCAAAAAAAATTTCTCCTTCGTTCACTTTTAAAAGTCCAGCAATCATATAAAGAATAGTAGATTTACCACAACCGGAAGGCCCTAAAAGACTCACTAATTCGCCTTTTTTAATTTCTAAATTTAAGTTATTAATTGCATAAGTTTGTTTTTTAGTTTGTTGATTTGTAAAAATTTTGGAAACATTTTTCATTATAATTCCCATGATCGTTTTATATTAGTATCCTTTTTTTGATTTTGTTTTTATGAAAGTTAAAAAGAAATATTATTCGGTACTCTTGGAAAAGCAATGACATCTCTAACATTGTCTAAACCAGTTAAATAAAGCATTAGCCTTTCAAAACCTAAGCCGAACCCGGAATGAACGCATGTGCCGAAACGACGTAGATCTAAATACCATTCTAAGTCTTGTTGGGAAATATTAAAAGCTTTTATTTTAGCTTGCAAAACTTCTAAATTTTCTTCTCTTTGTGAGCCGCCGATTAATTCACCGATTTTAGGGACTAAAAGATCCATAGCAGCCACTGTTTTATTATCAGGATTATTTTTCATGTAAAAAGCTTTAATTTCTTTAGGCCAATTGATCACAAAAACAGGCGCTTTAAAAACTGTATCCGTTAAATATTTTTCATGTTCTGTAGCTAAATCGCCACCATAAAAAGGTTTTTGTTCAAAATTTACTTCACTTTTTAATAAAAGATTAATTGCTTCTTCGTACGTTATTTTTGGAAATTTTTCCAAAGCGGCTATAGTGGTTAATCTTTGAATTAAATTGTTTTCGACATTTTGATCTAAAAATTCAAAATCTTTTCGACTCTTTTCTAAAGAATAAGAAATAACGCTTTGGAGCATTTTTTGAGCCATTGCTATATTCTGTCCTAAATCATAAAAAGCCATTTCTGGCTCTACCATCCAAAATTCAGAAATATGACGTTGAGTATGAGAATTTTCCGCTCTAAAAGTAGGGGAAAAAGTATAAACTTTACTAAAAGCGGTCGCGAAAGCTTCAGCTTCTAATTGGCCCGTTACAGTTAAATAAGCCGGTTGTCCGAAAAAATCTTGTTTATAATCGATTTTTTTATTGTCGTTTAAAGGGATTTTGTTTAAATCCAAGGTTGTAACTTGAAATAATTGACCCGCTCCTTCGCCATCACTACCAGTTAAGATGGGTGTATGCGCGTTAATAAATCCTTCTTGTTGAAAAAAATGATGAATAGCCATAGAAACTGTGTTACGAAGGCGAAAAACTACCCCAAAGAGATTAGTTCTTAATCTGAGATGAGCCACTGTACGCAAAAACTCTTTAGAATGTTTTTTAGGTTGAATAGGATAATCAGAAGAACTATTATTCCCTAAAATATGCACTTGAGAAGCTAACAATTCAAAAGGTTTTTTAGCTTGAGGAGTAGCGACTAAAACACCCTCCATTTTAACAGCAGTTCCTATCGTCAAAGAATCTTTAATCGCGTTTAAATCAATCCCTTCAGATTCTTTTAAAACTATTTGCAAGTCATCTACAAAAGTACCATCATTTAAATCAATAAAAACAAATTTTTTTTGAAAACGACTGTTTTTTATCCAACCATTAATGGTGATCTTTTTGTTTAAATAAAGAACGTAATCGGTATAAATATTTTTAACAGAACACATTTTTTGAACTCCCACCAATAAAATAATTATTAAAAAATAATTATTAATATTTTAAAATTTTTTTTAATTCTTTATCAGAATCTTAACAAAATCATCAAATCATATTTTTTTATTAAAATCAAATTATAATGTTTCCATGGAAAAGAATCATTTTATCAATAATTATTAAAATAATGCATAAATAGATAAAAATAAAATCAAACTAAAAAAGATAAAAGTTTTCTTTCATACAAAATATAAGATAAATACGTTATTTTATCTGTCTTAAGGTTTTAAAAACTAATATTATAATAAGATTTCATTAACTACCTATTTAAGAATTTGAATAATCATTAAAAATTAGGAAAAATTTAAAAACTTTTTTACAAACAAAATAAATATAATTCACTTAAATTATAAGTTATTTTATATATAATTGTCAAGAAAAAAGTTAATATCATGATAATAAAGTAAAAAATAAAAATTACTCTAAATAAAAAAAATCCTCTTGGGATCTTTTTTTTAGGCTATAAAAATTAAGATTTTTTAATGTTTTTGATTAAATCTCTATAAATAACAGCTTGTTCAAAATTTAAATTTTTAGCTGCTTCTTTCATTGAATTTTGTAATTGTTTTAAATCTTGATTGTTTTTTTGGTTTTTGCTAGAAAATAATAAAGAAACTTCTTCTTTTTGAGATTTTTGCTTATCCATAATAGTTTTTTTTACAATAGTTTTTATAATAGGAGTTGGTTTAACATTGTACATGCGATTATATTCCTCTTGAAGAGTTCTACGACGTTGCGTTTCTTCTATCGCTTCTTGCATAGCGTCAGTAATAACATCACCATAAAGAATGGCTTTACCGTTAATATTACGTGCCGCTCTGCCAATAGTTTGAATAAGACTTCTTTTATTTCTTAAAAAACCTTGTTTATCAGCGTCTAAAATAGCTACTAACGAAACTAATGGTAAATCCAACCCTTCTCTTAATAAATTAACTCCAATTAAACAATCATAAGTGCCGATCATTAAATCTTCTAAAATAACGAATCTTTCTAAAGGTTTAATTTTGCTATGTAAATAAGCCACTTTGATGCCTAAATCTTTTAAATAACTAGTTAAATCTTCGCTCATCTTAATAGTGATAGTGGACGCTAAAGTTCTTTCGTTCTTTTCCGCTCTTTTTTTAATTTCAAAATATAAATTTTCAATTTGATTTTTAGTAGGACGAACTTCAATAATAGGGTCTAGTACAAAAGTAGGACGAATAATTTGTTCCACAATAGGTAAATTTTTATTTAATTCATAATCGCCCGGAGTAGCTGATAAATAAATTATTTTATCCATTTTTTTTTCAAATTCAGGAAATCTAAGTGGTCTGTTATCTAAAGCGCTCGGCAAACGGAAACCATATTGAACTAAATTATTTTTTCTTGAAAAATCGCCTTCATACATTCCTCTAATTTGAGAAACGGTCACGTGAGATTCATCAATAATAGTTAAAAAATCATCCCCACAATAATCAATCAAAGTGGTTGGTGTTTCGCCTGCTGCTTTCAAAGATAAATGTCTGGAATAATTTTCAATGCCATTACAATAGCCCAATTCTTGCAACATTTCTAAATCGCATTTAGTTTTCATTTCTATTTTTTGAGCTTCTACTAGTTGGTTTTTATCTTTAAAAAAAGCTATTTGTTCGGTTAATTCTTGTTGAATGCGCAAAATAGATTCTTCTAATTTCTCTTTATCAGTAGCATAAAGAGAAGCGGGAAAAATAGTGATGTCTTCTAAATTAGCCAAAATAACACCATCAACAGTGTTAAACAATTTAATTTCTTCAATTTCATTATCCCAAAAAATAATTCTTACCCCTTGTGCGTCATCAGAAGAAGGAACGATATCTATCGTATCTCCTCTCAACCTAAAAGTACCTCTTTTAAAAGAATAATCATTTCTTTGGTAATTCAAACCGACTAATTGATTAACCAATTCTTTTAAAATATATTTCATCCCTTTTTCGAAATAAAGAATAGACTTTTTATAATTCTCAATATCACCTACACCATAAATACAAGAAACAGAGGAAACCACGATTACATCATCATGATTGATTAAAGAATTAATAGCGCTATGACGCATTTTATCTATTTCATCATTAATTAAAGAATCTTTTTCAATATAAGTATCATTACGAACTATATAAGCTTCTGGTTGATAATAATCAAAATAAGAAATAAAATATTCTACTTTATTATCAGGAAACATGGTTTTTAATTCGTTAAATAATTGTCCAGCTAAGGTTTTATTGTGAACTATAATCAAAGTTTTTTTATTTAATTTATGGATAATATTAGATATAGTAAAAGTTTTGCCTGTCCCTGTGGCACCAATCAAAATCTGCTCTTTATGACCTTTATCTAAATTAGATAATAATTGTTCGATAGCTTTAGGTTGGTCTCCGCTAGGTTTATATAAAGTTTTTAATTTAAAAGCCATTTTCCTTTACCTTTATTATCTATGATTTTATCTTTAAGATTTGATTTAAATAATATCCCGTATAACTCTGAGCATTCTGGCTCACTTCTTCTGGTGTTCCTTGAGCCACTATATTTCCTCCATGAACTCCCCCGCTAGGACCTAAATCGATCACATAATCAGCATTTTTAATGACATCTAAATTATGTTCAATCACCACTAAAGTCGCTTTTTTATCTGTAATACGGTGTAGAACTTGGATTAATTGTTTAATGTCTTCAAAATGTAGACCCGTGGTTGGTTCATCTAAAATATATAAAGTATCTGGAGTAATTTGTTTATATAACTCACTAGCCAGTTTAATTTTTTGGGCTTCTCCTCCAGAAAGAGTAGTGGAACTTTGCCCTAACTGCAAATAGCCTAAACAAACATCTTTTAAAAATTGGATATGTTCTTTGATTCTTTTATGGTTATCGAAAAAGACTAAAGCTTCATCAACTGTCATATTTAACACATCAGCGATATTTTTGCCTTTATATTTAATAGTTAAAGTTTCTTTTCTGAAACGACTTCCATGACATTCATCACATGTAACAAAAACATCAGGTAAGAAATTCATTGAAATTCTTCTAATCCCATCGCCATAACAACGTTCACAACGCCCTCCTTTAACATTAAAGGAAAAACGTCCTTTTTGATATCCTCTAGTTTTGGCTTCATTAGTTTGAGCGTATAATTCTCTTATTTTATCAAAAAGACCCGTATAAGTAGCCGGATTGCTCCTTGGAGTTTTACCAATAGGAGATTGAGAAATTTCCACTATTCTATGAATATATCCTTGATCATCTACCGTATTAACATTGTTTTCATCTTTTAACAAACGCTTTTTTTTATTTTTTAAATTTTTCGATAAAACGTTATTCACTAAAGTGGATTTTCCGGACCCCGAAACGCCCGTCACAACGTTAAAAACACCTAAAGGAAAAACAACGTTAATCTTTTTTAAATTATTTTCAGAAGCGTTTTTTACATGAATCACTTGTTGAGGATTAATGGTGCGTCTTTGTTGCGGATAAGCGATGTTTTTTTGGTTGGACAAATATTGACCCGTTAAACTGTTTGGATTCGCCATCACTTCAGAAGGGGTGCCGAAAGCAACTACCTCTCCACCATAACGACCCGCTAAAGGACCAATATCGATTAAATAATCAGACGCTAACATCGTATCTTTATCATGTTCTACCACTAAAAGAGTATTGCCTAAAGCAGTCATTTTTTTTAAAGCAGCGATTAAATTATCATTATCTTTTTGATGCAAACCAATGGAAGGTTCATCTAAAACGTATAAAACACCTGATAATTTAGAACCAATTTGAGCAGCTAAACGGATTCTTTGTGATTCTCCGCCTGATAAAGTACTGCTTTTGCGTTCTAAAGTTAAATAACTCAAACCGATGTCTTGTAAAAAAGATAATCTTTGAGAAATTTCTTCCAGTGGCAAAACCGTAATTTTTTGTTCTTCTGGTGATAATTCTAGATGATCGATAAAATGAGCTAATTCTTCAATCGACATTTGCGTCAATTCATAAATGTTTTTATGATTGATTTTGAAAGTTAAAGCAGCTTTATTAATTCTCGCTCCTAAACAATGAGGACAAGTTTCTTCAATCAGGAATTTTTTAAACCAACTTATCACGCTTTCGTTTTGAGATAATTTATCATAATAATATTCTAAAATAGTAATAACGCCCATTTCCATTTCAGGTTGTTCGTGTTGGTTATTGTTAAGATCAGCTTTGCCGTAAAATAAGATGTCTAATAATTCAGGTTCTAAATTGTTTAAAGGAATATTCATATCAATTTGATGGTAAGCACAAAATTGTTCTAAATCTTGCATTTTATTGTAAAAATCTCGGCGTTGTTGGTAAAGAATAAAACCACCTTGTTTCAGAGACTTATTAAAATCAAATAAAAGTTTTTGGTCAAATTTATTTCTAATCCCTAAACCTTTACAAGTTTCACAAGCGCCTAAAGAAGAGTTAAAAGAAAATAACCTCATATTTCTTTCTGGGATGATAAAATCAAGATCATCATTGCTATAATTAAGATTAAATTTTAACATTTCTTGATCATTTAACCAAACAAAGACTTTTTCTTTGACTAAAGCTAAAGATAAATCTAAAGATTCATTTAATCTATTTTCTATCTTATCTTGTATTTTTAAACGATCAATAATAACATTAATATCATGTTTTTCGTTTGGATCCAAAAGAGGGATTTCATCTAAAGAAAGGATTTTTTGATCTACCATCGCTCTAGTAAAACCATCTTTAATTAAACGTTTAAAAAGTTTTTGGTGATTACCTTTTTTTTGTTCCACTATAGGAGCCATTATCACGATTTTACTATCCAATTCCAATTGTGCAATCTGTTGAACAATTTGTTCGGTATTTTGAATTTGAATAGGTTGATCAGTATGAGGGTTATAAGGGACGGAAATATGAGTGTAAATAACTCTTAAATAATCATAAATTTCTGTAATAGTGCCGACAGTAGAACGAGGATTGTGAGAAATAGTTTTTTGATCAATACTAATAGCTGGACTTAATCCTTCAATTTGATCCACATCAGGTTTTTCAAAATTACCTAAAAATTGACGAGAATGCACACTTAAAGATTCCATATACCTTCTTTTACCTTCTTGATATAAAGTATCAAAAGCTAAAGATGATTTGCCTGAACCAGAAACACCGGTAATAACGATAAATTTAAATTTAGGAATATCTAAATTAATATTTTTAAGGTTATGCACGCGGGCGCCTCTAATTTTAATGATTGTATTATTATTAGACATAAATATAGTTTTAAAACCTTTCTATTTGAAAAAAATATTTTTTTCAAATTAAGAATATTTCTTTTTAATTTGTTCTAAAACGCTACAAGGAATATTTAATTTTTCAAATTCTTGACAAGAAGCGTTTTGAATGTCTTCAATATCTTTAAAATGTTTTAATAAAGTTTGATACCTTTTCATACCTAAACCTTTTATATCAGTTAACAAACTATTTTTATCTTCCTTTTGTTTTAATTGAAGGTGAAAATTAAGAGTAAAACGGTGCACTTCATCACTTATTCTTAATAAAAAACGGTATAAATTACTATTTTTATCTAAAACAATGGTTTTATCTTCTAACAGTAATTCAGTTAGTTGATGTTTATTATTTTTTTTCAAAGCTCCTAGTTTAATATCTAAATTTAAGTATTCTAAGGCTTTTTTACAAGCGTTGAATTGAATTTTTCCACCATCTGCTAAAATCAAATCTGGCATTTGCACACCCATTTGCAAAAACCTTTGATAATGTCTAATTAAAACATGATAAAAAGCGTCATATTCGTTTTGATATTCTTTTTCTACCGTAAATTTACGATAAAATTTTTTATTAAATTTAAATTCTTTAAACACTATCATAGCAGTCGCAAAAGATTGACCGAATAATTGCGAATTATCAAAAGCTTCGATATAATCAATCTTTTTATCAAAAATATGGGATAATTCATCTAATGATTCTTGCATAATTTCAAATTTATGTTTATGGACTAAATTGTATTTCAATAAATTTTCTTTAGCATTTTTTAAAGATAAAGCGTATAAATCGCCTTGATTTTTTTCCGAAACAATACGAATTTTCGCTTTTAAAATGTTTTGAATATTAGGTTTATCCAACGCCATTTCTTTGCCTAAAATAATTTCTTCGGGAATGATTTGTTCTTGATAATATAAATATAAATAAGTCACTATATTTTCAACCACATCACCTACATAATTAAACATTATTTGATGGTTATCAAAAACATTGCCACGATGCATTCTTAAAATATATAAAGATATATAATCTTTATTATAATAAAAAGCAACGTTATCGCAACTTTTTAATTTATTATCATTGATAAATTGTTTTTCCACTATTTTATTTAAATTAAATAAAAGATCCCTATATTCGATAGCTTTTTCAAATTCCAATTTAGCACTCGCTTTTTCCATAGAAGTTTTTATTTGTTTAAAAATGTCTTTATTATTGCCTTCTAAAAATTTAACTATTAAATTAATGTTAGGTTGATAATCTACTTCTTTTTGAGCGCAAGGGCCTAAACATTGGTTAATATGATAATAAAAACAAGGTTTTTTGCCGATAGGTTGGCATCTTCTTAAAGGATAAACTTTATGCAATAACTTAACCGTTTCTTTTAAGCTTTCTGAATTAGGATAAGGTCCAAATAGCCTTTTCCCTGGAGGAACATTTTTATATCTATATATAATCAAGCGAGGGTGTTTTTCATTCGTAATTTCAATATAAGGATAAGTTTTATCATCCATTAATTTAAAATTATATCTAGGCGAATAGTTTTTAATTAGATTAGCTTCTAAAATTAATGCTTCTAATTCGTTATTAGTTAAAATATAAGAAAAATCAACAATTTCTAAAACTAAAACACTGGTTTTTTTATTATGAGAGCCGGTAAAATAACTTTTCACCCGGTTTTTTAAATTTTTAGCTTTACCTACATAAATCACTTCTTGTTTTGTATTCTGAAACAGATAACATCCTGGTTCATTAGGTAAATTTTTAATTTTTTCTGATAACATCTTTACACCATAAATTTTTGATTTTTTGGCAAAAAAAATATTAAAAAGGTTTGATATGATTTTTCCCTATAAATAACTTTGATAAAGGTTTATAATTAAAAAATAAGATGTAATTATAAGTTATTAAGATTATTAATTTATCCTAAAAACTTATAATTACATCATTTGGGTATGACTTTTATAAATGATCGAACATAAAAGAATCCAGTTCTTTTATGTTCGATTCTATCTCGTATTGGTATTGTTAATTCAACCCAATATTATTTGTCAAAACGAAATTGTAATCTTATTTTGGTATGAAATACAAATAATTGAATTATTCTTTGTTTTCTAACATTGTAAGAATTAAAATTCTCGCTATTTGTTCAAAAATTAATATTAAAGTTGTTAAGAAAGCGAAAGCTAAAGACCATTCGTATTTTTTAGAAATATCAAATTTCATGATTTGTTCAGCATTATCAAAATCTATCGCTAAGAAAGCAGAACCTAAAACTAATAACACGCCACTAATAGCTAATTGAGTCCCATAACCGCTTAAAAAATTGACACCACTGATGATGCTTACAAGCGTGTTAATTATTAAAAAAGCGATAATAACTATAGAGCTAACTAAAACAGACATTCTAAACTTATTATTAACTTTTAAAATGTCTTGATAATATAAAAAATGCATAATCAAGAAAACAGCCAAAGTGCCAACAACTGAAATAGCTAATATTAAAACTATCGCGTTATGAGCACCAGTTAATAATGATGTCAAACCAAAAACACCACTAATCAATATGCCTTCAGAAACGGCATACATAATAGCAAAAGGTTTTTGATTCATTTGGCTGGCAAAAATACTAGCCATCATAGAAACAAAACCTAACAAGGAAGCAAAGCCGATAGAAGAGTATAATAAACCAGCCTTTATATTTTTATCACCACCAACTATAAGGGATATTAAGGAAAAATGTAATATACCTGATACAAAAACTGTTAACAATAATATCATTGTTTTGGCAGCAACACCTTTTTTAGTTGCAGTTTCAAGAGTTCTAATTTGATTAGCCGCCAGCGCCTGTTCTCTTATTTGTCTAAAAACAACATTTTCTTTTTGTTGCATGGGAAAATTACCTCTTTTGAATTTTTCATTTAAATTTATAAATAATTATATATATTTCATGATAAATCAATAATAAAATGTTTTTTTATTTTAACATTAATATTGAATATTTTTGATTTATTGTTTAAATTGTTTAATTCATAATACGAACTACAATATTTATTCAAGTCTTAATTATGATATATAGATAAATATTTCTTCAATTATTGTTTTATTTTAGAGATATCATTCTTTTGATATTTATCTTTTCTATTTTGCCAATAAAACATATAATTAAACAAATATTCCTCTATATCCTAATTTTAAAAGAATTAGAAATAAGTTAATATCCTTCATCCTCCGTTAATCAACACTTTTGGTTGAATTTGTTAAGAAAAACAATTTTTATATAATATATTATAAATATCAACTTTTAATTGCTTTTTTTATATTTTTTTTAAAAGTTTATATTTATGTTTATATTATAAACTTTTAATTGCTTTTTTTAAAATTTTTTTTATATGATGGAAGTTGATATATTAGTGTTTAAAGTGTAAAAGAAGATAATTGTTTTTAAAAGGCGAAATAGAGGTTTTTTTGTTTAATACCTTTAAAGTTTGGAAAAAATTTATTAGAGGCTAATACATCAAGATGGAATAAGCTTTTAACCAAGAAAATGTTGCTAAATTTCTTTTTTTTTTTTTGTTGAAAAAAATGTTTTAAAAACAAAAAAAAGAGTATAATAAAAATGTAGTAATTTCAAAAACGTATAAATATTTAAAATAAATCTCATTATCAACAATATAATCCTTTTTTTAGAGATAATTAATCATTAACAATCATTAAGTTCCAACAAAATCGATTTTTTTTCTAATCACATTATTAGATTAATTTATCGAAAAAACATCTATTAACACATCATAGGCTTATTTATTAGCTATTAAAAAAATTTTTTAAAACTGAAAAAGATTTTTTAAAACGATTGCCTTTTCTAAACACGAATTAACAATCCATTTTATTACGATATAGCCTAACACATGGTAAAATACACCACAAAATTATAAATTTAATGCCTGTTTTATATCCATAATACTATCTTTTTTTATAAATGCTTTTATTTTTGATTCAAAAATTTCCTTTCCGAATCTGATATATCTAAAAAAATAGAAAATATCCTTTTTTAATCTATAAGGGGATAAATATAAATTGTATGAATGTTGCTTTTTTTTGATGCGATAATTGTTTTTGTCTTTTGAACATTAAAACAATACTATTGATATATATATATATATATATATATATCAATCCCCACAATAGATTAACAAAGGATGTTAAATTCAAAATAATTAACATTTCCCACATAAAACTGTTTTAAAATACTAAAAGGAAAAAAAATGAAAAAAATTCATGTATTCGTTATTTCAACAATTTTGATTGTTTTAGTTTTTTTGTCTTCTGTTTTTTTTATACAAAATAAACAAAAAATCAACCAAAAGAATAAAAAAACCATCGCGACCACAACTAATATGTTATACGATTTAACACAACATATTTTATATGATAAATTTCACGAAAACAACATTCCTAATAAAGAATCAGAAAATAACAAATTGATCGATAATTTATTAGAATTAAAAAAACCTATGATGGGAGTAGGCGTTGATCCTCATAATTATAAACCTCTCCCTAACCATCGTTTGATTATTTTACAAAGTGATTTAATAGTGATAAATGGGCTCCATTTAGAAGCTAACATGCAAAAAGCTTTTCAATTATTAATTCCTAAAGAAAAGCCAGAAAAATTATTTAATGTTGGAGACAAATTGAAATTGAAAGAAGATCCAAAAAACCCCATAATAGAAGATGATGGTGTAGATGACCCGCATATATGGTTTAATCACAAATTATGGATGGACGCCGGAGAATTATTAAAAGAAGAAATAAAAAACTTAATTGATAAAATTGAAGAAACAGACGGCGAAACAAAAACAAAAAAAACAAAAACTAAAGATATTTTAGATAACAATTTCAAAAATTATAAAACAAAAGTAATAGAGGAAATAGACAAAGCCATCGAAGAATTAAAAACTATACCCGAACAAAAAAGATATTTAGTCACTTCTCATGATGCTTTTTCTTATTTTGGAAAAGTAGCTGGCTTAAACATAGCATCTATCCAAGGCACTTCTACTCAAACAGAAGCTAGTATTGGCGACATTAGAATAATAGCTCAAAACATTAAAGATAAACAAATAAAAGCTATTTTTACCGAAAGTTCAATGACAAACAACACATTACAAAGTTTAAAAGAAATGGTAGAAAAAGACGGTTATCATATTAAAATGTGTGAAGGAGAAAACGGTTTATTTTCCGACTCTTTAAACGCTAATTTAGATTATTTACAAACATTTTTACATAATATCAAAATAATTAAAAAGGAACTGAATAAATGAATAAAAAAAGAGCTATTACCATTAAAGATTTAACGGTGACTTACCATTTAAAACCGGTTTTATGGGATATTGATTTAGATATCTTCCCAGATTCTATAATGGCCATTATCGGACCTAATGGAGCGGGAAAATCAACTTTATTAAAAGCTATTTTAAATTTAATTCCTAAAGTATCAGGAGAAATTTTATTTAATAACCAAAAATATCAACAAATTTATAAAAAAATAGCTTATGTTCCGCAAAGAAATACTGTGGATTGGAATTTCCCTATTAACGTTTTTGAAGTTGTTTTAATGGGTAGATATGGTTCTTTAGGTTGGTTTAAAAGGCCGAAAAACAAAGATAAACAAATCGCCTTAGAAGCTTTAAAAAAAGTAGAAATGCTAGATTTAAAAGATCGCCAAATTTCCGAACTTTCTGGTGGCCAACAACAAAGAGTTTTTTTAGCCAGAGCTTTAGCTCAACAAGGAGACTTTTATTTAATGGATGAACCATTTCAAGGGGTCGATTCTAAAACAGAAAAAGCCATTATGTCAGTTTTAAAAGAGTTGAAAAACCAAGGAAAAACAGTATTAGTGGTTCATCATGATTTAAATACGGTTCCACACTATTTTGATTACGTCACTTTGTTAAATGTGAAAAAAATCAATAGTGGACCAGTTAAAAAGGTTTTTACTCCAGAAAACATTAAAAAAACTTATAAATTTGATTTTTTTAAACAATTTTCCAATAATTCTAAAGAGGAGTCGTCTGACAAATGATGGAAATTTGTAGTTTAATGAAGGATATTAGTTATCAATTAATTGGTATCGCTTTTTTAGGTTTAGCTGCGGCTGTTTTAGGGGTTTTTGTGGTTTTAAATAAAAAAGCTTTAGTAGGAGATGTTTTATCTCATGTTTCTCTACCAGGAATCGTATTAGCTTATTTTTTGCATGGTTTAATTATGGGAGATGATTCTGTCGAACAACCCGGCATATTTGTTTTAATCATAGGAGCTTTTATCATCTCTATAATAGCTTTATCTTTAATAGAAATTATTAAAAAAAATTCACCCATACAATATGACGCTATTTTGGCTTTAATTCTGTCGGCTTTTTTTGGTTTAGGACAGACGCTTTTATCCATTATACAACAAAAAAACACCAATCCTTCTATCGCTCAATTAGAAAAATTAACCCTTGGGCAAATAGCTTCTATATCTAAAACAGACGTATATACGGTGTTTATAATCGCTCTTTTAGTTTTAACTATTATTTACGTGTTTAAAAAAGAATTAAAAATATTTATTTTTGACCCTTCCTTTTCTCAAAGTGTTGGAGTTAATGCTAAAATAATAAAAAAAATCATTAATGTTTTAAACATAACTGTTGTTATTATTGGTTTAAGGATTGCTGGAATTGTTTTAATGAGCGCTTTTATCATTGCTCCTGCAATATCTGCCCGACAATGGAGTGATAAATTAAAAATAAATATTTTTTTAGCCTCTCTTTTTTCCTTAATAGCTGGTTTTTTAGGCACTATTTTCAGCGCTATTGATATAGGCTGGCAACATGTTCCTACTGGCCCTATTATTACAATCTTTTTATCTTTATTTGTTTTTATTTCTTTATATTTGGCCCCTAAACATGGTATTTTACAAACCCATTTACAAAGTAACCAATATCAAAAAAAAATTAAAAAATATAAATTTTTGATTCATATCTATAACCAAAAAGATCAACAAATAGAACATGAAAATTATCCCCTAGAAGATTCGTTTTTGGAACAAAAATACCTCGCTTATAATCAAAAAAAAATTACTTTAACTGCAAAAGGGCAACAATTAGTAGAAAAGTTAATGAAAGGGGAATTTCATGATTAATAATTTTTCCGAATTTAGCAATAATTTTGATTTTAATAGTTTTTTTATCGCAGTTTTAACAGCTATGGCTGCCTCTATTTTAGGTGTTTGTTTAATTTTAAAAAGAATGTCGATGGTAATTGATGCTATTAGTCACAGTGTTTTATTAGGTATTGTCTTAACTTTTTTAATAGTGCGGGATCTTAATTCTCCTTATTTAATCATAGGAGCTACGTTAATAGGTGTTTTTACATCTTATTTGAGTGATATCCTCTCTCGACATAGCAAAGTTAACGAAGATTCCGCTATTGGAATTACTTTTGCTTTTTTATTCGCTTTAGCGGTCTTTATCATAACTGTTTATATTCGTGATGCTCATTTAGATATTGACTCCGTTTTTACTGGTAGTTTAGAATTCATAAATAGCAGTAAAATTAAAATTATTTTACCTGTTTTTTTACTGAATTTATTCTTTTTCCTAGTCTTTTATAAAGAATTAAAATTATCTATTTTTGATAAAAATTTAGCTGTTTCTCTAGGTTTTTATCCTACTTTAATCAATTATATTTTAATCACTTTAGTCTCCACAACATCCGTAGTCGCCTTTGAAATTTCGGGTTCTATACTAATGATTTCCTTTTTTATCGCACCTGCGGCTACCGCTTTATTAATTACTAAAAATTTATTTAGTAGTGTTTTATTTTCTATGTTTTTCTCTTTTCTAGGGGTTTTTGTAGGTTATAGTGCGGGTATTTGGTTGAATATGAACTTATCAGGCGCTATTTCTTCAGCGATGTTATTATTTTTTTTATTAGTCTTTATTTTTGAAACCAAAAATGGAGTAATAACCAAATTAATCCAAAAACATAAACAAAAAAAATATTTTGGGATGATTAACTTATTGATTCATATCCAAAACCACCAAAAAAAAGAAAATATTGTTCAAACCCAACAATCCTTAAAATGGTCTTCTTCTTTTTATCAAAAATGTTTAAAAAAATCATTTCAAGAAGGTTATGTTCGATTAGAAGGCGAAGAATTACATTTAACCCATAAAGGAGAAGAAATTTTAATCCAACAACAAGAAACATTAAGAATATAAGCGGTATTTTATATCTTTTACATATCATCAAATATATTTTTACACCATAAGAAGATCCTTATTAACAAAATAAATCTTTTTTAAAAAAAAATAGCACTCAACTCTTGACAGTGCTAATTTTTTTTGATAAAATAAAAGTGAACTTAAAATAAAAGATAAAAAATGTTTTAAGTTTCTTCTGAAAGCTTTTTTCATTTTTTCTTTATATAAAAAATAATAAAAAAGGAGTGCTCAATTCATGTTATTTAATTTAATTAATCCAAATCAAGATTTATTTGAAAATTTTTTTGAAGATATCAACAAATTAAACCCTTTTATTAAAACAAACAATATTATGAAAACCGATATTCAAGAACAAGATAAACAATATATTATCAATGTTGAATTACCGGGCTTTAAAAAAGAAGACGTCAAAGTCGCTTTAGAAAACGGTTACTTAACTATTGAAGCTAATAATTCTCATGAAAAAGAAGAAAAAGAGCCTAATTTCATTAGAAAAGAAAGATTTAAAGGTGTTTTTAAACGTAGCTTCTATTTAGATAAAAATTTCGATTTAAAAGAAGTGGAAGGAAGTTTACAAGAAGGAATATTAAAACTAGTGATTCCTAAAAAAACTATTAAACAAACAGAAAAACAATATTTAGAATTAAAATGATAAACAATCGATTAATTCATTTAGATCCTATGATTGATTTTATTGTGGGATATTGTCAAATAATGAATTATATATCATAAAAAAAACTAACTTTTTTAAGTTAGTTTTTTTATTTAGTTAATTGAGGTAATTTTTCTTTTTTAGAAATACATAATACAAATCTAAAGTTATATATGATAACAAAAATCATATAAATGATAAAAATCCATCGGTAAAATAAAATATATATATATATATATCAGCAGAACAGAAACCTTCGTCATACTTCAATGGTTTTTAATAATAAATCGTTAAAAAGAGACGAAAAAGAAGTTAAAAAAGCAGGTGGTTTCAGAATGATTGTAAAAGAAGCTAAAATGTTTAAAATTTCATTAGTTAAAAAAACCATCATTAGGAAAAATAAGGGAGTAACTACTAAATTCATAAATAATAATTTAAGCCAATTTTGATATGTTGTTTTTTCGTTATTTTCTGCAGGCGCCACTTTTTTAACAGGTGCTTTTCTTGTTTTTTTAACAGATGATGTTTTTTTCTCTTTTTCTGTTTCAACATTTTGTTTAACAGCCATTTTTTTCTCCTTTTATATTTGATTAAAATTTTTATTTTTTTATAAATATTTGTTTCAATATGGGATAAAATTTATTTTAAGTAATGTTGTGCATAATTTTGTCCTTTATTGAAAATTTTAGGTATGTGAATGATTTCTTGTTTATCTTTCGTCTTTAACATATATTGATTTAGACTGATTTTTCTTCAAAAATCTTTTTCCATAAACTTTCATACATTTCATGATATAGAAAATATAGAGGAGAATATATTTTAAAAATTTGTTCTACTGTTTGGGAATTATTTGTGAAAATTCCTAAAGAAAAATTAATGGTTAAAATGATATCAAAAGAAACAAATGGAAAAAGAAACAAAAATTTTACTCTTTCTTTTTTTTCATCGTGCAAACCTTAATATTTGTATTTATTGAAAATAAAAAATCACCTTTCAAGAATTAATCTCTTTTTTATAAAATCAATTTTTTATACATAAAATAATATTTATGCTAATAAATCATGCTTTTTATATCAAAAGAAATATCCATCAACATCATCAAATGAAAAATTATTAAAAAATAAAAATTAATGTTGATTATTGAAACATTTTTAAATAAAAATTATTCATAAATTTATTTAAATATAGTATTATTATATTTGTATTTTTGATAAAGTCAATGTTTTTTTATTTTTTAATATTTTTTTAAATAAAATCAAGTATAGAGTAGGTGATAAGTTCGAAAGAAAGTTAAAATTATTTATTTTTTGGTTGCGGGAAATATACATTAAGTAATAATTTTTTTCTCTATTTATATCTATATTATATATTATTTTATAAAATATTTAACAATTAATTGCAAAAAAACAAATTAAACCAACACAAAAAACCCTTTTAAAGAAGGGTATTTTTTTATTAAAACTGCCTTGATATTGAATATTAAAAATTATTAATTTAAATATTGATATAAAGGATTAATATAATTGTTAAAATGAGTAAATCGTACTTTTTTATCTAAATTATTTTTAAAAGGTTGTTTTATTTGTAATTTGGTTAGATTAAAATATTTATTAATTAAATTACATGTTTTAAAATATTTTGGACTATTAAGATAATTATCGAATAATTTTTTTTCACAAAATATGATGCCATAAAAAAATGATAATTGTCCTTTTTGTTTAATATATTGGGACATATATTTATTTTTATATTCAATAAAACATTTATTGTTATTAAATTCTTGTAAATGTTTATTATTATCTTTAAATAAATTATCATTAATATCTAAAATATTATTTCTTAATATTTTAAAAAACATATGTTGTTGGTCAAAATTTAAAATATTACTAAGATATAAATTAGTTAATTGATATTTAGGATGTTGCAAATCAAAAGGTAAAATTTTTAAAGTTTTAGTAATAGGTAATTTTTGACAACTTTTAGAAAAGTGAAACAAACGTTTACCTGTTAAATAATTTTTCTTTTGTAAAAGCATTTTTTTAATTTCTTTATCATTGCCGACATACTCAGCATATTTAGTAACATATTTAGAAATAATAGACGAACTATCTTCTTTACAAACGCTTTGTTTCAATTGACATTCATTGATTTCTAATTTAATTTTGGCATTACTTTTAAAAACTTGTAAATTTTGAGAACGAGGATTTAATCTTTTTAAATTAGATAAGCCTTTTTCATTATTAACGATATCAGCCCATAATTTAAAAACATTGGGAATAATTAAATTTTTACTTTTAACTTTTTTCCAACCATTTTTATCATTATATCTTTGTTGATGTTTTTCATAATATTGGTTATTTTCTAAAAATTCTGAATTATTTATTAAACCTTTTTTTTGACACATCATTTCGTTGGTAAAACCAAAAAATTTTAATAAATCAATATTAAACATAATATGAAAATACCATACATTTCTATTATTTTTAGTTTGTATTTGTGAAGCAATAAAATATTTCAATTGCTTTAAAGATTTAATAATCTTATCTTTTTTAAAACCTTTTTGATGTAAAAATTGTCGATATTCATAACGTAATTTGTTAATAAATTTTTTAACTAATTGATGTGTTTGATCATAATTTTTAACTTCTTTAGATAAAGAACCATTAGCATTATGATGTGGTAAAGTAAGTGTTAACCAACTAATTTTTTGTTCAGCAGCAAAATTATAAATAGCTTTAAAACGAGCATTTGTTTTAGATTGTTTCAGATTTCTTCTAATATCTTCTATTTTGCTGGCTAAATTAAGGGGAATTTTCGAAAAAGAATTGCCATTTTTATCCTTTTCCATGATAAAACAAGTTTCCTCATAAAATTTTTGTAATTTTTTATCATCCTTAGATAACTGTTTTAAAACATCTTTAGGTAAAATAACATTTTTATCTAAATATGTTTTTTCTAAAAAAATTAATATTTCTTCTTTATTTCTAATTTTAAATTGTTTTTTAGCTTGTTCATATAATAAAGCAAGATTATCATTATCATCATTATTAACATATTTACCTAAATTTTTATCATAATAAGTAGTTATTTTATTAATGCCATTTAAATTTAATTCATGATTAATGAAAGCCGCTTTTATTTCGTATAAATTTTTAATTCTATTTTCTTGCATAACTGATAAAAGACGATATAAATGTAAACTAAAAAAATTGGAAAAACAACCTGTACCGTAATCAGTAGTTTTGAAAAAAAATAAATTATTCTCATAATGTTTTATAATTTGTTCTTTTTCAAAATTACTCAAAAATGTATTATTAGTTAATTTTTCATTAATTAAATCAAATGTTTTTTGAGCATGAAAAGAAAATTTAACATCTTTTTTATCCATAGTATAAGCGTTTAAATTTAATAACATTTTCATATTCCTTAATTATATTTTTTTTAAAAAAATTGTTTTTAATATCGAAAGTCGCTTGGTTAGCTTCATTAATCCGTATTTGTCAATCCTATTCACACTATAAACTTTTATTTTTTGTTTATCACATATAAAAATTTCGTTAAAAGAAACTCATTTTTATACGTTCAAAACAAAATAAAAGTTTATTTAACGTGTGAGGATTGACAAACGGATGAAGCTACCAAGCTCTCTTAAAAGAAAGTTTTACCATTTTGTGAGGATAAACAAAACGGAATCAGCAAACACAGATCTAAAAGAAAAGGGAGATGCACAGCCATGATATAAAGATAGGGGTATAACCTATGGTAATACCTTTATCAAATGAATCAATTACCATAGCGAGCTATAAAATATTTATTTATATTTTTAATTTAATTCTTTTCATCCATCCATCTACCAACCATTTGACACTATAAACTTTTATTTTAGGCCTCACATATAAAAATTTCGTCTAAAGACTTGTTGTTTTTATACATTCGCCCTAAAATAAAAGTTTATTTAACGTGTTAAGAATGATAAACGGATGTGTATTGATTAATGAAATATAATAATTATCTAACTATAAACCCAACGTCTTTTAATTCTTCATCTGTATATCCAGCATTTTTTAATTCTATAAATGTATACCCAGCATCTTTTAATTCTTTAGCTGTATACCCAGCATCTTTGAATGATCTACCTGTATTTTTATCTCTTATTTCTTTATCTGTATATCCAGCATTTTTTAATTCTATAAATGTAAACCTAGCATCTTTGAATTCTCTAGGTGTAAATTTATCTATTATTTCTCTATTTTTTATTGAAAACCTAGCATCTCTTATTTCTTTATCTGTATATCCAGCATTTTTTAATTCTATAGCTGTATATCCAACAAGTTTTAATTCTTCAATTGTATACCCAGCATCTTTGAATGATCTACCTGTATTTTTATCTCTTATTTCTTTATCTGTATATCCAGCATTTTTTAATTCTATAAATGTAAACCTAGCATCTTTGAATTCTCTAGGCGTAAATTTATCTATTATTTCTCTATTTTTTATTGAAAACCTAGCATCTTTTAATTCTTGAACTGTATATCCAGCATTTTTTAATTCTATAGCTGTATACCCAGCATCTTTTAATTGTTCAGCTGTATGCCCAGCAGCTTTTAATTCATCAGCTTTAAATCCAACATTTTTTAATTGTTTAATTGTAGCCCCTAATTTTTTAAAATCTGCCGCTGTTTTATAAATTTGAGTTTTGAAATATTTAATATTACCATTTTTATCTGTTTCTTTGAATTTTTCTTCATTATCATCAAATTCTTCAATAGAACCATCAATATTTTGACGTTTTATTAATTTTTCGTTAACAGGATTATATTCCATCCATACGCCATCAGATAAAGTTTTTTTAATTAATTTACCATGAGAACCATATTCTTCAATAATATTATCTTTATCTTTTTTTCTCAATAAAAGACCATTATTTTTATCATATTCATAAATATTACCATCTAAATCAATCTTTTTAACTAATTTATGAGTAATTAAATTATAATATTCTTTTTCGCCATTATCTCTTATCAATTCATAAGGAGCGCTTTTTAAACGTTCATTTTCTTGTTTTAAATTCGTATTTTCCTCATGTAAAGCGCTATTTAATTCTTTGGCTTTTTGTTCAATATCTACTTGTTGTAATTCACGTCTTTTTTCAGTTTCTAAATGATATTTATAAGCAACACTAGCAATCCAAACAACAAAAAATAATAATGTTACAGTAGTAATAATAAAAGGGATTATTCTCCAATGTCTACCTTTCCATTCGAAAGTACCCATAATTTAACTTCTCCTTTTAAAATTTATTAATTCTTTTTAAAGAAAAATAAAACTTAATTTCATTATAACTTTTTTTAATAAAAATAACCATAATATCTAAAATTCTTAAAACAATTTTAAATAATAAGTCCCTTAATAAATATATTTAATTATATATTAAAACCCAGCAGCTATTAAATCTTTAAGTAAAAATGAATTATTTACTTCATAATATGTATAACCAGCATATTTAAAATCTCTAAGTGTATAACCAAGGTTTTTTAATTCTTTAACTGTATAACCAACATTTTTTAAATCTGTAATTGTATAACCAAGGTTTTTTAATTCTGAAGCTGTACAACCAGCATCTTTTAATTGTTTAGGTATATAGCCAACATTTTTTAATTCTTGAGCTGTATAACCAAGGTTTTTTAATTCTTTAGCGGTACAACCAACCTCTTTCATTTCTTTAATTGTATAACCAACATTTTTTAATTCTTGAGCTGTATAACCAAGGTTTTTTAATTCTTTAGCGGTACAACCAACCTCTTTCATTTCTTTAATTGTATAACCATCATCTTTTAATTCTTTAGCTGTTTTCTTAAGGGTTTCTATAACTTTTGCTGGTTCTATAGCTGTCTTAGGTGCTGGTTCTTTAACTGGTAAAGCAATATTGAATTCTTTGGCTTTTTGTTTAATATTACTACTAAACCAAAAAAGTAAAAATAATAATGTTGCGATAACAATAAAAGGGATTATATTCCAAGGTCTTTTAATACCCATTACTTGATAAGTAGAACTTATAACTGTAACCCCAGCAGCTTTTGATGGTTCATTTTCTTCATAAACCCATAAAAATATAATATTCATTAAAAAAGAAAAAACAAAACCTAATATAATTATAACTTTTTTTAATAACAATAACCAAATTTTAAGAACAATAGCCATAATATCTAAAATTCTTAAAACAATTTTAAATAATAAATCTCCTATTTTAATAAAAGAATTTAAAAGAAAGGTTTGCATTTCTTTGAAAAAATAAATAACACTACCGCCAACAGTAACAGTAAAAATAATTTTACAAATTTCTTTTAATTTTTCCCATAAACCTTCATCAGGGTTCATTAATTTTTGACCAGTAAGAGAAGAAACATTACTTTTAATATAACCTATAATAGAGCTAAAAATATCTTTAAAAAAATTTAAAATATCTATTAAAAAACTAAATAAAGAACTAAATAATTTTAAAGGATAAATTAAAAAAATTAATTTTTCCCATATAAAAATAAAAATCATTTTAATAAAATTAAATACATTAAGAAAATTAATATTCCAACCTACTTCATAACCAAAGAAAAAAGCTGTTTTAGTAAAAAACACACTATAAAAAAAATTATAAAATAAATCAAATAAACTTTTAAAATTAAAAATAAACAAGAAATCTTTTAAAAAAGATAAATTAAAAATCATTTTCATTATTCTCTATAATTAAAGGAGTTTTTATATTATTTAATTGCTTTTTTAACCTTAAATTTTCTTTTAACAATCGTTCTGTATCATTATTAAATGGTTTTTCTTTATTATCTGCATTATTTTCTGTTTCAGCAAAAACACCTTCCGCAAAATTAAGACCACCGTTTTCATCAAATTCTTTAATCATTCTTTGGACATGTTCGCGATAAATACCTAAATAATTACCCATTTGAGCCACTATTCTAATTAAAGCGCCATATTCTCTTACAGTAATAGTTCCATTCTTAATATAATGATTAACAACTTCTCTTAACTCATCGCTAAATTCATATTTCTTTTGTAACTCTTTAATGTATAAGTAAAACCAATAAATAAAAATACCAAAAAAAAGAGAAATTAAAGAAATAAATATTTTAGACTCTATTAAATTATTAATTTCCATTTAAAACAATCCTTTCTAAAATAAATTCAAAAATTATATATTAAATCCAGCAGCTCTTAAGTCTTCAATTGTAAATCCAGCATCTTCTAATTCTTCAATTGTATAGCCACCATCTTTTAAATGATAAGCTAAAAAACCAGCATCTTTAAATTCTTTAGCTGTAAGCCCAGCGTCTTTTAATTGTTTAATTTTATATCCACCATTTATTAAATCTATCACTGTATGACCATATTTTTTATATTTTTTAATTAAATTTATCTCCAACAATGAAGCAATAAAATAAAAAAAACCCAACCCTAATAAAATAATTATAGACTTAAAAATATTAATCATTGTTAATTGCATTTCCATTTAATTATTCCTTTTCCTTATTTTCTTTTTTAAATTCTAAATATTGAATAGATTGGCATTGAATTTCTGTTATAAATTTGGTTTCTTCTTGATTTTTATTAATAACATTAACTTTAATTCTTCCCTCAACACCAATTAAAGACCCTTTAGTAACAAATTTAAATAAATTTTCTGCTTGTTTATTCCAAACAGTACAACGAATAAAATCCGCTTCTTTATCACCTTTATCATTAATAAAATTCCTATTCACCGCTAAAATAAAGCGCACTAAAGGAATATTACCGTTAATAAAATTTAATTCTGGATCTTTAGTAATTCTACCTACTAAGATAACTTTGTTAATCATTTTTTCTTCCTTTAACCTTTCATTAATTTATTGGAATTTCTTTTATTAAAATAAAAAAATTGACATATACAAAAACACCAACAATAGCGCCCATTAATAAACAAATAAAATTATCTAATAAATTATTATTTCTCAATATAAACTCCTTTATTAAAATAAGCAATATTTTCAAATATTGCTTATAAAAAAATTAATTTATTTCAACCATGTTACTTTAGAACTATCAGGCACAATAAAACCAAATTTATACAAGATAAACACACATATTCCGCTTAAAGCGATAAGCGTTAATAATTGTCTTAAAGTCATTATTATTTCTCCTTTTTATTTAAAATTCTTTTTATTTAGCAATAGAAATATAACCCTTATGAGCTAAAAAAATAGCAACAGGAATAACAACACCTAAAACAGGTAAAAGCCAATACATACAAAAACTACCTAATGTTAATTTATTTCTTCTAAAAGATTTACGATAACTTCTTTTTCTAGACATTTAAATCTCCTTTTATTTAAATTTTATTTAAATAGAAAAACAACTTTATTCACTTATCACCTACTCTTTCAAGTCCAAATAATCTTTCACAGTAAGAAATCTCTTCTTTCTTCTTATCAATATATCCATTTTTAACATTATTTCTTTTTTCAACTGAATTATCAAAAATACCCTCAATCTATTAATTGTCGCTTCTTTAGGTATTAAAAAAATAATATTGCTTTTTATGATTTTTAGTAAAAGAAAAAATCATTAAAAAACATATTTTAATGCAATTAAATAATTAAAAAATAATTAATTCCATTAAAATATAAAAGAGTAATTATTTTGCTTATAAAAATTAATTTTTATAAGCAAATATAAATAGAAAAATATTGACATTTTTGAATTAATATTTAAAAAATGAGTTTGGCTTATTAAAGTTATAAGCATTTGTTGTTTGGTTAAGTTGTTATACATATGTTTTTATAATCATTATTTATTTAAAAATTAATATTTTTCAATAAATGTTTGAAAAAAGTAACAACAGAAAGGTAATTAAAAAATGTCTTATATTCAGAAATTACGTAGTAAAATAGGGAAAGATCCGATTTTTTCTCCAGGAACCTCTATTATTGTTTATGAAAATAATAAATATTTGCTTCAATTTAGAAAAGATTTTCAAATTTGGGGTCTTCATGGCGGAGCTATGGAATTAGGAGAAAATTTCAAAGAAGCCGCTTTAAGAGAATTAAAAGAAGAAACTGATTTAATTGTTGTTACTATGAATTACTTCAAAACATACGCAGGAGAAAATATTAAAATCATTTATCCTAATGGCGATATTGTTTATCCTGTAGTGATGGGTTTTATCGTTAGCAAAACAGAAGGACAACCTAACCAACAACATGATGAAGTTTCTGATTTAAAATGGTTCGATGAAGAAGATTTGCCTATTGAAGATATGATGATGATTGACAAAAATTTTTTAAAAGATTTTATTCAATATAAAAATTCCAAAAATAAAATGCACAATATTTGGCCTTGTGAATAAAATTAAAAACATCTTTTTATAAAAAATAATATTGTTATTTTTTAAATAAATAAAGGAGTTTCATTAGAATGTCTAAACAAGAAATATATTCTAACAAAAAACAATTAAAGCAAAAAGCCAAACAAAAATTATTTTTAGAAGGCAATTTATTTAAAGCCCTTTTAATGTTGGTTATCCCTATCGCTTTAACCAATATAGCTTTTCAAGTGATACCTAAAAACATCGATCTATTTATGGCCATTAAACCCGAAAGTTCGGAAAAATTTACTGATTCTCTTGCTATAATCAGCAGTGTTCAAAATATGTTTTCTTTTATAGGTTTATCTTTAGTTACAGCAAGCATAGTTTTAATAGGTAAAGAATACGCTAAAAAGAATTATAAAACTGCTCAAAAAATGATTAAAACCACTCTTTTTTCTATTATAGGTATTACTTTTGGCATCGCTTTAATAGCTGTCATAATCGGCAGTCCTATTTTACATAAAATCCTTTCCGGCATGGAAGAAGAAGTTTTTAAAACAGTTCATAAATATTATATTTTTTTAATTATTTCAGGAGTTTTAATGGCTGTTAATACGGTCTTATTAGGATTAGAACGAGTAAAAGGGAATATTAAAACTATTTATCTTTCCAACGCTTTGTTTATTGTTTTCAAAGTATCTATCAATTTATTATTCGTTTATGTTTTTGATAAGAAAGATCCTTATTGGTTAGGAGTTTCTACCGCTTTATCCAGTTTTTTAGTAACTATTTTTCTAGTATTTTTCTTTGTTATTTCTTTAAAAAGAGATCAAGACGAATTGACAGACAGCGAACAAGTGGATAACAATAAAACTAATATATTGAAAAATATTTTAAAATTAGCTTCACCTATTTTGGGCGGAAGGCTAATTTATGAAAGCGGAAGGCTAATTGTACTTATTATCAGTTGGAAAATTTATCCAAGTGGAAGTTTAAGCACGGTTCAAATAGGTGATGGCATATCGGCCATCGGTTTGAATTTTGGCTTTGCTTTAGAAGAGACTCAATTATCTATTATTTCGGCTAATCTAGCAAATAAAAACCTAAAAAGAGCTTTTGAAACAATTAAAAAAACTTTATTATTAAATATGATTTTGGGTTTTGTTTTCACCTTTATTTTTGGTTTTTTTGGCACAAACATATACACTTTAATCAAAGGTTTCAAAGATAGGTTGCAAGGGGAAAGAGAAAAACAATTTCAACTAGGCATCATGATCGCTTCTATTTCTGGCTTTTATACAGTTATTACTCAAGGAATAATGATTAGAAGTATGATCCCTTTTAAAAAACCTCGTATTGATATGTTTTTCGCTTTATTAAGAGTGTTTTTAAGAATTTCTTTCATCAGTATTTTAGGATTTAGCCTTTCATCACCTTGGAATACATATGAAAATGCAGATAATTCTTGGAAAGGATATCATTTTGCCAATTTAACAGCGAACACAATCCTTCTCTTTTCGGTTACTTATTATTTTTATTTTAAATTTTATAAAGATATTAAAAAAAATGGTTTTGAAGATATGCGCTTATAATATGAGCAATCTTTGCTGATTAACCTTTTTCAAGTATAGAGTAGGTGATAAGTTCGAAAGAAAGTTAAAATTATTTATTTTTTGGTTGCGGGAAATATACATTAAGTAATAATTTTTTTCTCTATTTATATCTATATTATATATTATTTTATAGTTATTTAAACAATTAATTGCAAAAAAACAAATTAAACCAACACAAAAAACCCTTTTAAAGAAGGGTATTTTTTTATTAAAACTGCCTTGATATTGAATATTAAAAATTATTAATTTAAATATTGATATAAAGGATTAATATAATTGTTAAAATGAGTAAATCGTACTTTTTTATCTAAATTATTTTTAAAAGGTTGTTTTATTTGTAATTTGGTTAGATTAAAATATTTATTAATTAAATTACATGTTTTAAAATATTTTGGACTATTAAGATAATTATCGAATAATTTTTTTTCATAAAATATGATGCCATAAAAAAATGATAATTGTCCTTTTTGTTTAATATATTGGGACATATATTTATTTTTATATTCAATAAAACATTTATTGTTATTAAATTCTTGTAAATGTTTATTATTATCTTTAAATAAATTATCATTAATATCTAAAATATTATTTCTTAATATTTTAAAAAACATATGTTGTTGGTCAAAATTTAAAATATTACTAAGATATAAATTAGTTAATTGATATTTAGGATGTTGCAAATCAAAAGGTAAAATTTTTAAAGTTTTAGTAATAGGTAATTTTTGACAACTTTTAGAAAAGTGAAACAAACGTTTACCTGTTAAATAATTTTTCTTTTGTAAAAGCATTTTTTTAATTTCTTTATCATTGCCGACATACTCAGCATATTTAGTAACATATTTAGAAATAATAGATGAAATATCTTCTTTACAAACACTTTGTTTCAATTGACATTCATTTATTTCTAATTTAATTTTGGTATTACTTTTAAAAACTTGTAAATTTTGAGAACGAGGATTTAATCTTTTTAAATTAGATAAACCTTTTTCATTATTAACGATATCAGCCCATAATTTAAAAACATTGGGAATAATTAAATTTTTACTTTTAACTTTTTTCCAACCATTTTTATCATTATATCTATGTTGATGTTTTTCATAATATTGGTTATTTTCTAAAAATTCTGAATTATTTATTAAACCTTTTTTTTGACACATCATTTCATTGGTAAAACCAAAAAATTTTAATAAATCAATATTAAACATAATATGAAAATGCCATACATTTCTATTATTTTTAGTTTGTATTTGTGAAGCAATAAAATATTTCAATTGCTTTAAAGATTTAATAATCTTATCTTTTTTAAAACCTTTTTGATGTAAAAAATGTCGATATTCATAACGTAATTTGTTAATAAATTTTTTAACTAATTGATGTGTTTGATCATAATTTTTAACTTCTTTAGATAAAGAACCATTAGCATTATGATGTAGTAAAGTAAGCGTTAACCAACTAATTTTTTGTTCAGCAGCAAAATTATAAATAGCTTTAAAACGAGCATTTGTTTTAGATTGTTTCAGATTTCTTCTAATATCTTCTATTTTGCTGGCTAAATTAAGAGGAATTTTCGAAAAAGAATTGCCATTTTTATCCTTTTCCATGATAAAACAAGTTTCCTCATAAAATTTTTGTAATTTTTTATCATCCTTAGATAACTGTTTTAAAACATCTTTAGGTAAAATAACATTTTTATCTAAATATGTTTTTTCTAAAAAAATTAATATTTCTTCTTTATTTCTAATTTTAAATTGTTTTTTAGCTTGTTCATATAATAAAACAAGATTGTCATTATCATCATTATTAACATATTTGCCTAAATTTTGATCATAATAAGTAGTTATTTTATTAATGCCGTTTAAATTTAATTCATGATTAATAAAAGCCGCTTTTATTTCGTATAAATTTTTAATTCTATTTTCTTGCATAACTGATAAAAGACGATATAAATGTAAACTAAAAAATTTGGAAAAACAACCTGTACCGTAATCAGTAGTTTTGAAAAAAAATAAATTATTCTCATAATGTTTTATAATTTGTTCTTTTTCAAAATTACTCAAAAATGTATTATTAGTTAATTTTTCGTTAATTAAATCAAATGTTTTTTGAGCATGAAAAGAAAATTTAACATCTTTTTTATCCATAGTATAAGTGTTTAAATTTAATAACATTTTCATATTCCTTAATTATATTTTTTTTAAAAAAATTGTTTTTAATATCGAAAGTCGCTTGGTTAGCTTCATTAATCCGTATTTGTCAATCCTATTCACACTATAAACTTTTATTTTTTGTTTATCACATATAAAAATTTCGTTAAAAAAAACTCATTTTTATACGTTCAAAACAAAATAAAAGTTTATTTAACGTGTGAGGATTGACAAACGGATGAAGCTACCAAGCTCTCTTAAAAGAAAGTTTTACCATTTTGTGAGGATAAAAAAAACAGAATCAGCAAACACAGATCTAAAAGAAAAGGGAGATGCACAGCCATGATATAAAGATAGGGGTATAACCTATGGTAATACCTTTATCAAATGAATCAATTACCATATCGAGCTATAAAATATTTATTTATATTTTTAATTTAATTCTTTTCATCCATCCATCCATCTACCAACCATTTGACACTATAAACTTTTATTTTAGGCCTCACATATAAAAAAATCGTCTAAAGACTTGTTTTTATACATTCGCCCTAAAATAAAAGTTTATTTAACGTGTTAAGAATGATAAACGGATGTGTATTGATTAATGAAATATAATAATTATCTAACTATAAACCCAACGTCTTTTAATTCTTCAGCTGTATACCCAGCATCTTTTAATTCTTCAGCTGTAAATCCAAGATCTCTTAATTGTTTAGCTGTAAAACTGGTATTTTGAACATTAAGATTTCTTATTTCTTTAGATATATATCCAAAATCTTCTAAATCTAAATCTAAAATTCGATCTATAATGAAATTTAAAACAGTTATTCTTTTTTTCAAATCTCCAAATTTTTTATAAATTTGAGTTTTGAAATATTTAATATTACCATTTTTATCTGTTTCTTTGAATTTTTCTTCATTATCATCAAATTCTTCAATAGAACAATCAATATTTTGACGTTTTATTAATTTTTCGTTAACAGGATTATATTCCATCCATACGCCATCAGATAAAGTTTTTTTAATTAATTTACCATGAGAACCATATTCTTCAATAGTATTATCTTTATCTGTTTTTTTTAATAAAAGAAGACCATTATTTTTATCATATTCATAAATATTACCATCTAAATCAATCTTTTTAACTAATTTATGAGTAAATAAATTATAATATTCTTTTTCACCAGTATTTCTTATAAATTCAAAAGGAGCGCTTTTTAAACGTTCATTTTCTTGTTTTAAATTCGCATTTTCCTCATGTAAAGCACTATTTAATTCTTTGGCTTTTTTTGCAATATCTACTTGTTGTAATTCACGTCTTTTTTCAGTTTCTAAATGATATTTATAAGCAACACTAGCAATCCAAAAAACAAAAAATAATAATGTTGCAGTAGTAATAATAAAAGGAATTATTTTCCAATGTCTACCTTTCCATTCAAAAGTACCCATAATTAAAATTCTCCTATTCTATTTTTAAATAATTTAAAATTTATTCATTCATTATTTCTTCATAAACCCACAAACATATAACATTCATTAAAAAAGAACAAACAAAACCTAATATAATTATAACTTTTTTTAATAACAATAACCAAATTTTAAGAATAATAGCCATAATATCTAAAATTCTTAAAACAATTTTAAATAATAAGTCCCTTAATAAATATATTTAATTATATATTAAAACCCAGCAGCTCTTAAATCTTTAAGTAAAAATGAAGTATTTACTTCATCATATGTATAACCAGCATATTTAAAATCTCTAAGTGTATAACCAAGGTTTTTTAATTCTGAAGCTGTACAACCAACATTTTTTAAATCTGTAATTGTATAACCAAGGTTTTTTAATTCTGAAGCTGTACAACCAGCATCTTTTAATTGTTTAGGTATATAACCAACATTTTTTAATTCTTGAGCTGTATAACCAAGGTTTTTTAATTCTTTAGCGGTACAACCAGCCTCTTTCATTTCTTTAATTGTATAACCATCATCTTTTAATTCTTTAGCTGTTTTCTTAGGGGTTTCTATAACTTTTGCTGGTTCTTTAACTGGTAAAGCAATATTGAATTCTTTGGCTTTTTGTTTAATATTACTACTAAACCAAAAAAGTAAAAATAATAATGTTGCGATAACAATAAAAGGGATTATATTCCAAGGTCTTTTAATACCCATTACTTGATAAGTAGAATTTATAACTGTAACCCCAGCAGCTTTTGATGGTTCATTTTCTTCATAAACCCATAAAAATATAATATTCATTAAAAAAGAAAAAATAAAACCTAATATAATTATAACTTTTTTTAATAACAATAACCAAATTTTAAGAACAATAGCCATAATATCTAAAATTCTTAAAACAATTTTAAATAATAAATCTCCTATTTTAATAAAAGAATTTAAAAGAAAGGTTTGCATTTCTTTGAAAAAATAAATAACACTACCGCCAACAGTAACAGTAAAAATAATTTTAAAAATTTCTTTTAATTTTTCCCATAAACCTTCATCAGGGTTCATTAATTTTTGACCAGTAAGAGAAGAAACATTACTTTTAATATAACCTATAATAGAGCTAAAAATATCTTTAAAAAAATTTAAAATATCTATTAAAAAACTAAATAAAGAACTAAATAATTTTAAAGGATAAATTAAAAAATTAATTTTTCCCATATAAAAATAAAAATCATTTTAATAAAATTAAATACATTAAGAAAATTAATATTCCAACCTACTTCATAACCAAAGAAAAAAGCTGTTTTAGTAAAAAACACACTATAAAAAAAATTATAAAACAAATAAAATAAATCTTTTAAATTAAAAATAACTAATAAATATTTTAAAACAGATAAATTAAAAATTATTTTCATTATTCTCTATAATTAAAGGAGTTTTTATATTATTTAATTGTTGTTTTAACCTTAAATTTTCTTTTAACAATCGTTCTGTATCATTATTAAATGGTTTTTCTTTATTATCTGCATTATTTTCTGCTTCAGCAAAAACACCTTCCGCAAAATTAAGACCACCATTTTCATTAAATTCTTTAATCATTCTTTGCACATGTTCACGATAAATACCTAAATAATTACCCATTTGAGCAACTATTCTAATTAAAGCGCCATATTCTCTTACAGTAATGGCTCCGTTTTTCATATAATGATTAACAACTTCTCTTAACTCATCGCTAAATTCATATTTCTTTTGTAACTCTTTAATGTATAAGTAAAACCAATAAATAAAAATACCAAAAAAAAGAGAAATTAAAGAAATAAATTTTTTAGACTCTATTAAATTATTAATTTCCATTTAAAACAATCCTTTCTAAAATAAATTCAAAAATTATATATTAAATCCAGCAGCTCTTAAGTCTTCAATTGTAAATCCAGCATCTTCTAATTCTTCAATTGTATAGCCACCATCTTTTAAATGATAAGCTAAAAAACCAGCATCTTTAAATTCTTTAGCTGTAAACCCAACGTCTTTTAATTGTTTAATTTTATATCCGCCATGTATTAAATCTATCACTGTATGACCATATTTTTTATATTTTTTAATTAAATTTATCTCCAACAATGAAGCAATAAAATAAAAAAAACCAATCCCTAATAAAAAAATTATAAAATTAAAAATATTAATAATTATTTGTTGCATTTCCGTTTAATTATTCCTTTTCCTTATTGTCTTTTTTAAATTCTAAATATTGAATAGATTGGCATTGAATTTCTGTTATAAATTTGGTTTCTTCTTGATTTTTATTAATAACATTAACTTTAATTCTTCCCTCAACACCAATTAAAGACCCTTTAGTAACAAATTTAAATAAATTTTCTGCTTGTTTATTCCAAACAGTACAACGAATAAAATCAGCTTCTTTATCGCCTTCATTATTAGTAAAATTCCTATTCACCACTAAAATAAAGCGCACTAAAGGAATATTGCCGTTAATAAAATTTAATTCTGGATCTTTAGTAATTCTACCTACTAAAATAACTTTGTTAATCATTTTTTCTTCCTTTAACCTTTCATTAATTTATTGGAATTACTTTATTTGTAATAAAAAAATTAACATATACAAAAATACCAATAATAGAACCTATAAACAAACAAATAAAATTATCTAATAAATTATTATTTCTCACTATAAACTCCTTTATTAAAATAAGCAATATTTTCAAATATTGCTTATAAAAAACTTAATTTATTTCAACCATGTTACTTTAGAACTATCAGGCACAATAAAACCAAATTTATACAAGATAAACACACATATTCCGCTTAAAGCGATAAGTGTTAATAATTGTCTTAAAGTCATTATTATTTCTCCTTTTTATTTAAAATTCTTTTTATTTAGCAATAGAAACATAACCCTTATGAGCTAAAAAAATAGCAACAGGAATAACAACACCTAAAACAGGTAAAAGCCAATACATACAAAAACTACCTAATGTTAATTTATTTCTACGAAACGATTTGCGATAACTTCTTTTTCTAGACATTTAAATCTCCTTTTGATTAAATTTTATTTAAATAGAAAAACAACTTTATTCACTTATCACCTACTCTTTCAAGTTAACAAAAACTTGAATTAAAGGTGAAAAAAAGACTACTTGATTCCAAGTAGTCTTTTTTCTTTCTGTGTTGAAACGTGAGAGAAGTTTTTTCATTAAGGGGGAATTGTTAAAATAATTAAAAGAGTTGATTAATCATTATTCTCTTTAGTCTTTTGGTTTTGTTTTAACTTTTTTTCTTGTAAAAACTGTTCTACCATTTTTAAAACATTAGGATTCACAAAAAGTATATTAGAATCAGCTTTAAAATGAGTTTTACGAGCTAAATTTTTAAAAACAACAATCTTAACTGTATTAGGATCAACCTTTTTTAAAATGATGTTCAATCGGAACTTTTTATCTTGTTTTTTAAACATAATATCACTCTTTTTCTGCATAGAATAGCTTTTTATAATATTAAAACATTTATGTAAAAAAACAAAAACTATTATATAAGTTAAAAACCACTAAAAAAGATATAGTGGTTTTTTTTATAATCAATATTTAGTTTATTTAGTTAATCGGAAAAGGGAAAAATTGGTCTTTTTCTTTAATGTTGGTTAGTATTCTTAAAGAGTTTACAAGGACTAAAATAGTACTAATTTCGTGTAAAAAAACAGCCCAAGGTAATTTAATATCAGCGATAAAATTAGTTACAGATAAAATAACGATAACCCCAATAGAAAATATAATGTTTTGAAATATTATACTATTTAATTTCTTAGAAACTTTATGAGCGTAAGTTATTTTATTTAAATTATTTTTCATTAAAACCATATCAGCAATATCGATAGTTACATCAGTGCCTTCTTGCATGGTAATACCCACATCAGAATTAGCTAAAGCAGGAGCGTCGTTGATTCCGTCACCTACCATGGCTACCATATCGTATTCGCTTTTAATTTCGATTATTTTATTAGATTTATCTTCTGGCAAACAATCAGCTAAAACATAATCAACGTTTAATTTTTTTCCTATTACCATAGCGGTTTTTTCATTATCGCCTGTCAACATGATTGTATGAATGTTATTCTCATTAAAGTAATTCACCATCTGTTCAGCTTCAGGACGTAATACATCCAAAATAGCTATTACCATAAGTATTTTGCCATTATCACTAAAATAAAGTACTGTATTGCCTTTTTCTAAAAGATATTTAGTTTTTAGTTCTATTTCTTCAGAAACTTGAGGGAAAGAGTTGTATTTAGCTATTTTATATTGACGACCTTCATGAAAAGATTCTAAACCAACGCCAATTAAATTATCAACTTGCATTTCAGGAATATTATTTAATGTAAAATTTTGACTTAAATATTTATTGATAACAAAAGCTAAAGGATGGTTAGATTTTTGCTCCATTTTAGATAAAATAGTTAAATAATCTATTTTATCTTTTTCTTCTATTTCCGAATGGAAAAAAATTTCTTTGACTGTAGCTTTACCGGTAGTTAAAGTTCCTGTTTTATCAAAAACAATAGCTTTAATGTTGGATAAATTACTTAAAGAATTACCATTTTTCAATAAAATACCATTTTTAGCTAAATGAGAAATAGAAGCAAAAGTAGCAGGGACATCAGAAGCGACCAAAGCACAAGGGGAAGCTACAGTTAAAAAGACCATACTTTTATTAAAAATATGTGTAAATTCGAAATAATGAATAGAAGGGTCAAAATAATAATGTATTATTTGACTAAATAATAAAATACCGACAGAAATTAACATTATCGCTTTTACATATAAAGGTTCTAATTTGTTAATTAAAGTAGCTCTTTTAGACATATTATTTTTCATTTGATAAGATAATTGAATAATTTTGGTAAAAATATTATTTTCTACTGTAGCGATAATTTCAACAATTAAAGTATTATTGCCATTAATATTGCTACCAAAAACTTTATCGCCTATTTGCTTATCAACGGGAATACTTTCTCCCGTAATGCTGGATTCGTCAATAGAAGAAGTTCCAGAAATAATAATACCATCAGAAGGAATTTGATCTCCGTTTAAGACGATAACTTTATCGCCTATTTTTAATTTTTCTACTTCTATTAATTCAAATTCACCGTTTTCTTTTAACAATCTTGCTTGAGTAGGAGCCATTTTTAAAAGATTTTTGATTTCTTTTTGGTTTTTATTTTCAATATATTCTTCTAAAAAATTAGCAGTAGCGAAAATAATAATCAATAAAATTGCTTCGTTAAAATTTTGTAAATAAATCGCCCCTAAAGCGCCTAAAGTCATTAAAATATGAACATTTGGAGTAAATTTTTTATTTTCTTTTGTATCTTGATAAGTTTCTACAAAACCTTCTATAATAACATGACAACCTGTAAAAAACAAAATAAGGGTTGTTAAGGCATATTGAAGTGGTAATTTATAATTTTTGTGGTTATCCAAAACGCCAGCAAAATTGATAGGTAAAAAAAATAAAGCATACAATAACAAACCACAAATAAAAAGAAAAAAATATTTTTTTTGATTTTTATGGGTTTGTTCTTGGTTGTTATATATATTATTGTAATTTTCCATACTATGAGTCAACTTATTATGAACCTCTATTTCAACAAAAAAATATTTTTTTCATTCTTTATTTTCTATTAAATTTATTCTTCTGAAGAATCTTCTTCATTTGTTTGTGTTTCAGTTTCAGTTTGTGAATCTTCTTCTAATTGAGCTTGTTTTTTTTCTTCATTTAATCTTGCTCTTTCAACTATCTCTTTATAAGTTTCTATGATGGCGTTTTCAATCATAGTTCTTGTTTCAACATTGATAGGATGAGCTATATCGATATAATTAGGTTTTTTAACATCAGAATTGGTTTTAATACTAGGCATTGCAATAAAAATACCTCTTTCTCCTTCGATAATTTTAATATAATGAACAACAAAGGCATTGTCAAAAGCAACAGAAGCAACACCTCTTAATCTGTTTTCACCCTTATGTAATTTGATTCTAACATCGGTAACTTGCATTTATATTGTTCCCCTAACTCTTATATTTTATTTTAAAATAAATCTAATTAATTAAACTATAAATCTATTTTAACATAATTATAAAAAATATTGAGAGTTTATTATTTTATTTTTCAAATTAAAGTGAGAAATTTTTCTTTATAAAACAAAAAAATCAAAAAAAGAGATCGCTATTTGTTGAAATTGTGCAATTCCTATTTGTTCTGCTCTTATATCTAAAGAAAGTTGATTTTTTTCAAAAAAAGGCATTAATTCCTTTTTAGAAATTTTAAAATAAGAATGTAGATTATTTAATAATTTTTTTCTTTTTTGTCGAAAAGAAGTTTTAACAAAGGTAAAAAACTTCTTTTCTATAAAAGCTTTTTCTGTTGCTTCTAAAGAGATTCTTTCGAATTTTAAAACTGTACTATCTACTTTCGGTTTAGGAAAAAACATAGTATTTTTCACATCTTTAATTTTACTAATTACCATTAAAGACTGAAAAATAACACTTATAGAATTATAAGTAGTATTGTGTGGTTTAGATAAAAGACGTAAAGCTACTTCTTTTTGTACCATAGTAGTGAAAGTTTTTATTTGCGGCAAAAATAAAATTTTAAATAATATAGGAGAAGTAATATTATAAGGTAAATTACCAATTAAAACAATATCCTCTTCTTGAAAAGAAGTTTGAAAATCTTGTTCTAAATTTCTTTTTAAAAAATCATCGTAAATAATATTAATATCGAAATGAGAATCAAATTGTAAAAAAGGTTTTAAAGAAGCGTCTATTTCATAAGCCACAACTTTTTTTGCCTTGGTAATGATTAATTTAGTTAAAGCGCCTTTTCCGGGACCTATTTCCACAACATTTTGATTATCTAAGCCAGCTTTTTCCACTATATAAGTCAATAAATTAACGTCATTTAAAAAATTTTGACCGTATTGTTTTTTAATTATGTGTTTTGGTTTCATTCTTTTTTATCTGAATACTCTCTATAATAAAAAAAATTACGGTTTTCTTTTTGCATAACACCATCCATTAGACTACTAATAATGGTTGATTCTCGACTTAATGGCTGAATTTGATTATTCGATGAAGTATGGGACGAAATAAAAATTTGTTCGCCAATATTGTCATCATCTTCTCTATAAGCATCTTGTGTAATAGAATTATCTTCAAAAGTGTAATATTCGCCATTAACGCCATAATGTTTTTTAATTTTATTTATAATTTCTTTATTCTTATCGTTATTTTCTTTATATTTCCATACGCTACGGTTTAAAAAATCTTGACATAAATTCACTAAAATAACGTCTTTATCATCTTGTAAGCGAACAATTAAAGAATTAACGTAAAAATCATCTATTTTTAAATATGTTTCTAAACTTTTATTTAAATCTTGTTTTTGATCTAAAAACTCTTTCAAAAGAACGATAACATCACTATCAAAAAAATAATTTTCAGAAATTAATTTTTTTATTCTAATGAAAATTTTTTCTAAAATGATGGAATAACCTTTTATTTTTGGATGATAATAAACTTGTCTATACATGTGATAACGATTGATTAAATAGTTTTCAATCGCGGAAATACCGTTTTTTCTAAAAACTATTTGATATTTTTGTTCACGTTTTTCTATATCATTTTTTTCTATATCAATAATTCTAATCAAACGATCAGTATCGATATGTCCGTAAGAAACGCCTGAAAAAAACGAATCTCTTTTTAAATAGTCTAAACGATCAAAATCTAATTGACTTGTTAAAAGTTGTTGAATCAATTGAAATTCGTTATCTTTTTCTTTTTTAATAACCGAAGCTACATCTTTTTTAAAATCTTGATCTATGGAATCTAAAATAGCTCTTATTTCTTCATTATGAACGATAATTTGAGCAGTTTTTTCTTCATGATTAGTTTTAAAAATGCGTTCAAACATATGAGAATAAGCTCCATGACCGATATCGTGCAGTAAAGAAGAGGTCAATAAAATTAATTTGTTTCTTAAAGAAAAAATTTCTTCTGATAGTTGAAATTTATGAGTTTCTAAAAACCTTCTTGACAACTCATAAACTCCTAAACTATGAGAAAAACGTGAATGTTCCGCGCCATGAAAAACTACATTAACAAAACTTAATTGTTTAATGCGTCTTAATCGTTGAAAAACTTTAGTATTAATCAACCTTTCTAAGAAAAGATAATCTAAATAAATATAACCATAAATTGGATCTCTAAAAACTTCTGGTCTATGGAATTTTTCCGGCTCTTTAAAATTATTTTTTTTACACATTATACATATGACTCTTTCTTTTTTATCCAAAAAATGTTATTTTTGAGAAATATGGAATAAAAAATATTTTGATCATAATTATTATATTTTCGATGATTGGTTAATTTTGACCAAATAACCTTATTTAAAAAAGTTATAAATCCAATTATTTCTTAATTAAAGTTACTGAATCGCCGCTTTTTAATAAAAACGCGCTAGCATCGTCAGTATCTAAATGACATTCTAATCTGTAATCTTTATGTACACGACACAAAACATCTTCTAAAACGCCTGGTTTAATGCCGTCTATTTTAACATTTACCATTTCTTTATCTACAATGCCATACTCTTTAGCTTCTTCTTCAGAAAAATGAATATGTCTGTCTGATAAAATAACCCCTTCAGCGATATCTACTTGTCCTTTTGGGCCAATTAAAGTGGCTTTATCAGAATTTTTAATATCTCCGGAACTTCTTACAGGGGCTTTAAATTTATATCTTAAATTATCGCTTTGACTAATTTCCACTTGATCAACATTTCTAACTGGACCAACAATACGTACGCCTGTAATTAATTTGCCTTCAGGACTCATAACATCGATCTTTTCTTCAGCAGCGTATTGACCCACTTGTTTTAAATTTTTAAAAACAGTTAATTGATAATTTTCGCTACCAAACAAAATATCTAATGTTTTTTGCGTTAAATGAACGTGTCTTCCAGACACACCTACAGGTATTTTTTTGGACATGATGTTTTTTTCTCCTTAAATTTAATCAAAAATATTTTTACTTATACATTTTTATTATATAAAATTTTATAACTTAAAATATACATATTATTTAATAATTTTATTTATTTCCTTTAATTAATATTTTATTTAATGGATAAAAAAAATTGACTTTTTAAGCTGTTTTGATTATAATTAAATAATAATATATTAATTTTATTATATCTTAATTTTTTTAAAAAACTCTATTTTTTAAAAATATTTAATTTTCTAATATTTTATTATTTATTTAAATATCTCATCTCACTTCTTCTTAAACTTCAAAGAAAGAAAATTTTATATGAACATAGAATACAAACGTCTTTTGTCGTTATTGGATTTCACAAAAGAAACTAAAAAAATACGTGATAAAATTATAATTGATGTCGAAAGTCATGAATGGTATTATCATGAGAATACTCTCTTAGCTTTGCCAGGGGTGTATATGAATCCTAAAGCGAAAGAAGGAGATGTTTGGATAACAATAGAACGTTTCGCTCCTCCTGTTGCTCCTCAAATTACTAAAAATCCTTTATTAAAATTATGGTTAAATATTTCTGATGATTATAGAATTTTACCTTTTTTAAAAAATAAAGTCAAAAAATCAGAACTCAAAGAATCAGGCTTCCCTATAACAACAAATTTTAATGAAGAAAATGAAAAAGGTTTTGTTTTTCTAAAAGAATTTTTACCTTTAAATCAATCTCTTCAAACTGATTTTGAAAATTATTACCAAAATACTTGGAAAGTTTGGGCTGAAAAAGAAGCCGAAATTAGCAAAACAAGACAATTATATAAAAAATTATATAAATTAGAACAAGAATTTAGAAGCAATCAAGATGATTCTCATCGTGAATTGGTTTTAGGAGTAGGAATAGTTTTATGGAATTCAGATGGTAAAAAATCCAAAATTCGTTATCCTTTAATTAGTCACGCTTTAGAAATCCATATGAACGAAAGAACTAATTCTATGGAATTAATGCCTCTTAGAGAGCCTCAATTAGAGTTAGATATTTACACTTTTATTCAAAATCCTGGTATTTCCGCTATTGAAACGGCTTGGAAAAAATCTTCATTAGTTTCTCAAGAAGGTAGAAATGTGGTTTTTTCTCCTTATAATCCTAAAACTTTTGATTCTATTCTTAAAATAGCAGCTTCTCATCTTGATCCGCAAGGGGAATATAAACCACAAGGGAATAATGATCGCACTTTATTACCAATAACGGAAGAATTAAAAATTACTGATAATTGGGTGGTTTTCATTCGTCCACGTGATAATAAATTTTTAATTCAAGATTTAGAACGTTTTCAAAGTCAATTTCAAGTAGCTACAAGAAATTTACCTGATATTCCGAAAGGAATTTTATCTATTCTTGAAGAACAATCAGATTCCCGTAAAAAAATTAAAATGCCAGAATTTAGAAGCTTAGAAATTCATTACCCTTCTAACGAAGATCCTGAGGCTGTTCCTGTGAAAGATTTATTTTTCACTATGGCTTCTAACGAAGAACAATTTAAAATCATTCAAAAGTTAGAAAGTTATGAAGGATTAGTAGTTCAAGGACCGCCTGGAACTGGTAAAACCCATACAATCGCTAATATTCTTTCTCATTATTTAACTTTAGGCAAAAGAGTTTTAGTCACATCTATGAAAAAAACCGCTCTTAACATTTTAAGAGATAAATTACTTCCAGAAATACGACCTTTAGCAGTTAGTTTTTTATCAAGCGAACAAGAAGATTTAAAACAATTGGAACATAATGTTTCAGTTATTAAAGACCAAATCAACTCTATTGATGAAGATAAATTTGAAAAAGATATTTCCTCTTTAGAAAAAGAAATAGATTTCATCCAAAATGAATTAGCTCATATTGAACAAAAGATCAAAGAATTTTTTCAACGTAATTTTGATTTAATTGTTTTTTTACCGGAACAATCTCGCCCTCCTATCAAACCTTTAGATGCTTCAAAAACATTAGTTAAAAAGTTTCATAAAATTGAATGGTTTAAAGATGAATTAAAATTAACAAATACTCCTTTATTCCAATCAGAAGATATTGCTGAACTAAAAAAAGCTCGTCTTAAAGTGGGCGAAAAAATTTCTTATTTAAATATAGAAATACCTGCAATTGAGCCTGATTTAGTAGAAAATTTAATGGAAATTCACACAAATATTATTACTTACAACTCCATAAAAAAAGAAATAAAAGAGAATAAAATTTTTTCTTTAGAATTTAAAAATGATAAAATTTTAGAAAAAGTTCAACACCTTCTGGAAATGGCAAAATACCAAATAAAATTAAACCAATCCTTAATTGATGGTGAGAAAAAATTTGCTTGGCACGATTCCATTAAAAATACTTTAAAAAAATCTAGACACGACTTACCTTTAAAAGAATTTGCCGTTTTTTATAAAGAGATTCAAGAAGCAGTAACTCAACAACAAGATTTTTTAACAAGACCTGTCGCTAGTTTCGCTAATTTAGAATTAGATTCTGAAATGATGAGGGCTATTAATAAAAAAGCTTCAGGTAAAAGTGCTTTTGGTTTATTTAGTTTTGGCAAAAAAGCGGAAAAAGAAAAATTGTCTTCAATTGTCATTATTTCTAACAGACCTGAAAATAAAGAAGATTGGAAACATGTTCAAAAATATTTCCGTTTAAGAAAAAAAATGAGAAATTTAATTATCATTTGGCAAAACGGTTTAGCTTCTAATTTATTATTAAGTGATGAATTAGTGAACTATGATAATTCTGATCCAAGCACTTTCAACCCTAAACATATTTCGCATTTGAAAAAAGTGTCTGATCATTATCAATATTTAATTGAAAAAGATGTTAGAGACGCAGAAATAATCAAATTAGTTTCTGAATTATTGCCTAAATTTCCAGAAATAAAGCAAATTCCTAATAGGCTTGATTTATTAACTCAATTGAAAAACGGTTTACAAAAAAATATTGAATTTCATAGTATTAGAGATGCTTATAAACAGAAAAATAAAATCAAGGATGTTTTTTCAATATCTTCTGCTGAATTATTTGAAAATGTCCAAAATTTAATTGAAGAAAAATGTGGAAATCCAGAAATAAACTTTAAAAGCTTAAAAAAAGAAACAGAATCCTTTTTAAAAGAAATCAAAAATTTAGACGCTTTAAAAGAAAATTTTGAAACCATTAAAACAGTTTCTGAATTGATTGAAAAATCAGGAGCTCCTTTATGGGCTGATGATTTAAGAAATAAACCTCCTCTAAGTTCTTCTTCCGATAATCTTTTACCTAATGATTGGGATGAAATTTGGTGGTTAAAACAACTTGAAGTTCATCTGAATAATTTGCAAACTCGCGACTATTTAAACAAAATGGAAGCAAAGAGAAAACAAAAAATTATTGATTTGGAAAAAGTTTATAAGAAAATAGTGTCTAAAAAAACTTGGTTACAAGTCTCTCGCAAAAGTACTCCTGATATGGAATCGGCTTTACAATCTTTTATCACTCATATCGCTAAAATAGGAAAAGGAACTGGTAAAAAAGCTCCTATTCATAGACGTCAAGCGCGTCAAGCTTTAACTAATATTTTAGAATCTAACGCTATTCCTTGTTGGATTATGCCTCATGATAAAATTTCTGAAGTTTTACCTTCTCAAATAGGTAATTTTGATTTAGTAATTATCGATGAAGCTTCTCAATCTGATTTATCTGCTTTAGCGGCTTTTTTAAGAGCTGATAAGATTTTAATTGTTGGTGATGATAAACAGGTTGGTCCTCATGATATTTCTGATGTAAGTAAAACACAAATTTTATCCCAACGTTTCCTCAAAAATCAAGTCAAACGTTATCAAGGACATTTAAGCTCAGGTTCTTCTATTTATGAATTATTTCAAGTAGTTTTCGCTCATGAAAAAATTATGTTAAAAGAACATTTCCGTTCCGTTTCTCCTATTATTGAATATTCTAATAGAGAATTTTACCATAATGAAATCCAACCAATGCGTCTGCCGAAAAAATCTGAACGCCTTGATCCTCCACTAATCGATGTTTTAGTGACAGATGGAGTTTGTGAAGATGAAAAACAAGAAATTAATAAAGCAGAAGCTCGTTATATTGTGGATGAGATTAAAAAAATTTGTGCCGATCCTACGATGAAAGATAAAACTATTGGGGTTGTTACTTTAAAAGGTGATCGTCAAGAACATTATATTTACGATATGCTAGAAAGAGAATTGCCTAATGATCTTTTAGAACGCCATGCTATTAAATGTGGGAATGCTAGAACTTTCCAAGGTGAAGAAAGAAATATTATTTTCCTTTCTTTAGTAGTTTCTTTCCTTCCTAACGGTAAAAAACCAATGCCTTTGACTAAAGAAGATGCTTATCAACGTTTCAATGTTGCTGCTTCTCGTGCTCGTGATCGTATGTATTTAGTCCGCAGTATAGAAATGAATGAGAATCAACTCAGCAATAAAGACGTCTTAAGACGTGGAATTATTAAACATTTTAGTTTGCCTTTTAGTCAAGAAGAGAAAAAAATTAAAAATTTAAGAACTCTTTGTGAAACAGATTTTGAACGTCAAATTTATGATATTTTAGTTGATTTAGGTTACCGTGTTCTTCCTCAAGTTAAAGTCGGTTCTTACCGAATTGATTTAGTGGTTGAAGGGGATAATGATAACCGTTTAGCTATTGATTGTCACGGCGATAGATTACAAAGTGCCGAACAAGATGATCATGATTTAAACCGTCAAAGAGTTTTAGAACGCAATGGATGGGAATTTTGGAACGCATTCGCTTTTAATTTTATTTTAAATAAAGAAGATGTTATTAAAGACTTAATTAAAAAGTTAGAAGCAAAAGACATTGAGCCTACCAAAACAGAAAATATAAACCAAGCCATTTACACTGAAAAACGTCGAGTAACTGTTTTTTAAAAAAATGAATAATCGTTTGTCGATTAAATAATAAAATCCATCATTAACTTTAAAAAGTAACGATGGATTTTTTCTTTTCTTCGCCGTTGAAAAAATATTTCCCACAAATGGAGAAAATTATCAATAAACAATAAATTTCCCCAAAAGAATTACATTTTTAAAATTTGATATATAAAAAGAGTTAATTTATTTTTTGAAATAATAAATTAACTCTTTTACCTAATTCTTCCGGTAATTCTAAAAAGAATTTTTGTTTTAATTTTATTTTCGTCATTTTAAGATGTTTCAATTCTGCCTCGTAATTAGGTCCTTTCATTGCTATAAAATAACCCTTTTTTTTAATAAGAGGAGAAGCTAATTTGAAAATTAATTTTAATTTTCCTAAAGCTCTAGCGATCACTAAATCATATTGTTTATCGTGTTGTTCAATCCTTTGATGAAATAAAAATACATCAGTTAAATTCAGTTTTTTAACTAATGATTCTAAGAAATTAATTTTTTTTAAAGAAGAATCAATTAAAAAAATTTTCAAATGAGGGAATAAAATTTTTAAAGGAATACTGGGAAAACCGGCTCCTGTACCTAAATCGCTTAAAGTATCAATTTTATTCAAATCAATATTTTGAGAAATCAATAAAGAATCATAAAAATGTTTTAAATAAACGTCTTTTTCACTCGATAAAGCGGTTAAATTGGTTTTTTCGTTGTATTCTATTAAAAAAGAATAATATATTTTAAATCGTTCTAATTGTAATTTGTTTAAATTAAATGTGTCTTTTAATATTTGATTAAACAAAATTTTGAGTCCTTTGTAAAAAAACTAATAAAATAGAAATATCAACCGGATTAACGCCTAAAATTCTGGATGCTTGGCCTAAATTATAAGGTTTAATTGTTGTTAATTTTTCTTTAGCTTCTTTAGATAAATTGTGAATTACTGAATAATCAATATCAATAGGAATTTTTTTGGTTTCTAATTGAAGAAGTTTTTGAGTTTCTTTTTCGGCTTTTAAAATGTAATTTTCGTATTTAACTTGAATTTCAACTTGTTCTAAAACTTCTGGTGTATATTGTTGGTCAAAAACAAATTTCAAAATATTTGTATTTAATTCTGTTCTTTTTAATAATTTATATAAACTCGCTTTTTCCGTAATTAAAGAAGAGTCATGTTCTTTTAAATAATTTAAATTCTTTTCATTAACTTCAAAAAAAGTTGCTTGTAATTTTTCTTTTAACATGTCTACTTCTAGACGTTTTTTTTCTACATTTTTATAAGTTTTTTCATCCACTAAGCCTAATTCAAAACCATAATGAGTTAATCTTAAGTCAGCGTTATCATGTCTTAATAATAAACGAAATTCTGCTCTTGAAGTCAATAAACGATAAGGTTCTTTGGTTCCTTTATTGATCAAATCATCAATTAAAACGCCAATGTAAGCTTCATTTCTGTTTAAAACCAAACCGTCTTTATTTTGCAGTTTTAAACTAGCGTTAATTCCAGCCATTAAACCTTGACAAGCCGCTTCTTCATAACCGCTAGTACCGTTAATTTGACCAGCAAAAAATAAATTATTTATTTTTTTAGTTTCTAAAGTATGTTTTAATTGGTTAGGATTAAACGCATCATATTCAATAGCATAAGCATATCTAACTATTTTAGCATTTTCTAAAGCAGGAATAGTTTTTAAAATTTTATGTTGTATTTCTTTAGGCATACTTGTAGAAAGACCTTGTAAATACATTTCATCAGATTCTAAACTTTCTGGTTCAATAAAAATTTGATGTTGTTTTTTATCACAAAAACGCACTACTTTATCTTCTATAGAAGGGCAATAACGCGGACCCGTTCCTTCTATTTGACCATCATACATCGCCGATTCATATAAATTTTGTTGTATTAATTCGTGAGTTTGTTCGTTAGTGTGAAGCAAATAACAAGGTTCTTGAATTCCTAAATCGTCAATAACTGAAGGAGAACTGAAAGTTTGTAAAATGCCATCGCCAAATTGCATTTTAGCTTTAGTATAATCAATGCTATCTTTTTGAATTCTAGGCGGAGTACCCGTTTTCAAACGAATAACTTCAAAACCATGTTCTTTCAATTGTTTGCTAATGCCATAAGTGGTTGGTTCATTATTAGGGCCCGAGTTGGTTTTTGATTTTCCCATCAAAACTTTACTGGATAAATAAGTTCCTGTCGTCATAACAACAACTTCACTATAAATAAGTGTTCCATCCTGCAATTTAACCCCTTTAACTTGTCGTTTTTCAATAATTAATTCTTCCACTAAACCTTCTAATAAAGTTAAATTATCAGCTTCTTTTAACATTTTAATAACTACTTTAGGATATTTTACTTTATCAATTTGAGCTCTTAAACTTCTTACAGCGGGTCCTTTGGAAGTATTTAACATTTTCATTTGAATTTGCGATAAATCGGCTGCTTTTCCCATAATACCGCCTAAAGCTTCAATCTCTCTTACAACGACGCCTTTGGCTGGTCCGCCGATAGAAGGGTTACAAGGAAGAGTGGCGATTTGTTCTAAATTGCCTGTAATTAATAAAGTTTTATGTTTTTTAGATAAGGCTAAAGCGGCTTCTACGCCCGCATGCCCGCCACCAATAACGATAGCTTCGTAATTCATTTTCTGTTAACCTCCTTTTTTTAAAAATTTTTTCATAAAAATAATTTTTATTCTTTTTCTACAACATGTTTGTAAAGTCTATGTTGTGTTAAAATGTTTTCTAATTCTTCTTTGCCTAAAAAATTTTCAGATTCTTGAATAAATTGGATAAATAATTTTTTTTTATCCAATTGGAATTTCTTATCGCTTTTTTTCATAAAAAACATAAAAATGATTAAAAATAAAATAATCGGTAAAGCGAATAACATAAAAAATTTATAACCATTTAAATTTGAAATTAATAATTTAACTAAAGTAGATAAAACAAGAGAAGTGGCCAAACATATTCCTAAAGACAAAAAATTTTTTTTAATTATGTTTGCGCGTTTATTTAACAATTCACAAATAAACTTCATATAAAAAGAATTAATTTCTTTTTGATATAAAGCGTTGAATTTATCATAATATTCTTCATGAATCAAAACTCTAAAAACGCCATTTAAATAAGTCCAAACGACATATTGATTCATGTTTAAAAAAAAAGAATTATATTTACTTTGTTTTAAATAAAAAAACTCAATTTTTTTTTCTTGATCGTTAAAAAAACAATTTTCTTCACGAAAAGCATTTCCTTCAACGGAATTAAAAACAAAAGGTAAAATCTGAATTTTGTTTTTGTTTGTAAATAAATTCATAATCAAATAGATTCCTTTTTATTAGTTTATTTTCAATTATAAAAAAATCTTCTTAAAAATCATCACTCACATGAAATTAAACTTATGGATGCTTCAATCAAGACCTGACCAGATTCATTATCTTTACATTGAATGATGATTTTTAAGAAGATTTTTAAATAAAATATAAAAATTATTTCTTTCTTAAATTGTAAAAAAATTTTTTTAAAATATGTTCATTTTCTTTTTCTAATAATTCTAATTTAATAAAATTATTTTGTTTATGTTTTTTTTCTTCCAAAAGAAAAAATAATTTTTTAAAAAAATATGATTTTGGATTGAAAGTACTATAATATATTGTTTGAATCCGAGATTGAATTAAAGCACCAGCACACATAAGACAAGGTTCCAAAGTGATATAAATAATTACTTCATCCATTCGATAATTTTTTAATTTTTTATTTAATTTCATTAAAAGTAAAAATTCAGCATGACCATAAAATAATTTACTTTTTTCTATATTATTGTGAGCTCTTGATATTATTTTATCATTCATAACAGCAACAGCGCCAACAGGAACTTCATCTTTTAAAAAAGCTTTTTTAGCTTCTTTAAAAGCTTCTTTCATAAAGAAAAAATGCTTTTCTTCTATATTCAATTATACATTAAATTCCTTACATTAATTTTTAAAATAAAGTTTTTTAAAAATTATGACATTTACGACAACAAGATTCATGATAATTATTACCGCCTATTAAAATAATAGGTTGTTCTTCATCATTTTCTTTTTCGTTAGCAAATATTCTTTGTGTTCTTGTTGCCACTTTGCCACAATTAAAACAAAAAGATTTTAACTTAGTTGCTTTATCAGATATTGATAATAAATATGGCATGGAACCGAATGGTTCTCCGCGATAATCCAATTCTAAACCAGCGATAATAATTTTCATACCTTTATAAGATAAATTGTTTAAAATTTTTTCTATATCTTTATCAAAAAATTGAATTTCATCTATGATTAAATATTCAATGTTTTCATTTTCTTTAAGAATATCTAAAATTTCTGAACTTTTATTAACTAACAAAGAAGGAATGCTTTTTAAATCGTGAGTTACTAATTCGCTTTTGAGAGAATAACGATTGTCAATTGAAGGTTTGAAAACTAAAAAATTTTTTTTCAATGAATTCAATGTTTCAATACGTTTAATCAATTCTGTCGTCTTTCCGGAAAACATCGGTCCACAAATGACTTCAATAAATCCTTCTTGATCTAAAATCATTTTTTATAAAACCTTTCTATGTTAAAAATTATTCCTCTATTTGTTGTTTATTATCGTCTTTTTTTTGATCATAACCATAACGTTTGCGAAACTTATCCACTTGTCCAGCGACAGTTACAAAAACTTGTGAATCAGTATAAAAAGAATGACAATTGGAACAAGTTTCAATTTTCATAGTTTTAACTGTTGTACCTATTTTATGTGTTGTCTTGCAAGTAGCACAAGACACTTCTATTTCATAAAACTCGGGTTGTTGTAATTTATTTTTCATAAATAAAATCCCCTTTTTATTTTATTAAAAAATTAAATTATGAATTAACTTTTTAATATTTATCACCTTTAATTTTAACATTAAAAAAACATTTTTCAAAATATTTTATTAAAAAAATAATAAAAATTTAATTTTTCTTTAAAGGGAATTTTTTTGTTATCGTCAATACTTCTTTTTTAACTTCTTTCAAAACTTCTTCATTTGCATAATTATTTAAAACTCGGTCAATTAAATGAGCAATTTGAACAAAATCTTTTTCTTTTAATCCTCTTGTCGTCATAGCCGGCGTTCCTATTCTGATTCCGCTAGTTAAAGAAATTTTTTCTTTATCAAAAGGAATAGAATTTTTATTAACAGTTATATTAGCCTTATTAAGGGCATCTGCTGCTAATTTACCATTTAATAAAAGGCTTTTATGCTTCAAATCAATAAGCATTAAATGATTATCAGTTGTTTGACTAACCAAACGATAACCTAATTCTTTTAAAGCATTGGCTAAAGCTTTTGCATTTTTAACTATTTGTTGTTGATAAACAATAAAATCATCTTTTAAAGATTCTTTGAAGGCAACCGCTTTAGCGGCGATGACATGCATTAAAGGACCTCCTTGAATGCCCGGGAAAACACCTTTATTAATTTTTTTAATTATTTCTTCATTATTAGTTAAAATTATTCCTCCTCTTGGCCCTCTTAAAGTTTTATGAGTAGTAGAAGTGACAATATCAGCATTAGCTAAAAAAGGAGAAGGATGTAAGTCGGCCGCCACTAAACCAGCAATATGCGCCATATCTACCATTAAATAAGCATTAACTTCATCAGCTATTTTTCTAAATTCTTGAAAATCAATAGTTCTAGAATAAGCAGAAGCTCCGGCAATAATTAATTTAGGTTTGGTTTTATGAGCTATTCTTCTAACTTCTTCGTAATCAATTATTTCGTTGTCTGGTGAAACGCCATAACTAAATGATTTTAAAAAATTACCAGAAAAACTAACTTTTGAACCATGAGTTAAATGACCACCAGCATTTAACGACATCCCTAAAATAGTATCATTAGGTTTTAATAAAGATTGAAAAACAGCCATATTAGCTTGTGAACCTGAATGAGGTTGAACATTAGCATATTTAACTTTAAATAATTTTTTAACTCTTTCAATCGCTATGTTTTCAATTTCATCAACATAATCACAACCATGATAATATCTTTTTTGCGGATAACCTTCAGAATATTTATTAGTTAAAACACTCCCTTGAGCTTCCAAAACGGCTTCAGAAACGCAATTTTCTGAAGCAATTAACTCTATATGTTCTTCTTGTCTTTGAGTTTCTTTTTTTATTAATTCATAAATTTCTAAATCTTCTTTTTTTAAATTTTCCATCTTTCTTCTTCCTCTCTTTCTTTAATTTTTTTGAATAAATAATTGTCAAAAAGTAAAAAAATAATTGTTTTTACATTAAAAACAATTATTTTATAAAAATGGTAAAATTAAATATAAAAGTGTTTTATCTTCTTCGCTAGAAATAATAAAAGGTTTGGCCGAATTATCAAAATGAATTTTTATTTCTTTAGTGGGGAAAACTTTTAAAATTTCTTCTAAATGCTTCACATTAAAGGCTGTTTTGATATTTTCTTCGACCTTGTCTTCTAAAAGTAAAATTTCTTCTGATGCGTTTCCTATTTCTTCACTTCCGGAAAAAATTTCTATTTTTTTATTTTGATCAATATTTAAATGAACAATATTATTGAAAATATTTTCTTCTTTAGGTAAAAATAAGGATAATCTTTCTAATGTTTTAGTTAAATCTTCTTTTTTTAATTTAACAAAAGAAGAAAAATTTTCTTCTTTAATTTGTTGCATCAAAGGGAAATTGCCTTGAAAAAGAATTGTTTGAAAAAATAAAGATTCAGAACATAAAAAAAGCTTTTGTTCGTTAATGACTATTTTAACACTTTCATCTTTTTGTTGTTCTAAAAGTTTATTCATTTCTTCTAAACTTTTACTAGGAACAACAATATTAAAATCAGGATAATCTAAATTCAATTCTATTCTTTTTTGACTTATGCGAAAAGAATCAGTAGATAAAGCGGTTAAAAAAGGTTTTTTATAAATTAAATTAACTCCTGTTAAAATAATTTTTTGTTTGTCCTTAGAAGTTACAATAACAGCTTCTTTAATTAATTTCTTTAAAAAATCACTTTTTAAAAGGAAAAATTTTTCAAAATTAAAAGCGAAATCAATAGAAGGGAAATCATTAAAATTCATCATTTTTAATTTATATTCCGAAGAAGGTAAAGTTTTGATAACTAATAACTTATTATCCATAGAAGAAATCTTGATAAGAGGTGAGTCAATTTTTTTAATAATATCAATAAAATACTTTCCAATTACAATTAAAAAACCGGTTTTTTTAACTTTTAAACTTTCATCTTTTATTTCTAATCTTGCTGCTATATTCATGTTAATGACTTCTAAAAACAAAACATTTTCTTGAATTTCTATTTTAATATTATAATAAACTGGGAAAAAAGTTTTTGTAGGAAGTATTTTTTGAATTTGGAGTAAAAAATGCAATAAAACTTCTTTTTTTATTTCAAAATTCATATTTTATATTTCTTTTCTTTAAAATTAATTTTAAATATTTATTTTTTCTATAATAAGTTCAACAGTTTTTTTCAATTCTTCATTTTCTTTGATTTTTTTCTCTATTTTTCTGTAAGCTTTTAAAATAGTAGAATGATGTCTTTTATTAAAGTGTAGACCAATTATTTCATAAGAAGCATTGTTTATTTTTTTAATTAAATAAATAGCGATATGACGAGGTAGAGAGAATTTATTATGTTTTTTACCACTAATTAAATCGCGTACACTGATATTATAAAATTCACTAACTATATTTTTTATTTTTTTAGCGTCTATCTCTTCTTTGGAAAGAGTTTTTTTATTTTTTAATAAAGGATCTAGAGCTTCTGTTACGTTTTTTAAATTAATTTCTAACCCATAAATTTGAGTATAATTTAAAAGTCTTAACAAAGCTCCTTCCATTTCCCTTATGTTATCGCCAAAACATGAAGAAATAAATTCTAAAATTTCTTTTTTTATTTTGGTGTTGGCGCCTTCAATCTCAAATATTTTTTTCTTTAAAATTTCTAAACGATGTTTAGAATCAGGTTTTTTAATATCTACTATTAATCCTGCTTTAAAACGATTAGTCAATCTTTCCATAATTTTATTCAATTCAGGAATGGGTTTATCGCTGGTAATAATGATTTGTTTTTTATTCAAATTAAGATAATCAAAAAGTTTAAAAAATTCCATTTGAGTTCTTTTAGCGTCAGCCATTATTTGAATATCATCTACCAAAAGAACATCAATATTACGGTATTTATTATTGAAATCTTCCATTTTATCTTTTCTTAATTGATTAGTAAAATCTTCAATAAAACCATCAGCTTTAACGTATAAAATCTTTTTATGAGGATGTTTATCAAAAATATAATTACCAATCGCTTGCATAAGATGAGTTTTTCCTAAACCCACTGAACCAAAAATATATAAAGGATTCGTTTGTACGACTTTCGCTTCAGCGATTTGTTTAGCCATTTTAAAGGCGAAAATATTACTCGGACCAACAACAAAATTATCAAATTTATAATCAGCTTCTAATTTTCCCAAATGATAACTATTAAAATTTATTCTTTTTTCTTGAATTTCTTCTTCTTTTTCTTTTTTAATTTCTTCCTTAGTGATAAAATTGAAAGTTATTTTTTTTTTAGAATATTTTTTCGATAATTCTTCAATTTTTTTTAAATAAATATAAACAATTTTATTTTTTATAAAATCGTTTTCAACTAAAATAAAAATAATTCCATCTTCTATTTTATATGGAGTTTTAATATTAGAAAAAGTTTCTTCAAAAACTTCTTTACTATAAATAAGAGACAAATCTTTTAAAATTTGATCCCAAATTTGTTGTTCTGGTAGTTCTTTTTCTTCCATTTAAACTCGCCTTTCGAATTATTTTTTAAAAATTAAAATTTTTTTTATTTATTGAATAAACTTTTTTCAAACTTAAACTCCGCAAGCTTCACATGCGTTAACTTTTAATTTTTGAGTTCTAGTATAATAAAGGGTTTTGATACCTTTATGATGAGCGTATAAATAATATTTTTGTAATTCTCTAGTATTTATCTCGGAAGTAATACATAATTCAAAAGAAATCCCTTGATCGATATGTTTTTGAGCCATAGCGATAACATCAATTATTTTATAATTATCCATTTTATAAGCTGTTTCATACATAAAGGATACTTCCGCTAAAGAAGGAGCGGGAAAATAAGTTTTAGAATTGCCATAAGTTCTTTCTTCTACTAATTGTTTAATAGGAGTTAAAGATGGGGTAGCAGACATAATATAACCAATGGATCCATTGGGAGCTACAGCTAATCTATGTGAGTTATATAAACCATGTTTAATCACGTTTTCTTTTAATTCTAACCAGTCTTTATCAGTTGGCAAATAGATTCCCTCAAATATTTTTTTAACCTTATTTAAAGTAGGATAAATAGCTTTTTTATCAGCAAAATATTTTCCGTCCGCATAAGTTGATTTTTCAAATTGATAAAACTTCTCTCCAGTTTGTTTAGCTTTCATATTAGAATGTAATAAAGAGTAGTAATTAACAGCGTTAAAGAAAACATCGATTAATTCTAAATTTTCTTCACTACCATAAGTAATCAATTGTTCGGCGATATAACCGTGATGACCCATGATACCAAAACCAACACTACGGTTAAGACGGTTCGCTTTCGCTACTCCAGGAACATAACCGATATTAGTTTTTAAAGCGACGGAGTTCATAATTTCCATAGAGGAAAAAACGGTTTCTTTAATAGCGTTATTTTGAATCATATTTCCCATATGACCAGAAGATAAATTACAAGAAATATCCATCCCTACTTTATCATCTTTTCTTTCATTATAAGGAGCGTAATGGGAGGTGATGGAAGGTTGAAGAATTTCGGTACATAAATTAGAAAATTTAATTTTATCCGCAGAAGTATTTTTATTATTCACATTATCAGCGAACATAATGTAAGGATAACCAGATTCGCCTTGCAGTTGAGCGATTAATTCTAATAAATTACGAGGATTAACATATCTTTTTTTCACATTAGGATTTTTAACTAAAATATCGTACCATTTGCCCATCTCGATGCTGATATCAGCGAAATTAAGTGCATATTCTAAATAAACACTATGAGGATAGAAAAGAGCCATCATTTCGTTATTTCTCGCTAATTCAATCATTTTATCAGGAATAATTACTCCTAAAGATAAAGTTTTCAAACGTACATCTTCATCAGCGTTTAATTTTTTAGAATTTAAAAAATCTTCAATATCAGCATGGAAAATATTTAAATAAGCTGCTCCAGCCCCTAATCTTTGACCCATTTGGTCGGCATAACGGAAACCATGATCAAGCAATTTAGCAACGCCAATAACCCCTTTGCAAGCGTTATTAACTCCTTTAATAGTTTCACCTTTTGCTCTTAAATTAGTTAAATTAATAGAAACTCCGCCGCCCACTTTAGAAAGTTGCATCGAAAACTCCATAATACGAGCAATATCGTTTAAAGAATCACCTGCTTCTAATAAAAAACAAGACACAAATTCGCCTCTTTTTTTAAGACCAGTATTTAATAAAGTCGGTGTCGCAGGCGTAAAGTTTTGATGAATTAAATTTTTGATTAAAGTTTTCGCTAACTCAAAATCTCCTGAAGCGTGGTATAAAGCATTAACCACTAAACGGTCTTCATAAGTTTCTAAATAATGTTTTTTATCGCGAGTTTTTAAAGAATAATCATTATAAAATTTAAAAGCCCCCATTAAAGAAGGAAAACGGAATTTTTTAGCATAAGCTATTTGGTAAACAGTTTTTATTTGTTCGTAAGTATATAAAGCTAAAAAAGCTTTTTCATAATAATCATTTTCAGTTAAAAAAGTTAATTTTTCTTTTAAAGAAGAAAATCTTTTTAATTTAGGATTTACTTCTTCTAAGAAATAATATTTTACCGCTTCTTTATCTTTGTTTAAATCTTTGATATTTCCTTCTTCATCAATGATTTCGTTATTTAAAATTTTCCATTGAGGAATTTTACTTTTATCAGCAACACTGAAAGATGCTTTTTTTATTTCTTTTATATCGTTTTTAGTTTGATACATCTTTTTATCCATTTTTTTATTTTCTTTTTTATAGTTTTTTAACCATTTTTGTAAAAAAGCTATATCTTCAGAAAACCCTTTCCCTTCGAATTTTAATATTAAAGGTATATTAAATTTTTTAGAAATTAATTCGCCCGCTTTTCCAAAATTAAAACCATAGTTTTTGTTTCCAGAAACGGCCACTCCGATCGCTAAATGAGAATTTTTTTCTAAAAATTTTTCTATTTCATCAGAAATTTCTCCAAATTTAACTGTTTTAGTGACTAAAAAAAATTCTTCTTCATTATTAAATTTTTTAACATGTTCTTTAGGAAAGCCTAATTTTTCAACAAAATCGAAAACATTCCCTTGTTCTTGTCCATCGAAAATAATTTTCATTTTACACCACTTTTATTTTATTTTTTAAAAAAGTATAAATAATAAATAATTTTGTAAAAATAGTTTAAAATTTTTCTTTTTGTTTTTCGAAATTAAAAAATAAAATAATTTTCTAAAACTAAAATATATTTATATTCTATCATCTAAAATGAATAAAATTTAATATTTTAAATAAAAAAAATTATTAATTTAAATTTAAATATTTTTAGAAAAAAATAAAATATTTTTTTCTAAAAATTTAAAAATAATTAAAAAATAATATATTTTATTATTATAATTAGCAAAAGGAAAAATGTGCAAAGAATTAAAAAAAGATCTATTTTTAGAGGATAAAAAAAAAATAATTGCACAATCTTTGCTTATTAATTGCACATTTTTTTATAGTTATGCACATTTTTTGATGATGTAAAATTTTTTTCTTTTTTGGAAAAAGTTATAAAATTCATCTTTTGAAAAATGATCTTTTTATTTTCAGAAAGAGTGAAAAAATAGAAAATATTTTTGTCATAAAAAAATGTGCAAAGATTTATGAAATGAATGATTTTAAAAAAGTTATGCACAAACGAATGCACAAAAAATATTTTTTAAAAAAGATAAAAAAAGATTTTAAAAACATTCTTTTCCATTGAAGAAGGAAAAGTTATGCACATTGAAAAAGGAGTTATGCACAATTGTTTTTCTTTGTGCAAAGAATTAAATTTTCAATATTTTAAGAGAAGAAAAATACTTTTTTAAAAAAGATGAAAAATAAGTGAAAATGATTTTTTTATTTTTTGAAATTAAAAAAAGTTATGCACATTTAAAAAAGCAATTTTTCTTTAAATTTTTTTAATTAATTCTTTTTTAAAGTTTAAATTATTTTCTTTATTTTATAATCACAAAATGTAGTATAATAAAGTTAAATTTTTATTTTATTTTTAATAAATTTCTTATGAAGGGAAAATTTTAAAAATAAAAAAGATAAAGATTAAAAAATATAAAGATTAATTTTAAAACAAGAGAAGAAGAAAAAATAAAATTAAAAAATTTTATATTAGGTGGACTATTTTTAATCATTGCTTATCAATTGGTTTATTTTATTTCTTTTATTTCTTCGGAAATAATTTATAAAACTCATTTTTTTCAAGTTTTTACTAGAAAAATTGTGAACGAAGAAACTAAAAGAATTTTAGATTTATGCATTAAAATCGAATATCATAGTTTTTATTCTCTTATGATGATAGTTTATTTTGTTTTTTTGCATGGTGGGCTTGCATAACTCCTTATTTAATTTATAAATATTTAGATAAAAAGGCGATTAAGCAATTATTTTTTCTTTTGCCTTTGGAAATCGAAGCAATAGATCAATGGAAAGAACAATTTGAAGGAAATGATAATTTTTCTTTATAGAATGGAATATAAAAGAAATCTTTTATTACCTAGTATTCATGTTTCTAATAGTTGGTTTTGTTTTATTCTCTTTCGTGGCGAAAATGAAAAAAGTTTCCCAAATCAATATTTTTTATTCAATTTTTTTAGCTATCTTGGTTTATTTTTCAAATTTATCGGGACAACATTATATTTTAGACGGTATTGTCGCCATTATATTAGTATAATTGATTTGCTTTATTATTAAAAAAACATTTTATAAAAAATAAAAATTGATTTTTCAAATGATTATATATTATTTTTTCATTTTTCATAAAAAATTTTTAATTTTATATTTCGAAAATAAAATTATTTATCAAATTATCAAATTAAAGGAAGAATTATAATTTAAAAAACAAAATGAATACCAATCAATTAATAGAAAAAAAGAAAATTAACTTTTTAAATATGTTAAAGAACCCTAAAGGGAGAAAATTATTTTATTTTGTTTTATTTATAACTTTATTTACAATCTTGGCAGATATAATTTTGATTTTTTATAAATATAAACCAGAAGAGGGAATTTTTTGTTATAAAGAAGTTTTTTTGAGATATTTAAAATATTTTACTCGTCAAATGAATATTGCGGTTTTATTAATTTTATTTCTTAAAATTAAAAATAAAAAAATTCATTCTTTATTGATAATTATTATTATGGTAGATGCTTTATTAACTTCTTTTATTTATAATTTTTTCCTTCATCCAGTTTGGACTGAAAGCAGTGATTTTGTTCAAATTAGAGATAATGATAATAATTTAGAAGATAGAATTCGGTGTGCTTTAAGTATTTCACAACACGTTTTAATACCTTTTTCTTATTTCATTCTTTTTTTCTTTTTTGTTCCAGTTAATTTTAATAATTTTAGAAAAATATTTTTAACTTTTATTCACCCTATTTTATTCCTCTCTTTTTATTATTTGTTGTTATTATCTCCTTATCTTGATTGCGAAAAAGGAGGAGAAAAATGTTCTTTTCCTTATCCTAATATTCAATGTCATGAACAGCATTTTTATAAAGGCAAAGAAATTGATAAATTATTTGGTGAACCATTATTTGGTATGAGCAATATTAGAGGAAAAACAGCTGTTTTTTTTAGAATACTGATTTTAACTTTTTTCTTTTCTTTTTTTTTCTTCTTTGTTCTATGTTTTAAGAATAAATTTAATGATAAAAAAAGCTTTTTAAAAGGTAATATAATTATATACGATTAAAAAAATAATTAAATTTAAAAAAAGGTTGATAAAAATGTCAATTGCAAAAAAAAGATTAGTGACGGGAATAAAGCCAACTGGAGATTTAACTTTAGGCAATTATTTAGGACTCGTTAAACCGTTAGTTGATTTTCAAAAAAAATTTAATCAAGAATATGATTTTTATGTTTTTATTGCTGATTTACATGCTTTAACAAAATTTCAAGAACCAACATTATTAAAAAAAAGAATTAAAAATATCGCGGCTCTTTATTTAGCTTCAGGTTTAGAACCTTCTCAGGTTAATTTATTTGTTCAATCAGAAGTTGTTCAACACACTTATTTGAGTTATATAATGGAGTCTACTTCTTATTTAGGTGAATTAAACCGAATGATCCAATTTAAAGAACAGAAAAAAAATAATTCTATTCAAAACATAAGAACTTCTTATTATACTTATCCTCTTTTAATGGCTTCAGACATTTTACTTTATGACACTAATGTGGTTCCGGTTGATCAAGATCAAAAACAACATTTAGAATTGACTCGCGATTTAGCTGATCGTTTTAATAGTTTGTACGGAGAAACTTTTGTTATTCCTGAATTTTTAAAAATAGGTCATACAATTAAATCTTTAACCGAACCAACTAAAAAAATGAGCAAAAGTTTTCAATTTGATCCGCAAAATGATAAAGGTTGTATTTTTCTTTCAGAAGATTTGAAGGTTATTAGACAAAAAATTATGAGATCTGTAACCGATTCGGATAAAAAAATTTATTATGATGTAGAAAAAAAACCAGGAATTTCAAACCTTTTAACCATTTATTCAGCTTTAAAAGATTTATCAATGGAAGAAACTGAAAAATATTTTTTAAATTCTTCTTATCAAATTTTAAAAGAAAAAGTTTCCGATGTAGTGGTGGAAACAATTGATGAAATTCAAAAGAAATTTGCTTTTTATAATAAAAACTCTATTTTAGATGAAATTTTTGAAAAAGGAGCAAAAAACTCCAGTTTTATTGCAGAAAAAAAAATAAAAAAAGTTAAGAAAAAATTGGGTATCGGATGGTAATAATAAAAATTTTTAAAAAATCTTATACCTTCAGAAGGTAGGGGTATTTTTTTAAATGAATGATTTAGAAAAAACACAAAAAATGAAAGAAACAAACATATGGAAATTTATTTTATTTTCTTCTTTTCCTATGATGATTTATTTAGTTTTTAACAATATTTCTAATAATATTGATTTATTTTTCTTAAAAAATAAATTTAGTTTAAAAGAAATAAGTATGTTTTCGCAAATCAATGGAGCTAAAAAAATAATTTTTACTTTTGTTTTTTCCATTAGCATTGCCGGAATTTCTTTAATAGCTAGGGAATATAGTTTAAAAAACTTTGAAAAAATGCATAAATTATCTAATTTTTTTTTAGTATTTTCTTTTTTCTTTGTAATTTTTGTTTTAAGTTTTTTCATACATTTAAGAGCACCTTTTTTAAAATTATTAAATATTAATGAAGACTTTATTGAAAATGAATACGGAAAAAGTTATTTTTCACTTTCTTTATCTTCTTTAGTTTTTGTCACTATTAATATGATTATTTTAGGTTTTGAAAGAATTCAAAAACATAATTCTAAAGTTTTCTTTTTAAATTTATTCAATTTTTTTTTAAAAATATTTATTTCTTATTTTCTTTGTGTTTGTATTACACCTGATGGAGAACTTCCGTCTTCTAAAGAAGCTTTAAAACAATATGTCTTTTATGTTTCTCTTTCTACTTTAATATCTGATTTTTTATTAACTTTGATTTCTCTTTTTATTATTTTTAATAAAAAAAATCTTTTTAGAATTAATTTGAAAAAAGCTTATTTTGATAAAAATTTTTTAAAAAAATTATTTCAACTGTTTTTATCTATTTTTTCTATTAGAATTAGTAATATTTTAACTAAAGTTATTCTTAATTTTTCTATCATTAATAAAAATACTGATGGAGTAATAACGGTCGCCACTTATAGTTTGGTTAGTTTCTTTATTGGTATAATTTATAATATAGAAATTTCTTTTGAAGAAACGCAATCTTTTTTAGTTAATAAAAATATTGAAAAAAATAATTTTTATGAGACTTTTAAAATTTTAAAAAAGACTATTACATTCGTTATTATTATCTCTTTTATGACTTTGTTATTTATTTTTTTCCAATGGGAAAGTGTTTTTAATTTTTTAAATAAAAACAAAAATAATAATAACATTGAGAAAATTAGAGGTATTTTTAAAACTTTAATATATTTTGACTTCTTTTCTTCTTTAATAAGTGCTTTTAATCTTTTAATAATGAGTTTTTTATTATCTTATAAAAGAATTTATAGTGTTTTATTTTTAAATTTTTTAAAAATGTTTTTAATTGGTTTTGTGTTCTTGATTTTAAATTCTTTTAAACATTTTTCTTCTCATCAATTGTTAGGAATGTCTTTATTATTAAATAATATAGTTATTTTCATCATAACATTAGTTTTTTTCTTTTCAATATATAAAAAAACCAAAGATTGAAGAAAAATTTTTAAAAATATTATACCAAAATTAAAACAAATGTATTTTAATTTTGGTATAATATAAATAATAGAAAAGAATAAATTATTTCTTTTTAAATGAATAATTTTTAATAAAAATAATAATAGATAAAAGAGGTATATATGAGGAGATACATGAGTAACTCAGGCAAACGTTTAGAAGAAAAAAAAATTATTAATATAAAAAATTTTACATTTTTTTTGACATTATCTTTTATTTATTCTTTATTAGATGTTTTTTTTAGCAGTGGTAAATATGACATTAATTTATATTCAACAGGAGTTCACGGCATTGGTGATGCTATTGCTAAAATTTTAAAAAGTATTTTCCAAATTGAAAATCCTTTATTTATTGGTTTTTTTGCAGCTTTTTTTTATGGAATTGTAAACGGAATTTTATTAATTTTTATTTCTTTTCCAAAATTAGATCGTAAATTTAGTATTACCACTCTTTTAAATAGTTTTTTTATTTTATTTTTTGTAATAACATTAACTTATTTAATTAATGATCTAAATTATTTGGGACTTAAAAATTTTTTTGGTCTTTTCCCCGAAGATAGTGGTTTTGGTCTTTCTTTATTGAGAGTTATGATTGTTGCCATAATAGGAGGACTTACTTACGGCATTCTTATTGGAAAAGGCAGTTCTAGTGGTGGAATAGATATCATTTCCAAGTATTTAAACATTTATAAGCAAAAAGATATATCTTTAATCACTTGTATTTTGAATTATTTGATTGCTATTATCTCCACTTTATTAATTTATTTTGGTACTGGAAAATTCCAATGGGAATCTATTATTTTAACTAATTTAGTTAAAATACCTTTAAACACTCTTTTTATATATTTAGCTATTAAAAAAACTAAACCTAAAAACGAAATTAAAAACCAAATTTAAATAATTTATTTTTAAAGAAAGAAAATGATTTCAAAATGAAATATATTTTAAAAGAATTTGAATTATATCTTTCGGATGAAATTATTTTATCTTTTAATACAGTTAAATCTTATCTAACTGATGTTAAACAATATTTAATTTTTATAGAAAATGAATTAAAATTGAAAGATTTTAAAGAAATTAATAAAGAACATGTTTCTTTTTTTTTGTCTCATATAGCGAATAATAAACGCATAGGGAGCAAAACCTTAGCGAGAAAAATTATCGTTATTAAAAAATTTCATCATTTTTTATTATTAGAAAAAAAAATAGATTATGATATTTCTTTAATGTTTAAAATACCTAAAATAGATAAAACCTTACCGGCGGTTTTATCTAAGGAAGAGGTGTTTTCTTTTTTAGAACAAGTTAATAAAAATGATTCTATTATCGAAATAAGAAATAAAGCTATTTTTGAATTGATGTATGGTTCAGGTTTGAGAATAACCGAACTGTTAAATTTAACTTTAGATAATCTAGATTTTAAACAATCACAAATTATTATTTTAGGAAAAGGCTCCAAAGAAAGGGTTGTTCCTATTTCCAAATATTCTTCAAAAATAATTAAAGAATATTTGGATCTTTCACATAAATTTTTATTAAAAGATAAAAAAAGTAATTTAGTTTTTTTAAATAATAAAGGCAAAAGTTTATCGAGACAAGGATGTTATAAAATATTCAAAAAGATTATCAAATCAGTAGGGTTACCATCTAAATCCTCCCCTCATACCTTGAGACACTCTTTCGCCACTCATTTGTTAGAAAATGGTATAGATTTGAGAACCTTACAAAATATTTTAGGTCATGAAGATATTTCTACTACTCAAATTTATACTCACATCAGCCAAAAACGTTTAAAAGAGGTTTATTTTCAATTTCATCCTCGCGCTAAAAAAAAGACAAAAAAAATTCCCCCAGTTAAAAAGACTAATAAAAAGAAGAATAACTTGGATTAAAAAAATTTACAAAAGGATTTTAAAGCGAAAATGCATTCTTTAAATTTATTATTTTATTCACAATTATTTTTTTTAGAACAAAAAAAAGATTTTTTAAAAAAAGATTGTCAAACGAACAATTATCAATTTATTAATTATAAATTGGAAAGTGATAATTGTTTACAAGTGATCGAACAATTAAAACAAGAACTATTTACTAATTCTTTTTTTTTTAATAAAAAAATTATTTTTATTGAAAATATTTCTTTATTATTTCTTCAAAAAGATATCTCTTTTTGGCTTGATTATATTGAAAAACCTAATCCTAATATTATCATGTATATTACTGCGGAAAAAGATAATTTCCCTGCCCATATTAGAGACAAAATAAATAAAAAATTTAACGAAGAAAAAATTATTAATCTTTCTGAAAAAGATTTAATTTCATATGTTTCAGATCTTTTTAAAAAAGATAATTTTTTTATAGAAAAAAAAATAATTCCCCAATTAATTCAAAAAACTAACGGTAATTTATTCTTATTAAATGAAGAAATTAAAAAAATTAAGTTATATCATCATTCGGATAGAGTTATTTTTGATATGAAATCAATAGATAAATTGGTTTACTCTGAAGAACAAAATATTTTTTCTTTAATTCATTCTATTATTGATATCAAAAGCCCTATTGATGTTTTTTTAATTTTTAAAGAAATGATTAAACAAAAAAAAGATGTTTTTTTAATTATTCATCAAATTTTGAAAAAAATACAAGAACTTATTATTGTTAAAGCTTTAATAAATAAAAAAAAAAGCCAAAAAGAAATAGCTTTTATTTTAAAATTCCCTCCCACTAAAACATATTATTTAATGAAAGAAAGTCAAACCTTAAACGAAGAAAAAATAACTAATTTATTTTTATCTTTATTAGATTTATTGTATCAAATTAAAAAAGGAGTTTTAGAACCTAAAATTAATTTAGAAATGTTTTTTATGAAAAAAATCTTTATATAAGGGCTTGTTTAATCATTTCTAACGAAACATCGCCTTTTCTAATAACTTCCCAAGAAGGAGTAGTTGTATCAATAACTGTGGAAGAAACATTAGAATTTGTTTGTTTATTAGGGTAAATATAATCTACTTGATTTTGATATTTATTAACTATTTCTTCAAAATTATTTAAAGGCGGTTGGCCGCTGTCGTTGACAGAAGTCACTCTTAAAGGTCCTTCATCTTTTAATATTTTTAAAGCCAATTTATGATTAGGAATTCTAATTCCTATTTTTTTTTCTTTAGTTAATTGATAAAAAGAAGGAGTAGTATTCACGATTAAAGTAAGAGTTCCTGGCCAAAAAAAAAGACTTATTTTGATAATTTTGAGATCTATAAGAGCTATATTTTTAACTTGTTCTAACGAATAAAATAAAATAGCTATCGGCTTATTAAGATCTCTTTTTTTAATTTGATAAATCTTTTTTAAACTTTCTGTATCATTGATTTTAGCTCCTATACCATAAACAGTATCAGTAGGGAAAATAATAATTTTATTTTTTTTAGTCATTTTTTAAAATTCTTCTTTTAATTTTTGTTTTTCCATTTCATCAATTAAAGGTTCGATGACTAAATCTATTTTACCTTCCATAAATAAATCTAGTTTTTGAAGTGTTAAACCTATTCTATGATCTGTTACTCTATTACTGGAATAATCATAAGTTCTGATTTTTTCACTTCTTTCGCCTTTACCGATTAAATTATTTTTAACATCATTTTTATCTTTTTCTTGTTGAGATTTCATTTGATAAAAGATTCTATTTTTTAATAATTGAAAAGCTTTATCTTTATTTTCATGTTGACTTTTAGCTGTTTGAGAAGCAACACTTAGACCTGTAGGCAAGTGAGTCAATCTAACAGCTGATTTAGTAGTATTAACTGATTGACCACCTGGACCACTAGAATTATAAGTATCTACTCTAATATCATTCCAATTAATATCTAATTCAATATCTTTAGTTTCAGGAATCACTAATACTTTCACAGTTGAAGTATGTGTTCTTCCTTGACTTTCTGTTTCGGGCACTCTTTGAACTCTATGAACGCCTGATTCATATTTTAAAAAGGAATAAATATTTTTACCAGAAATCATTAATTCTACTGAACTAATTCCGTTTTTTAAAGTTTGAGTGAAATTAATGATTTCTGTTTTCCATTTTTTATTTTCTGCGTATTTCATATAAGTGCGAAACAAATCTGAAGCAAAAAGGTTGGCTTCTCTACCGCCAATTCCACCTTTAATTTCCATAATAACGTTTTTTCCGTCATCTTCATCTTGTGGTAACAATAATTTTTTTAATTCTCGGAGTTTATTTTGAATTTGTTGTTTTAATTCTTCTTTTTCTGCTTTAGCTAAAATAATTAATTCGTTATCTTTTGGTTCTTCTTTTTTGATGATTTGTTCAGTTTTTTTTAATTCTTCTTCTAAATTTAAATATTGATCATAAACAAAAACAATTGTTTGTAATTTATGATATTGTTTTAAAAGTTCAACGTTTTTTAAATTTTCTAAATTATCTGATATTTTTTTTTGTAAATTTAAATAATTTTCTTTTATTAAATTTAATTTATCAAACATTATCTTCTCCTTGCTAGATTATTTCTTTTATAAAAAAATATCTATTGATGGTCGCTTGTTGATTTAGAAAAATTATTCGGGTATTATATCAATTTCTTTAAATAAAAGGTAATCTAAATTTAAATTAAAATATTTCGTACCAGTCGCTCCTTGACGGTTTTTAGAAATAATTAATTCAGTATGACCTAAATTAGCTAAAGGAACGTCTTTTCTGTCTTTGTTATAATAATGTTTTCGATATAAAAACATCACAATATCAGCGTCTTGCTCAATACTACCAGAATCTCTTAAATCAGATAAAATAGGCCTTTTATCTTCTCTTTTTTCTACTTCTCGGGAAAGTTGTGATAAAGCTAAAACTGGTATTTTTAATTCTCTAGCCATTTCCTTTAAACTCTTAGAAATATCAGAAACCTCTTCTTGACGGTTGAAAAAACCTTGATTATTAGTTTTATTAGCTTTTCTGATTAATTGCAAGTAATCGATAATAACTATATCCAATTTATCTTGTTTTTTTAATTGTCTACATTGAGACTTAATATCTAAAATATTAGCTGCTGCTGAATCATCGAAATATAAATTTAAATCTTGCAATGTTTCGATCGAATAATTAACTTGTTTTAATTGTTGTTGATGCAATATCCCTAATTGAATGTTTTTATGAGAGATTTGGCTTTTAGCACTTATCATCCTAGAACCTAATTGTTCGTTAGACATCTCTAAACTGAAAATAGCCACAGAAGCTTTACCGTTTTTATTTTCTTGAGCAATATTAACCGCTATATTCATCATTAAACTACTTTTACCCATGGAAGGTCTAGCTGCTAAAATGATTAATTCTTCTGGTTTTAAACCTAAAGTAATTTCATCTAAACCAGCATAACCAGTTTTTAAACCGATAATATTATTATCCCTTTTATTTTCAACAGTGATCTTTCTCACTTCTCTTAATAGATCTTTTAGGAGGATAAATTTATTACTTTTTTTATTTTTAGAAATTTGAAAGATTTTTTCTTCCACACTATTTAAAAACTCTTCATGATGAAGATCATGATTGCTAAGTCCTTCGTGAACGATAGCGGAAGCTGTTTTAATAATGTTTCTTTTTAAAGCTGTTTCATGGACCAAATCAATATAAGTATCTAGATGATGTATAGAAGGAATCATATTAGTTAATTTAATTAAATAATTCATGCTACCTTCTATTTTTTGGTTTTTGTTTTTTAATGTAAGTGAGACGGTATAAAAATCAATTTGTTGAGATTGTTGGTATAATTCTATCATCGCCATAAAAATAAATTGATGATTAATATTAAAAAATTCTTCTGGTTCTAAACGTTCCACCACATTAACTATTTGACTAGATTCTAAAAAAATAATACCTAAAATAGCTTGTTCTGCTTCTAAATGATAAGGAAGTTTTATATTTTCATTCATTTTTATTTTCCACTACATTAATAATAAAAGATGCCGTTATATCTTTTTTCAAAACTACTGAAGCTTTGTAGATTCCTAAAGAATTGATTTCGCTGTCTAAAACAATTTTTTTCTTGTTAATTAAAATATTGAATTCTTTAAAAAATTCATCCACTATTTGTTTCATAGTGATTTTTCCGTAAATTTTTCCTTTTGGACCAACAGTAATTTTTAAATTAATTTGTTTATTATCAATATCTTTTTTTAATTTGTTCATTAAAGCAGTATGTTCCAAATCTTGTTGTTCTTTTAGTTGTTTGTCTTTTTCTATTTGTTTAATGTTTTTATCATTAGCTAAAAGAGCCTTTTTTTCTTTAATTAAAAAATTACCATAACCTAGAGCAACTTCGATAATGTCATTTTTATTGCCCTTATTTTTCACATCTTCTAATAAAATTACTTTCATATTTTTAGCCCCTTCTTTATATTCTAACGCTAATATATTTTTTAATGTTCCTACAATGATATCAATATTGCTTTCTTCTATTTGAGTTGCTGCACTATTCATATGACCACCGCCGCCCATTTGTTCCATAATGATTTGAACGTTAACATTATTATAAGATCTAGCACTAATACCTATTTCTTTTTCTTGCAGACGACCAACAACAAAAGCTGCCTCAATATTTTGAATATTTAACACATTTTCAGCTACTTTCGCCAAAAAGGAACGATTTTCTACTATTTCATTATTTTTAACAATAGCGAATCTATCCATATAAATTTCCATATTAGAAATTAATTGGTTCATTTTTAATATTTTAGAAAATTCTTGTCTAAACCAAAATTTTACTTTATCGCTTTCTGCTCCCATAGAAATTAATTGCGAAGCGGCTTCTAAAGTTCTTGAATTAGTACGATAGGTAAAATAATTAGTATCTATTACCATTCCACCATACATAACACTAGCTTCAAAAGGAGTAATATCTATTTTTTGGTTTAAAAAATAGATTAATTCAATTAACATCTCTACAGTGGAAGAAGAGGAAGAATCTATATAAGCAAAAGTGTTAACGATGATTTCATCAGAAGATCTATGATGATCAATAATGATCGTATTAGGTGTTAAATCCAATAATTCTGGACTATTAACGATTTCTTTGCTTTGCGTATCTAAAATAACTAATAAAGAATTTTTATTAATGATATTTTTAGCCTTGGCGGTAGTGATAATATGTTTAGATAATTCTGGTTCTTCTTTTAATAAGTTTTGATAAATAATTTTAAAATTTTGATCCATCTTTTCTTCGTCTAAAATAATATAATGTTCGTAATTATCATTAATAGATAAAGCTATTTTATAAAAAGCAATCATCGAACCCAAAGAATCTAGATCAGGATTAATATGACTCATGAAAAAACAATTATTATTTTGTTTTAAAAGATCTCTGATAATTTCTGAGTTCACTCTAGCAGACACTTTGGAATTAGTACTTAAAGAATATTGGGTCGCGCCGAAATATTGAATTTTTTGGTTTTCAATATTAACAACTACTTGGTCTCCACCTCTTTTTTGTGCTAATTCAATCGCGCTTTGAGCGTAAGAAGCTAATCTATTATAAGGTAAATTATAACAAGCTACACCCATAGAAAGAGTGATTTTTAATTTATATTTATTAGAAATATCACGGATCGTTTTTAAGATAGAAAATTTATCACTCATGATATTTTCTAATTGTTGACGGTTTAATAATAATAAAAATTTATCATCTGATAATTGCTTTAAATAACCTTCATATAATTCTACAAAATCAGATAAAACACTTAAATATTCCGCTTTGATTTGAGATTGTTCAGAAAAGTCCCAATTTTTTAAAGAATCTTCTATATTATCAAAAGATAAAAAAACTAAAACAGGTGTTTTTTTGCTATAAAGACTTTTAATTTGTTCTCTTTCGGTGACATTAAACAAATAAAAAAGATTAAATTCTTTATTGTATAAACAATCAAAAATTTCCTCACCAATAGTTAAAATAGTTTTTGTTTGGTTGGAATTTAATAATTCTTTCATTTTGGGGTGTAAATTTTGTAAAGGAGTATTGATAGTAGGTTTTTTAAAGATTTGATCAGCGTAAGGATTAATCCATTGCATCTCATTAGAAAAAGAATCGATCACTATAATGCCTATCGGCAATTCATTAAAAACTTCTTCGCCGATTTGATTAACAAAATAAGATAGTTTGGACCATAAGTAAAGTCTGTTTTGTAATTTTTTAATTTTTAAATGATTTTTAAAATTAAAATAAATGCTAAAAAGGACGAATAAAAATATTATTTGACCTAAAAGGCTAAAAAATAACTTCAAAATATTGCTTTTTATGTCTTCGAATTGTTTTTTAGGATCAGCCATTATGTCTTTAATGTTATTATAATCATAAATAGCTAAAATAACGAATACAGAAATTAAAATAATAATTAAGAAGTATTTTTTATAATTGAGATTTTTTTTTCTCAATGATTTGAACATAATTTTTTGTAAACTCACTTTTCTATCATAAATTTTATTTTGAAAAATAATTTATTTTTAATTGTAAAAATAATAAATTCTCAATATAAAAAATAAAACAAGCATCAACTTGTTTTATTTTTTATATGATTATTGTATTACAAAAGACATTAAAGCCATGTGACGAGCTCTTTTGATAGCTATTGCTAAACGTCTTTGCCATTTAGCAGATGTTCCAGTAGTTCTACTTGGTAAAATTTTGCCTCTATTAGTGACAAATTTACTTAATAATTCTACATCTTTAAAATCGATTCTAGTCACTTTATTTTGAGTAAAGTAACATACTTTACGACGTTTTTTAAAAAATTTCTTTTTACCTGATTGCATAATCTTTTAACACTTCCTTACATTATCGTTATTTAGTTAAATTAAAAAGGGAATCCATCATCTTCATCAATATTAAAGTCTTCTGCTGCTGAATTCTGGGAATAATCACTTTCATTATCTTTGTTTTTTCTAGATTCTAAAAACTGAATAGAATCGCATTGAATTTCTGTTGTGAATTGCTTTTTATCCGTACCATTGTCAAAAATGCTAGTTTTAATTTTACCTTCAATACCGATTAAAGCACCTTTAGTGATATATTTAGCTAAATTTTCTGCTTGTTTGTTCCAAACAACACAACGAATAAAATCAGTTTCTCTAACGCCTTCAGAGTTAGTAAAAGTCCTATTAACTGCTAAATTAAAGCGTACTAAAGGAATATTACCGTTAACAAAACGTAATTCTGGATCTTTTGTGATTCTACCTACTAAAACTACTCTATTAATCATTTTAATTATTATCCTCTAATTTAATTGCCATATATCTCATTATTTCTTCAGATATATTAGCTACACGAGTAAATTCAGCTACAACTGTGCTGTTAGCATCAGCTAATAACCAAACATAATAACCTTTGTTGAATTTTTGAATAGGATAAGATAATTCTTTTAATCCCATTTCTTTCATTTCTGTAACTTTACCCTCTTTTGTAAAAACACCATTAATGTTATCAATAATTTTTTTTACATTTTTTTCTTCTAAATTAGGTTGTAAAATATACATTACTTCATATTTATTCATGATGATAACCTCCTTTTGGTCTTTTGCGGTCTTGTTTAATTCACAAGACAAGAATTTTAAAGGTTTTTTTAATCAAAAAACCTTTAAAAGAAATACTGATTATTCTAGTATTTCTTAAATTGATCATTGTTATTTTATTTATATAAAAATAAAAAATAATATTTTTTATTAAAACAAAATATGGAAAAATAATATTTTTAACAATGCATAAATATACATTAATTACCTATTTATAATTATTGTATCTATGTTTAATTTTAACAGATAAAAAAATAATTTCAACGTGTAAATGGAATTATTGATCAATTTTTTTAAAAAGAATATTTTTTTCTCTTAAATAAGCGGTGTTTTTAATGTTGTTGTGACGGAAGAAGCTGGATTTGGTGATAATCAAAAAAGAATTGTTTCAAGATATAGCGGTTTTAACTAAAGCCACTTTTGTTTCTAAAGATTTAAATATTAACGCTCAACATTTAGGCAAAATACATAAAGCTATTATTAAAAAAGATAATACTGCTTTAATCAGTTCTCATAAAACTCAACAATTAGAAGACAGAATTAAAGAGATTGAAAGTCAAATTAACAACAATAATAATGAATATGAATTAAAAAATTTAAAAGAAAGATTGGATAAATTATCTGGCGGAATAGCGGTTATTGAAGTGGGTGATATAACCAAAACCGAATTAAAAGAAAAAAAATTAAGAATTGAGGAGGCTTTAAATGCTACTCAAGCAGCTATTACCGAAGGTATTGTAGTTGGTGTCGGAAAAGCTTTAGTAGAAATTTATCAAGAATTAAAAGATAAATTGGTTGATTCTAACGTTGATGTGCAAAAAGGTATTAATATCGTTTTAGAAAGCCTATTTGGTTCCTACTTATCAAATAGCAAAAATGCTGGTTTTGATGTTAAAGAAGGTGTTTAATGTCAATTTATTACAAAAAGGCATTATAGACCCTACTAAAGCAACCAGACAAGCAATTCTTAACTCTGCTTCTATCGCTTCTGTTATTATCACAACTGGTGCAGCTGTAGTTTCTATTAAAGATCATGAAGGCAAAAAAATAACATGTATATGCCTGAAAATCGCTCTTTATAATCATTTTTATTTTTCAAAAAAGTTAATTAATCCCAAAGATTTGTATGAAAATTTTTTTAGTGTTAATTAACTTTTTTACTTTTTTGCTTTTTTACAAGCTTTTTATAACAAAAGATTAATAAAAAAATGATAAAATAAATATTGATACAGTTTATAATTTATATATTAAAAAAATAAATGTATATGTTTTTTTAATATATTATATCTTAAGAAAGTAATTATGTAATAATAATATGAAATTAGTTTTTCAATATATTTTTAAATATAAAAAGATAATATTATTAAATATTTTATCGGTTTTTTTGATAGCTTTGGGAGACATCGGAATACCTTTTGTCATAGGTGAAATGGTTATTGGAAAAACCAAAACCTTAGAAGGTAAAGCATTTACCAATGTTATTTTAATTTTAATTTTTTTAGTTATTTCTGGTGTTTTAGGGAATTTAATCGTTAATTATTGTTCCTCTAAAGTATCTTCTTTAGTTTTTAACAATTTAAGCAATGATGTCTTCAAAAAAATTCAAACTTTGTCAGTAGAAGATACTCAAAGTTTAGGTGTGTCTAGGTTAATGAATCGTAGTACTTCTGATGTAGATCAAATAGTAAACTTTATCACTACTTTTTATAGATCTGCGATTGTGGCGCCGATTATGTTAATCATTAGTTTAACCTTAATTTGTCACATTTCTATTCCGCTTTCTACTAGTATTATTTTTGCGGTACCTATTTTTATCATAATTTTAGCTATCGTTATGACTAAAAATTATAAATTATCCAAAAAACAACAAAAACAATTAGAAGATATTAATGCTAATATTCGAGAAAACATAACCGGCGTTAAAATTATTAAAACTTTAAACCGCTCTGAATATGAAGAAGAAAAATTTGAAAAAATGAATTCTAATTATAAGGATATCATTGTCAAATTATTTAATTCTATGTTATCCATTGAGCCTTTTTTCTATTTATTGTTGAATATATCTATTTTAAGTACAGCTTTTTATGGAGCCTTTTTATTGAAAACAGTTGGTCAACATGATTTGAAAATAGGAAATTTATACAGTGTTATTAACTTACAATACCACATTTTATTTTCTATTTTAAATTTCTTATTTTTATTTATGATGTTTCCTAAAACAGTGGTTTCTTCTAAAAAAATAGAAACTTTATTGGCGATGGAACCTTCTGTTCAAAATAATCCTCATCAAGTAGAACTATTAGAAAAAATTACTGATTTAGAATTTGATAATGTTAGTTTTAATTTCCCTAATTCTTCGTTTTCTATTTTAGATAATATTAATTTTAAAGCTAAAACATCAGAATTAATAGCTGTGGTAGGTTCAACTGGTTCCGGCAAAAGTACTTTAATTAATTTAATACCTCGTTTAATGGATCCTAAATCAGGTTCTATTAAAATCAATAATATAGATATTAAAAATTATGATGTAACGACTTTAAGAGATAAAATCGGCTTTGTTTCGCAGAAAAACATTTTATTTAAAGGCACTATCGAAAGTAATTTATCTTTCGGTCAAGAAAACGCTGATGAATCAGAAATGCTAGAAAAAGCAAAAATGGCTAAATCATACGACTTTATTCAAAGTAAAGAAAAACAGTTAAAAGAATTTGTTAGCGAATTGGGTTCCAATTTTTCTGGCGGACAAAAACAAAGACTTTCGATTACAAGAACTTTTTTAAAAACACCAGATGTTTATATTTTTGATGATTCCTTTTCTGCTTTAGATTATCAAACAGATTTAGCTATTAGACAAAACTTTGTTCATTTTAGAAAAGACTCTATTATTATCATAGTAGCACAAAGATTAACTTCTGTTTTAAACGCTGATAAAATAATTGTTTTAGATCATGGTAAAGTAGTTGATATAGGTACGCATAAAGAATTAATACAAAGATGTGAAATTTACAAAAACATTGCAATATCACAAAAAATAAAAGAGGTTTTATTGTGAAACAATTATTCAGTTATTTAAAAAAATTTAAAGCCAAGATCTACATCAGTATTTTTTTAATTTTTTTAGTATCTCTTACTAGTTCGGCTGTGGTTATTTATGAAGGCAAATATGTCATAGATTACATTAAGGAATATTATGATAAAGATTCAACGACGCCAGAAGTTTTTCTCCAAACTCTAGGAATTGCTTTGTTAGGGAATTTATTATTATATGTAATGGCTACTATAGGTAGATTTATTTATAATAAATTACTGATAACTGCTATTCATAGTTCTGTGAAAGATCTACGTGAAGATTTACATAAAAAAATTCATAGATTACCGATTAATTTTTTTGATCAAAACGCGGTCGGAAATGTGATGAGCATTATTACGAATGATGTGGAAATGGTGGCTAACGGTTTACAACAATCCACTATTTCTTTAATTTGTGCTTTTTTTAACATGATTTTAATTATTATTGTGATGTTTTGGGCTAATTTGCCATTAGGTATATTAGTGTCTTTAATGATTCCTTCTGCTTTAATCGTTATTTTCATTATTAATAAAAAATCCCGTAATATTTTCATTCAAAGATATGAAAAAACAGGCGAATATGTAGGTTTTTTACAAGAAAAATATACCGGTCATAAAGAAATCGCTTTATTCAATCAACAAGAAAACGTTATTCAAGAATTTGAAGAAATTAACACAGAATTAACGCAAAATATTTTTAAATCCAACTTTATATCTGGTTTAGTAATGCCGATTGTGAGTGGTTTTACTTATATTATGGTTTCTCTAGTGGTTATTGTTGGTATTATGTTAATGCGTGAAGAGGGAATGGAAAATCATTTCTTAGGTAAAATGGGTTTTGCAGCCATTCAATTAGGTTTATTTCAAGGCTTTATTCAATATGTTTGGCGTTTAGCTCATCCTATTAACTATTTAAGTCAAATTTTTGTAGTTTTACAATCCACTAGAGCCGCTGGTAGAAGAATTTTTCAATTTTTAGGCGAACCAGAAGAAAAAGAAAATCCTGATGCTTTAACTTTAGAAAAAGTAGAAGGATATGTAGATTTTTCTGATGTTTCCTTTAATTATTCAGCCGATAAACCTATTATTAAAAAAATGAATTTAAAGATTGATAAACATAAAATGGTGGCTGTTGTGGGTCCTACAGGCTCAGGTAAAACTACTTTAATTAATTTATTAGTTAGATTTTATGATGCTACTTCCGGCAGCATTAAAATTGATGGAGTAGATATTCAAGATTTGAAAAAAGAAAATTTACGTGATATTATTGGAATAGTTTTGCAAGATTCTTGGTTATTTAACGGCACTATTTTAGAAAACATCAGATATGGCAATTTAAACGCTACTGATGAACAAGTTATTGAAGCAGCTAAACAAACTAACGTTCATGACTTTATTATGGCTAAAAAAGATGGTTATCAAACAGTAATTAACGAAGAAACAGCTAATTTATCACAAGGGGAAAAGCAACTTATCGCCATAGCGCGCACTCTTTTACGTAATCCAGCTATTTTAATTTTAGACGAAGCTACTTCTACTATTGATACTAGAATTGAAATGATTTTACAAGAATCTATGCAAAAGTTATTTTCCGAAAGAACATCTTTTGTTATTGCTCACCGTTTGTCTACAATTGTGAACTCTGATATAATATTAGTTTTAGAAAATGGTGTAATTATCGAACAAGGAACGCATCAAGAATTATTAGCTAAACAAGGTTTTTATTATAACCTTTATCAAAGTCAATTTCAAAAATCATAATAATAGCTTGAATTATGGCGAAAGAATCATTCTTTTACTAATATATTTGATAGAATTAGGTTAAAATATAGTTTTCTTAAAAATTTATCCATTGAAATTATCTACTTAACCAACCCTTTTTTTAGGTTTATCTTTTTAAATTACTTTGCCTGGAAAAATAAAAAAATCAATTATTTTAAAATCTTTTTGACTTCTGATGTTATAACAACTACTTATGATCCCTAAAATAACAGTTACGACAGGCAGATAGTATTAAAACAGAATAATTCAGACCTTGAGAAATAAATGGCGTTTAAAAAGAAAAAAAGTTTAATTATTGATTTATTAAAACAACAATTAAACTTTTAGAGTGAAACAATGTTTTGTATTAAGCGCAAGATCTTTTAGGCAAATAATTATTTTATAAAAAGGCGTTGGATGGGTTAACTTTTTAAAGCATAAATATCTATAGGTATAATGAAATTATCCACTAAATGTATGTTTTTTTCCGAAGTAGTGCCCTCTATTTGGTGTATTTCTTTTAATAAACATTTAAAGCGATATTCTTTAAAATTAATCCCTTTATTAAGTTTCATAATGTCAGATAAATCTTTATTCAGTTTTGTCATTTTTTCTTCATTAAATAAGCTTAAAGGCAAGGTAGAAACTATCCCCTTAATTTTATTTATATCAAGACCGTTATTTTTTAAAAGTTGGATTAAGTTAACCACATCTCCTTCGATGATTTTTACTTTTGGATAATCTTTTTCAGGGAAGCGTTGTTTCAAAAGTTCCACAAAAGCGGGAGAATATTCAATCACCACTAAATCAAGACCTTTTCCATAACGTTCTAAGATATATTGAGTCACATTGCCAGAACCACCACCTAATTCGATTATATAACCACCATCTTTTAAATTCTTTTTATCAACAATATCACTTAATTTTTTAGAAGCAAAAGGAGACAAAGGGGCTATGAAAGCTCCAACAGTCTGAGAATTAACCATTTCTTCTTGTGCGTGTTTCCAATCGTAAAAACCATAAGTCGTTAAATAAATAATTAAGAAAATTAAAAAGAACAAGATACTTTTTAAACATTTATTCATCTTTTTTTTCTGTATTAAAATCATTCCTGAGCTTAAAAATAAAAAAACAAAAATAATTTTAGCAAACATAAGTGATAAATGTTTTTTATCGTCTGGAGAAATAAATATATCTTGGATATTTTTTTTAACGAAATAGTAAATAACGAAATAAACTAAAGGATGGATTGCAACAAGCCATATTTCCTTCCATTTTAATTTTTTTTGTTTGTTTCTAGCATAAAAAACACTAAATACAATAGGCATAATAATATATTCTAAATAATAAAATAAGTAATAAACATATCTAGGATCGATCGGGTAATATTTATTTTTATCTTCTAAAAAGTAATTAAAAAATAACGCATTAATTAAAAGGTCAATTAAAGTGATAAAACTTAAATAATGATAAAGGGGTTTCTTTTTTATTTGAGTAAAAGACAAAATAACCACTATTAAAGCTAATAAATTACTTTGTCTTGAGAAGTAAAAAAGATCCATTACAGCAAAGCCTGTTTGTTTATCTTGCCAAGTGTAAAAACTAGTTATAGAACCTAAAATAACAGTCATCCAAGCAATGATTAAAACTAAATAATTTTTAAAATGATATTCTTTTGTCAATTTTACTTTTTGATTTTTTCTTTTGTTCATTTGTCCACTTTCTTATAAAAATAATTTTCATAGTTACTATTATAATACGTTTTTTTTGCAATCTTTTTGCCAACCTTATACAACTTTTCTTATGTTTTATCTTACTATATCATAAACCGAGATAATATATTCACGCTTTAATGACTTTTTGTCGGTTTTTTACGTTATTACGCAAAAGAAAGTAAAAATAAATAAATGAACAATAAACAAAGATTAAAACAGTGAGGACAAATATTAAACTTGCTTACTATCGACCTAAAATAAATCTCATTTTATAAATCTAATTTTTCTTATAAAAAAACCCTTTAAAAACAAAACAAGCTAAACCGTTTATTCCTTTGGAAAAACAATTTAGCTTGTTTTTTGATACATTTGTTTAATTTTTAAGGTAATCACTTTTTTATTCTAATTCTAATCAGTTTAAAAGATATTTTGAAATGAAATAATCATTTATCAAGATCTTTTTGGTATGGGTAAATCTAATTTTTATGATAAATCCGTATTATCGCTTTTCATTAGAGAGGAATGACTAATTAATATTTTTTTTACACCATGATTTTCGTCAAAAGAAATGGTAGCAATATTTTTTTTAATAGAAAGCAATACTCCTTGACCGAAAGTTTGATGGATTAATTTATCGCCTATTCGATAAGAATGTTTATTAGCGAAGTATTTATCAATTTTGTTGTTAAAGTAAGAAATTAACTGCATTTCCTTGATAAAAGAGACTGGTTTTAAGAAGAAGTGATGTCCTAAAAGGAAACGAGAACCAGAACTACTAATATATAATAATTCTTTCGCTCTTGTGATAGCTAGATAAGCTAAACTTCTGGCTTCTTTGATTAAAGTTTCAGAAGGAGGAGGAGAATCAGAATTCTTTTTATCTAATGAATTTTCCATAAATATTTGATCTTCAAAACCAATAACAAAAACTACTTTAAATTCTAATCCTTTAGTTTTTTTGATTGTAGAAAGAACCACTTTATTTTTATCATTGATCAATTCATCTTCATTAAATAAAGAAATTTTATCTAACACAATCCTTAATTTTTCTAAAAAAGTACCTTTATGATTTAAGTCTTCTTCATGGCTAAAAATTTCTTGGAGACGAATGATATTGGCTTTTTTCTCTTGGTTGGCTAATTTTTTATCATAATTATTATAATGAGATAATTTTTCTTCTTGTTCATTTAACATGCGTGAATAACCAATAATATCGTCTATTTTCTCAATTATATTAGATAAATTGGTCGTATCATCGTTAAAAATAATATCTTGAATCATTTCTAAAGTCTTTTTAAAATGAACAAATTTAGCCTTATTATTGTGGTCTTGTGGGATATAATCAATAGCTTCTAATAAAGACGAAATATTATGTTGTTTCGCTATATCTTCTAAAAATTCCACCGTTTTAATGCCTATTTGACGTTTAGGTATATTAATGATCCTTTTTAAAAAGAAATTTTGCTTATTAGAAAGAACAACACGAATGTATGCGATCATATCTTTAATTTCTTTTTTTTGATAAAAAGAATAACTGTTTTTAATGGAATAAGGGATATTGTCTAAAAGAAAATGATTTTCGATATCTATTCCTAAATTATTAATGCGGTATAAAATGCAAATATCATTATAATTATATTTACCTGTCTCGATTAAATCTTTAATTTTTTTAGCAATATATTTAGCTTCTTGTTTAGCGGTTAAAAAATCATTATAAACTACTTTTTCACCAGAATCATAAACACTTTGAAGTGCTTGTTGAAAAGGTTGATCTGGTTGAGATTCATAATTATGACCAATTAACATATTAGCTTTACTTAAAATATTTTGAGTTGATCGATAATTAGCGTTTAAAGTATGAATAGCAGCGTTAAAATCTTTTTCAAACAACATTTGGCGTATAACATCTTTATCTTTAAAACGATAAATTGTTTGGTTCGGAACTCCCGCTAAAAAAATAACACTCTTTTTGCCGATAATTTGGATTAATTTATATTGAATTAAATCGATATCTTGAAATTCATCTACCAAAAGATAAGCGAATTTTTGCTGATAAAAAGAAGCTACTGAAGGGTTATTTTTTAATAATTGAAAAGAATAAATAATTAAATCATCACAATCGACTAAATTATTAGTTTTTAAAAAATGACAATACTCATCATAAATTTGTTTCATTTCTGGGGAAATAAAATTTATTTCGTTATATTCTTTTTTTAAAAAAAGATCATCCTTCTCATTAGTCGGGATATTATTAACAATTTCTTTTTTAGCAATTTGTTTTTTAATTTTCGAAATATAATTTTGAATTTCCAATACTTTATATGAATCTTTATCGATGCCTAATTTTTTCATATTTTCTTTAATAATAGATTGTCCTTCAGTTGCGCTAATGATAGTAAAAGAGGAGTCCATTCCGAAATTAAGTTTATCAATATATTTTCTTAAAATTTGGGTACTTAAAGCATTAAAAGTTTTAATAGTCAAATTATAAAATTCAGTATTAACTGTTTTTTTTAGATTTTTTTTCATTTCTCTAACAGCATTATTAGAAAAAGAAATTGCTAAAATATTTTCACTCTTAACGTTTTTTTGTTCCAGTAAATAAGCTATTCTATTAGTAAGTGTTTTGGTTTTGCCGGTGCCTGGACCTGCTAGAACAAAAAGAGAACGATCAGGATAAGTAACTGCTTTTAATTGTTCTGAATTCAGATTTTTTAACCATTTTGGTTGCAACATATTTTTGAAACCTTCTTTTCGCAATTATTTCTTCTTTCTCAAAAATTAATTAATAACAAATATTTATTTTATTCTTGTGTATATTTTTTGGCTATTTCTGTAAAAAATAAAAAATTTTCATATTTTAAAGAACTATTGCCGGCTAAAATACCGTTAATTTCTTTTTGTTGTAAAAAAGCTTCCACATTAGAAACGTTAACGGATCCACCATAAATAATGTTAACTTTTTGAGCCGCTTCTTCGTCATACATAGTAGCGATTTTCTTTCTTATTTGACCAATGTTGTAATTAGCATCTTCTGGTGTAGCACTTTTACCAGTGTTAATGGCCCAAATCGGCTCATAAGCTAAAGTAATATTTTTTAAAGACTCGCTGGCTATATTTTGAAAAATAGTTTCTAATTGGTTATTTAAATATGTTTGAGTTTCGTTTTTTTCTTTTACTTCTAAACTTTCCCCTAAACAAACCACAGAACGCATTTTTTGTTCTAAAACAGCTAAAAGTTTTAAATTAACTATTTCATCCGTTTCTTGAGAAAGGATTCTTCTTTCGCTATGTCCGATTAAAACATATTTAACGCCTAAAGATTTAATATTTTGGGGAGAAATCTCTCCTGTAAAGGCGCCTTCATTTTGATAAAAAACGTTTTGAGCACCAATTCTTAAATTTTTACCTTCTATTTGTGTTAAAACATCTAATAAAGTAATTTGTGGAAAAATAATTGTTTCTACTTCATTTTTATTAGGTACTTTGTCGTTCACTTGAAAAATATAATTCAAAGATTCATCTTTGTTTTTGTGTAATTTCCAATTGCCTGCTATAATAATTTTTTTCATTTTTTTCCTCTGTTTTTAAAAAGCTGTTACTTTTAATATTTTGGCCCTTTCTGAAGAATTGTTCAATAAATGATATTCTTCATTAATAGATAAATAAAAAGTATCGTCTTTTTTTAATAAATAATGTTTTTTGTTTAAAACTAAAACCACTTCACCTTCTAAAATATAACAAAATTCATCATTGATTGTTCTTGTTTGAATTATTGTTTGTCCTTGGGACTCTATTTCTATTATAATAGGTTTTATTTTATTTTTTTCTAATTTTGGAAATATATTATAAATAGTATGCTTTAAATTATGATTTGGCGTACTAATAAAATCCTCTTTGGTATTGATTAATGATAAATTTTTTTCTTGTTTAAAAAAATCTGATACTGAAACGTTAAAAATTTCTAACAAAGGAAATAAAGTTTTTAAAGAAGGAGAAATTAAATTATTTTCAATTTGAGAAATATAACCACTAGTAACATTAATTTTTTCAGACAATTCTTTTTGTGTTAATTTATTTTTTAATCTTAAAGTTCTAATTTGAAATCCAATATCCACTTCATCTTCCTTTTAATATTTTTTTAAATAACTTTTTTATATACCTAATAAGAGATTTAATTCTCGGTATAAATAAATTTGTTGATTAAAATATTTTTTTGAATTATTTTTATTTTTTTTATGATTTTTATATAATTCTAATTTGTCTTTTTGATATTTTAATCTCCATAAAATTTTTAAGAGTAATAATTTTATTTTTCCTTGGAAAAGCTTTTTTTTGCTAAAACGAACAGTTTTTTTATTAATTTTATTAATTTGTTTTAAAATAGAGTTATTTTTTTGTAAAAAGGTTTTTTGACTATTTTCGTAAGAGTCGAAAATAATTTTTTCTTTCTTTTCTTGTTTTTGTTTGATTATTTTGTTTTGTATAGGGTATAATTTTATTTTTTTAATCATTAAATCAGATTTTTTTTGAAAAGTAGATAAGATATCTTGAAATAAAAGCTTTTTTTCTTCTTCTAATTGCTTCATTTCTTGGACAAAAGTATTCTCTATTTCTTTCAAAGTATCATCTAAATTTTCCTGAATTAAAGCAATTTTTTCTTTCATTTGAACTAGCTGTTGATTAATAACTTGTTGTTCTTTTTCGATTGTTTGTTTGATTCTGTTTTCTTCTTCTTGGGTGGCGAAACGGATATTTTTAATTTGAGAAAAATGAATGTCTTTAGCGATATCTAAAAAAACATCAGTTAATAAAGAAATTTTATTATTATGGATCAATAATAAGTTTTGCTTATTTTTTTCTTGCTTAGATAAGATATGACGATTATATTTGGTCAATTCGTCATAATTTAGACGAGATTTATCCACAAATAAGGTTAAATTATTCCAAAAAGACCACCAATAATTCCAAAACTTTTTTGTTTTGAATTTATTTGATATTTGGGATAAAAAAGTTTTTTTATCGGATGTTTGATTAATGGCAATAATTTGTTGAAACAATTTATTTTGATAAAAATTCTTTTTTTGTAATATTTTATTTTGTATTTTTCGTAAAGTGTTGATTTGGCTTTCTTTTTGGTCGTTATTGATCTTCTTTTGTTTTTGCCAATGATTTAATTTTTCTTTCCATGATTGATAAAGTTTATTAGAAATTTTAATTTTTTTATCAAAAAAAGCGAAAAAATTATGATTAGGATTATCATATTTAAATTGTACATTATGAACTAAATCACGAATAAAAGAAATATTTTTATCATAATATTCTAAAATAACCTGGATTAAATCAATTTTTTCTTGTATCAACAACTCTTCGAAAAGATATATTTCTTTTTGCAAAAGATAATGCGAATCAAAGTGTTTGTCGTGAATTTGATCAATAAAAAATTGCAACAAAGAACTCACTTCTTCAAATTCTTCTGCATCAAATAAGACTTTAGATTTATTATTGTTTAAATAATGGTTTAATTTATCTTGCATCATGTTTATCAAATCATTTTGTTGGTTATTAGCTTCGTTAAGATAAATAATAAAAGAAATTAATTTTTTTAAATTATTTTTTTGATTGATAAAATTTTTTTCTATGATATTTTCTATTTTGATTTGTTGAACTTTCATACGAAATAATAAATTTTCTTGTTGTTGTTTATAGTTCATATTTTCAAAATGTATTTTATGTTCTTGATTTACATGTAGATGTTCTAAATCTTCTTTTAAACGTTGTATTTGTTTATGGTTTTGAATTATTTTAGCATAATATTCAGATGTAATTTTAATTTTTTCAATTTTTAACTGCATCTTTAATAAATGTTTTTTATGTTGGGCTTTATGCTTTAAAAATAAAACTTTTCTTTGAAATTCTAAATTGTTAATTTTTTTTTGTATCTCTTTATTTTTTTGTAAAAATAAATATTCTAATTTGTTTTTAGCATATTCTTCTCGTCTTTCGATTTTAATCATTTCATAATGTTTTTCAACATTTGTTTGTCTTAATTCAATATCTAGCATTTTAATTTGTTGGAGATATTCATGATTAATTAATTCTTTTTCTTGTTTACGAATTAAATGTTGGTTATAAATCTCCATGTCAGTAATTTTAACAAAGATTTTTTTTTCTAAAGCGATGATGTTTAACGCTTTGTTGTAAAGAAATTTTAACAAAAAATATTTTTTACGCCAAATATTTAAATCTTTATAATAACGGATTTTATTTTTCATCATTTCTCTCATTAAAGATAAAAAACATTTTTCTTTAGTTTTAGGCACGGATTCCAGAAAAAAAAACATCATTAATTTTTTTTCTTCAAATAGCATCTGTTTTTTTTCTTCTAAAGCTTGTTTATTATGCGCAAAAGTGTTTTTTTCTTGATCAAAGATTTTATTATGATCCGCTAATTTATTTTGAAAAAGATCATTTATTTTTTGCATTTTTTCCGCAAAAATATTATTTTTCTTAATTTCTTTTTGGTTAATGTGAGTTAAATTATTTTTATGATTTCTTTCTAGTTTATCTAAATTCGCGTTTAAACCGTTTTTTAAAGCGATAATTTGTTTATTAATTAATATATTTTTTTCATGAAAAAATTGATAGGTTTCACTGGTTTTGAATTTAGTTTTTTCCGAAATTTCTAAATGTTTTTGTAAAAAAATATTTTGTTCTTTTTCTTGTTCTGTATGTGTTTTTTGTTCCAAAAAAATAATATTGTTTAAATCGGTTTGTGTTTTTTGTTTTAAAGAATCAATATTTTGTTCAAATAAAGCGTTAATTTTTTTTTTAGCAAAATTATTATCTTTAATTTTTTTAATTAATTCTTTAATGTATTTGTGTTCTTTTTTATCTTTTTGAATAAAATTAGTGTATAAAATGCTTTGAAATTTATTTTTAATATAAGATAGGTTATTGCGATGATCAACGTTTAAATCTTTTAATTTAAGAAAAATTTGCTGATTTAATATTTTAGTTTGTTGATCAATTTCTTGTTCAAAAGGCACACTTTGGGTCTGATAATCATAAGGAAAAGAATTATTGTTTTTTAAAATATTATTCAAATAATTTAACACAAATAATAAATTATTTTGAGAAAAATCTTTATTATTTTTTTCAATATCAGTTATAGAAGAAACATTTTTTTGATTAAAAGACATATTCATTTTATCCTCGTTACCTTAATACTAATACTTATTATATATTATAACACACTAAAACATAAGATAATAATATTTAAAATGTTATAATCAAATAAGAGAGCGGCTTGAGGTGTAAAAATGTATTATTATATTAAAGGTAAAATTGTCGAAATTAATAAAAATAGCGTTATTGTTGATAATCATGGCATTGGTTATCATATTCATTTTTGTAACCCTTATTTGTTCCATATAGAACAAGAAGTAAAATTATTTCTTTATTATTATATTAAAGATAATATCCGTGATTTGTATGGTTTTACAGAAATGAAATTTCTTTCTTTTTTTAAAAAATTAATTTCTGTTCCAGGAATAGGGCCCAAAAGCGCTATTGCGATCACCAATGTAGAATTTTTTCAAGAAACGCAAACCGCTATTGAACAAAATAACATCACTTATTTAATGAAATTCCCTGGTATTGGTAACAAAACAGCTCAACAAATTATTTTCCATTTACAAAATAATTTAGTTATTCCAAAAACACAAGCCAACACTTTTGTCCTTAACCCTAAAAAAACTGACGTTAAAGATGCTTTGATGAATTTAGGTTTTAACGCTAAACAAGTCGAACATATCATTTATAAAATAGATTCTAACCAAAGTTTAGAATTAATGATAAAAGAAGCTTTAAAACTTTTAATTAATAAATAAAAGGATTAAAAATAACATGAACACTAAAGATATTGTCAACGAAGAAATCAAAATAAATAATAAAGATGAACAATTTTTAAGACCACAATTGTTAAACCAATACGCAGGACAACAAAATATTAAAAATATTTTAAGCGTTTATATTAAAGCCGCCCAAAAAAGAAAAGAATCGTTAGATCATCTTTTATTTTACGGTCCGCCTGGCTTAGGTAAAACTACTTTAGCTAAAATTATAGCTAATGAATTAAAGGTTAATTTTAAAATTACCAGTGGAGCGGCGGTAGAAAAAGCTGGCGATTTAGCAGCTATTTTAAGCAATCTTCAACCAGGAGATGTTTTATTTATTGATGAAATTCATCGCTTGCCGAAAAATATTGAAGAAATTTTATATGCCGCTATGGAAGATTATGTTTTAGACATTATTATCGGTAAAGAAAACGAAAGACGTACAGTGCGCATTGATTTGCCGCCTTTCACTTTAGTAGGAGCGACTACTAAATTCGGTCATATTTCTTTCCCTTTAAGAGATCGTTTTGGCTTAATTTTAAAATTAAATTATTATAACGAAAAAGAGTTAAAACTTATTTTAAAAAGAACTGCTTCGGTTTATGACAACCAAATAGAAGAAAAAGCTTTAGCAGAATTAGTTAAAAGAAGCAGAGGAACCCCTAGAATCGCTAACCGTTTATTCAGAAGAGTAAGAGATTTTGCTGAAATTTATTCCAATAAGGTCCTCACTCATCAAATTACCTTAGAAACCTTAGAAAAACTACAAATTGATTCTAACGGTTTAAACGAAACAGATTATAATTATTTAAACACATTAGTAAATAAATTTAACGGCGGTCCAGTCGGTATTAAAAATATTTCCGCCACTATCGGAGAGGAAATATTTACCATTGAAGAAGTTCATGAACCGTTTTTAATTAAAGAAGGTTATATCAAAATAACTGCTCAAGGCAGAATTGCCACCGATTTAACCACCCAATTATTAAAACAAAAAAATATTCATAAAAAATAATTTAATCAAATGATATGACTTTAGATTCAGGCACACGTTTAAATAGGATAATCGCAATTTCACAAAGTATAGATGAGTTATATGATGATATTGATATTAGAAATGGACAAATAAATCAAAGAAATCAATATAATCAACAAAGACAAAATAACCAAAATTAACGAAAAAAATAAACATATTGCGATATAAAGGCCCTTTTCAGGGTCTTTTTCTTGTTTTATCCAAAAACAATAATTGGATAGGCAATGATCACTAAAATTTTAAAAGGAGAAATAAATGAAATTAATAATATTTGAAGGAATTGACGGTAGCGAAAAAACTACTTTAATCAACGATATTAAAAATAGACTAACCTAACCAAACATGGTTATCGGGTGAAAAAAATCCGTCCCGATTATAAAAGACATTTAATAAAAGCAAAATCATAAAATAAATACTTTTTAACTCATCGCTTTATCATCATTTGTCTCTTCACATATCTTATATAAACATTGACCTTTTTAACCAGTGATATTTTATATTTTATATTGATAATGATAATGATACTCGATATTTGATATTCGTTTTATCTTTTATCTATCATTATTTATTATTCGATATAAATAATACTTCTTCTTTTTTAAAAACTTAATTTTTTAAATTTATTTAAATTATAAATAAATATTAATTTTTAAAATAACCGCCGTACCAGTATTTACATATATAGGTGGATAAAAACAGTAACGCGTTGAAACGCTAATAAAAATTATAAGCACACACAACTAAAAGACAAATCCTCCAGTTGCTCGCATCCCCCTTTTTTAAATAAATATAATCATTTAGAGTTATAATAAATGATATATATATATATATATATAAAAATATATAAAAAAGGAAATAATATTAAATAAATGCATAAATTAAAACAAAAACTAAAATTATTGCAAAAAATGCTTTCTCAAATTCATAATATTAACAAAGAAATGGTTTTTGAACAAAAAGGAACAGCAGGTTTTCGGAACATTATAGAGAATGAATTATTAAGTTAATTATCGATAATGAAAAATAAAAAAATTTAATTAAATTTTTTCAAACATTAGGTTTTAACTTTTTCTTCTCAAACAATTGTAGTTAATAAAATTGATAATAAATAATGAATCAGTTTTATTATGTTAATAATTTAAAAAAAAGGAGTAAATATTAATGAAACAACCATTAGCGTTCTTGTTAAGACCAAAAAAAATAGCTGACATTATTGGACAAAATCATATTATAAATAATCAAAATGGCATTATTTCTAGAATGTTGAAATATAAACATGCTAGTTCATTAATTTTTTGTGGCGACCCTAGAGTTGGGAAAAGTAGTATTGCTCGCGCGTTAGCAGATGAATTGCAATTAGAGTATGCTGTTTTTAATGCGGAGATTGATAAGAAACAAGATTTAGAAAAAATTATTAAAAAAGCCAAAAATGTCCATCGTTTTATTATTATTATTGAAGAAATCCATCGAATGAATAAAGACCGTCAAGATATTTTATTACAATATTTAGAAAAAGGTCACCTAATCATGTTTGCTTGTACAACAGAAAATCCATATTTTGTTATTAGACCTTCTTTGCGATCGCGAGCGAATATTATCAAATTAGAGCGAATTACTCCAGGTGAAATGTTAATAGGATTAAAAAAATTAATTGTCGAAAAAAAATTGTTTTTAACAATTGCACAAGAAGCGTTGGAATTAATTTGTCAATTAGCAAATGGTGATTTGCGAATTGCAATCAATATTTTAGAATTATGTTTGAACTTATTTCCTAAAGAGGAAATTACTGTTGAAATTATTACAAATATCATGCCATCAACAAATTTAATTAATTTTTCTGATAGCGATGAACACCATGATTTAAAATCAGCTTTACAAAAATCAATTCTCGGTAGCGATGTGGATGCTGCACTAAATTATTTTGCTCGCTTATTATCGAGTGGAGATCATGAAACTTTGTTACGACGTATGCTAATTACTGCTTATGAAGATATTGGTTTAGCTAATCCATCAATTGCAATTCATGTTAAAACTGCTATTGATAGTTTTTGACAAATTGGTTTACCAGAAGGTCGAATTCCTTTAGGGTTAGCAATTGTTGAAATGTGTTTAAGTGAAAAATCAAATAGTGCTTATTTAGCAACTAACAAAGTTTATGAAGATGTTTTAAAAGGAAAATTTTATCCAATTCCACATCATCTCCGTGATACTAGTTATACTTCAGCTGTTAAATTGGGAAACGGTATAGGATATCGATATTCTCATAATTTTAAAAATGATTATGTTGTGCAACAATATTTACCAAAAGAAATGTTAGGAACTTTTTATTATTATCCAAAATTGCATAGCTTATATGAGAAACGAATTAATGAGTTATATTCCCGTTTTCAAAAACAAACCAAGTAAATTAGTTTCAATTAACTTACTTGGTTTTTTAGAAGTGTTAGAATGAATATATTGAAAATTATTATAACGATGATGTTCTTTAAAATTTAATTAAACTGATAAAGAATAACGTTTTTTATGAAAAAAAATATAAATTTTGCTCAAAAAAACAAATTGTTTATGAGTTGAATTAGTTTTTTTATTTAATTTAGTTTGGATTTTTTTTAAAAAACATTCATAATAAACTTATTTCATATATATTTGATAAGGATTATAATTTGATAATGAAAAATATATTTTTCTTATTGAAAAGAAATATTATTTTATTTATAAGTATTTTAGGTGATTATTTGATTAAACCTAAAATTCCTTGATATAAATCTTTTCTTTCTAATAAATGAGGATAATCTTTAAATATGTTCACTATCTTATTTAAAAAATGATAAATTTAATTCGATTAATGGAGTTTGAATTGTTAGTTAAATTATTTTTTGTTTTTTCAAAATTCTTTAAATAATTCTTATTTTAACATTTTTATTCTTTTCTAAAAAAATTTTTATAAAAGTTATGAAATTATTTTAGTCTTTGAAAAGAAAAAAAGACTAACTTAACAGTTAATCTTAAAGAATTTTTAAAAAACAAAAATTGTCTAAACTTTAAAAACGTCCTATTTGATCCTGATAATATGAGGATCTTTTTCTTCTTTTTTTTGTGGCGAATTAGGGGCGATAATATAAACTTCATGTCCTAAAACTTCTAAACCTAATTTTAAAGATTTCACGGAAACCACAACACCACTAATTAATGGTTCATATGAATTTGTAAAAAGACCTATTTTCTTTTTTTATTCATCAAAAGGATGATTCTGTTTTTGTAAAGTAGAAGCTAAACTTTCCACTTTTTTAAACGAAGGATGTTTGATGTCTAATTTTTTTATTCCGTAAGGAGGCAAAAAAGAAATAGTGATTAAAGGTATTTTGATTTCTATGACTGTTCCACGACCAAAGGCATTATGTTCTACTTTATCGCCTATTTGGTATACAAAAACTTGATGAGGATTAGCTGGTCTAATTTTCATAGTTTTATTAAAATAAACATCATTAGGTTTAGTTAGAGGAAAATTCATTTCTTTCACAAAAGAAGAAATTTCTAATTTCACAAATTGCCCGTATTTCATTCTTTGTGCGACACTAGTAAGATATAAACGTTCTTTCGCTCTTGTAATAGCGACATAAGCTAGACGTCTTTCTTCTTCTAAATCAAAAGTATCGCCAGGATCTTTACTATTGTTTAAAGGGAAAATATTTTCTTCAAAACCAATAATGAAAACCACTTTAAATTCCATCCCTTTTACTTTGTGGACAGTAGCTAATTTAACTTGATCATTGCCATCTATTTTATCTTGACTATATAAAGATATTTGGTCTAATAATTGGTTTAATTTTTCCAATATAGTTCCTTCGAATTCTGTGTTCGCTTCAGCGAAAACATTTTTCAATTCTTGGACATAATCTAGAGCGTTTTGAGTTTCTAAAGAATCCGGCTTTTCTCTTAAAGTGTCAGAATAACCAACTGTTTTATCCACATAATCCACTATTTCTTCTAATTTATTAAAAGAATGGGAATGTATTTTATCTTTCATTTTTTGGATTAAATTTTGAAAAGAAACAATATGTTTGATAATTTTGGAATCAGGAGGATAATGGTTTAAGGCTTTAAAGAAAGAGAGGTTTTGATTTTGACTGATTTCTTCGATTTTTTGAAAAGTTACTTTACCTATTTTTCTACTCGGAACATTAATGATTCTTTGGAGGTAAAAATTTTGATCAGTATCCATTAAGACTTTTAAATAAGCTATTAAATCTTTAATTTCTTTTCTTTGGTAAAAAGAGATATTGCCTAATATCTTATAAGGAATCCCTTTTTTCATTAAATTATTTTCAAAGAGTCTTTCTAAAGTATTATAACGATATAAAATAGCGATATCTCCATAACGATATTGTTTTTTAGCCACTAATCGATCAATTTCTTTAATGACAAAATCAGCTTCCAAATTAGCGTTAAAAAATTGGTTAAAAAAGACCTCTGATCCATCACCTAAAGAACTTTTTAATTCTTTACCAAAACCATTATGATTTTTTTTAATCAATAAATTCGCTTTTTTTAAAATATTATTAGTAGAACGATAATTCTGTTCTAAAATAATTTTTTTAGCTTGGAAATCTTGCACAAAAAGATCGTTATTTTCTTTACTAGCGCCTCTAAAAGAATAAATATTTTGATCCGGATCTCCTACAGCGAATAAATTACGATGTTTTTCGGCTAAAAGTTTTAAAATTTGGTATTGATGAAAATCAGTATCTTGAAATTCATCGACTAAAACATGCAGAAACTTATTTTGGTAAAAAGTTCTAATTTCGGGATAATTTAAGAACAATTCATAAGTATAGATGATTAAATCATCAAAATCGATTAAATTATTATTTTTTAAATAAGTTTGATAAGCGTTATATATTTTTTCAATATGATGATCCATTGGAGGAGCATCTTTTCTATGAGGATTTTTCGTTTTAATTAAATAAATTTGTTTTTTTAAAAACGAAGGCAAGTATTTTTCAGAATCTAAATTAAGCGCTTTAACCACATCTTTAATAATTTTTTTAGAATCGTTATCATCTAAAATATTAAAACGCGAATCATAACTGTATGACAAACGATTGATAAAACGTTTTAAAACTCGAAAGCCAAAAGCATGAAAAGTATAAATATTAAGAGCTGCATTAGGAATTTGGATAATATTTTGCACCCTATTTTTCATTTCTTTAGCCGCATTATTAGTAAAAGTAATAGCTAAAAATTGATCATAAGGAATGTTTAATTGTTGAATTAAATAAGCTATTCGACTAGTTAAAGTTTTTGTTTTACCTGTTCCCGCCCCAGCGATAACATAAAGAGCTCCTTCTGTATAGATAACAGCTTTTTTTTGTTGTGGATTTAATGTTTCTAACCATGATTTTTCTAACAAAATGAGTACCTTCTTGTCTTTGTGAAAATGATTTTTTATTTTAAAAAGAGTAATATTGCAAAAAAAAGATGATGTACAATAACTACTTGTAACGTAATAATATTATAACAAAATAAGCTGCCTTTTGATAAAGGATAAGTGATTTGGAGGTTTCTATATTATTTATTGATAGTTAAAGATATATCTGATTCGTATTGACGAACTTCAGCGATTGATTGTTGCATTTCAGCGGTGTATAATTGAGCGTTGGAAATATTCGTTAAACCAATCCAATTCTAAGGCTAATTTTTAGTCATCAAACGAAGATAAGGAGTTGTGGTCTTGACAATTCGGGTCATTGATGATTTCTTGCATATCTATATTATCAATTGTATTTAAAAAACAATCACTTTTATTCCAAAAACTGTTTTTGCCTTGAATATCTTTAGTTATTGTCAAAAAAACGGTATTCTCTGATGGTGTTGCCTTCTTTAACGGAATATTCTAAATAAGGGGGTAAGGTTGATTTTGTCCTTTAAAATAGGATCTTTTTGCTTATCATCTTGGGAGATATTATTGTTGTTTATCGGTTGGGAAGTGTTTACTAGAACAGAAATGAGGATAGAAGTTGTCTTCTGAAAGTTTTTAAACCAATTATAAACGCTCAAAAAAGAAAAAACAGATAAAAATGATCACTATTACGATAATAGCAGTTATTTTTAGGTTTTTTATATTAACCTATAATTTTTTTTACTTTCTATCCAATATAATTCTATTATACGTTTTTTTGACAAGATAAAAGGCTTTTTCACTAAAAACCTAAAAAGAAAAGTTTAAAACAAGAAGAAATATCTTCGGTCCAACGTTTCATTCTTATTTAGATAAAACCACTCAATAAGCTTTTTATAGGGTAAAAATTATTATAAAACAAAAGATAATAAAGTAATTTTTCTTATTTCTATAAGTCAAATGTTAATATATAATATTAATGGATAGTTAAATTTTAAATATTTGTAAAAATTATTATAATTTTATAAACTTTCCGAACTTTCCAACCTAAACATAAATTAAAAATTAAACTTAAAAACTTAAAATTAAATTTTAAAAACATTAAAAAAATAAATCATTCCAAAACAGAGGAGTTTTAAAAAAATTGACAAACAAATTCAATTCTAAAAAATTAATCATTGGGTCGCTTTCGATAATGGCGATTTTAATGGTTGTTTTTTCAGTTATTTATATCAGCGCTTTTGCTGCAGAAGAAAATATATCAGAACCAGAAGAACCCATCTCAGAAGAAATAGTTTCAGAAGAAACGCCTTTCAGCGTTGAACCAGAAGAAAAGATAGCAGAAAATTCTGATTTCACGCCTCCAAAAGATTACCAAATTGCTCCAGAAGGTAAGAGTAAAACAGGCTCTAGTGCAGAATTATTGGATAAATTACAAAATTCACCAATATTTCAGAAAATACAAGATAAAACAGTTGCTTTAGGTCAAAATTTATTAGATAAAGTGCAACAAAAAATATTAAATCCGCCCAAAACAGATAAAAATAATATAGCCGAAGGTAAAAAAACTCCTTTGCACAAAACATCTATTTCCAATAAAGTCAATCAATTATCTCAGACTATTCAGACTATAGATAAAAACAAGAATTTATTTTTCAAAAATGGAAAATAAGTTTTGAATTGTAACCCTTTTTATAGGACAATCATAAACAAATTAAAATTTTTTAATTTGTTTCTTTTTTATATATTCGCATCATAGAAAAGAAGTCTGGGGAAGAACAAAAAATATTTCACTCTTTTGCCTTATTTATAGGATTTTCAGCCTTTACAATAATGTTGTTTTATGGTATAATATTTTTTTTACAATCCTAATTTAGAATTAAGATAAAAAAAGATAAATTAATTTTTAAAAGAATTTTATTTAAAATATAAATAAATGTTTTTTTAATTCAAAAGAATGGTTTATAATAAGGATAAGTTATTTTTGTTTGATAAAAAAATTATTTTCATCAATAACTTAGTTTGAATCGTGTTCTTTCAAGAATAAAAATAAAAAACACACAAATGTAAAAAAAGGGAAGGCATACAATTAAAATGTTATCAGGAACAAATTTATGGTTCCTTGCTTTGGTTGTTCTGCTCTTAATCTTATTAACTGCGGGAGTTTATTATTATTTTTTTCATTATCGGTTTAAAATTCAAAAAATGCTTCAAAACGCCAATAAAAAAATCAAAGATAAAATAATAAATTCTCAAACATTAGCGCAAGATCTTTTATCAGAAGCTAAAAAAGAAATTTATTTATTAAAAAAAGAAACAGAATATGATTTAAATCAAAGAAGAAAAATAATCGTTAATTTAGAGGAAAAAATAATTTATAAAGAAGACTTGTTGGCTTCTCGAACTAAATATTTAAATGAGAAAGAGGAATTATTGTTTTTTAAAGAACACAACATCAATAAACAAAAAAAAGAAATGGAACACCTTCAAAGCAAGATCCAACAAATTATTAACCAACAACAATCAAAATTAGAAGAAATAGCTTCTTTAACTCAAGTTAAAGCTCAAGAAATTTTAATGGAAGAGGCAAGAACATTAGTTGCGCAAGATATGATGTTTTTAGTTAAAGAAAAAGAAGAAGAGTTGAAATTTAAAGTTAAAAAACAAGCCACTAATTTATTAGTTTCCGCAATGCAAACTTTATCTCGAGATATTTCTTCGGAACATAACGTAGATATCATTTATTTTGAAAATAATGATTTAAAAGGTCGTATTATCGGCAAAGAAGGTAGAAACATTAAATCTTTTGAAATTATCACAGGAGTGGATCTAATTATAGATGAAGTTCCTAATACAGTTATTTTAAGTTCTTTTGATTCTATCAGAAGAGAAATAGCGAGAAGAACTTTAGAAAGTTTAATCGTAGATGGTAGAATCACTCCAGCTAGTATTGAAAAAACTTTTAATAAAATGAATTTTGAAGTAGATAATTTTATACAAGAAATAGGTGAAGAAGCTGTTTTAGAAACTAAAATAGGTTTTATTCATAATGATTTAGTCAAATTGCTGGGTAAATTAAATTTTAGAACTAGTTATGGGCAAAATGTTTTAAGACATTCTGTGGAAGTAGCTTTTATAGCTGGCAAATTAGCCGCTGAAATAGGCGAAAACCAAAATATTGCCAGAAGAGCCGGTCTTTTGCATGATATAGGAAAAGCCCTAGATTACGAAATAGAAGGCAGTCATGTTAAAATTGGTGTGGATTTAGCGACTAAATTTCAAGAGCCTGAAGAAGTAATAGATGCTATAGCATCTCATCATGAAGACGAAGAACCAAAAACTGTTATAGCCGTTTTAGTGGCTATTGCTGATGCAATTAGTTCTTCTCGCCCTGGAGCACGTAGAGAATCAATCGAAAATTATATCCAAAGGATAACTCAATTAGAAGAGATAGCTGATAACATTAAAGGAGTTGAGAAATCTTACGCTATTAGATCAGGTAGAGAAATAAGAGTAATTGTTAAACCAGAAGATATTGATGATTTAGCAACTTTTTTGATAGCCGAACAAATTAAAAACCAAATTAAAAAAAACATCAATTACAATGGAAGTATTAAAATAACAGTTATCAGAGAATTTAGAATAACCGAAGTTTTTGACGTTAATAGTTAAAAAACGTTATTTGAAATGATTATTTGGTTAATTTTATTAATTCAACAAATGAGGAAAAATAAAACAAAGGAGCAAACGATGAACATTCTTTTTGTCGGAGACATTTGTGGAAAATCAGGTGTTGATTATTTAATGGAAAAAATCAATCTCTTAAAAAAAAAATATAATGCCGAAATGGTCATCGTTAACGCCGAAAACGTAGCCGACGGACAAGGTTTAAATTATGAAAATTACCAAAATTTAACTCTTTCTGGAGTTAATTTAATGACTATGGGAAATCATACTTGGAAGCAAAATTCTTTAGAAACTTTTATTGACCATTCTAACGTTATTCGTCCAGTTAATGATGAAAGCAAGAAAGCGGGAAATGGTCATAAAATTGTTACATATCAAAATAAAAAGATATTGATAATGAACGCTTTAGGAAGAGTTTTTATGAATAACGATTCTTTATCTTCCCCTTTTACAGAAGTAGATAAAATTTTACATGAATATCGCGATCAATATGATTATTCTTTATTGGATTTTCACGCTCAAGCTACTAGTGAGAAAATCGCTTTAGCTCATTATTTTGACGGAAGAATCGATGCTATAGTGGGAACTCATACTCACGTCCAAACAAACGATGATCGTATTTTGCCAAAAAAAACGCTTTATATATCTGATGTAGGCATGACAGGTCCTTTGAATGGCGTCATCGGTCAAGATAAAAACATTATTATTAATAATTTTTTAAATACTAAAAACAAAATGAAACACAAAAACGCTGAAGGAAAAAGACAATTAAATGGAGTTTTATTGACCTTTGGCAAAGAGAGAAAAATTACTAAAATTAAATATAGCGAATAAAAAAAATTACTGTCTATTTTTAAACCTCAATCTAAAAGAAATCGGAAAAGAATGTGAAAAAAATTATAGTTATTGCAGGTCCTACCGCATCAGGAAAGACCGCTCTTTCGATCAAATTAGCTCAACATTTTCAAGGTGAAATAATTAACTCTGATTCAGTACAAATTTATCAAAAATTTGATATTGGTTCAGCTAAAATCATGTTAGAAGAACAAAATAACATTAAACATCATTTGTTAAACGTTATTTCACCTAAAGATTATTATAATATTTATGATTTTCAAAAAGATGTCAGAAAAATTATTCCTCAAATTGATGTTCCTTTTTTAGTGGGAGGAAGTGGTTTATATATTAAAGCCGCTCTTTTTGATTATGAATTTGAAGGAAAAGCTTTACCTAAAAATTATTTAGATGAAAAGGCCGATATTCAGCAACTACTTCAAGCAGTGAAAGAAAAAGATCCTCATTTGGTTTTAGATGAGAATAATCCTCGTCGTATTATCAGCGCTTATCAACATTTAAACCAAAGCAAATTAAGATCTGACAAACAAGGTAAAAACACGCCTCTTTTTGATTTTTTAGTGATTTATTTAGATGTCAAGCGCAAGATTTTAAAACAAAGAATCATTTTAAGGTTAGAACAGATGTTAGAAAAAGGTTTTATCGAAGAAGTCAGAATTTTAATCAAAGATTATCCTCAAACTAATTTCAATATTATCGGATATCGGGAAATAAAATTGTTTTTAGAAGAACAAATCACTTTAGAAGAGGCTAAACGTTTAATTATTTCTAAAACTTTTAAATACGCTAAAAGGCAAAAAACATGGTTTAAAAACCAAATAAAACCTTTGTTTGTGATAGATGCTTTATCAGATGATTTAGAAAACCAAGCTATTAATATAATTGAAAAATTTTTAAAAAAGGAATCCAACTAATGATTAGTACAAATGATTTTAAAACAGGTCAAACTATTAAATTAAATAACCATATTTACCAAGTTATTGAGTTTTTACATGTTAAACCAGGTAAAGGGGCGGCTTTTGTACGTAGTAAACTCAAAAACTTAAGAACCGGCGGAATTATCGAACATACTTTTAATTCCGGTATCAAAGTAGAAACAGCGTTAATTGATAAAAGAAAATTAAAATTTTCTTATATTTATGATGAAAAATACGTTTTTATCGATGAGACGACTTATGAACAAGTGGAAATACCACAAAAAACCTTAAAAGACGCAGTTAAATATTTAGCCGAAGAAATGGTGGTAGAAGTGGTTTTTTACGATGAGAAAGAAATTTTAGGCGTTTCTTTACCAGACAAAATTTCTTTAAAAGTGGTTCAAACAGATCCTGGAGCGGATGGTGATACTAAAAAAACCACCATTTATAAAGATGCTGTTTTAGAAACAGGTTTAACGGTGAAAGTGCCTATTTTTATCGCTCAAGATGAAACAATTATTGTGAATACAGAAACAGGACAATACGTCTCTCGAGACACGAGTAAATAATGTTAGAATAAATTTTGAAATAAAAAAAGAAAGATATCTCAATATCATATTGGGGCGAATACTTCCACAATTCATCAACTCAAAGAAAGAGAATCAAAAAACGCGGAGAATTTTATAATATGTTAAGTTTTAAATTAGCTATTGATGGTCCAGCTGGTTCAGGCAAAAGTACTATCAGTCAATTATTATCGGATAAATTTGGATGGTTTTATTTAAACACAGGTATTTTATTCCGTATTTTGACTTATTATGTTTTAAAGAATAAAGTACCTTATAAAACTCCAGAAGACCAAAAAATTTTAGCCAAAAGGTTAGAAGAAACTCATATTAAATTAGCTGACAATATCTTTTATTTGAATAATGAAGATTTAACCGCTCGTTTAAAAAATAAAGAAATAGAAAAAGAAATCTCTTTTATTTCTTCTTTAGCTGTAGTGAGAAATAAAATTTTTAATTTACAACAAAAATTAATTCAACAACATCCTTTTATTATTATGGACGGAAGAGACATCGGAACCGTTGTTATGCCCAAAGCTAATTTAAAAATTTTTTTAACAGCTTCTGCACAAATGAGAGCTCTTAGAAAACAAAAAGAATTGTTCGCTAAAAAACAAAAAAATATTTCTTTAGAAAGTATTGTGGAAAGCATTGAAGCGAGAGATAAACAAGATATAGAAAGAGAATTAGCTCCTCTAAAAAAAGCCGAAGATGCTTTATTATTAGATACGACTGATATGTCTATTGATGAAGTGGTACAATTTATAGAAACTAAAATAATGGAAAAATTATGAATTTTAAAGTAGCTATTATAGGGCGTCCTAATGTAGGTAAATCAAGTTTATTCAATCGTATTTTAAACGAAAGAATATCGATTGTTTATGAAAAAACAGGGACGACCAAAGATCGTATTTATTCTAAAGCTACCTGGTTAAACCAAAGTTTTTCTTTGATTGATACTGGAGGAATTGAAATTGAAAATGTCTCTATTAAAGAACAAATTAAACATCAAGCAGAATTGGCTATTAATGAGGCTAATTTAATTATTTTTGTGACCGACGGTCATACTGGATTGATTCAAGAAGATTTAGATATCGCTAAAATGCTTTATAAAAAAAATATTCCTATTATCGTAGCAGTCAATAAAATCGATAATATTAATTTTATCGAAAATGTTTATGATTTTTATTCTTTAGGTTTTGATGAAGTGGTGGGAATTAGCACTCATCATGGCATTGGCATTGGTGAATTATTAGATAAAACAATCGCTCATCACCCTCGCCAAACAGATGTCAAAATTAATGACGAAGAATTAAGGTTTTCTTTGGTAGGACGACCTAATGTGGGAAAATCAACTTTAACTAACGCTTTATTAAAGCAAGAAAGAATGATTGTTTCTGATGTTCCTGGTACTACTACAGACGCTGTGGACACTGTTTTTCAAAAAGACGGTAAAACGTATCATATCGTAGACACTGCCGGTTTAAGAAAAAGAGGCAAAATTTATGAAAAACAAGAAAAATACAGTTCTTTAAGAGCTTTAAGCGCTCTGGAAAGAAGTGATATTGTTTGTTTTGTTCTGGATGCTAGTCAAGAAATTTCTGATCAAGACCGTAATATTGCGGCTATGATTTTTAACTATGCTAAACCTTGTATGATTGTAGTGAATAAATGGGATTTAGTAGAAAATAACGATAAATATATGAAAAAATTTGATGAAAAAATCAAAAATGAATTTAAATTTTTTGATCATATTCCTATCGTGTATGTGTCAGCTTTTAATAAAAAAAGAATTCATACCTTTTTTCCTGTTTTAGAAGAAATATTTTATAATTATCATCAATCTTTTAGTGCCACTCTTTTGAACGATATTTTGCATGAAGCGACTCAAATGAATCCTCCTGCTTTATTTAAAGGCGGAAAGGCTAAATTTTATTTTCTGAAACAAACAGCGACCAAACCGCCGGAATTCATTTGTTTAGTTAATAATCCTGATTATATTCATTTTTCTTATAAAAGATATTTAAACAACCAATTGAGATTACACTTAGAATTAAGAGGGTTACCGATTAAAATGATTTTTAAAAAGAAAGAAATGGATTTGTTATGAAAAAAATCACTATTATGGGCGGCGGTGCTTGGGGTTCTACTTTAGGACAAGTTCTGACCGACAACCAACATCAAGTCTTAATATATGATAATAACGAAACATATATTAATAAAATTAACAACCAACAACATCCTATTTTTGATTTATCTTTGCAAAAGATTGTTGCTACTAATGATTTAGAAAAAGCGTTGAATTTTGCAGATATCATTGTTTTATGCATCCCTGCTCAAAAAATGAGAACTTTTTTACAACAAATTAATTCTCTTTTGAAAAAACCCAAAAGTTTTATTAACGCTTCTAAAGGGATTGAAGTTAAGAGTAATAAAATGATTTTTCAAATTACTAAAGAGGAAATAGATCCTGATAAGTTGAAAAATTATGCTTCTTTATTAGGCCCTTCACATGCGGAAGAAGTCATTTTAAGGCAAATAACTTTTTTATTGTCTGCTTCTGATGATAAATTTTTTAGTGAAGAAATAGTGAAAATGTTTTCTAATCCTCATTATTTGAAAATCAATCCTTCTGATGATGTTATGGGATCGGAATTATGTAGTGCTTTTAAAAATGCTTTATCTTTGGTAAGTGGTGTTTTAGATAATGAGGATTTCCAAACTAACGCTAAAGCGGCTTTTATCAGTTTAGGCATTGTAGAAATGAAAAAAGTGTTAGAAGTTTTAGACATGAAAACCGACATTGTTTTAGGGCTTTCTGGTTTAGGCGATTTTATTGTGACAGCTTTTAACGAAAATTCACGTAATTATCAAGCGGGTAAAAAAATCCGTTTAGGGATGGATTTAAACGATATTTATGCTAATTCTTTTCAAACTATTGAAGGAGTTAACAATTTAAAAGTTTTTTATGAATTATCTATAGAGAAAAACATTGCTTTACCTATCATCCAAAGTGCTTATCAAGTCGTTTTTGAAAAAAAACCCCTAGAAAATATCTTATCTAAGATGTTAGAGACAAAATAAAACAAAAATAAATGATTTTGTGTTAATAAAGAATAATTGTGTGTTAAAATCAAGTTAGATTCATGTTGTTTTTGAATTGTTTTTGAAAAAAATAAATTATTATAAACATAAACAAGATTTTCAATTTTAAAAATAAATGAATCCATGTTATTTTTTGTAGTTGATAAAAGATTTTTTGTTAAAATACAAGTAGATTTGCAGCAAATATAAAAGAAAAAATAGAATTAAAGGAGATTAACATTGACCAAATCAGATTTATTAAATGCAATGTCCGACAAATTGGGCGTTACTAAAAAAGAAGTAGAAAGTTTTTTACTATCTTTAAACGAAACAGTTGAAGAAGGGTTGCATAAAAATGAAAAAGTAATTCTTCCAGGATTAGGAACTATTCAATTAAAACACCGTAAGGCAAGAAAATGTAAAGTTCCTAAAAGTGAACAAGTTATAAGTGTGCCTGCACAAGATGTTCCTGTTTTCAAAGTAAATAAAAATTTTAAAGAAATATTTAAAAAATAATTATATAAAATGTTTTGCTCTTTCTTTATAATTTTTTAACATAAAGTTATCGAAAGAAGGATAAATGGGTAGATATATGGCTTTACATAATAATGATAATCATCTCATCGGCGAAAGAGTAAAAGTGGAAAACGAAAAAGAAATAGGAGTTGTTACTCGTATTGATTTTGACAATGGACTTATTTATGTTTTATTTAAAAGAATGAGAGAAGTTATTTATAATTATCCTGAAGTTTTAGAAAATAACACTATCAAACCTTTTTTATTGAAAAAATAATCTTTTCCATTAAATTAAAGTTTTATTTTAATGCCGTTTTATTAAAGAAATAGTTGTTTTTATAAAGGCTATTTTTTTTATTTATTAAAAAAATATTATACTTCTACTGAAATAATTCTCAATAATAAATAATAATTTATTATTTAATAAAAACTTTTTAATGAGTTTTTACGGTCCTTATTGTTGAGGATTATTTTTAATGAGTTAATAATATAAGAAGTTTAGAGGGTATAAAAATGAGTGAATTAGTAAAATTAGTTTGTACAGATTGCGGTAGAGAGCATTATTACACTTACAAAAATAAAAAACAACATCCTGGGCGTTTAGAATTTAATAAATATTGTCCGTCTGAGCGTAAACACACTATCCAAAGAGAAAAAAAATAAAAAAGTTGGATTTAAAAAATGTCTGTATTTTATCAAAAAAATCGTCAATCATTGCTTAAAAAAATTGAGAATAATAGTCTAGTATTGTTTTTTTCTGATCAACATCAGTTTAACGAAGAACTTTCCTCTACGGCGGAATTTGAAGTTAATAAAAATTTTTATTATTTAACTGGCATAGAGCAGAAAAATGTAGTTTTATTGATGGTTAAAAACGAACAAAAAGAAGAAGCTTTTTTGTTTTTAGAGCCAGTAGATCCTGTGAAAAAATTATGGGATGGAGAAACTTTAAGTTTTGCCAAAGCTGCGGAAATAAGTTCTATTCCTGTTAAGAATTGTTTAGATATTAACTTTTTGGAAACATTTGCATTTTCTTTATTAAATACTGTGAAAATTAGTAAATTTGGTTATATGGAAAATATTTATTTAGATTTATCCAAATTTAAATTAAAAGACAATCTTTCTGTATCTTTAAAAATGGCTAATTTAATCCAAACAAATTATCCTTTTTTAAGAATAAAGGATCATTGTCATTTGGTAGCAGATTTAAGAATCACTAAACAACCAGAAGAAATCGCTTTAATTCAACAAGCTATTGCTTTAAATAAAACAGTTTTAGAGGGAATAGCGCAAAAAATGCAACCCGGATTATATGAATACGAAATATCAGCTTTTTATCATTACGTTTTAGAAAGTCATGGCGCAACCAACTCTTTTCACACTATTGTGGCGTCTGGCAATAATGCGACTATTTTGCATTATAACCAAAAAAAGAGTCCTATTGGCTCGAATGATTTAGTTTTGATAGATTGTGGGGTTCGTTATCAAAATTATACTTCTGATGTTTCTCGTTGTTTTCCCGCTAGTGGAAAATTCGCCCCTCAACAAAAACAAATTTATGAAATTGTTTTAAAAGCGAATAAAAAAACTATTGAATGGATCAAACCAGGACATACTTTTGCTGAAATGAATCAATATGGTAAACAAATTTTAAGCGATGGGTTAAGTGAATTAGGTTTTTTAAAAAAAGACGAATCTATTGATAAATATTGTTATCACGGTTTAGGTCATTATTTAGGATTAGAAGTGCATGATGTAGGTAATTCTTTTGAACCTATTAAGGAAAATAGCATTATCACTATCGAACCAGGTTTATACTTACCAGAATTAAGTTTAGGCATCCGTATTGAAGACGATGTTTTAGTTAGTTCCAACGGTAATGTTAATTTAACTCACAATATTCCTAAAGAAATAGATGACATTGAAAACTTAATGACAAAATAAATAGCTATTATTTATAATAGTTATTTATTTTGTTAAAGCACAAATGGCCCTGTAGCCAAGTGGTAAGGCGTGGCTCTGCAAAAGCTTGATCATCGGTTCAAATCCGTTCAGGGCCTCCATCATATAAAAATTAAGAATTAAACGAATGGCAAAATATATTTAACGATATATTTATTTCCTCCAATTATAAAGGTATAAAAAAATAATTCATCTGTATTAGCTTTTAGTTGAATATAGGCAAACTATCAATATAACAAATATCTTTTTTTATCATGTTAATGCCGTTTTTGTCCCATTCACATGATGTTTTTTAATAACTTTAAAATTTTTGCCTTTTGTTGTTAATTTTAAAGTCTAGAAATGAGGTAACAGATTTCTATGATCAAAAAAGATAATAAATTTTTAAAATATATTAATAAAAACAAAAAAACATCTATTATTGTTCTTTTAGTGATAATTTTATTAATGGGAGCTTTTTTATACAAGTTTAGTGGTAAAAAATTAAATAACTCAGAAAAGACAGATACTTTGTATGTTGCTACAGCGGCCCCTATTCAACAAGGTTTTGGGAAGTATAATGTTGGTTCCAGAACTGTTTATAATAATATGATAAGAAATTTAATCCATGAACCTTTATTGATAGCTAAAACTAAACTAACAAAGGATAACAAATATGAAAAAACCACTTATGAGAGCAATATTTTAGATGAAGATTTAGATGAAGATAAAACTTATTCAGAAAAAAAAACATATGTGTTAAAAGACAATATTAAATTTCATAATGGCGTTAATTTAACAGTCGATGATATTCTTTATTCTTGGAAAAAGACCAAAGAATTCGGTTTAGAATCTGCCCGTTATATAGAAAGTTTCGAAACAGTTGAAAATAATCCCAATAAGTTCACTGTTAAATTTAAAAATGACAAAAACAATATGAATGAATTTTATTTGAGTAAAATTTTTGTCATAAATCAAAAAGAGTGTGAAAAAGACTTTCCTAAAGGAATAACAATAGGCTTAGGGGTTTTTCGATTAAAAACCATCAAAAACGACACAACAGTTCAATTAGAATTATTTGACAAACATCCTAAAAAACCACCACAACCCAAAATCACCAAAATTCATTTTCAATATTATTCGGATTCTGCGACTTGTTTCTTAGCAACACGAAATGAGATTATAGACATATTAATAGAACCAACAAATGAAAATATTTTGGAAATCCAAAATAAAAACATCAATCATTTACAAATAGTAAAGAAGGATTTTTTAAATTTAGAATTTATCTTATTGAATAATGATCCTCCTTTAAATTTCGATACAAGAAAAATTCTTTATGACATTATTCAGGAAAATAAAAAAACAATATTATGCGAATTATTAAAAAACCAAACAAATGAAGATGAAAGAAAGAATTATCAAGAAATCGATTTCTTTTCAGATCCTCGTTTAATCGGCGGAAATATGGAAGACAAAAAACTAACCGATAGTGCCGAAGCAGAACAAAATCATCAATCGACAATAAATCGTTTTAAAAAAGAATGTCAAAATAAACCGAAAATTAAAATATTAATCACTCAAGATGAGAATAACTTGAGAAATCACTTTTTATCTAAATTAAAAGCCGTTTTGGAAGAGATAGGTTTTCCATGTGAAATGGAAAAGAATGATTTTAACGCTATGTTAGCAAAAGCTCAAAAAGGAGATTTTGACATAGTTTCTTTTAGCTATAATGATGTATGGGATTTATTGGATAAAATAGATAATATTCCTATCGAACAAAAACCAGAAAATCATTCAGAAACAAAAACAAACCAATATGTTTATGTTCCTTTATTTTATTCTAAACAACAAAAAATTTCTATTACCAGAGATAAAATTAAAGGCTTTGAAATGGATGCTTTCGGCAATATTAAATGGTTAGACATCTCTAAAACTAAAGAATAATGAATGTATTTGTGACCTCTTTTTATTAAGAAGAAAAAAGATATCTTTATGGAAATGCATATACGGCAGCAAATCTAAATTAAGTTATAGAAAGTATGTATCAAAATGGCTAAATATACTTTGAAAAAAATATTTTATACCATGTTTATTTATTTGCTTGCTATTGTGAATATTTTTTTCGCTTTAAGGCTTTTTTTCGATCCAGTGCAAGCTTTATTAGGAAAAGACAGTACTTACGAAGAAAAAGTCAAATTAACTCAAGAATTAAATTAGGGTTAGATAAAAGTGTAAATAAACAATTTTGGGATTATTTTTAAATTTGATTTTGACAAATCATACAGTCAAAGAGATCAAAAAACTATTAACTTATTTATAGCACCTTTTGCTATTGCTTTAACATTATCTATCATTAGCATTTTTACGGTGAGAAATAATATCATTGAGATTTTAGAACAACCTTATATTGTCGTATCACGCGCTAAAGGATTATCGCCGACTTATATTTTATTCCATCATGTCTTAAAAAACGCTTTAATACCTATTATCGCCCAAATTGGCTTACTTTTTAGTTTTATGTTGGGTGTTTTTTTAATAGTAGAATCTATTTTTAATATTGATGGAGTGGGTTCTTTGAAAATGAAATCTTTTACTAAAAGAGATATCCCAGTCAATTTGTACTTCTATAATAATGGTTTAGTGAAAGTAGTCCAAGGGGGTTTCTTTTGAATTGGATAAAAACGAAAGCTTGGGAATTATAGGCGAATCCGGTTCAGGCAAAACACAAATCGTGATGTCTATTTTACAATTATTAAAAAGAAAATCAAACCATATATGAGGGTCAAATTATTTCTGATTTTAACGACCTAGAAATGCAAAAAATTAGAGGCGATAAAATCGCGATGATTTTTCAAGACCCTGTAGCAGGTTTAAATCCTGTTTTAAAAATTAAAAAACAAATTATGGAAGTTTTAATTGTTCATCGCCAAATGTCTACTCCAGATTTATTACAAATATCGTCAGAACATTGGGTCAGATGCACTATCAATAATAAATAGTGCTTTTTATGGGTTAAAAAAGACCTAATAATATTAATTTTTATTATTTTTAACAAAATAACCTAATAAAAATTAATATTATTAAATAAATGTTATATAATATAAATATGAAAGATAGTATGAAATTAATTTTAGCAATTGTGTCTAGCGAAGATGCGAATAAAGTTCAAAATAATTTAAATAAAGAGAATGTTTTTAACACAAGATTATCTACTAAAGGTGGTTTTTTAAGAGAAGCAAATGCTACTTTTGTGATAGGTATTGATTCTGAAAGAGTAGATGAAGTTTTACAAATTATCAAAGAACATTCTAGAAAAAGAACTCAAATGATTCCGGGCAACGTTTTAAATGAAATGGGGGCTTTTTATTCTTTACCTTCCGAAATTTCTATTGGAGGAGCAACTGTTTTTATTTTAGATGTCGAACAATTTTTAAAATTATAAGAAAATCAAAAATTCATAAAGAGGTGATAATAATGTTATTAAGCAAAGAAGAAAAAAAAGAGATTATTAAAAACAATAGCAAGAAAGAAGGCGATACAGGCTCTACTAAAGTACAAATCGCTTTATTAAATCGTGAAATTGAAGAATTAAACAAACATTTTAAACAACATCCAGGTGATTTTCATTCCAAACGCGGTTTATTAACTAAAAATAAAAAAAGAAACACTTTAATTAGATATTCTCAAAAAAAACAAAATTAATTTTTGTTATAATATGAAAAAAACTATTCATTGGATAGTTTTTTTGTTTTTAAGGGTTTTTTTATTGTCATTTAGTGATAATTATCTTAGAAATCGTTGTCTAAAATAGGAGAAAAAGAAACTAAAAGATTTATCTTTATGGCTTTTAGTTTTTTGGAGAACATGGTTCCGCTTTTATGTTCAATTCAGCTAATCTTTGTTTTTTTATCAATGATGGGGATTATTTCTTTCGAATCCAATTCTTCCTGCTTTATTTGGATTTTATCTAATTCTTTAATTAAATTATCAAATATACTTGTGTCTTCGGATGATTGTTCCAAATCATTTATTTTATTTTTGATAACTTCGTATTTTTGCAGAATTGGAAATCAGGATATTTTTTCTCTTCGGGTTCGGGAAGTTCATTTTTAAATTGGTTTACACGAGATTCATTTTAACAAAAATTATTTATGTTTGAGATGTAATGTCTAATTATCCTTTTGAACCTAAAAATTATCATTGCGATTTATTGTTATTTTATGGTAATTAAAAAGATGATAATAAAAAAAGACCACTAGAAATGGTCTTTTTTTTATTGAATTACAGCGTTTTGACAGATAAAAAAGACGATATGTATATTTTTATCCAAATAGGTTATTATTATTCCTTAAACACTTGGGTACAACGCTGACACAAATCATCTTCTTTTTTGTTTTCTACAACATTCCAACATCTAGGACAAGTAGAACCTGACACCTGTTGAACAGCAACTTTTACTTCTTGTTCTTCATGGAGTTCCACTTGAGAAACAATGAATAATTGGTTTAATTGTTCTTTAACATCTAAAACAATCAAAGAATCAACATCTGTTTTTGGCAAATGAAGTACTAATTTAGCTTGTAAAGATTTATTAATAAATTTATTTTGACGCGCTTCTTCTAAATGTTTCATAACCACTTCTCTTAAATTAAAGAAGTTTTTATAAGCTTCTTTTAAAACATCAGAATAATATTTTTGAAGAAAAATCTTTAATTCTATTTTAGTCGGCATTTGTTCTAAATAAATGTCTTTTTTCTTTTGAAAAGGTAAAGCTTTATAAGCTTCTGAAGTTGTATGAGGAATAATCGGTGTTAATAGTTTTAATAAATCTATTAAAAGATCATAAATAGTGGATTGAATAACACGTCTTTCTAAATTATTAGCTTTTTCAATGTATAAAACATCTTTAGTGAAATCTAAATAAAAAGCACTAATACGGACAGAAATGAAAGGATATAATAAACTCATAATTTTTTCAAAATCATATGTTTCGTAATATTCAATCGCTTGTAAGGAAATTTCTTTAAATTCTAACACTATTGCTTGATGAATAGATGATCTTTTGTCAAAACCGATATAATTAGTTTGAAGATTGAAATCATGCAAATTACCTAACATAAAACGTAAAGTATTTCTGATTTTACGATACTTTTCTTCAATTTGTTTAACAATAGCGTTATCCAACCTGACATCAGCGTTATAACTAATACTAGAAACCCATAACCTTAAAACGTCGGCTCCTTTTTGTTTAATAATAGTTAAAGGATCAACCACATTATTCAATGATTTACTCATTTTAACATCTTTACCGTCTAAAATAAAACCATGAGTCACTACTTGTCGGCAAGGAGCTTTACCGTAAGCAGCGATAGAAGTAGTTAAAGAAGAATTGAACCATCCTCTATATTGGTCCGAACCTTCTAAATAGACATCAGCGGGTAAAAACTCTGGTGATAAACGGTTGACAACATTATAAGAAGTACCAGAATCAAACCAAACATCAACAACATCTTTTTCTTTGGTAAAACGATGATTAGGACTTCTTTTATTGGTATAACCTGGCGGCAATAAATCTTTGACGTCCCATTGGTACCAAATCTCTTTCCCGTGTTTTTCGAATAAATCAGCGATATGGTTAATCAAATCAGCCTCTAAAATGGGTAATTCATCTTCAGCGTAAAAAATGGTAATAGGAACGCCCCACATTCTTTGACGACTAATCACCCAATCATTACGGTTCGTAATCATATTGGTCATCTTTTTTTGTCCCCATTGTGGGAACCAATCTATTTTTTCTATTTCGGCTAAAATTTGGGGTTTAATTTGTTTAATATCTAAAAACCATTGTTCTACCGCTAAGAAAATAACGGGTTTTTTAATACGTTCATCATGAGGATAGGAGTGAGTGATCCATTCTGATTTCACTAAAAGGCCCTGTTTATCTAATTCCTCCGCGATTAATTCGTTCGCTTTAGAGTAGAAAACACCTTTAAAAGGTCCCGCTATCTCAGTCATTAAACCTTTTTTATCTACACTACAAATAACATCTAAATTACACCTTTTACCTACTAAAAAGTCATCATAACCATGTCCGGTAGCAGTATGAACTAAACCAGTGCCTTCGTTATCTAAAACATAAGTATCTAGAACGATTTTACCTTGGCGTTGGAAAACCACATTTTCATAAGTGATATTTTCTAAAGTATCACCTAGGAAAGTATCTAAAATAACTAACTTTTGCCAGTTAAATTTTTCTTTTAACTTCTCTAAAACATTAGCTCCAACGATATATTTTTGGTTGTTGACCTCCACTAAATGATAATTTTTTTTGGGATGAACACAAATAGCGACATTGGCCGGTAAAGTCCAAGGAGTAGTCGTCCATATCAATAAATTAACATCTTTAAATTGAGGTTTGTCCTTAATTTTAAAACAAGCAAAAATAGATAAAGAACGGTGTTCTTGATAAATAATTTCTGATTCCGCTAAAGAAGATTGTAAATAAGGGGACCAATAAATAGGTTTTAAATTTTTAAAAATTAATTTTTTTTCGACTATTTTACCTAAAACACGCACTTGATCGGCGACATAAGTATTATTTAAAGTGATGTAAGGTTCGTTCCAATTGCCTAAAATGCCTAATCTTTTAAAGTTCTTTTTCTGTTTCTCTACAAAAGATAAAGCGAATCTTTCGCATTCTTGAAGAAATTCTGTTCTATGAGTATGTCTATCTTGGGAAAATTTCTTTAAAACCGCTATTTCAATTGGTAATCCGTGAGTATCCCAACCAGGGACAAAAGGGGAATAAAAACCTTGCATAGTATGAAAACGTACGACAAAATCTTTTAAAATTTTATTTAAAGCGTGACCGATATGAATCTCTCCGTTAGCGTAAGGAGGTCCATCGTGAAGAATAAAATGAGGATTATTGGCGTTTTGTTTTAACACTTCTTGGTATAAATCGATCTCTTCCCAATGTTTTTCTATTTCCACTTCTTTTTGGCTTAAATTACCTCTCATAGGAAAATCTGTTTGAGGCATTAATAAAGTATTTTTGTAATCTGTCTTCATAATGGTTTATATATCTCCTTTGTTTCTCTTTATATTTTTTTATTTATTCTTTTATCAATAGGGGTAACAAATGATGGGTGGTTTCTTAAACATTGAAATGAAAAACAATGATATCTCCGTCTTGGACTAAGTAATTCTTACCTTCTAGTCTTAATTTACCGTTTTCTTTAATTTTGGTTAAAGATTTTAAGGTTTGGATATCTTGATAATTATAAACTTCGGCTCTAATGAAACCACGTTCAAAATCCGTATGGATTAAGCGAGCACATTGGGGAGCGGTGGAACCTTTCACAAAAGACCAAGCTTTCGTTTCGTCTTTTCCGGTAGTGAAATAAGTTTCTAAACCTAATAATTGATAACTTTGTTGAATCACGTTTTGGAGGGCGGATTCTTTTAAATTATACTCTTGTAAAAAAGATTGACGGTCTGCTTCCTCTAAAGTGGCTAATTCTTTTTCTAACAAGATAGAAAGAGGGACGAATTGGCGGTGTTTGTTTTGACTGTATGTCATCATAGCTTGGAAAAAAGGGTTCTGGTCTAAATCTTTTAAATCTTTTTCATGAAAATTACCAATATACATCATAGGTTTTAAAGACAATAAATTAAAATTTTTAATAATTAATTGTTCTTCAGGAGTGAACTGTAGTTCCGTGACGGGTTTTTCGTTTTCTAAATGCTCTTTAATTCTGGTTAATAATTCTTGTTCTTGTAAAGCCTCTTTATCGTTTTTAGCTTTTTTTTGTTTATTTATTTTCGCTAAACGTTTTTCTATTTGTTCTAAATCAGATAAAATTAATTCTGTTTCAATAATATTACTTTCTTCAATAGGATTAATATGGCTTCTGACATGCATAATATTGGGGTCTTCAAAACATTTTACGACATGACAAATAGTATCTACATTACGAATATGACCTAAAAATTTATTACCTAAACCTTCTCCTTTCGAAGCTCCTTCTACCAAACCAGCAATATCGATAAATTCAATTTGGGTGGGAATAATTTTTTGAGATTGAAAAAGACTGGCTAAATGGTTTAAACGTTTGTCTTGAATGGGAACGATACCAACATTAGGCTCTATAGTGGCGAAAGGATAATTCGCTTCTAAAATATTCATATTAGTTAAAACATTAAATAAAGTCGATTTACCAACATTGGGTAAACCTACAATTCCTACTTTCATAATTTATATTCACCTTGTAGTTGAGTAAGATTTATTAAAATTTATCATGATTTTTTTATCATCTTTTTTTAAAAAAACATAAAAAAAGATGATAAAATATGATATTTAATATAAATAATTATATCAAATTTGTTTATTTTTTTTTGATTTATCGAACTTTAAAGGGATAAAAGGCCAATTTATGAGGTTTATGAGAGAAAAGATTGACATTAGGGCCTTAATTATGTTATAATTGAGATAATTATAGAAATTTTAGAATATCAATAACTCGCTTTTTTAAAAACTTCCATCTCCTTATTTTTTTAAAATTTAGTTATAAAACATTGAAAAATTAGTTAATTAAAAAGAATTATCTTTTTAATTGCAAAAAAAAGGTTTTGATAAAATGAAACTTTTAAAATCCAAAAAATTTAAAACTATAAAAAAAAGGCTTTTCTTTTTGTCTATATTTTTGTCTATAGTGGTTTTCTTTTATTTCTTATTGCCTTTGGTTTTTTCTTTAGGAGTTTTGGAAAAATTGGAAAGAAATAAAGTCACAGTAGAATCAGTTTTTAAATTACAAGCTCCGCCTGAGCCTGATTTGGATTACACTAAATTGTATGAAACCTTATGGGATAAGATTATAGAAGAAAAGTATAAGGAAATAATGAAAAAAGAGAAAAAAACGATTACAGTCGATAAGTCTGTTCTTTTTAAAAAAGGTATACGTTATACAGATAAAGAAGCTAGAGAGATAATGTCACAATATCCATCAATCATAAAGCACGCCCAAGAAGAAGGAGAAAAAGTTATTAATTATTTATATGCCTTAAACGATGATAAAAATTTAGAACCTCAATATGAATTTTATTTTAACGACCGCCAAAAACCAGTTAAATTATATTCAGTTCTTAAGCCAGAAGGACGCACTTTTGATATTATATACCAAAAAGAAGATCAAAAAACACAAGATACTCCTTATCAGTTTCGTGCAGAATTAGACAACTTTGTTAATTTCACTAAACCAAAAAAAGACAACCAAGGGATTCCTAAAGATATTACTGAATATGTAGAATTTAAAAGAGATGTTATATTGGACCCTTATTTATTATTGTTCGCAGACAATCAATATTTGTTCGAAAGTTATAAAAATATTAAAGCAGAATTGGAAAACCAGAAAAAGAATGTCAATAAGTTGAAAAAAAATACGATGCTGTTAATGCTGCTTATAGTGCATCATATAAAAATGATGACGAACGTGGCGCCCTTTTTATTGAACGCAATACACTTAGACTGGCAAAAATGTTAGCCGAAGACGATTTACAAGCAGAAGAAGAAAAAATGGATAAATTTATTCAAGATGAATTAGGACTGTATTACGATACCAAATTGATTTTATATAATAATGCTGATCCAAGCACAAGAAAATATCAAATATATAAAAAAAGCAAGGAAAAAACAGATGAAACAAATCAAATAACCGCCAATGCAAAAAAAATAAAAAGCAATAAAAAAGAAAAACAAGAAATAGAAGATAAATATAAACAAGAAGAAACTATATCGATCTACCTATATTATTTAAAGCCGAATTTCCTCACCATGTGGATCATGTTATTAACACTTTAAGACATTACAGTTTGCCTGGCAAATTAAACGATTTTAACATCGATAATCACATTGTTGAAATAAACCCTCAAACAAGAATGGTAGAACACCGAGTAATAGCGCCAGGTATAATCACGCAACAAGGTTTTCCAAAAGATCCAAAATTAGAATATAAACTTTCGGGTGAGCCCCAGCGAAACGGTTCCGATTGAGAACAACTAATTTTTCTAAAACAAATATCTTTTAGAAAAAATTATTTATTAATTTACTATATGATAACATAAAAAAAATATTTGTCAACCTTTTTTAAAAAATATTTAAAAAAAATTAAGATATCATTTTTATCCCGAAAAAAGATGCTTTATAAGAATATAATTATTTTAAGACCGAAAAATCATTATTTTTAAATTTTTAAAAAGAAAAGAAAAAAAGAAAAAGAACCAAAAAGAAAAAAAAGAAAAGAAAAAAAGAAAAAAATATTTATATTAAATGTAATGTAAATGTAAATGTATATTATTACAACATTACTATTCTTTTTTATTTTCCTTAGAGCTTTGCCTAGCGTGTTGTTATCATTATAATAAATTAAAATCAATTTGTCAACCCTTTTTTAAAAAAAAATTAATAAAATTTTAAAAATATTTAAAAAAATAACTTTTTATCCTTAAAAAGGCTTTTTTAATAACATTCATATTCACATTTACATTAATACATTTACATTACATTGAATAAAATAATAATAAATAATTTTAATCATATTTAAAAAATAATTTTTATCTTTAAACAAATATTCACATTTACATTAATACATTTACATTACATTGAATAAAACAATAATTTTTATTTAAACCTTTTTTCAAAAGAAAGATCTAAATTTAGAAAATTAAAAAATTTAAAATTTAAGGATGGCGGCGACCCTCAACATACCCTTTTAAGGTATGTTTTTGTTATCAAAGCTCTAAGGAAAATAAAAAAGAATAGTAATTCTTGCTTTTATAAAAAAGATGATTTAAAAGGGGTTTTTTGTGCCAGTTTGAGCAAAAATAATTTAAAAATAACCATTTTTTTGAGTTTTTGTTGAAAAAGATAGTTACCTCTTTTTTAAAAAACACGAAAAACCCGTCTTTTTTAAAAAGAGGGGAGTTAATAAATTTTTATTTAATTTGTATTTATAAAATTTTTGAGCCAACGATAATAAGTGGTTTTGGCTAAACCTAACCATCTTAAAAGTTGATTTAAAGTCATTTTATTTTTATATTTATTGATAATATCAAAATAAAAATTTTTATTTTTTTTTAGATTATTTTGCTCTAATATTTTTTTAATTTCTAATTTAATTTTTTTAATTTCTTTTTCATCTTGATTTCCATAAAGACCTTTGGCATATTTATATTGTTTACCTCGCGGTTGTCGCAAGCGATGAATTTCTTTATTATCAAACCAAGCCAGCCATTGATATATTTGCCTTTTATTGGCAATCTGATATTTGGCTTGAATTTGTTTATTGTTTAATAAACCTTCTTTTTTCGCAAAAATAACCTTTAATTTGGTATTTAAATCATAATGTTGTTGTTTTTTTGACATAAGTAAAAAAAGAAGTCCCTTCTTTATTTGTTAACCTATTGTTATTATAAAAAAAATTAATTATTAAAAGGAAAATAATTTAAGTTGTTCATGTTTATATTTTATTTGAAGAAATTTATTTTTGTAAAGCATCAAATAATAATATAAATAATATACAAGCATTATATATTGTTTGGAATTTATGAATATAAACTGTTTTTGTTGAAGAATTAATATTAGTGGAAATATTTTTATTATGTAATTTATGAATTTTATAATTGTGGAATATTACAAAATAAAGAGGGTTTAAAAAATGTATAAATATTTCAAAAAAACTTTTTATAAGCAATAAAAATCTTAACCATTTTACTAAAATAATCAAATTATTCATATTTTACACCATCCTTTTTTAATTATATTTTTATTATACATTATTTTAAAAATTTATTAAAAAAAATAACTTTAAAAAAACACAAAAAAACCGTCTTTTTTAAAAAGAAGGGCATTATAAAAATTGTTTGCTTTTTTGATTATTTAAATGTTGAGCAAATAATTGGGGTGATAAATATTTTAAACTTTGGATAGTTCTTTTTTGGTTATAAAAAAGAATATATTTGTGTACCATTTGGATCATTTTTTTAGTATTCATTTGTTCTAAATTACTTAAATAAAGTTTTTCGCCTTTTAAATTACCCCAAAAAGACTCAATACAAGCGTTTTGAGAAGGAACACCAACATCAGAAAAACTTTGTTGATAGCCTTTTTGTTTTAAAATAGTTTTAAATTTTTTAGCGGTATATTGACTACCTTGGTCAGAATGGAACAGACATGGTCGTTTTAAACTTTTTAATTGGTTTAAAGTATCCATCACTAAAGATAGATCTTGTTTATCAGCGATAGTATAAGCGATAATTTCGCGGTTATATAAATCCATGATCGCTGATAAATAAAGTTTTTTTTCATAATTGGGGCCATAAATTAAAGTAGTAATATCAGTACATAATTTCTCATAAGGAGAAGAAGCGTAAAAATTATTTTGCAATAAATTTAAATCAGAAAGAGGTGGTTTTTTAAGAAGATGTTTTTGCCTTTTATTTTTAATGGTTTGACATAATAAATAAAACTGCTGCATTTTTGTTAAAACTGTTTTAGGGTTGATTTTAAAACCTATTTTAAGTAATTTATGATGAACCTTACGATACCCTAAAATAAATTTACCAAAACGACGATTTCTTTTACATATTTTAATAATGGCGTTTTCTACAGGACTCAAAAATTGGGGTTTAAAACTTTGTTTTAACCAACGATAATAAGTGGTTTTGGCTAAACCTAACCATCTTAAAAGTTGATTTAAAGGGATTTTTTCTTTATATTCACGAATGATAGCAAAATAAAGTTTTTTATTTTTTTTCGGGTTAATGCCTAATTTTTTTTTAATAGCGGCTTTAAAAGTTTGTAAAGCTACTTCGTTTTTATTAGCATAAATCCCTTTATGATATTTATATTGTCGCCCTCTTTGTTGTTGTAAACGGTGGATTTCTTTCTTATCAAACCAAGCTAACCATTGATATATTTGGGTTTTATTGGTAATCTGATATTTGGCTTGAATTTGTTTATTATTTAAAAAACCTTCTTTTTTCGCAAAAATCACCTTTAATTTGGTATTTAAATCATAATGTTGTTGTTTTTTTGACATAAGAAAAAAAAGAAATCCCTTCTTTATTTAGTTAACCTATTGTTATTATAAAAAAATTTAAGTTAACATAATAAAAGTAATTTATTGAAACTCCTTTTTATTTAAAAAATAATTAATTAATCACTAGGTGGTTTATATTCTCCCCCCGTATTAAACTTCTCAGTATAAAGACTTAAAGTTTGACGAACAGGGTTAAGGTGGAGATAATATGTTTGATTTAGGTATGTATCAGCTAAACCACTGTTTCTAACCTTAATAGGGGCATTAACAGGATAAATAAAACAATCTTGATCGAGCTCTAAAAGATATTTTGGGCCTTTAAAATGAAATTCGAATTTATGTAGATCAGGTTCTTGAAATAAATTAGCAGTACTACTGAAGAAAGATTCGGTGTTATTATTTTGAGAATTTCGGGAAAAAATCCTGAAATAATCAACTCCCTCATCTATCCATTGGTTAAAAGGATATTTAACAAAATAAGCTAAATCAGTTGGTTCTTTTTGAGTATTAAGTCTGTGCTTAAGGGATTTAATTCCTTGAGCTTGTTGTAAATAATACATAGTTTTAATATTGGGATGACTGTTTAAATATTGTGGATCTATTTGGTCATAAAAAGCTTCTCCATAAGTTTCAACTCCTAAAGTTTCGATTTCCTTTTTTAAAGCTACAATATCTATTAAAGGAGTTTGATGAAACTTTTCTTTTAAAGCTGAGATTTTTTTTTCATTTAAAGCGATTTGTTTTTCATAATAACCTAATCCTTCTAAACCATAAAAAGTATAAACTGCTTCTATCATAGGGGTGCCTTCGCCAACATTAGTTCTATCTTTGGTTTTAAACCATTCTCTTTTAATTTCAACAGTGGGAGCAGGTATCGGACCCACAGGTGTTTTTTTAGGATTCAATATTATTACTAAAATAATAGCAATGATGAATAATAATAAAACCCCTAAAATACTAAACATAATAATAAATGATAAACGTTTTTTTGACATAATATCTTTTTTTTTAAAACTCCTTTTTTTAATGATTTATTATTAATAATAACATAATAACAATAAAATAAATAAACTATATTGGAGATGATTCAAGATTAAGACCACCAACGTTTAATATCTTTCCAGGTTTCTCACATGCCCTCTGCTAGATCTGCACCTATGTCACTATCTTTAACGAAAGTAATCCCTTTTCCTATTACTCCTCCTATGGCTCCACCAACTGCAGTACCAACACCAGGAACTACAGAACCAATACCAGCTCCTATAACTGCAGTACTCGACTCAATAAGCGTATTCGTTAATTTTTCTTCTGCTTTAGTCCATAGGTCTTTTTTACCTTTTAATTGTTTTTCTAAATCTTTTTGTTTGTCATATACTTTTTTATATTCTACAACTTGCTTATCTAATTTTTCTTGTGTCTTTTGATGAGCAGTTTTTTCGTCAGCTAATTCTTGTTTGTATTTGGCAATCTCAATGTTTAAACCAGCGATGATATCTTTAAGATGTTGATTTTCTTCCCCTAAAGTAGTGTTTTTATCCTCTAGGTCTTTCAGCGTTTTTTCTAAGATGTTAATATGGGCTTCTAAATGTTGAATTTTTTGCCTTTGTTGGACATAAAGGTCCATTTGTTCTTTAATGATAGCGTTTAAACTTTTTATTTCTTCAGCTTGACTGGCAATTTTAGTTTGTAATTCAGCTATTTCTTCATCTTTTTGTTGAATAATAGTTTTTAATTGTGCTTCGTTCTGTTCTAATAAAGTAATTTTTTCTTTTAAACCTTTGGTTTTAACTTGTTTATTTTGTAATTGATTTAATAAGGTTTGATTAACTTTTTCATCATCGCCTAAACTAGCTTGAAGATCCGCTATTTCTTTTTCTAAAGTTTCGTTTTCTTCGCGAGATTGATCTAATGCTTGTTTAACTTTAGATAATTCTTTAGCATGTTGTTCTCGTAAATTTTTGTTTTCTTTTTTAAGCGTAGTAATTTCACTTTTAAAACTTTGTTCTTTTAATTCTAAAGTATTTAATTCTTGTTTTAATTTTTGAATATGTTGGTTTTTATTAGTTATTTCGTTCGCTAAAATATTATCAGATTGTTTTTGAGATATTAACGCCTTGAAAGAGTAGGTGATAAGTGAATAAAGTTGTTTTTCTATTTAAATAAAATTTAAATAAAAGGAGATTTAAATGTCTAGAAAAAGAAGTTATCGTAAATCTTTTAGAAGAAATAAACTAACATTAGGTAGTTTTTGTATGTATTGGCTTTTACCTGTTTTAGGTGTTGTTATTCCTGTTGCTATTTTTTTAGCTCATAAGGGTTATATTTCTATTGCTAAATAAAAAGAATTTTAAATAAAAAGGAGAAATAATAATGACTTTAAGACAATTATTAACGCTTATCGCTTTAAGTGGAATATGTGTATTTATCTTGTATAAATTTGGTTTTATTGTACCTGATAGTTCTAAAGTAACATGGTTGAAATAAATTAATTTTTTTATAAGCAATATTTGAAAATATTGCTTATTTTAATAAAGGAGTTTATAGTGAGAAATAATAATTATTAGATAATTTTATTTGTTTGTTTATAGGTTCTATTATTGGTATTTTTGTATATGTTAATTTTTTTATTACAAATAAAGTAATTCCAATAAATTAATGAAAGGTTAAAGGAAGAAAAAATGATTAACAAAGTTATCTTAGTAGGTAGAATTACTAAAGATCCAGAATTAAATTTTATTAACGGTAATATTCCTTTAGTGCGCTTTATTTTAGCGGTGAATAGGAATTTTACTAATAATGAAGGCGATAAAGAAGCTGATTTTATTCGTTGTACTGTTTGGAATAAACAAGCAGAAAATTTATTTAAATTTGTTACTAAAGGGTCTTTAATTGGTGTTGAGGGAAGAATTAAAGTTAATGTTATTAATAAAAATCAAGAAGAAACCAAATTTATAACAGAAATTCAATGCCAATCTATTCAATATTTAGAATTTAAAAAAGACAATAAGGAAAAGGAATAATTAAACGGAAATGCAATTAACAATGATTAATATTTATATTTTTAGTATGATAATTGTTTCATTATGGTGTTGTTTATTTGATAAAAAATATAAACAAGATGGTCATAAAGCTAAAAAATTAAAAGATATTGGCTATACAGCTAAACAATTAAAAGACGCTGGTTTTTCAGCTTATCATTTAAAAGACGCTGGCTATACGATTGAAGAATTAAAAGAAGCTGGCTATACAGTTGAACAATTAAAAGACGCTGGGTTTAATATATAATTTTTGAATTTATTTTAGAAAGGATTGTTTTAAATAAATGGAAATTAATAATTTAATAGAGTCTAAAATATTTATTTCTTTAATTTCTCTTTTTTTTGGTGTTTTTGTTTATTGGTTTTATTTATATATTAAAGAGTTACAAAAGAAATATGAATTTAGCGATGAGTTAAGAGAAGTTGTTAATCATTATATTAAAAACGGAGCCATTACTGTAAGAGAATATGGTGCTTTAATTAGAATAACGACTCAAATGGGTAATTATTTAGGTATTTATCGCGAACATGTACAAAGAATGATTAAAGAATTTGATGAAAACGGTGGTCTTAATTTTGCGGAAGGTGTTTTTGCTGAAACAGAAAATAATGCAGATAATAAAGAAAAACCATTTAATAATGATACAGAACGATTGTTAAAAGAAAATTTAAGGTTAAAAAAGCAATTAAATAATATAAAAACTCCTTTAATTATAGAGAATAATGAAAATGATTTTTAATTTATCTTTTTTAAAAGATTTCTTGTTTATTTTTAATTTTAAAAGTTTATTTGATTTATTTTATAATTTTTTTTATAGTGTGTTTTTTACTAAAACAGCTTTTTTCTTTGGTTATGAAGTAGGTTGGAATATTAATTTTCTTAATGTATTTAATTTTATTAAAATGATTTTTATTTTTATATGGGAAAAATTAATTTTTTTAATTTATCCTTTAAAATTATTTAGTTCTTTATTTAGTTTTTTAATAGATATTTTAAATTTTTTTAAAGATATTTTTAGCTCTATTATAGGTTATATTAAAAGTAATGTTTCTTCTCTTACTGGTCAAAAATTAATGAACCCTGATGAAGGTTTATGGGAAAAATTAAAAGAAATTTGTAAAATTATTTTTACTGTTACTGTTGGCGGTAGTGTTATTTATTTTTTCAAAGAAATGCAAACCTTTCTTTTAAATTCTTTTATTAAAATAGGAGATTTATTATTTAAAATTGTTTTAAGAATTTTAGATATTATGGCTATTGTTCTTAAAATTTGGTTATTGTTATTAAAAAAAGTTATAATTATATTAGGTTTTGTTTTTTCTTTTTTAATGAATATTATATTTTTATGGGTTTATGAAGAAAATGAACCATCAAAAGCTGCTGGGGTTACAGTTATAAGTTCTACTTATCAAGTAATGGGTATTAAAAGACCTTGGAATATAATCCCTTTTATTGTTATCGCATTGTTATCGCAACATTATTATTTTTACTTTTTTGGTTTAGTAGTAATATTAAACAAAAAACCAAAGAATTCAATATTGCTTTACCAGTTAAAGAACCAGCACCTAAGACAGCTATAGAACCAGCAAAAGTTATAGAAACCCTTAAGAAAACAGCTAAAGAATTAAAAGATGATGGTTATACAATTAAAGAAATGAAAGAGGTTGGTTGTACCGCTAAAGAATTAAAAAACCTTGGTTATACAGCTCAAGAATTAAAAAATGTTGGTTATACAATTAAAGAAATGAAAGAGGTTGGTTGTACCGCTAAAGAATTAAAAAACCTTGGTTATACAGCTCAAGAATTAAAAAATGTTGGCTATATACCTAAACAATTAAAAGATGCTGGTTGTACAGCTTCAGAATTAAAAAACCTTGGTTATACAATTACAGATTTAAAAAATGTTGGTTATACAGTTAAAGAATTAAAAAACCTTGGTTATACACTTAGAGATTTTAAATATGCTGGTTATACATATTATGAAGTAAATAATTCATTTTTACTTAAAGATTTAAGAGCTGCTGGGTTTTAATATATAATTAAATATATTTATTAAGGGACTTATTATTTAAAATTGTTTTAAGAATTTTAGATATTATGGTTATTTTTATTAAAAAAAGTTATAATGAAATTAAGTTTTATTTTTCTTTAAAAAGAATTAATAAATTTTAAAAGGAGAAGTTAAATTATGGGTACTTTCGAATGGAAAGGTAGACATTGGAGAATAATCCCTTTTATTATTACTACTGTATTATTACTACTGTAACATTATTATTTTTTGTTGTTTGGATTGCTAGTGTTGCTTATAAATATCATTTAGAAACTGAAAAAAGACGTGAATTACAACAAGTAGATATTGAACAAAAAGCCAAAGAATTAAATAGCGCTTTACATGAGGAAAATACGAATTTAAAACAAGAAAATGAACGTTTAAAAAGCGCTCCTTATGAATTGATAAGAGATAATGGCGAAAAAGAATATTATAATTTAATTACTCATAAATTAGTTAAAAAGATTGATTTAGATGGTAATATTTATGAATATGATAAAAATAATGGTCTTTTATTGAGAAAAAAAGATAAAGATAATATTATTGAAGAATATGGTTCTCATGGTAAATTAATTAAAAAAACTTTATCTGATGGCGTATGGATGGAATATAATCCTGTTAACGAAAAATTAATAAAACGTCAAAATATTGATGGTTCTATTGAAGAATTTGATGATAATGAAGAAAAATTCAAAGAAACAGATAAAAATGGTAATATTAAATATTTCAAAACTCAAATTTATAAAACAGCGGCAGATTTTAAAAAATTAGGGGCTACAATTAAACAATTAAAAAATGTTGGATTTAAAGCTGATGAATTAAAAGCTGCTGGGCATACAGCTGAACAATTAAAAGATGCTGGGTATACAGCTATAGAATTAAAAAATGCTGGATATACAGTTCAAGAATTAAAAGATGCTAGGTTTTCAATAAAAAATAGAGAAATAATAGATAAATTTACACCTAGAGAATTCAAAGATGCTAGGTTTACATTTATAGAATTAAAAAATGCTGGATATACAGATAAAGAAATAAGAGATAAAAATACAGGTAGATCATTCAAAGATGCTGGGTATACAATTGAAGAATTAAAACTTGTTGGATATACAGCTATAGAATTAAAAAATGCTGGATATACAGATAAAGAAATAAAAGACGTTGGGTTTATAGTTAGATAATTATTATATTTCATTAATCAATACACATCCGTTTATCATTCTTAACACGTTAAATAAACTTTTATTTTAGGGCGAATGTATAAAAACAACAAGTCTTTAGACGAAATTTTTATATGTGAGGCCTAAAATAAAAGTTTATAGTGTCAAATGGTTGGTAGATGGATGGATGAAAAGAATTAAATTAAAAATATAAATAAATATTTTATAGCTCGCTATGGTAATTGATTCATTTGATAAAGGTATTGCCATAGGTTATACCCCTATCTTTATATCATGGCTGTGCATCTCCCTTTTCTTTTAGATCTGTGTTTGCTGATTCCGTTTTGTTTATCCTCACAAAATGGTAAAACTTTCTTTTAAGAGAGCTTGGTAGCTTCATCCGTTTGTCAATCCTCACACGTTAAATAAACTTTTATTTTGTTTTGAACGTATAAAAATGAGTTTCTTTTAACGAAATTTTTATATGTGATAAACAAAAAATAAAAGTTTATAGTGTGAATAGGATTGACAAATACGGATTAATGAAGCTAACCAAGCGACTTTCGATATTAAAAACAATTTTTTTAAAAAAAATATAATTAAGGAATATGAAAATGTTATTAAATTTAAACGCTTATACTATGGATAAAAAAGATGTTAAATTTTCTTTTCATGCTCAAAAAACATTTGATTTAATTAATGAAAAATTAACTAATAATACATTTTTGAGTAATTTTGAAAAAGAACAAATTATAAAACATTATGAGAATAATTTATTTTTTTTCAAAACTACTGATTACGGTACAGGTTGTTTTTCCAATTTTTTTAGTTTACATTTATATCGTCTTTTATCAGTTATGCAAGAAAATAGAATTAAAAATTTATACGAAATAAAAGCGGCTTTCATTAATCATGAATTAAATTTAAATGGCATTAATAAAATAACTACTTATTATGATAAAAATTTAGGTAAATATGTTAATAATGATGATAATGATAATCTTGCTTTATTATATGAACAAGCTAAAAAACAATTTAAAATTAGAAATAAAGAAGAAATATTAATTTTTTTAGAAAAAACATATTTAGATAAAAATGTTATTTTACCTAAAGATGTTTTAAAACAGTTATCTAAGGATGATAAAAAATTACAAAAATTTTATGAGGAAACTTGTTTTATCATGGAAAAGGATAAAAATGGCAATTCTTTTTCGAAAATTCCCCTTAATTTAGCCAGCAAAATAGAAGATATTAGAAGAAATCTGAAACAATCTAAAACAAATGCTCGTTTTAAAGCTATTTATAATTTTGCTGCTGAACAAAAAATTAGTTGGTTAACACTTACTTTACCACATCATAATGCTAATGGTTCTTTATCTAAAGAAGTTAAAAATTATGATCAAACACATCAATTAGTTAAAAAATTTATTAACAAATTACGTTATGAATATCGACAATTTTTACATCAAAAAGGTTTTAAAAAAGATAAGATTATTAAATCTTTAAAGCAATTGAAATATTTTATTGCTTCACAAATACAAACTAAAAATAATAGAAATGTATGGCATTTTCATATTATGTTTAATATTGATTTATTAAAATTTTTTGGTTTTACCAACGAAATGATGTGTCAAAAAAAAGGTTTAATAAATAATTCAGAATTTTTAGAAAATAACCAATATTATGAAAAACATCAACAAAGATATAATGATAAAAATGGTTGGAAAAAAGTTAAAAGTAAAAATTTAATTATTCCCAATGTTTTTAAATTATGGGCTGATATCGTTAATAATGAAAAAGGCTTATCTAATTTAAAAAGATTAAATCCTCGTTCTCAAAATTTACAAGTTTTTAAAAGTAATACCAAAATTAAATTAGAAATCAATGAATGTCAATTGAAACAAAGCGTTTGTAAAGAAGATAGTTCGTCTATTATTTCTAAATATGTTACTAAATATGCTGAGTATGTCGGCAATGATAAAGAAATTAAAAAAATGCTTTTACAAAAGAAAAATTATTTAACAGGTAAACGTTTGTTTCACTTTTCTAAAAGTTGTCAAAAATTACCTATTACTAAAACTTTAAAAATTTTACCTTTTGATTTGCAACATCCTAAATATCAATTAACTAATTTATATCTTAGTAATATTTTAAATTTTGACCAACAACATATGTTTTTTAAAATATTAAGAAATAAATATTTTAGATATTAATGATAATTTATTTAAAGATAATAATAAACATTTACAAGAATTTAATAACAATAAATGTTTTATTGAATATAAAAATAAATATATGTCCCAATATATTAAACAAAAAGGACAATTATCATTTTTTTATGGCATCATATTTTATGAAAAAAAATTATTCGATAATTATCTTAATAGTCCAAAATATTTTAAAACATGTAATTTAATTAATAAATATTTTAATCTAACCAAATTACAAATAAAACAACCTTTTAAAAATAATTTAGATAAAAAAGTACGATTTACTCATTTTAACAATTATATTAATCCTTTATATCAATATTTAAATTAATAATTTTTAATATTCAATATCAAGGCAGTTTTAATAAAAAAATACCCTTCTTTAAAAGGGTTTTTTGTGTTGGTTTAATTTGTTTTTTTGCAATTAATTGTTAAATATTTTATAAAATAATATATAATATAGATATAAATAGAGAAAAAAATTATTACTTAATGTATATTTCCCGCAACCAAAAAATAAATAATTTTAACTTTCTTTCGAACTTATCACCTACTCTATACTTGAAAATTTCTTTGTCTTGTTCCAATTCTTCTTGCGTTGTTTTTAATGTTTTTGTTATCTCGTTTAATTCTTGTTCTTTAATAGCTATGGTATTCATAGTATTGCTATCTTGAACAGGCGGTGGGGTTAAAGCGACATTTTTAGCATTTTCACCTAAAGATAAAGCAAAATATTCGTTTTTTGGGTCCAATGTATAAAGGCTAACGTTACCATAAGCACCATGTTTTAAATGTATATTGAGCCCATTTAGGGTTCTACCCCATACCTCAATACAATATATATCCTGGCCATTAATGTTTATTTTCCCATTATTGACAGTTTTGTTTCTATCTGCGATAATTTCATTTGTTCCATTTTTCTTTACTTCAGCAGTTAAAGTAAATGGTTTGTGAGAAAAAAAATATTTATCGTAACCTTTATAAATTTTTGTAGAATCGATGCGTAATAAATCAGGTTGATAAAAAATAGTAGTTTTTTTCCATTCGTTGTAAGTGTGATCTAAATTACTAATTTCTTGTTCTAAAGTCATTTGTTGAGTGGTTAAAGAGTTGATTTTTTGAGATAAACCCTTTAAATCTTGTTGTTTAGTTAACAAGGCTTGTTGATGTTGAGCTTGTTGTTCTTGGTTAACAGTTAATTGTTGTTGCAAATCGAGGGTTTCTTTTTCTAATTCAACCACATTTTTTTTATAATACTCAATTTGCGTAGCAATTTCTTGTAACGCTTCTTCATGTTGAGCTCTTAAATTTTTTTGTTCTTCTTGTGTTTCATCTAATTTATTTTCTAATAGATGCTTATCTTAATTTAAACGTTTTATTTCTTCATCTTTGAGCACTAATTGTGCTTCAAAATGAATTTTATTCGTTTGTAAATTTTGTTTTAAAGCATCTATTTCCGTTTGTAAAAGCCCTTTTTCTTGGGTTGATAATTGTTGATTATGGACCAGATTTTGTTCTTTAATTTCGATAATATTTTCTTTTTGTTTAATTTCTTCTCTTAATTTTTCTAAATCTTGGCGTTGTTGTTGTAATTGTTCTTCTAAAGCAGTTATTTTTTGTTGATCATCAGCAATGGCTTTATTTTTTAAAGTTAATTGTGCTGTATTGTCAGTTAATTTATTATTTAAGTTTGTTATTTCTTCGTTTAAAGCCTTTTTTTCTTGTTCTGATAAGGTCTTATTTTCTTTTAAATCTCTTTCTTTTTGTTTTAATAAGTCTGAATAATTATTTTTTTGGGCTTCTAAATTTAACAGTTCTAATTCTTGGGCTTTTAGATTAGTTTCTAAAAAATGTTTATCACGATCAAACTGTTGTTTTTTCTCTTGTTCGGCTTGAACTAATTTTTGTATTTCTTCTTTAGTTTGGGGATTATCAAACCATTTTTCTTTCAAACGTTCTTGAGGTGTATTGATTTCTTCTGTAGTAGTAAGTCTTGGTTGGTAAGCTTTAGTTTTGCGCTGTTCCGTTTTTTTAAACAACTTTTGTTTTTAAAATTATTCTTTAAGACTTAAAATCAAGTGATAATTGCATATCTTTTCAAACTAACAAAGTATTTTGATTAGATTCAAATGTGTCTAATGTTTTTCATAATTTGTTAGTTTCAAAAGATATTTTTTTAAATATTTTACCTCTTCATTATATAGTTAGGTAAAAAAAGTTAAAAAGTGTTAAGAAAATGAAAAGAAAATGATTTTTATTATTAATTATATTATTAAATTTACCTTTTGTCAAAGTACTAGTTTAAAAATATATTTTTAATTGTTTTATCTTAAACTTTGTGTATATTTTGGATAGGCGAAAGATAGTTTAATTTGGTTAACAACCATTTTTTATTCCAAAAAGAAAGAAATTGTTTAATGATTTTGCTTATTTTTGCTGGAGATTTTTGAAATAAAAAAGGATCACGATAAGAATAAAATACTTTTCATTTGGCCAAATAAGTTTTCAATTACAGTATTATCTCTGGGTTTTACTTTTCTTGACATTTTGATAAGAAAACCTTTTTTTAACTAAAATTTGTTGTACTTTTTGGGATTGATCAACGGATAAGCTTCAGGAAAATGGCACCAGTTAAGAACAACACTTTTTGATAAAAAAATATAATTTTTTATTAAAAGAGCAAATTGTTTATTCATTGCTTTCAATATAACTCAAAATAAATTTATGTCAATACTAAATTTTAAATAAAATTTTTTTACGTAATTATTTTAAAAATAAAAATTAAGAAAATACATGAACTAATGAAAAATAAATAATTAAAATATTATTTATTAAAATGCTTCATATTTATATTTATCGGGGAAAAAACTTATAATTTTAATTTAAAATCTCATATAGGTGCAAAATAATGCGTTTTAAAAGTATTTTAGTTGTTACATCCAAACTGTTGTTTAACCACAATAAAAAAACCAACACAAACAGTTCTCATTAATTGAGGGCATTTGTTTTAATAATTTATTTATTAATATTTTTATATTCTAAAAATGATAAATCATTTAAGACTTTTATTTTTCGATAATTATTATAATACTTAATATAATTATTAATAATTTTTTTCACTTATAATTAATTAAAATTTTTCATTTTTTATAATAAAAAAACATTTTAATATTTGGTAAGTAAAAAAATACTTTTGTTAAATTTTATGAAAAATTATATTTTTTGTCAAATGTTTTTAGATATCGATGAAAAATTTGTTATTAAAAAAAGGAGTTGGCATAATTTTTAATAAAAAGTGTTTCGTTTTTTTTGTTGTTGTTTTCTAACTTTTGAATTTATTTAGAAAAATAAATAATCTTAAAGATAAAAAAACAATCTATCAATGGATTGTTATTATTTTGAAAGCCTATTGTTTTTTAGTTGTGTTTGGAAATAATTTTTTACTTTTTCCATATTGAGTTGTTTAGGCTTTAGTTTTCCTTTTTTGTTGATTTGCATAAAAGTTTGTTTGTACCACAATAATAACTTTTGATAAATGTAAAAATCTAGATAATAATTAGTGTATGGAGTTGGTACAAAGTTACTTTCGGGGTTGCTTTGAGATTTTAATTCTTGTTGTTGTTCTAAACATTTTAATGCCACAAAAAACCAAGATAAAGAAGTGTTGTAAGGTTTAAATTCTTTTATTTCCCATTGAATGCAACATTCCAATATCAAGATAAAATCAGTTTTAATAAGACAATATTTATGTTTATTGGCATAAAACAAATGAAAACTATTAATATAATGTTTTCTTTGTTGCATCTCTAATACCCACAAATCAAATGATAAATAAAAATAATTTCTTTTCATATCTAAAAACAGTTGCATAGCTTTATTACTTTTGCAAGTATTTAAACAATGATCATACATACCAAACTCTTTTCTTAAAGCGCATAAAGCAATATTAGAGGTATAAGGATAAAGTTCATAAGGTACAATTCTCAATTTTAATATCTCCTTGTTTTTAGTTATTCTTTTAATAGTAAAATTTAATTGTTTGTGTGGTTTGGTGATTATTTATTTAATTAATAGATTATGATAATTTTTAATATTTTTATTAATATAATTAGTTAAAGTTACTCAAATTACTAAGATTAAATAAATCATACTCACAATAAAATAAGGAAATAAAAGCGATTCTGATAAGTTCCACGAAAATGACACTTAATAAGAACAATATTTTTTAAGAAAAAAAATATAATTTATTTCTCAAAAATACAAATTATTTATTACATTACCTTTATTATAACTCAAAATAGATTTATTTTAATAGTTTTTAAAAACATAATCTAAATATAAGAGTATATAATATAATACGCTTTTCCTTTTTTTAATACAACTTTTGTTTTGAAAATTGTTCTTGAAAACTGAAAATTAAGTGATAATTTAATATCTTTTGAAACTAAAGAAATAGTTTTGACGTTTGAGAAAATGTCTAAATTTTTTTCTATTTCTCTAATTTCAAAAGATATTTTTTATAATATTGTTCATCTTCGTTATATATAGTTAGGTAAAAAAAGTTAAAAAGTCGCCTACAAAATGAAAAGAAAATGATTTTTATTATTAAAAATAACATTTTATGCAAAAAAAGGCGCAAAAAAGTTACCTTTTTTAAAAGATCTGGTTTTAGAGAATATTTTAAAATGATTTATCTTAAACTTGGAGGATATTGAAGAGGTGAAAGATGATTTAATTTAGTTAAGAGCCATTTTTTGTTCCAAAAAGAAGGGTATTGGTTAATGATTTTGCTTATTTTGGTTGGAGATTTTTGGAATAAAAAAGGATCGCGATAGAATAAAATACTTTTCATTTGACCAAATAAGTTTTCAATAACCGCGTTATCTCTAGGGGCGGCTTTACGCGACATACTAATAAGAAAACCTTTTTTAATTAAAGTTTGTTGGATTTTTTGGGATTGATAAACTGTGCCTTGATCGGAGTGGATAATACAAGGTTTTTTTAATTTAGGAATTTTTTTGATAGTGTTTAGAATTAAAGTTTTATTTTGTTTATGAGAAACATGTGAAGCAATAATTTGGTTGTTAAAAGAATCAATAATACAAGAAAAATATAAAAAACCTTCATTGGTTTTAAAATAAGTAATGTCGGTAAAGAGTTTTTGCATCGGTTGGGTTGTTTTAAAGTTTTGTTGAATTAAATTAGGGGCTATATTTAAATTTTCTTGTAAAGAACGATAATGATATTTATTCTTTTTAATTCTTAAACGACAACAAATACCTTTTTCTTTCATAATGAGATAAACTTTTTTCTTAGTGATAATTTCATTAAAAGTTTTTAAGTATAAATCAGTGATTTTTCGATGTCCTAAGAAATATTCATTCATTTTACACAAAGAGGCAATACGTTTTTGTTCTAATAATTGTTTTTCTTGTTTTAATTTTAATTTTGCTTTGGTTTTTAACCAATAATAATATGTGCTTCTTTTAATTTGAATAATTTTTAAAATAGTGGTTAAACTGAGATCTTTTTCAAATTGTTTCACTAATTTAAAAACTATTTCTTTGTTGATATTATGAATTTGGGAAAGCAATTTTTGTAATAATTTAAGTTTTTGTTTTAATTTATACATTATTGAATATTATTTCCTTTTTTTATATATCATGTATTATAACTCTAAATGATTATATTTATGAAAAAAAAGGGGGTACGCGCAACTGGGGGATTTTTATTATTTCTTTTTTTATTTGTGTGTGCTTTATAATTTTTGTTAGCGCTTCAGCGCTAGGGGGATTGTGTTTGGTTTTATTTTGTTTATATAAATAACACATAACTAACACTGGTTAGGCAGTTAATTTTAAAATTAAAATTGATTAATAAATTAAATAATTTAAAAAAAATTAAGTTTTTAAAAAAAGAAATCTTTATTATATCGATTAATAATAATGATAGCTAAAAGATACAACGATAATATCAAATATCGAGTATCATTATCATTATCGATATAAAATATAAAATATCACTGGTTAAAAAGTTTTGTTTTTATTAAGCTATGCGAAAAAGGAAATGATGATAAAATGATGAGTGAATGATGATAAAGTGATGATTGAATGATGATAAAATGATGAGTTAAATAATATTTATTTTATGATGTTTTTTTTATTAAATATCTTTTATAATCGGGACGAATTTTTTTCACCCTATAACCTTGTTTGGATTTAGTTAAGAAAAATTGGATATATTTTAAATCTTCTAGTTGATAATAAATAACATTTAAACCTTTTTTATAATTCGTTTTAATAGTTTTGTTGTATTTATCTAGTTTATTAGGTTCTAATTGATATAATTGTAAGGTTTCTAATTTATGAGGATTAATTTTGCCAATTAATTCTTTGATGGCGTTTTTAGATGCATTTTTATAATTGATTTGGAAGATATTAAATAGGTGTTTAAGGGTGTTATTTTGAGTTTTAAGTGGGGGTAAATCAGAAAGGAATGGTTTAGCATTACTAGAGGATAAATGATCATTAATAAGTGCTATTTTAGTTTGTTTTATCTCTTCCGATATTTGAGAATCCACAAAAAGAGTTTGGTTTTTAGGGCGATAATTTGCTTCTTGAAAGAGTAGGTGATAAGTGAATAAAGTTGTTTTTCTATTTAAATAAAATTTAAATAAAAGGAGATTTAAATGTCTAGAAAAAGAAGTTATCGTAAATCTTTTAGAAGAAATAAATTAACATTAGGTAGTTTTTGTATGTATTGACTTTTACCTGTTTTAGGTGTTGTTATTCCTGTTGCTATTTTTTTAGCTCATAAGGGTTATATTTCTATTGCTAAATAAAAAGAATTTTAAATAAAAAGGAGAAATAATAATGACTTTAAGACAATTATTAACACTTATCGCTTTAAGCGGAATATGTGTGTTTATCTTGTATAAATTTGGTTTTATTGTGCCTGATAGTTCTAAAGTAACATGGTTGAAATAAATTAATTTTTTTATAAGCAATATTTGAAAATATTGCTTATTTTAATAAAGGAGTTTATATTGAGAAATAATAATTTATTAGATAATTTTATTTGTTTATTAATGGGCGCTATTGTTGGTGTTTTTGTATATGTCAATTTTTTTATTTTAATAAAAGAAATTCCAATAAAATAATGAAAGGTTAAAGGAAGAAAAAATGATTAACAAAGTTATTTTAGTAGGTAGAATTACTAAAGATCCAGAATTAAATTTTATTAACGGTAATATTCCTTTAGTGCGCTTTATTTTAGCGGTGAATAGGAATTTTATTAATGATAAAGGCGATAAAGAAGCGGATTTTATTCGTTGTACTGTTTGGAATAAACAAGCAGAAAATTTATTTAAATTTGTTACTAAAGGGTCTTTAATTGGTGTTGAGGGAAGAATTAAAGTTAATGTTATTAATAAAAATCAAGAAGAAACCAAATTTATAACAGAAATTCAATGCCAATCTATTCAATATTTAGAATTTAAAAAAGAAAATAAGGAAAAGGAATAATTAAACGGAAATGCAATTAACAATGATTAATATTTATATTTTTAGTATGATAATTGTTTAATTATGGTGTTGTTTATTTGATAAAATATATAAACAAGATGGTCATAAAGCTAAAAAATTAAAAGATATTGGCTATAAAGCTAAAGAATTAAAAGACGCTGGTTTTTCAGCTTATCATTTAAAAGATGCTGGCTATACAATTGAAGAATTAAAAGAAGCTGGCTATACAGTTGAACAATTAAAAGACGCTGGGTTTAATATATAATTTTTGAATTTATTTTAGAAAGGATTGTTTTGAATAAATGGAAATTAATAATTTAATAGAGTCTAAAATATTTATTTCTTTAATTTCTCTTTTTTTTGGTATTTTTATTTATTGGTTTTATTTATATATTAAAGAGTTACAAAAGAAATATGAATTTAGTGATGAATTAAGAGAAGTTGTTAATTATTATATTAAAAACGGAGCCATTACTGTAAGAGAATACGGTGCTTTAATTAGAATAATGACTCAAATGGGTAATTATTTAGGTATTTATCGTGAACATGTACAAAGAATGATTAAAGAATTTGATGAAAATGGCGGCCTTAAGTTTGCGGAAGGTGTTTTTGATGAAACAGAAAATAATACAGATAATAAAGAAAAACCATTTAATAATGATACAGAACGATTGTTAAAAGAAAATTTAAGGTTAAAACAGCAATTAAATAATATAAAAACTCCTTTAATTATAGAGAATAATGAAAATGATTTTTAATTTATCTTTTTTAAAAGATTTCTTGTTTATTTTTAATTTTAAAAGTTTATTTGATTTATTTTATAATTTTTTTTATAGTGTGTTTTTTACTAAAACAGCTTTTTTCTTTGGTTATGAAGTAGGTTGGAATATTAATTTTCTTAATGTATTTAATTTTATTAAAATGATTTTTATTTTTATATGGGAAAAATTAATTTTTTTAATTTATCCTTTAAAATTATTTAGTTCTTTATTTAGTTTTTTAATAGATATTTTAAATTTTTTTAAAGATATTTTTAGCTCTATTATAGGTTATATTAAAAGTAATGTTTCTTTTCTTACTGGTCAAAAATTAATGAACCCTGATGAAGGTTTATGGGAAAAATTAAAAGAAATTTGTAAAATTATTTTTACTGTTACTGTTGGCGGTAGTGTTATTTATTTTTTCAAAGAAATGCAAACCTTTCTTTTAAATTCTTTTATTAAAATAGGAGATTTATTATTTAAAATTGTTTTAAGAATTTTAGATATTATGGCTATTGTTCTTAAAATTTGGTTATTGTTATTAAAAAAAGTTATAATAGTATTAAGTTTCATTTTTTCTTTTTTAATGAATATTATATTTTTATGGGTTTATGAAGAAAGAATGAATAAATTTTAAATTATTTAAAAATAGAATAGGAGAATTTTAATTATGGGCACTTTTGAATGGAAAGGTAGACATTGGAGAATAATCCCTTTTATTATTACTACTGTAACATTATTATTTTTTGTTGTTTGGATTGCTAGTGTTGCTTATAAATATCATTTAGAAACTGAAAAAAGACGTGAATTACAACAAGTAGATATTGCAAAAAAAGCCAAAGAATTAAATAGCGCTTTACATGAGGAAAATACGAATTTAAAACAAGAAAATGAACGTTTAAAAAGCGCTCCTTATGAATTGATAAGAGATAATGGCGAAAAAGAATATTATAATTTAATTACTCATAAATTAGTTAAAAAGATTGATTTAGATGGTAATATTTATGAATATGATAAAAATAATGGTCTTTTATTGAGAAAAAAAGATAAAGATAATATTATTGAAGAATATGGTTCTCATGGTAAATTAATTAAAAAAACTTTATCTGATGGCGTATGGATGGAATATAATCCTGTTAATGAAAAATTAATAAAACGTCAAAATATTGATGGTTCTATTGAAGAATTTGATGATAATCAAAACAAATTCAAAGAAACAGATAAAAATGGTAATATTAAATTTTTTAAAACTCAAATTTATAAAACAGTGGCAGATTTTAAAAAATTAGGGGCTACAATTAAACAATTAAAAAATGTTGGATTTAAAGCTGATGAATTAAAAGCTGCTGGGTATACAGTTGAAGAATTAGAAGATTTTGGATTTACAGCTAGTGAATTAAAAGATGCTGGATTTACAATTAAAGAATTAAAAGATGTATTTGACATTATAGAATTAGAAGTTGCTGGGTATACAATTGAAGAATTAAGAGATGCTGGATTTAAAGCTGATGAATTAAAAGATGCTGGATTTAAAGCTGATGAATTAAAAGATGCTGGGTATACAATTTTTGATTTAAAAGATGCTAGGTTTACAGATAGAAAATTAAAAGATGTTGGATTTACAGCTAAAGATTTCAGAAATCTTGGTTATAATACTACTACATTATATAATCTTGGATTTAAAGCTGATGAAGTAAAAGCTGCTGGGTATACAGTTGCACAATTAAAACAAGCTGGATTTAGTATATAATTAAATATATTTATTAATAAATAAATATTTTATAGCTTTCTATGGGGTAATGATTCACTTTATATAAGGTATTGCCAAAGGTTATACCCCCATCTTTATATCATGGCTGTGCATCTCCCTTTTCTTTTAGATCTGTGTTTGCTGATTCCGTTTTGTTTATCCTCACAAAATGGTAAAACTTTCTTTTAAGAGAGCTTGGTAGCTTCATCCGTTTGTCAATCCTCACACGTTAAATAAACTTTTATTTTGTTTTGAACGTATAAAAATGAGTTTCTTTTAACGAAATTTTTATATGTGATAAACAAAAAATAAAAGTTTATAGTGTGAATAGGATTGACAAATACGGATTAATGAAGCTAACCAAGCGACTTTCGATATTAAAAACAATTTTTTTAAAAAAAATATAATTAAGGAATATGAAAATGTTATTAAATTTAAACGCTTATACTATGGATAAAAAAGATGTTAAATTATCTTTTCATGCTCAAAAAACATTTGATTTAATTAACGAAAAATTAACTAATAATACATTTTTGAGTAATTTTGAAAAAGAACAAATTATAAAACATTATGAGAATAATTTATTTTTTTTCAAAACTACTGATTACGGTACAGGTTGTTTTTCCAAATTTTTTAGTTTACATTTATATCGTCTTTTATCAGTTATGCAAGAAAATAGAATTAAAAATTTATACGAAATAAAAGCGGCTTTCATTAATCATGAATTAAATTTAAATGGCATTAATAAAATAACTACTTATTATGATCAAAATTTAGGTAAATATGTTAATAATGATGATAATGACAATCTTGTTTTATTATATGAACAAGCTAAAAAACAATTTAAAATTAGAAATAAAGAAGAAATATTAATTTTTTTAGAAAAAACATATTTAGATAAAAATGTTATTTTACCTAAAGATGTTTTAAAACAGTTATCTAAGGATGATAAAAAATTACAAAAATTTTATGAGGAAACTTGTTTTATCATGGAAAAGGATAAAAATGGCAATTCTTTTTCGAAAATTCCTCTTAATTTAGCCAGCAAAATAGAAGATATTAGAAGAAATCTGAAACAATCTAAAACAAATGCTCGTTTTAAAGCTATTTATAATTTTGCTGCTGAACAAAAAATTAGTTGGTTAACGCTTACTTTACCACATCATAATGCTAATGGTTCTTTATCTAAAGAAGTTAAAAATTATGATCAAACACATCAATTAGTTAAAAAATTTATTAACAAATTACGTTATGAATATCGACAATTTTTACATCAAAAAGGTTTTAAAAAAGATAAGATTATTAAATCTTTAAAGCAATTGAAATATTTTATTGCTTCACAAATACAAACTAAAAATAATAGAAATGTATGGCATTTTCATATTATGTTTAATATTGATTTATTAAAACTTTTTGGTTTTACCAACGAAATGATGTGTCAAAAAAAGGTTTAATAAATAATTAAGAATTTTTAGAAAATAACCAATATTATGAAAAACATCAACAAAGATATAATGATAAAAATGGTTGGAAAAAAGTTAAAAGTAAAAATTTAATTATTCCCAATGTTTTTAAATTATGGGCTGATATCGTTAATAATGAAAAAGGTTTATCTAATTTAAAAAGATTAAATCCTCGTTCTCAAAATTTACAAGTTTTTAAAAGTAATGTAAAAATTAAATTAGAAATCAATGAATGTCAATTGAAACAAAGCGTTTGTAAAGAAGATAGTTCATCTATTATTTCTAAATATGTTACTAAATATGCTGATTATGTTGGTAATGATAAAGAAATTAAAAAAATGCTTTTACAAAAGCAAAATTATTTAACAGGTAAACGTTTATTTCACTTTTCTAAAAGTTGTCAAAAATTACCTATTACTAAAACTTTAAAAATTTTACCTTTTGATTTACAACATCCTAAATATCAATTAACTAATTTATATCTTAGTAATATTTTAAATTTTGATCAACAACATATGTTTTTTAAAATATTAAGAAATAATATTTTAGATATTAATGATAATTTATTTAAAGATAATAATAAACATTTACAAGAATTTAATAACAATAAATGTTTTATTGAATATAAAAATAAATATATGTCCCAATATATTAAACAAAAAGGACAATTATCATTTTTTTATGGCATCATATTTTATGAAAAAAATTATTCGATAATTATCTTAATAGTCCAAAATATTTTAAAACATGTAATTTAATTAATAAATATTTTAATCTAACCAAATTACAAATAAAACAACCTTTTAAAAATAATTTAGATAAAAAAGTACGATTTACTCATTTTAACAATTATATTAATCCTTTATATCAATATTTAAATTAATAATTTTTAATATTCAATATCGAGGAAATTTTAATAAAAAAATACCCTTCTTTAAAAGGGTTTTTTGTGTTGGTTTAATTTATGTTTTTTTCAATTAATTGTTTAAATAACTATAAAATAATATACAATATAAATATAAATAGAAAAAAAATTATTACTTAATGTATATTTCCCGCAACCAAAAAATAAATAATTTTAACTTTCTTTCGAACTTATCACCTACTCTATACTTGAATTTTCATTTGTGTTACAAACTCCTTTTATTTTAATTAATTTATTTTTCATAAACATTGATTTTGGCAAATTCATGGATGTAATCAATGGTTTTGCCGTCTGGTTGGTAAGAAATTTCTTTGATTAATTTATTTTCTTTATTATATTCTTGTAAAATTTTGTTACCATTAATGCCTGTGGTTTCAACTATTATGTTTTGATTATTCATTTTGATTGTTCTCCTTTTTTAATGAACACTTTTTAATTTTTAAAAACTAATTCTTTTTTAAAATCTTTTAACCAACTAGGACTGTTTTTATCCTTGTTTTGATTATTTGAAACAGAAACATTTATTTTAGTAGGATTAATATATAATTGTTTAGTTCGCTGATTAAAAAAATATTTTTGTTCTAAAGTATCGTCAAAATCTAAACTAAAAAGACCTTTATTTAATTCTTTCATTGCTGTTTTTATTTTGGCAATATCTGTTTCCTTTAAAAATAATGTTTTTTCCGTAATATTATAGTTTGTTTGTTTTATATGCGAACTTAATAAAATATGAAATGTATCTATATTAGCTAAAAAATATATAATCTTTTTTAAACCATAAATATATTTCATTCTTTTTTATCCTTTAATTCGACATTTGCAAGTTCATATTTAATTTTTTGGATTTGTTTATTCCTTTTGATGTATTTTGGTTTTTGTTTAAGAGAAGCGCCGATAAATTCACCATTATGAGAATTAATACCTATATGTAATTTACGTTTTTTTTCGTTTTGTTGTTTAATTTGTTGTTTAATCCCTCATACACATTTAAAGCAAATAAAATTTCTTGGTCGTTCATTTTTTTAAAACTCCTTTTTTAAGTTTGGCTAAATAAAAAAACCAAACTGTTTATTTTAATTAATAAACAATTTGGTTTAATTAGTTGTTGTTTTTTGAAACCACTTTAGTGGGGCACTCTAAGTAATTTGATAAATTATTCATTAAATTTATTCAAAACCTTCAAGCCAACGACCCGACCAACAATTAACTTTAAATATTAATTGCCTTTATTCTCCAAAGAGGAACTTTTCCATAAGTTTCTCTTTTTATTCAAAAAGTAAAGATTAAAATAAATCATTTAAAGAAAAATTATTTATAATTTAAGATACTAAGAGATTAAAAAAAAGAAAATAAAAAAAGCAGGTTTATATAATGGAAAGAATACAAAAAATTTTAGCTAACTCTAATATCGCTTCTAGAAGAAAAGCCGAATTATTAATTTTAGCTAAAAGAGTGAAAGTTAACGGTAAGATAGTGACTACCTTAGGCACTAAAGCATCTCCAAAAGATGTTATTTTAGTAGATGATAAACCTATTCAAAAAGTACCATATCTTTATTTTTTACTCCATAAACCTAGTGGCTATATCACTAGTGCTCAAGATGATAAAAAAAGACCTATTGTGCTTGATTTAATTAAAGAAGATCATCAACAAAGACTTTATCCCGTCGGCAGACTTGATTTCAAAACAGAAGGTTTATTGATTATTACTAATGACGGAGAATTAACCCAAAAATTAACTCATCCTTCTTCTTTAGTTCCCAAAGAGTATCATGTCCAAATCAACCATTTTTTAACTTCTTCAGAATTAAAAAAGTTAAAAAAAGGGATTATCATTGATCATAATTATTTATCTATTCCTCAAGAAATCCATCTTTTAAAACAAACCAAAAAACCTTTACCTTCTACTTGGCTATCGATCACGATTTCTGAAGGAAAAAACCGTCAAATTAGAAAAATGATGGAAGAAATGGGTTTTGAAGTTTTAAAACTAAAGCGTTATAGATATTATTTTCTGACCTTAGATCATTTGCCTAAAGGGAAATACCGTTCTTTAACCAGAGCTGAAGTTAAACAATTATTAAGAGAAGATTGATAAAAGGAAAAAAGACCATATCATCCTTAGTAGTGTTATTTTTTTTACTTTTTTTAGCCATTTTTGTGTTCCTCTTTCTTTTTTAATTTATTATTGTTATTGATCTTTTTTATAGTTCCTCGTTGATCAACATCTTTTAATTCGCTAGCTGTATACCCAGCGTCTTTTAATTCTTTATAACTATATCCAAGATCTTTTAAATCTTGAACTGTAAAACCAGCATCTTTTAATACTTGAGCTGTATATCTAGGCATTTAAATCTCCTTTTATTTATCTTTTTCAGCCAGACGAGCTAAATTAACCATTTCTCTACTTTTATCTAATTCTTGTTGAAAAGCTTCTGCTTGTATTAGCATGTCCGCGATAAAGGTTTTATCTAAAAAAACTGCTTGATTTTGGAAATGTTGTTCATTCACAAAAACAAAAAAATAACCTTTTTTCAAACCACTACAATATAGTTGGCATTGTATTTGGGCCCAATAGTATGGAGGTATCATTTTTGTTTTAAAAAAATCTTGCCAACTAGGGCCATCGGTATTTAAAGGACATTTAATTTCTAACAAAGTCTTAGTTGCTTCGTTATAACCATCTAAAGAAGCTGACATGAGGCCTCTTGTAAAAACGGCGGGAACATATTTTAACCCATGATGAAAACAATAAAAATTTCTCGCTTTTGGTTCCGTTTTTTTACCATGTTCCACTGCCTCATTAGTAACAAAATCACTCCCAAACACTTTTTTAAAAAGTAAATCCTCTTTGGTTTCATAAGGATTTAAACCCATTATTGTTCCTACTTCAGAAGCATTGATAAAATTTTTACGATGTTTAAACCATTGCCAACTATTTTGGTTTAATTCTACTTTAAGCACGGGGTTAGCAAAAATATTCTGTTTCATCTTTTTAAACTCCTTTACTTATTTTTGGTTTTTTATAAAAAAGATAAATTTTTTTGGGTTTTCTCATTTGAAGATAGTCCAAAAAACTATCTAAAGAGTGATCAATAATATAATTTTCTAAAACCTCTTTTTTAGGTTGTTGTAAAAAAAGTCCTTCTAGAGATTTATTAGAACATAAATGAAAATTGGTTTTTTTTAAAAATAATTCCATTTTCTCTATATAAACTTGTTCGCTATGAACTAATAAGTCTTCTTGCTTTAAAAAAGCTATTATTTCTTTTTTAGTGTTAATTTTAATTTCTTGAATTTTCATTTGTGTTACAAACTCCTTTTATTTTAATTAATTTATTTTTCATAAACATTGATTTTGGCAAATTCATGGATGTAATCAATGGTTTTGCCGTCTGGTTGGTAAGAAATTTCTTTGATTAATTTATTTTCTTTATTATATTCTTGTAAAATTTTGTTACCATTAATGCCTGTGGTTTCAACTATTATGTTTTGATTATTCATTTTGATTGTTCTCCTTTTTTAATGAACACTTTTTAATTTTTAAAAACTAATTCTTTTTTAAAATCTTTTAACCAACTAGGACTGTTTTTATCCTTGTTTTGATTATTTGAAACAGAAACATTTATTTTAGTAGGATTAATATATAATTGTTTAGTTCGCTGATTAAAAAAATATTTTTGTTCTAAAGTATCGTCAAAATCTAAACTAAAAAGACCTTTATTTAATTCTTTCATTGCTGTTTTTATTTTGGCAATATCTGTTTCCTTTAAAAATAATGTTTTTTCCGTAATATTATAGTTTGTTTGTTTTATATGCGAACTTAATAAAATATGAAATGTATCTATATTAGCTAAAAAATATATAATCTTTTTTAAACCATAAATATATTTCATTCTTTTTTATCCTTTAATTCGACATTTGCAAGTTCATATTTAATTTTTTGGATTTGTTTATTCCTTTTGATGTATTTTGGTTTTTGTTTAAGAGAAACGCCGATAAATTCACCATTATGAGAATTAATACCTATATGTAATTTACGTTTTTTTTCGTTTTGTTGTTTAATTTGTTGTTTAATCCCTCATACACATTTAAAGCAAATAAAATTTCTTGGTCGTTCATTTTTTTAAAACTCCTTTTTTAAGTTTGGCTAAATAAAAAAACCAAACTGTTTATTTTAATTAATAAACAATTTGGTTTAATTAGTTGTTGTTTTTTTGAAACCACTTTAGTGGGGCACTCTAAGTTAATCTTAAAGAATTTTTAAAAAACAAAAATTGTCTAAACTTTAAAAACATTCTAGTCAAACCATTTTTCTTTAAAACGTTCTTTTTCTTTCAAACGTTCTTGAGGTTTATTAGGTTCTTCTGTGAAAGTAAGTTTTGGTTGAGGAGGTTTAGTTTCCTCCTCTTCTTTTATCGACTCCTTTTTGTGGGAATGCGCTTTTTTGCTTTACGAGATTTACTAAAAGGTGTATTGCGACCGACTCAGATTGCTCTGTTTATGTGGATTACGCGATTATCACGCGTTGCAGTTCGTTATTATGCTGATAAGATGCCATTCTTTGGCGCCCTCATTTTATTAATAAAGTTATTGTCTTGGTAAATACGCAGTTTTTTACTTTTATTAATCAGAAGAACGAGTTTCTTCGGATCCAAAAAGTAAAAATATCTTTCAACTTCTAAAAAACTCTTTTTTTCAATCTTTTTACTTCCATCCAAAATCACCATTATCCGCAAACAAAAGATGAAAAAAAGCTTAAAAAGTCAATTTTTCTCATGATAAATTATTCATTTTTAAGCGGTTTTTGTTTTTTGTTGTTATTTTTTTAAAAAAAAGCATTAATATAATAAATGTATGTATAATGTAAAAATTGTTTTATAAATGCCATTATCAATCATAATTCATTTATAAATAAATTTATGTTGTAATGTGTAATTTTATATATAAAATCTATCAAGGGCGTTTTATATAATAAAATACATTTAAGAAAGGATTTTTCAGTGTTAACTTCCGATAAAAAAGTTATTTTAAAAGCTCACCAAGAAGGTTATGCGATCGCTCAAGTAAATATTAATAATTTAGAATGGATTAAAGCGGCTTTACAAACTGTAGAAGAATTAAAATCACCGGTCATTTTAGGAGTGTCAGAAGGTGCTGCTAAATATATGGGAGGTTTTAAAACTGTTGTTGCTATGGTAAAAGAATTAGATGCTTTTTATAATGTTAGTGTTCCTGTAATACTTCATTTAGATCACGGTTCTTTTGAAGGCGCTCAAGAAGCTCTTAAAGTTGGTTTCACTTCTGTTATGTTTGATGGAAGCCATTACCCCTTTGAAGAAAATTTAGAAAAAACTCGTCAAATAACTCAACTATGTCGTGAAAAATCAGTTTTACTGGAAGCCGAAGTAGGCGGCATCGGCGGAGAAGAAGATGGAGTAGTTGGTCAAGGTGAAATTGCTGACCCTAATGAATGTAAACAAATAGCAGATTTAGGCATTGATATGTTAGCCGCTGGTATTGGTAACATCCATGGTAAATATCCAGTCAATTGGAAAGGTCTAGATTTCGATGTTTTTGTTAAAATTAGAACTTTGACTAACGAACAAGTTCCTTTAGTTCTTCACGGTGGTACTGGTATTCCTGAACACATGATTAAAAAAGCTATTTCTTTAGGAGTAGTTAAAATCAATGTTAATACTGAATTTCAATTAGTTTTCGCTGAAGCTACACGTAAATATATTGAAGAAGGCAAAGACTTGGTTAATAAAGGATATGATCCAAGAAAATTATTAAATCCAGGCTTTTTAGCTATTAAAAAAGAATTAAAACATAAATTAACTTTATTTGGTTCCGTTAATAAAGCATAATTTTAAAATAACATTTGCAAGAAAAAAGGTTATATTAATAATGAAAAATGAACAAAATTTCGAAAAAATCGCTGTTTTAACTTCAGGAGGAGATGCTCCGGGGATGAACGCTGCTATTAGAGCAGTCGTTATGGCAGGAACTAATCAAAATTATGAAGTTTATGGTGTAAAAGACGGTTATTTAGGTTTATATAACAATCAAATAGAATTGTTAACACCTGATTCTTTAGACAGAATTATCAACATATCAGGTACTTTTTTAGGTACTTCACGTTTTTTACCTTTTCAAAATGAATTAAAAGTTCGTCAAGTATGTGCTAACAATTTAACTGATTTAGGGATTGCTAAATTAGTGGTTATTGGCGGGGATGGTTCTTATCATGGAGCTATGAAACTAGATGAATTAAGTATTAAATGTGTAGGCATCCCTGCTACGATAGATAACGATATTAATGCTACAGATTATACAGTCGGTTTCAGTACTGCTTTAAATAACGTAGTGGATGCGATTGAAAAATTACGCGATACTTCTATTTCTCATCGTAGATGTAGTATTATCGAAGTAATGGGCAGACACAAAGGTGATTTAGCTTTATACGGCGGACTTGCTGGTGGAGCGGATATGATTGTTACAAGCGAAAACCCTTTAGATAAACAAACTATTTTTGATAAAGTTAAAGAATTATACAAAAAGAACCAAAGACACGCTATTATAGTAGTTACAGAACATATTTTCGCAGTTAATGAATTAGCTAAAGAAGTAGAACAATATAGTGGTTTTGAAACAAGAGCTCAAGTTTTAGGGCATATTCAAAGAGGTGGCGCTCCTACAGCTGAAGATTTAATTTTAGCCAACAGAATGGGTAGTTATGCAGTTGAATTGTTAAAAAAAGACATTCATAATTGTGGTATTGGAATTCAAGGTAACAAATTAACTCATCTTGAATTTAAAAACATTTTTGGTCAGCCCTATGTAAAAGACGAATTGTTTGATGTATTTTCCAAAATAACTCAATAAAAATATTTATTTAGTTTTTGTAACTAAGAAGTAAAGGATAAATTTTAAAAGTGTCTACAAAGTTTAAACAAAAAAATTCAAACAAAAACAATTCTCAACCTCAGTTTCAAGGTTCGATTTGGAAAAATTTAATCGTTATTTCTATTCCAGTCGCTATTTATTTAATATTTAAACATTTGACATCTGCAGTAGATTATTTTATTGTGGGAAATCCTAAAACAAATATTAATATCGATTCAGCCATTACTTTTATGAAACAAATTGGTAGAGTTTTCCAAGCTATTGCCATGGGTTTAGGTGGCGCAGGCGTTATTTTAGTAGCCCAAGAATATAAAAAAAATAATAAAGAAAAAACACAAGAATACGTAACTTTAGCCTTTTTGTTTTCTATTATTTTAAGCTTTTTATTCTCCATTGTATTCTATATTGGCGCTATAATACCTAATTTCGATCTTTTTTTAGCCGTTAAATATCGTGCTGAGGGTGGCTCTTTATGTTATAACATTCAATTAATATCTTTCATTTTTATGACTATTAATGTAGTGTTTATTGGAATTGAAAGAGCTAAAAATAAAACGCGTTTTGTTTTCTTCTTAAACATTTTAAACATTTCAACAAGAGTGCTTTTAGCCTTTGGTTATAAATGGTTTAGAGAAGAAGGAAAAGTAAGTATTGTTGATTTGCAATTCGCTAATTTATTCTCTGATTTATTGATTACTTTTATAGCTTTTTATTTTATGTTTTTTAATAAGAAAAACGATACCAGATTAGATTTCAAAAAATTCAAATTCTCTTCTGAAGTGTTCAAAAAATTTTCTAAATTATCTGGCGGATTAGTGGTCGGTAAGGCTACTTATGAAGCCGGTAAATCAGTGGTTAACGTTTTGACGACAAAATTTTATGAACCTGCTTTATTAGGAATTGCCGGTTTAGCAGCGTTAGTTAATGGTATTGTTTACTCTTTATCGCAATCTTTTGAAGATGGACAATCAGTCATGGTGTCGCAAGAATCTAGCAATCAAGATTCACGAAAAACTCTGAAAATTTTTAAAAATGTTTTTGTTATTACGACTATTTTAGGCACATTCGGTATTTTGGTGAATCAATTTTATGGCGAAAAATTATTAAAATTTTTCAAACCAACCAAAAATTATTCATTGGAAGAAATGCAAGGTTTTAAAACAATTTTATTTTATGAACAATTATCACTTTTCACTTCTGTATGGGCTTCAATGATAATGGGTTATATTATTTCGTACAATAAGAGCGCTAAAGTATCATTCTGGATGAATCTTTTAAGAGTTTCATTGAGAATATCTCTATTAAGTTTATTGTTCCTTGCAACTGATATAAACCATTATACACAATTCGGTTGGAGTACGGCTGGAAGTAACATTATTGTTTTAATATTCGTAACCGTTATCTTTGTGAAATTTATTAAAAAAATCCATAATGAAAGTGCGCAAACAAAATAATTAAAAAAAGATTTGAAAAAAAGGTATTTTTAGTATGATGAAAAAAACTCTTTCTACAGCTAACGTCAAAAATAAAAAAGTTTTATTACGAGCAGATTTAAATGTTCCTTTAGACAATAAACGTATTACAGATGATAATAGAGTTAAAGCTATTTTGCCTACTTTAAAACATTTAATTCAAAATGAAGCTAAAGTAATTGTTTTTTCTCATTTCGGTAGAGTTAAAACCGAAGATGATAAAAAAAAATATAGTCTTGAAGTGGTGGCTCAAAATTTATCTTCTCATTTGGATACTAAAGTTTATTTTGTGTCTCAAACAAGAGGGAAAATTTTAGAAACAGCTATTGAAAAACTTCTCCCTGGAGAGGTCTTGATGGTTGAAAATACTCGTTTTGAAGATTTAGACAATAAAAAAGAAAGTAAAAATGACGCTGATTTAGGAAAGTATTGGGCTTCTTTAGGTGATATTTTCGTGAATGATGCGTTTGGAACTTCTCATCGCAGTCATGCTTCTAATGTAGGTATTGCTCAAAATATGGAAGACAAATATTTCGGTTTTTTAGTAGAAAAAGAAATTAATTTTCTGCATAAAATCGTCAAAACACCTCAAAGACCGGTAGTAGCGGTTTTAGGTGGTTCTAAAGTATCTGATAAAATTAAAATCATTCGTAATCTTTTGAAAAAAGTTGATTTTCTTTTGATCGGGGGCGGTATGAGTTTTACCTTCTTAAAAGCGCAAGGCCATAACGTAGGCAAAAGCTTACTAGAAGAAAACGAAATACCTTTAGTGAAAGAGTTATTAAACTCTGAAGAAGGTAAGAAAATTGTTTTAGGTCCAGATGTTGTTTGTGGCGAAGAATTTGCTAATGAAACTAAAGTTAGTGTTTCTGATGTTAACAATATTTCTGATAATGTGATGGGTTTAGATATCGGTCCTAAAACAGTCGCTTTATTCCAAAAATATTTAGTTTTAGCTAAAACTATTGTTTGGAACGGACCTTTAGGAGTTTTTGAATTTGATAATTTCGCTCAAGGCACTAAAGAAATAGTACAAATAATAAGTCAAATGCATGATAAAGCTACTACAATCATCGGTGGTGGCGATAGTGCAGCTGCTGTCTTTAAATTTGGTTTAGACGGTCATTTTAGCCACATTTCTACTGGTGGAGGAGCTTTTTTAGAATATTTAGAAGGCAAGCCAATGTTTGGGTTGGAATGTATCGAAAATATTGAATAAAAAAATTTATGGAAAAATAATTGAAAAAAGGTATAAAAAAATTATGAACAAAAAAACAAAAGTAGCCATTAACGGTTTTGGACGTATAGGAAAATTAGCGTTTCGTTCCATTTTTGCTAACCCTCAATTTGAAGTTGTTGGCATCAATGATTTATCTAATTTAGAAACAATCGCTTATTTATTAAAATACGATACTGCTCAAGGATCATATAAAACAGATTCTGTTTCTTACGAAGACAATCATTTAGTAGTAGATGGGAACAAAATTCCTGTTTTTCAAGAAAGAAATCCTAAAGATTTGCCTTGGGGAAAATTAGATGTAGATGTTGTTTTAGAATGTACTGGTTTTTTCGCTAGTAAAGAAAAAGCGGATCTACACTTACAATCTGGAGCTAAAAAAGTTTTAATTAGTGCGCCTGCTACTGGCGATTTAAAAACAGTTGTTTACAATGTCAATGATAATGTTTTAACTAAAGATGATCGCATTGTTAGTGGAGCTTCTTGTACTACTAACTGTTTAGCGCCTATTGCGAAAGTTTTAAACGATAACTTCGGCATTAACCAAGCTTTTATGACAACAGTTCACTCTTACACAAGTGACCAAACTTTAATTGACCAAAATCATTCTAAAGGTATTTGGGCTAGACGTGGTAGAGCAGCAGCTTCTAACATGGTTCCTACTTCTACAGGAGTAGTGCAAGCTATTGGTTTAGTATTGCCTGAATTAAAAGGTAAAATAGACGGTACATCTGTTAGAGTTCCAACTGTAACAGGTTCTTTAGTGGACCTTACAGTAGAATTAAACCAAGAAGTAACAGCGGAACAAGTTAATCAAGTTTTTGCTAAAAACGCTAATGAAACTTTAGGATACGTTAAAGATCCTATCGTATCTTCTGACGTTGTAGGAACTACTTATGGTTCTTTATATGACTCTAATACTTTACAAATTCTTCAAACAAAACCTAAATTTATCAAATTAATGTCTTGGTATGATAACGAAATGAGTTATGTTAGTCAATTGGTAAGATTATTACACAAAATGTCTACATTGTTATAATTTTTAACTATAAACAAAACCACTAAAAAAACCAAAATACAATATGTTTTATAAAGCATAAATAAAGCATATTGTATTTTCTCTTAAAAGATGATTTCTTTTTCCATTTAGTCCAATTATTATTTATTGAAAAATAATAGTTTTTTAAAAATATATTTGTAATAATCAAAAGATAATTATGGAGCGTTGATATGAGTTTAAACTTTAATTTAGATGGAATCCAAAATTTTTTAAATTGGGATGAGGAAAGTAAAAAACTAGCTCCTCAAGTTAAAAAAATTCATCAAAAACTGCATGAAGATCAAGAATTAAAAGATACTGTTTTAGGATGGTTAACTTTACCTTTGAACGATAACGTTGAGGAAATTCAAAAAATAAAAAAATTAAAACAAGAACATCCGGATTTAGATGTGTTAGTAGTGATAGGGATTGGTGGTTCTTATTTAGGCGCTAAAGCAGGAATAGAACTACTTCAAACTCCTTTTCAAAAAACTAAACCTGAAGTGTTATTCGCAGGCCATCAAGTGTCAGGTAATTATTTAACAAATTTGACTCATTATTTAAAAGATAAGAATTGGGCGATGAACGTTATTTCTAAATCTGGTACTACTTTAGAACCTGCTTTAGCTTTTAGAGTATTGAAAAAAGAAATAGAAGAAAAGTACGGTAAAGAAGAGGCTAAAAGACGTGTTTTTGCCACTACAGACGGTAAAAAAGGTGTTTTATTAAATATAGCTAACCAAGAAGGTTACGAAAAATTTGTTGTTCCTGATAATGTTGGCGGAAGATTCAGTGTTTTAACTGCTGTAGGATTATTACCTTTTGTTTTTGCTAATTTAGATGTAGAGACTATGTTAAAAGGAGCTCATCAAGCTTATTTAGATTTTTCATCTTATGATTTAAATCAAAATGAAGCCTATCAATACGCAGCAGCCCGTTATCTTTTACACACTAAATTAGATAAAAAAATGGAATTATTAGTTAGTTATGAACCACATTTATTAGGTTTTTCTGAATGGTGGAAACAATTATTTGCTGAATCCGAAGGTAAAGACGAAAAAGGTCTTTTTGTGGGAGCTATTAATAACTCTACTGATCTTCATTCTTTAGGACAATTCATTCAAGAAGGAAGTAAGTTATTTTTTGAAACAGTTTTAAATGTAGGTCATTTTGACCAAGATTTAGTCATTCCTCAAGTAGAGAATGAATTAGATGGTCTTAATTATCTAGCAGGTCAAAATTATACAGATATTAATCAAAAAATTAAAACAGCGACCAAACAAGCTCATATTGAAGGACAGGTGCCAAATTTAGAATTGACTGTACCTCAATTAGACGAATATAATTTTGGTTATTTAGTGTATTTCTTTGAAAAAGCTTGCGCTATGTCTGGTTCTCTTTTAGGAATTCATCCTTTCAATCAACCAGGTGTGGAAGTTTATAAACAAAGAATGTTTGCTTTATTGAAAAAATAATTTTATTTATACAAAAAAAGATACTACAAAAGTATCTTTTTTTATTTTGGGTCTTATATTGGTTTTTGGATATGATAAAACAGTTCCTTGAAAGAGTAGGTGATAAGTGAATAAAGTTGTTTTTCTATTTAAATAAAATTTAATAAAAGGAGATTTAAATGTCTAGAAAAAGAAGTTATCGTAAATCTTTTCGCAGAAATAAATTAACATTAGGTAGTTTTTGTATGTATTGGCTTTTACCTGTTTTAGGCGTTGTTATTCCTGTTGTTATTTTTTTAGCTCATAAGGGTTATATTTCTATTGCTAAATAAAAAGAAATTTATGTTTGATTATACAGTTCAAGAATTAAAAGAATTCGGTTTTACAGTTAGTGATTTTATTACTTCTGGTTATCAAGTTGAAGAATTAATAAATATGGGATATAAAATGGAAGAATTAAGAAATTTTAATTTATATTTTAAATAAAAAGGAGAAATAATAATGACTTTAAGACAATTATTAACACTTATCGCTTTAAGCGGAATATGTGTGTTTATCTTGTATAAATTTGGTTTTATTGTGTCTGATAGTTCTAAAGCAACAATGGTTGAAATAAATTAAGTTTTTTATAAGCAATATTTGAAAATATTGCTTATTTTAATAAAGGAGTTTATAGTGAGAAATAATAATTTATTAGATAATTTTATTTGTTTGTTTATAGGTTCTATTATTGGTATTTTTGTATATGTTAATTTTTTTATTACAAATAAAGTAATTCCAATAAATTAATGAAAGGTTAAAGGAAGAAAAAATGATTAACAAAGTTATTTTAGTAGGTAGAATTACTAAAGATCCAGAATTAAATTTTATTAACGGCAATATTCCTTTAGTGCGCTTTATTTTAGCGGTGAATAGGAATTTTACTAATAATGAAGGCGATAAAGAAGCTGATTTTATTCGTTGTACTGTTTGGAATAAACAAGCAGAAAATTTATTTAAATTTGTTACTAAAGGGGCTTTAATTGGTGTTGAGGGCCGTATTAAAGTTAATGTTATTAATAAGAATCAAGAAGAAACCAAATTTATAACAGAAATTCAATGCCAATCTATTCAATATTTAGAATTTAAAAAAGAAAAATAAGGAAAAGGAATAATTAAACGGAAATGCAACAAATAATTATTAATATTTTTAATTTTATAATTTTTTTATTAGGGATTGGTTTTTTTTATTTTATTGCTTCATTGTTGGAGATAAATTTAATTAAAAAATATAAAAAATATGGTCATACAGTGATAGATTTAATACATGGCGGATATAAAATTAAACAATTAAAAGACGTTGGGTTTACAGCTAAAGAATTTAAAGATGCTGGTTTTTTAGCTTATCATTTAAAAGATAGTGGCTATACAATTGAAGAATTAGAAGATGCTGGATTTACAATTGAAGACTTAAGAGCTGCTGGATTTAATATATAATTTTTGAATTTATTTTAGAAAGGATTGTTTTAAATGGAAATTAATAATTTAATAGAGTCTAAAATATTTATTTCTTTAATTTCTCTTTTTTTTGGTATTTTTATTTATTGGTTTTACTTATACATTAAAGAGTTACAAAAGAAATATGAATTTAGCGATGAGTTAAGAGAAGTTGTTAATCATTATATTAAGAATGGAGATATTACTGTAAGAGAATATGGCGCTTTAATTAGAATAGTGGCTCAAATGGGCAATTATTTAGGTATTTATCGTGAACATGTGCAAAGAATGATTAAAGAATTTAATGAAAATGGTGGTCTTAATTTTGCGGAAGGTGTTTTTGCTGAAGCAGAAAATAATGCAGATAATAAAGAAAAACCATTTAATAATGATACAGAATGATTGTTAAAAGAAAATTTAAGGTTAAAACAACAATTAAATAATATAAAAACTCCTTTAATTATAGAGAATAATGAAAATAATTTTTAATTTATCTGTTTTAAAATATTTATTAGTTATTTTTAATTTAAAAGATTTATTTTATTTGTTTTATAATTTTTTTTATAGTGTGTTTTTTACTAAAACAGCTTTTTTCTTTGGTTATGAAGTAGGTTGGAATATTAATTTTCTTAATGTATTTAATTTTATTAAAATGATTTTTATTTTTATATGGGAAAAATTAATTTTTTTAATTTATCCTTTAAAATTATTTAGTTCTTTATTTAGTTTTTTAATAGATATTTTAAATTTTGTTAAAGATATTTTTAGCTCTATTATAGGTTATATTAAAAGTAATGTTTCTTCTCTTACTGGTCAAAAATTAATGAACCCTGATGAAGGTTTATGGGAAAAATTAAAAGAAATTTGTAAAATTATTTTTACTGTTACTGTTGGTGGTAGTGTTATTTATTTTTTCAAAGAAATGCAAACCTTTCTGTTAAATTCTTTTATTAAAATAGGAGATTTATTATTTAAAATTGTTTTAAGAATTTTAGATATTATGGCTATTGTTCTTAAAATTTGGTTATTGTTATTAAAAAAAGTTATAATTATATTAGGTTTTGTTTTTTCTTTTTTAATGAATATTATATTTTTATGGGTTTATGAAGAAAGAATGAATAAATTTTAAATTATTTAAAAATAGAATAGGAGAATTTTAATTATGGGCACTTTTGAATGGAAAGGTAGACATTGGAGAATAATCCCTTTTATTATTACTACTGTAACATTATTATTTTTTATTGTTTGGATTGCTAGTGTTGCTTATAAATATCATTTAGAAACTGAAAAAAGACGTGAATTACAAAAAGTAGATATTGCAAAAAAAGCCAAAGAATTAAATAGCGCTTTACATGAGGAAAATGCGAATTTAAAACAAGAAAATGAACGTTTAAAAAGCGCTCCTTTTGAATTTATAAGAAATACTGGCGAAAAAGAATATTATAATTTATTTACTCATAAATTAGTTAAAAAGATTGATTTAGATGGTAATATTTATGAATATGATAAAAATAATGGTCTTCTTTTATTAAAAAAAACAGATAAAGATAATAATATTTATGAATATGGTTCTCATGGTAAATTAATTAAAAAAACTTTATCTGATGGCGTATGGATGGAATATAATCCTGTTAACGAAAAATTAATAAAACGTCAAAATATTGATGGTTCTATTGAAGAATTTGATGATAATGAAGAAAAATTCAAAGAAACAGATAAAAATGGTAATATTAAATATTTCAAAACTCAAATTTATAAAACAGTGGCAGATTTTAAAAAATTAGGGGCTACAATTAAACAATTAAAAAATTCTGGATTTACATTTACAATTCAAGATTTAAAAGCAGCTGGTTATACAACTAAACAATTAAGAGATTTTGGATTTACAACTAAACAATTAAAAAATTCTGGATTTACATTTACAATTCAAGATTTAAAAGCAGCTGGTTATACAATTCACGAATTAGAAAAAATTGATTATACATTGGAAGATTTCATAGATGCTGGATTTACGGATGAAGAAATAAGAGATGGCGGATATAGTTTTTTTAAGAAATTGAAGCAATAATTTAATAGAGTCTAAAATATTTATTTCTTTCATTAATCAATACACATCCGTTTATCATTCTTAACACGTTAAATAAACTTTTATTTTAGGGCGAATGTATAAAAACAAGTCTTTAGACGATGTTTTTATATGTGAGGCCTAAAATAAAAGTTTATAGTGTCAAATGGTTGGTAGATGGATGGATGAAAAGAATTAAATTAAAAATATAAATAAATATTTTATAGCTCGATATGGTAATTGATTCATTTGATAAAGGTATTACCATAGGTTATACCCCTATCTTTATATCATGGCTGTGCATCTCCCTTTTCTTTTAGATCTGTGTTTGCTGAATTCGTTTTGTTTATCCTCACAAAATGGTAAAACTTTCTTTTAAGAGAGCTTGGTAGCTTCATCCGTTTGTCAATCCTCACACGTTAAATAAACTTTTATTTTGTTTTGAATGTATAAAAATGAGTTTCTTTTAACGAAATTTTTATATGTGATAAACAAAAAATAAAAGTTTATAGTGTGAATAGGATTGACAAATACGGATTAATGAAGCTAACCAAGCGACTTTCGATATTAAAAACAATTTTTTTAAAAAAAATATAATTAAGGAATATGAAAATGTTATTAAATTTAAACGCTTATACTATGGATAAAAAAGATGTTAAATTTTCTTTTCATGCTCAAAAAACATTTGATTTAATTAATGAAAAATTAACTAATAATACATTTTTGAGTAATTTTGAAAAAGAACAAATTATAAAACATTATGAGAATAATTTATTTTTTTTCAAAACTACTGATTACGGTACAGGTTGTTTTTCCAAATTTTTTAGTTTACATTTATATCGTCTTTTATCAGTTATGCAAGAAAATAGAATTAAAAATTTATACGAAATAAAAGCGGCTTTTATTAATCATGAATTAAATTTAAACGGCATTAATAAAATAACTACTTATTATAATCAAAATTTAGGCAAATATGTTAATAATGATGATAATGATAATCTTGCTTTATTATATGAACAAGCTAAAAAACAATTTAAAATTAGAAATAAAGAAGAAATATTAATTTTTTTAGAAAAAACATATTTAGACAAAAATGTTATTTTACCTAAAGATGTTTTAAAACAGTTATCTAAGGATGATAAAAAATTACAAAAATTTTATGAAGAAACTTTTTTTATCATGGAAAAGGATAAAAATGGCAATTCTTTTTCGAAAATTCCTCTTAATTTAGCCAGCAAAATAGAAGATATTAGAAGAAATCTGAAACAATCTAAAACAAATGCTCGTTTTAAAGCTATTTATAATTTTGCTGCTGAACAAAAAATTAGTTGGTTAACGCTTACTTTACCACATTATAATGCTAATGGTTCTTTATCTAAAGAAGTTAAAAATTATGATCAAACACATCAATTAGTTAAAAAATTTATTAACAAATTACGTTATGAATATCGACAATTTTTACATCAAAAAGGTTTTAAAAAAGATAAGATTATTAAATCTTTAAAGCAATTGAAATATTTTATTGCTTCACAAATACAAACTAAAAATAATAGAAATGTATGGCATTTTCATATTATGTTTAATATTGATTTATTAAAATTTTTTGGTTTTACCAATGAAATGATGTGTCAAAAAAAAGGTTTAATAAATAATTCAGAATTTTTAGAAAATAACCAATATTATGAAAAACATCAACAAAGATATAATGATAAAAATGGTTGGAAAAAAGTTAAAAGTAAAAATTTAATTATTCCCAATGTTTTTAAATTATGGTCTGATATCGTTAATAATGAAAAAGGTTTATCTAATTTAAAAAGATTAAATCCTCGTTCTCAAAATTTACAAGTTTTTAAAAGTAATACCAAAATTAAATTAGAAATAAATGAATGTCAATTGAAACAAAGTGTTTGTAAAGAAGATATTTCATCTATTATTTCTAAATATGTTACTAAATATGCTGAGTATGTCGGCAATGATAAAGAAATTAAAAAAATGCTTTTACAAAAGAAAAATTATTTAACAGGTAAACGTTTGTTTCACTTTTCTAAAAGTTGTCAAAAATTACCTATTACTAAAACTTTAAAAATTTTACCTTTTGATTTGCAACATCCTAAATATCAATTAACTAATTTATATCTTAGTAATATTTTAAATTTTGACCAACAACATATGTTTTTTAAAATATTAAGAAATAATATTTTAGATATTAATGATAATTTATTTAAAGATAATAATAAACATTTAAAAGAATTTAATAACAATAAATGTTTTATTGAATATAAAAATAAATATATGTCCCAATATATTAAACAAAAAGGACAATTATCATTTTTTTATGGCATCATATTTTATGAAAAAAAATTATTCGATAATTATCTTAATAGTCCAAAATATTTTAAAACATGTAATTTAATTAATAAATATTTTAATCTAACCAAATTACAAATAAAACAACCTTTTAAAAATAATTTAGATAAAAAAGTACGATTTACTCATTTTAACAATTATATTAATCCTTTATATCAATATTTAAATTAATAATTTTTAATATTCAATATCAAGGCAGTTTTAATAAAAAAATACCCTTCTTTAAAAGGGTTTTTTGTGTTGGTTTAATTTGTTTTTTTGCAATTAATTGTTTAAATAACTATAAAATAAATATATAATATAGAAATAAATAGAGAAAAAAATTATTACTTAATGTATATTTCCCGCAACCAAAAAATAAATAATTTTAACTTTCTTTCGAACTTATCACCTACTCTATACTTGAACTGAGGACAAAAAAATTGAACCGCATGGAATAAAATATCATATATTTGCTCTTTCTTGTGTTCGACACTTGTTTTTTTTCAATATATTATATATTATTTTATATTAAAAAAATAATAGAAAGAAGGAATTTTTGTTATGATGTATCCAAGCATGTTTGTTACTCAAAATAAACTTAGTGGTACGCAATTGACTTTTGTTATTATTGTGAGTATTATGACTTTAGGCTGCGGTTGGTTTGTTTTGTACCCTATTTTTAAAACTTTTGCTTATAATCGTGATATCCAAATTCAAACCAATTTGAAATATCAAATGGGACATGAAATATATAATTTACAAAAAGAAATCGAACAAATAGAAGAAGAAATTAAACAATTGAAAGAACAACAAATGTTAAGAAGCCTAAAAAAATAAATTAACAGAAATAGCTTCTTGTGGAAAATAATTTAATTTTTACCTCAGAAAGGAATATTATATATAATGCAATATTATCAACAACCATATCAACAAAATAACTCACAATCGAAACAAAACCCTTTTGCTTTAAGCGTCGTTCAGATTGTATTTTTAGCGATATATACATTAATAAATGTGATGGCTTTTGCTCCGATACTTTGGTTATCTCCTGATCCCAACATTACAACATTGGCATCCGTTTACTTTATAATTTTAATGATAGTTCATTTGGTTCAAATTTATTTTTGGATGACTGTTTATAATGGTGGAAAAATATTTAAAATGAATAGGGATTATACTATTCATCTTTATAATCAAAAAGAAAAATTAGACAATAAATTGGAAAATTTACAATCTAATAAGTCTCAATTAGAAATGATAAATATGGCACAAAATAAATAAAACATTACAATTTATTTATTGTCCGCTAATGATTTAAAAAAGATACTCTAAAAGTATCTTTTTTTTGTATAAAGGTAAAAAAGATTATAATAGGTACTTGAAAGAGTAGGTGATAAGTGAATAAAGTTGTTTTTCTATTTAAATAAAATTTAAATAAAAGGAGATTTAAATGTCTAGAAAAAGAAGTTATCGTAAATCTTTTAGAAGAAATAAATTAACATTAGGTAGTTTTTGTATGTATTGGCTTTTACCTGTTTTAGGTGTTGTTATTCCTGTTGCTATTTTTTTAGCTCATAAGGGTTATATTTCTATTGCTAAATAAAAAGAATTTTAAATAAAAAGGAGAAATAATAATGACTTTAAGACAATTATTAACGCTTATCGCTTTAAGCGGAATATGTGTGTTTATCTTGTATAAATTTGGTTTTATTGTGCCTGATAGTTCTAAAGTAACATGGTTGAAATAAATTAAGTTTTTTATAAGCAATATTTAAAAATATTGCTTATTTTAATAAAGGAGTTTATAGTGAGAAATAATAATTTATTAGATAATTTTATTTGTTTGTTTATAGTTTCTATTATTGGTATTTTTGTATATGTTAATTTTTTTATTACAAATAAAGTAATTCCAATAAATTAATGAAAGGTTAAAGGAAGAAAAAATGATTAACAAAGTTATTTTAGTAGGTAGAATTACTAAAGATCCAGAATTAAATTTTATTAACGGCAATATTCCTTTAGTGCGCTTTATTTTAGCGGTGAATAGGAATTTTACTAATAATGAAGGCGATAAAGAAGCTGATTTTATTCGTTGTACTGTTTGGAATAAACAAGCAGAAAATTTATTTAAATTTGTTACTAAAGGGTCTTTAATTGGTGTTGAGGGAAGAATTAAAGTTAATGTTATTAATAAAAATCAAGAGGAAACCAAATTTATAACAGAAATTCAATGCCAATCTATTCAATATTTAGAATTTAAAAAAGAAAATAAGGAAAAGGAATAATTAAATGGAAATGCAATTAACAATGATTAATATTTTTAAGTCTATAATTATTTTATTAGGGTTGGGTTTTTTTTATTTTATTGCTTCATTGTTGGAGATAAATTTAATTAAAAAATATAAAAAATATGGTCATACAGTGATAGATTTAATAAATGGTGGATATAAAATTAAACAATTAAAAGACGCTGGGTTTACAGCTAAAGAATTTAAAGATGCTGGTTTTTTAGCTTATCATTTAAAAGATGGTGGCTATACAATTGAAGAATTAGAAGATGCTGGATTTACAATTGAAGACTTAAGAGCTGCTGGATTTAATATATAATTTTTGAATTTATTTTAGAAAGGATTGTTTTAAATGGAAATTAATAATTTAATAGAGTCTAAAATATTTATTTCTTTAATTTCTCTTTTTTTTGGTATTTTTATTTATTGGTTTTACTTATACATTAAAGAGTTACAAAAGAAATATGAATTTAGCGATGAGTTAAGAGAAGTTGTTAATCATTATATTAAAAACGGAGCCATTACTGTAAGAGAATATGGTGCTTTAATTAGAATAATGACTCAAATGGGTAATTATTTAGGTATTTATCGCGAACATGTACAAAGAATGATTAAAGAATTTGATGAAAACGGTGGTCTTAATTTTGCGGAAGGTGTTTTTGATGAAACAGAAAATAATGCAGATAATAAAGAAAAACCATTTAATAATGATACAGAACGATTGTTAAAAGAAAATTTAAGGTTAAAACAGCAATTAAATAATATAAAAACTCCTTTAATTATAGAGAATAATGAAAATGATTTTTAATTTATCTTTTTTAAAAGATTTCTTGTTTATTTTTAATTTTAAAAGTTTATTTGATTTATTTTATAATTTTTTTTATAGTGTTTTTTTTACTAAAACAGCTTTTTTCTTTGGTTATGAAGTAGGTTGGAATATTAATTTTCTTAATGTATTTAATTTTATTAAAATGATTTTTATTTTTATATGGGAAAAATTAATTTTTTTAATTTATCCTTTAAAATTATTTAGTTCTTTATTTAGTTTTTTAATAGATATTTTAAATTTTTTTAAAGATATTTTTAGCTCTATTATAGGTTATATTAAAAGTAATGTTTCTTCTCTTACTGGTCAAAAATTAATGAACCCTGATGAAGGTTTATGGGAAAAATTAAAAGAAATTTGTAAAATTATTTTTACTGTTACTGTTGGCGGTAGTGTTATTTATTTTTTCAAAGAAATGCAAACCTTTCTTTTAAATTCTTTTATTAAAATAGGAGATTTATTATTTAAAATTGTTTTAAGAATTTTAGATATTATGGCTATTGTTCTTAAAATTTGGTTATTGTTATTAAAAAAAGTTATAATTATATTAGGTTTTGTTTTTTCTTTTTTAATGAATATTATATTTTTATGGGTTTATGAAGAAAATGAACCATCAAAAGCTGCTGGGGTTACAGTTATAAGTTCTACTTATCAAGTAATGGGTATTAAAAGACCTTGGAATATAATCCCTTTTATTGTTATCGCAACATTATTATTTTTACTTTTTTGGTTTAGTAGTAATATTAAACAAAAAGCCAAAGAATTCAATATTGCTTTACCAGTTAAAGAACCAGCACCTAAGACAGCTATAGAACCAGCAAAAGTTATAGAAACCCTTAAGAAAACAGCTAAAGAATTAAAAGATGATGGTTATACAATTAAAGAAATGAAAGAGGTTGGTTGTACCGTTAAAGAATTAAAAAACCTTGGTTATACAGCTCAAGAATTAAAAAATGTTGGTTATACAATTAAAGAAATGAAAGAGGTTGGTTGTACCGCTAAAGAATTAAAAAACCTTGGTTATACAGCTCAAGAATTAAAAAATGTTGGCTATATACCTAAACAATTAAAAGATGCTGGTTGTACAGCTTCAGAATTAAAAAACCTTGGTTATACAATTACAGATTTAAAAAATGTTGGTTATACAGTTAAAGAATTAAAAAACCTTGGTTATACACTTAGAGATTTTAAATATGCTGGTTATACATATTATGAAGTAAATAATTCATTTTTACTTAAAGATTTAATAGCTGCTGGGTTTTAATATATAATTAAATATATTTATTAAGGGACTTATTATTTAAAATTGTTTTAAGAATTTTAGATATTATGGTTATTTTTATTAAAAAAAGTTATAATGAAATTAAGTTTTATTTTTCTTTAAAAAGAATTAATAAATTTTAAAAGGAGAAGTTAAATTATGGGTACTTTCGAATGGAAAGGTAGACATTGGAGAATAATCCCTTTTATTATTACTACTGTAACATTATTATTTTTTGTTGTTTGGATTGCTAGTGTTGCTTATAAATATCATTTAGAAACTGAAAAAAGACGTGAATTACAACAAGTAGATATTGAACAAAAAGCCAAAGAATTAAATAGCGCTTTACATGAGGAAAATACGAATTTAAAACAAGAAAATGAACGTTTAAAAAGCGCTCCTTATGAATTGATAAGAGATAATGGCGAAAAAGAATATTATAATTTAATTACTCATAAATTAGTTAAAAAGATTGATTTAGATGGTAATATTTATGAATATGATAAAAATAATGGTCTTTTATTGAGAAAAAAAGATAAAGATAATATTATTGAAGAATATGGTTCTCATGGTAAATTAATTAAAAAAACTTTATCTGATGGCGTATGGATGGAATATAATCCTGTTAACGAAAAATTAATAAAACGTCAAAATATTGATGGTTCTATTGAAGAATTTGATGATAATGAAGAAAAATTCAAAGAAACAGATAAAAATGGTAATATTAAATATTTCAAAACTCAAATTTATAAAACAGCGGCAGATTTTAAAAAATTAGGGGCTACAATTAAACAATTAACATATATTGATTATACAATAGAAAAATTGCCAGAATTAATAACTGCTGGATATACAGATAAAGAAATAAAAAAAGCTGGGTATACGGCTAAACAATTAAAATCTGTTAATTATACGGCTTCAGAATTAAAAAAAGCTGGATATACAGATAAAGAAATAAAAGATGCTGGGTATACAGTTGAACAATTAAAAGATGCTGGATATACAGATAAAGAAATAAAAGATGCTGGATATTCGGCTAAAGAATTTAAAGATGCTGGATATACAGCTGATGAATTAATAACTGCTAAATTTGATGTTTACGATTTAAAACAAGCTGGATTCACAGCTAAACAATTAGCAGATATTGGGTATACAATTATGGGATTAAAAAAAGCTGGATTTACAGCTGCACAATTAAAAGCTGCTGGATATACAGCTTATGAAATATCAAATAATTTTTTTAAAAGTCAAATTGCTGGATTTGATGCTGATGGATTAAAAGCTGCTGGATATACAGATAAAGAAATAAGAGCTGCTGGGTATAGTATATAATTAAATATATTTATTAATAAATAAATATTTTATAGCTCGCTATGGTAATTGATTCATTTGATAAAGGTATTACCATAGGTTATACCCCTATCTTTATATCATGGCTGTGCATCTCCCTTTTCTTTTAGATCTGTGTTTGCTGATTCCGTTTTGTTTATCCTCACAAAATAGTAAAACTTTCTTTTAAGAGAGCTTGGTAGCTTCATCCGTTTGTCAATCCTCACACGTTAAGTAAACTTTTATTTTGTTTTGAACGTATAAAAATGAGTTTCTTTTAACGAAATTTTTATATGTGATAAACAAAAAATAAAAGTTTATAGTGTGAATAGGATTGACAAATACGGATTAATGAAGCTAACCAAGCGACTTTCGATATTAAAAACAATTTTTTTAAAAAATAAACATACTTAAGGAGTATACCAATGTTATTAAATTTAAATGATTATACTATGGATAAAAAAGATGTTAAATTATCTTTTCATGCTCAAAAAACATTTGATTTAATTAATGAAAAATTAACTAATAATACATTTTTGAGTAATTTTGAAAAAGAACAAATTATAAAACATTATGAGAATAATTTATTTTTTTTCAAAACTACTGATTACGGTACAGGTTGTTTTTCCAAATTTTTTAGTTTACATTTATATCGTCTTTTATCAGTTATGCAAGAAAATAGAATTAAAAATTTATACGAAATAAAAGCGGCTTTTATTAATCATGAATTAAATTTAAACGGCATTAATAAAATAACTACTTATTATGATCAAAATTTAGGCAAATATGTTAATAATGACGATAATGAAAATCTTGTTTTATTATATGAACAAGCTAAAAAACAATTTAAAATTAGAAATAAAGAAGAAATATTAATTTTTTTAGAAAAAACATATTTAGATAAAAATGTTATTTTACCTAAAGATGTTTTAAAACAGTTATCTAAGGATGATAAAAAATTACAAAAATTTTATGAGGAAACTTGTTTTATCATGGAAAAGGATAAAAATGGCAATTCTTTTTCGAAAATTCCTCTTAATTTAGCCAGCAAAATAGAAGATATTAGAAGAAATCTGAAACAATCTAAAACAAATGCTCGTTTTAAAGCTATTTATAATTTTGCTGCTGAACAAAAAATTAGTTGGTTAACGCTTACTTTACCACATCATAATGCTAATGGTTCTTTATCTAAAGAAGTTAAAAATTATGATCAAACACATCAATTAGTTAAAAAATTTATTAATAAATTACGTTATGAATATCGACAAGTTTTACATCAAAAAGGTTTTAAAAAAGATAAGATTATTAAATCTTTAAAACAATTTAAATATTTTATTGCTTCACAAATACAGACTAAAAATAATAGAAATGTATGGCATTTTCATATTATGTTTAATATTGATTTATTAAAATTTTTTGGTTTTACCAACGAAATGATGTGTCAAAAAAAAGGTTTAATAAATAATTCAGAATTTTTAGAAAATAACCAATATTATGAGAAACATCAACAAAGATATAATGATAAAAATGGTTGGAAAAAAGTTAAAAGTAAAAATTTAATTATTCCTAATGTTTTTAAATTATGGGCTGATATCGTTAATAATGAAAAAGGTTTATCTAATTTAAAAAGATTAAATCCTCGTTCTCAAAATTTACAAGTTTTTAAAAGTAATGCCAAAATTAAATTAGAAATCAATGAATGTCAATTGAAACAAAGTATTTGTAAAGAAGATAGTTCGTCTATTATTTCTAAATATGTTACTAAATATGCTGAGTATGTTGGTAATGATAAAGAAATTCAAAAAATGATTTTACAAAAGAAAAATTATTTAACAGGTAAACGTTTGTTTCACTTTTCTAAAAGTTGTCAAAAATTACCTATTACTAAAACTTTAAAAATTTTACCTTTTGATTTGCAACATCCTAAATATCAATTAACTAATTTATATCTTAGTAATATTTTAAATTTTGACCAACAACATATGTTTTTTAAAATATTAAGAAATAATATTTTAGATATTAATGATAATTTATTTAAAGATAATAATAAACATTTACAAGAATTTAATAACAATAAATGTTTTATTGAATATAAAAATAAATATATGTCCCAATATATTAAACAAAAAGGACAATTATCATTTTTTTATGGCATCATATTTTATGAAAAAAAAATTATTCGATAATTATCTTAATAGTCCAAAATATTTTAAAACATGTAATTTAATTAATAAATATTTTAATCTAACCAAATTACAAATAAAACAACCTTTTAAAAATAATTTAGATAAAAAAGTACGATTTACTCATTTTAACAATTATATTAATCCTTTATATCAATATTTAAATTAATAATTTAATTAATAATTTGTAATATTTAATATTAATATCAAGGAAGTTTTAATAAAAAAATACCCTTCTTTAAAAGGGTTTTTTGTGTTGGTTTAATTTATGTTTTTTTCAATTAATTGTTTAAATAACTATAAAATAATATATAATATAAATATAAATAGAAAAAAAATTATTACTTAATGTATATTTCCCGCAACCAAAAAATAAATAATTTTAACTTTCTTTCGAACTTATCACCTACTCTATACTTGAATTTAGGTTTTATTTTAGCCATTATAGTGGTTCAAATAAAAACTTTACTAAGATAGCGCGCATAAACCTGTTTCATCAGAAAAAAAATCTATTAAAAATTATTTAAAAAGCATTTCTCGCTCCATTGATGTTATTTTTGATATCTTTTTAGGAGTTCCTATTTCTGCGCAAGCTTTATTAATTTATATATATTTCCAGATTACAAACTATTAAAAAAATTTATCATTTGAGTTATTTTTACATAGGTTTAATTGTTATCACTGTAAATATGCTACTGTCCGCATAGTGGTGATGATTTTAAATTATATCAAATTCGCAGATAAAGGACAAGTTGAAACAACTTATGCTTTAGGAATGGACGATAAAAAAAGCTTTTAAATATGTTGTTTTCCATCAAGTTTTAAGAAAATCGAACTTACGCTACTGTAAGTATTTTATATTTGATATTTTATTATCATATGTAAATTGTTTTTATCAAGCATCATTCTTTTCTTTTATAAACTATTATAGGATATATAAACCCAAAAATAAAAGCTAAATTGTTCTTTGGAAACACAATTTAGCTTTTATTCTGTATATGGCGAAAAAAAACGTTAACATTATTGAGTTTTTTTTCTTTTGAAATTAAATTTATTTTCTTTACCTTCTAGCAAATTAATAATATTTTTGTAATGTTTTAAAAAAATAATAATTGTGGTGGCAAAGATAAAACATAATTCCATACAAGTTTGTGGAGGCTCGTTTTTCCTCGAAAGATAAATGCCAGTGTTAATCCATAAGCCGACATTTACTAAAGAAGTGGCTATAAGGGACGATAAAGAGGCGTACCCACTAAATCTTACCATAATAACAAAAGATAAGATCCCTAATAAACCCACTAGGTAATTAATGCTTGTGACAAAACCGACCGAACTAGCGATAGCTTTTCCGCCCTTAAATTTGTTGAAAATAGAAAACATATGTCCTAAAACAGCAGCTATACCGAAAAAGACTCTATAATAATTGATTTCCTCAGGAATAATATTATTTTTCGTTAAACATCCAACGATAAAAATAGGTAAAAAACCTTTTAAAAAATCTAAAATAAAAGTTAGTAAACCTAATTTAAAACCTAATACTCTAGTTACATTCGAAGAACCAATATTTTGTGAACCTAAAGCACTAATGTCTTTGTTTTTAAAAATTTTTCCTATTAATAATCCTACCGGAATAGAACCTATTGTATAAGACAATAAAATAATACTTACAATAATAATTATATTTGATATATTCATGTTTTCATTTTTCAAACTTTCTTTTATTTATATTATAACAATTTAATAAATATTTGTTAATTAACAAATAATAAAAAGTTAAACATATAATTTGTAAATTGGTCTAAAACCAGATTGGACTACATATATAAATATTTAAAACCAAAGGTGGATATGATATATACTAGAGGACCAACTACACGAGTCGCTATAGTCGCAAAAGGCAATAAATCTTCTCGATGGCTAATAACCATTACTCCTAAATTTCCTGTTCCACCGATACTGTGCGAACAAAGTCCAGCAGTTAAAGATAATTCTAGAGGGTAAAAACCTAATGATTGGGCGAAAATAAAAGTTGTTATCGCAGCGACCATTAAGGAAGCAACAACGATTAATACAACACTAGGTGTTTTTAAAGTATTTATTAAAGTGGCAAAATTAGCAGTTAAACCTAAACCGGCTAAAACAGGACCTGTAAAATTAATAGACATGAATTTGCCAGCTTGGGACACAGAATTTTGATACTTATCAGACAATAAATCAAAAATTTTAATAACTAATAAAATGATAATAACATATACCATTGCGTCTAAATAACTAAATAAAACTTGGTTAATCATATTACCTAAATTATAAAGAGCGAAAATGATTAATAACCCCATACCTATTTGTTGATGTTCTAAAAGTGTTTTGGTAGACTTATGAGAATGGTCAATCTTTTTTTGTTCTAAAGAACCTTTGCCGCTGCATTTAGTTTTATCAAATAAAACAAATAATAAACCAGCGAAGAAAATACTTAAAACACGGGCTAAAATTAAAGGCGCTAAAAGAACGCTTCTAATTTGACTTGCCTCTGCTGATCCTTGAAAAGCGTCTTTATAAACGCCATTGGAAAAACCACCAATACCTAAGTTAGTTCCTCCGTTAGTTAAAGGCACAAACACAAAGAAAATACTATCCCAGAAACTACCTTGAGATTTCTTTGAGAAAATAACATCTGGTCGAAAATCCACTAAATAACCTAAAAAACCACTAACAACAAAAGAAAAGATAATAGCGATTAAAGTGATCGGAATAAACTTGATTAAAGACCTTTTTAATAAATCTCTATCCACGCTTAAAAGACTGCCGGCGATAACGATAGTGATAAAGAATTGTGAGAAATTAACCCCTAAACCAGCATTTGCTCCTGGTTTATTGAAAAAAGCTTTATCAAAATTATCAGCTATGTTTTTTGGTATTATTTCTTGATAAATTAAAAAAGATGGTACTAATATAGAAAGTAAAAAACCAAAGCCTAATTTGTTTAAAAAAGGCGTTTTAGAACCAATATAATTTAAACCAATCCCTAACACCATAGCAATAAATAAAGGCGTTAATAAAGGATGCCATAATTTTTTATTGTCTTGATCTATTCTCATATAAACGATATTTAAAATCATTATTACAACAAAACTTAAAAACAATAAAGGGTGAAAACCAAAAATCTCTATTTTCTTTTTATTATTTTTTTCATTCATAAAAAATGTTTCCTTCTTTCTTATGGATTAGAATGTTATAATACATGAACACTTATAATTATATTTTATTGAGAAAAGTTTATAACAAGAAAAAGTCATTAATAAACATCCTTTGTTAAAAAAAACATTTTATTAACCGAAAAAAGGCTTATTGTGTTTCGTTTATTTGCTAAAAAAATTTTTCTATCTGATGATTAACTATGTTTTTCGTTGAAATTAAATTGTTGATAAATAGTTTGTATTTTATTTCTAAATAATAAAAAGACTACTAAGTTGATCACATTGGAAGTAATCACGGGAATCAGATTTAAAAACCATAAAATAAACCAAGATTTAGTTGTGCCACCATTAAAAAAAGTGTTTATTAAGTTCACAAAAAGACCTTTACGAGTGGATAAATTTTCTTTAATAATGGTTAGCCACTCATAAGCGTTAATTGTGCGAGAAATACTTTGAATGATGATAATAATGGTTATAACTAGTAACATTTTTTGATAATTTTTTTCGTCCATTTTTAGAAAAGATAGAAAAAGATATGCTAAAATAGGTATAAAAGTCCCAAGGATAATATTTTTCATGACAATAACAGTGCTTTCGTCTACAAATAAAGTTTGAAAAGTATTATATATTTGTATGTATTGAAATGAGGAATAAAAAGCCACATCAATAAATAAGTAAATCAATAAAAAAGTTAAAGCATATTTAAAACTAAATAAAAACATTAAAACGAATAAAGGAAAGTGCCAAAAAACCCATAATTGAGCGTCTACAATTGGCATTTTTTTAAAACTAAATAAACTGCCTGAAAGAAACTTTTGGTTAATTTGAGCTAATATAAAAGCCATGGCTATTAAATTAGCTCCTAAAGTTATTTTTTTTAAATCTTTTTTTTTAGTCATATTATTTTTTCCTTTGGTGCGCATATATGAAGAGTGAAAGAAAGAATTGTTTATGGGAGTGATTGCATAAACACAATTATGCTTGTATTTTATGTGAATTATTACATTTATGTCTTTTTTATTTTAACATATAAGACCTCTTCTAGAATGATTATTCTATCAATAATTTTTTCTAATATGCGATAATCATGATATAAAAAAATCTTTTTTATTGAATTCAGTTATGTAATGAATTAATAAAAAGTTAATAAATATGTTTTTTTAATATATATTTTGTTATAATGTTTTTGTCTAATAATCTTTGAATAAATTTCTAAGCAAAAAAGGAAATGATTCGATTGATTAATGATGACAAAAAATGTTTCAGATGGAGTAGTACTCAAGTGGTTATAAGAGGCGTCCCTGCTAAGGACGTAGTCCAATTTTTGGTGCAAGGGTTCGAATCCCTTCTGCTCCGCCAATTATAAAAAAATTTTGATGATATTTTTTTTACTTAAGCATTTGTTAAATAGTTTTATTTTTCCCAATAATATAATATTTAGCCAGAATTGATTTATCTTTTGCTTAATTAAATAAAATTATATATTATTATCGTTTAAAAGAAAAAACATCTTTATTTGGAAATAAAGATGTTTTTTGATTAAAGAAGTTTCTTATTTATAAGAAACCTATTATCTTTTAGATTGAGGTTTTTTAATTTGTTGTAAAATCCAAACAATAATCACTGAAATCATTATAGCGATAAAAACACCTATAATTATAATCTGGAAAGTGTTGATACTTTTTTCTTTATCATCAGTTTTTGTAGTGCTTTTTGTCGTTGTGGAAGCTGTTTTTGTTGTTTCAACTTCATTTTTAACATCTTCATTAGCAGTTTCAGAACCTTTGTTGCTGTTTTCATCAGTTTTTTCAGATTTTTTTAATTCTTGATAATCTGTTTTGATTTTGGTTAATTTTGTTTTTTTAACTTCCAATTCAGAAGAATGACTTTTATCTAAAAAATCATTTATTTTCTTTATTAAATTCTTGATATCGGTGTCGCTTAATTTATTAGCAGGCGTCAATTCTGTTTTTTTATTTTCTAAAATAGTTACTAAATTTTTCATATTGGTTTCTAATAATTTAGTTTGATCCTTTATTTGGAGGAGCGCCGTTTCAACTTCTTCCCAAGTTTTTTCACCTGCTTTGGATAAAACTAAAGCATCGCTTAAATAAATCTGACTTAAATAATTCTGTTTTTGATCCTTTATTGCTTGTATCCAATCTTGCATATTTTTCAAAATAATTTTATCATCTGGCAGAATGGTTTCGATCTTTAATTTATTAGTTATTTCGGTTGATAAACTACCGGAAACCACATTTTCCAAGAGTTGTTTTAACTCTTCTATATTGGCAGTAGTAAAGATTTTTTTGATTTCTGTTTCAAAAGTTGATATTTCTTGCAATAAAGCGTCAGCTTTTGCTTTGATATCGTCTTTTTGTTTGTCTTTATTTTTTATTTCTAAAATCTGCTCTTTGATAAACGGAGTTTTTTCACCAGCTCCAAACACCTTATTATGAGAGAAGAATATCAATAGGAAAACCGACAAAATTACTGTTAATTGTAAAAATTTAGATAAATAATTTTTATTTTGTGAAAACATTTGTATTTTATTTAAAAATCCTTTCTAGTAGATTAATTAAAATACATTTTCATATTATAATAAATGAATAAAATATTTATTCATTACATAAATAATTTTATCATATTTAAATTGGGAAAAGTTAAATATTTATGTGATATTTAGTGTTTGTTTGGTTCATTCAATCAACCTAATTTCAACTAAATTTCCACTTTTTATTCCGTTTTGAACTGAACAAGGCCACTTTGTAAAAAGGTAAAAAAACCACATTTTAGACTGTCTAAAGAACCTTAAAAGAAATTTTTTCTTTTTTCAAATTGCTCTTTTTCTCAGTAAAAAAATTTGATAAGCAGAAAAATGCAGAAAAAGACGCACTACATTAGAAAAAAAGGCTTTTCATATGGTAAAATATTAAGACGTTATTTTATTTGTAGTCAAATAAAAATTTTTTTATTCTTTATTTAGTTAAGGTTTTAGGTTTCTCCCTTTCATAAAACCTCTGGGAAGAATATAATATAAAAGAATAAATTTATAAGAAAAAGGATTTATTTTGTATGTCTTATTTAGCTTTATATCGCAAACATAGACCTAAAAATTTTGATGGGATGGTAGGTCAAGAAGTTGTTATTAAAACTTTAAAAAACGCTATCAAATTGCAAAAAATTCATCATTGTTATTTGTTAAGCGGCAATAAAGGCGTAGGCAAAACCACTTTGGCTAAAATTTTAGCTAAAGCCATGAACTGTCAAAATCCTCAAGGGCAAGATTGTTGTAATGAATGCGAGTCTTGTTTGATGGTCCATCAAAAAGCGAATTTAGATGTGATCGAAATTGATGGTGCTTCTTATAATGGAGTAGACGAAATTAGAGAATTAAAAGACACAGTTCAATATAAACCTCATTTATTAAAATATAAAGTTTATATTATTGATGAAGTTCACGTCTTATCTAGCAATGCTTTTAACGCTTTATTGAAATTATTGGAAGAGACACCAGTGAACGTTGTTTTCGTTTTAATCACTAGTGAATTAGCTAAAATTCCTAAAACCATTCTTTCCCGAACTCAACATTTTCATTTACCGAATTTGACCGATGAAGAAATTAAAACTAAATTAAATCCTATTGCGGAGGAAGAAAAAATTTTAATTACTGATGAAGCTTTAACCACCATAGCAGCCTATTCAGACGGAAGTATGCGAGATGCTTTAAATTTATTAGATAAAATCAGTTCTTATAAAACCAACTTGATTGAAAAAAAAGATGTTGAAAACATGTTAGGCGTTATTTCGGAAAGTAAAATAAACCAATTAGCCGAATATTTGGTTCAACCAGACATCAACCAAATGATTGTTTTTTTAGAATTAATTTTGGAACATAATGTGCAAATTTCACCTTTTTTAGATGATTTAATTGATTTTTTTCAAAAATTATTATTAGAACATGTGACTAATCCTCAAGAAAATACAAATTTATTCCGTTTGTTAACCAATTCTAAAAGGAATGAATTTTTTGAAATCTTGTTAACTTTAAAACAAAATATTATCCATTTTCTCAATAAAAAAAATTCTTTAATTTTAAACTTCATTAAAATACATAATTTGTTTTCTGACAAAAATATAACTATCAAAAAGACTTCTATCGCTACCAAAAACACTAATACAGCGGTGAAAAATCATAATTGGAACAATAATGCTTCATATTCTAATAACGACCTTTCTTACGCTAAAAAAGAACCTAAAAAATCTTATCTGACTAAAAAAAAGGAAATTGTTGCAGAAGAAGCGATAGAATCAGAAAATAATTTAATAAAACATATTAAAACAATTCTACTTAATCCAGATGATAAAACAACTACTCTTTTAAAAAAAAGATGGGCTAATTTAAAAACTTATTCTGATAATTTAGCGTTAGAAGCCTCTGTCAAAATTTTATCAGAAGCTAAATTGTTGATGATCGGACGTAACAAAGAAATGTTGCTAGCTTGTTCGGATATGAATAATTATAAGAATTTATTAAATGTTAATGTGAAAAAAAACATTAAGAAACTTTTTAACTCTAAAAAAACTATTATCAATGATTATTTTGTTATTTTGCCAAAACATTGGGATGAAGTGATCAAAGCGGCTTATGATAAATACCAAACAACTAATAATCCGATGGATTTTTTTGATTTATCCCATTTAGACAATAGCTTTTATGAACAAAATTCCCTTGTCAAAATAGAACAAAATGAATTAGAATTAATTAAACTAGCCAGAGAATATTTTGGTGATAAAGTAAAAATTAAGATATAATAAGGAGTGAAAATGAATACTAATACTAATATGTTTGATAAATTGAGAAAAATGCAAGAAGCTATTCAAAAAGAGCAAAAAACATTAGAATCCAAAGAATTTATCGCTACAATAGGCGATGTTATGATAGTGATGCAAGGAACTAAACAAGTTATTGATGTTCGTATTAAAAATACCCAATCTCTTCAAAATTTAGACATTCTGCAAGAAAGCATTTTATTATCTTTTAACGAAGTTTTAAAACAAATAGAAGATGCTTCAAGAGAAGTCATTAATAAAGCTTCTGAAAATTTAGAATTCACTTTTTGATAATTTTATTATTTTTTAATCATTTTCTTAGAAAGAGGGCAACAATTTGTAATGAACGAAAAAAAGAACCTAATCGACCCTAATAATTCAATGGTTGATATTTCTTATCAAATTTTACAACAAAATAAAACATCTGTACCTATTTATCAATTAATGGAACAAGTTTTCCAAATTAAAAAATTAGATTTCACTGATGTGGAGAAAGTTTCTCAACTATATTTAGATATTGTTTTAAGTGGTCTTTTTGTTTTTAATGGTCAAGATCTTTGGTGCGTTAAAGCGGACAATCTACATTTATGGGATAAAGAGTATTACGCTGAAAAAGACGATAAAGATGATGAAGAACAAACAGATATCGATCATAAAATTTTAGATTTTGAAGATTTTACCTTAAAACCGAAAAATGATGATAGTCATGATGAAGATAGCGATGAGCACGAAGAAGAAATAGAAGAAGCGTTAGATATTGATTCAGAACATTTAGATAATGATATCAAAAAAACTCAAGTAGATTTCAATTCTGTGAGCGAGGATGATGACAAAGAAGACGATATCAATGATGAATATGATTATTTATACGATAAATAAAATATTTCCCTATATTATAATTTAAAAAAATACTAATACAAACAACAAGTTGTATTATCAAGTAAGCGGAGTTAAAAAAATGTTCTTAGGTATATACAATTATACTGTATATTTAACTTATTTAAATTTACTAAGCGGCTTTATTGGCGTCAGTTTAGTTGTTTTTACAGACAAAATCGGCTTAGCTTCTGTTTTTTTGTTAATATCAGGAACTTGCGATATTTTTGATGGCATAGTTAGTCGTAGTAAAAAAAACCGTTCTCTTTTGGAAAAAAGATATGGTGTACAAATTGATTCTTTGGCTGATTTAGTTAGTTTCGGCGTTTTACCAGTAGTGATAGGTTATTCTTTATTGAAAAAAGTTGTTCCTTCGGGATCTGCTTATTCACTTTTAACATTCGCTTTTATCTTTTTTGGTAGTTTATACGTTTTAGCAGCTTTAATTAGATTAGCTTATTTTAATGTTTTAACGGAGGAAAATGAAGAATTAAATTCCAAAGGTTTTATAGGCGTTCCGGTTACTTTTTCCTCAGTTCTGTTCCCTGTTTTAATTTTAATTAACTTACAATTAGGTAAATTGTGGAAAGTTTTTGAGGATATTCAATGGTTATCGCCTTTAATATATCTCTTTTTCATCATGTTATTTTCTTTTTTATTTGTTTATGATAAAATTAAATTTAAAAAACAAAAAAATATTTTATATTTCTTTTTAAGTGCGTTATTTCTAACGTTGATTTTGACTTTGTTATACTTAGAAATATGTTTCAAAAAATAATTAAAGGTCGTTTAGATGAAAAAAATAGTTGATAAAAAAGGGAATGTTTTAGAAGACAAGATCACTAGCAAACAGCAAAAATTTGTGTATTCTAATATTGAAAAGAATTTTTGGAAAAGACTGTTTTTAAAAATTCTTGTTTCCAAATTTGTGACTTATTTAGCTAGTTTATATTTTAAAACCTTTTTGTCTAAAATTCACATCCATAAAACAATCAAAGAATATAATATAGATTTGGATTTATTCGAAAAGCAAAAATTTCGTTCTTATAATGATTTTTTTACACGCAAATATAAACATTTGTCTTTTGATAGAAAGGAAACAACTTTCATTAGCCCTTGTGAAGGGCAAGTTAGCATTTTCCCTATTTATCATGATAGCGTATACACTATTAAAAATGTTAATTATCATTTAAGTGATTTATTAAAAGATGATAAATTGGCTTTAGAATATTTAGATGGCCAATTAGTGATGTTTAGGTTAAAAGCTAACGATTATCATCGTTATATTTTTATAGATGATGGTTTATTAGGACTAAAAGTGGTTAAAATCAATGGTAAATTTCATACAGTGAATCCTATAGCTTTTAAACAATTTAACGTTCTACAAGAAAATACTAGAGAATATAATATTTTACATACCCATAATTTTGGTCAAGTAGTGCAAATAGAAGTAGGCGCCATGATGGTTGGTAAAATAAACAATCATGAAATCAGTAAATTTGTTAAAGGCCAAGAAAAAGGTTTTTTTTCTTTTGGCGGTTCTACCGTAGTTTTATTAATTAAACCTAATAAAGTTGCTTTTGATCAAAATATTTTAAACAATACGAGAAATAACGCTGAAACAAAGATTAATATCGGCGAAACAATTGGGCATAAAATAGAGCAAATGTTTGATATGATCTAATTGTTTTTCTCCCATAGGAAGAAGAAAAAAACATGAATAAAAATAAAAAACAAGCTAAATTTATTTTCGTGACAGGTGGAGTAGTTTCTGGTTTAGGCAAGGGCATTATAGCTTCGTCTATTGGTCAAATTTTAAAACAACGCGGTTTAAAAGTGTTTATGAAAAAATTTGATCCTTACATTAACGTTGATTCCGGCACTATGAGCCCTAATCAACATGGGGAGGTTTTTGTTACTAATGATGGAGCTGAAACAGATTTAGATTTAGGTCATTATGAAAGGTTTTTAGATGAAAACTTAACAAGAGAATCTAACGTTACCACAGGGCAAATATACCAATCTGTAATTAATAAAGAAAGAAAAGGGGAATATTTAGGTAAAACTATTCAAGTCATTCCTCACATTACTAACGAAATTAAGCATAGAATTTTAACTATCACTCAAAACGCTGATTATGATATTATTATCATTGAAATAGGTGGAACTGTTGGCGATATTGAGTCTTTGCCTTTTTTAGAATCTATTAGACAAATGCGTTATGATTTAGGCTTTCATAATGTCCTTTATTTACACAATACTTTAATCCCTTATTTAAAATCTTCCAACGAAACGAAAACTAAACCTACTCAACACAGTGTGAAAGAATTAAGATCTTTAGGAATACAACCACAAATTTTAATTTTAAGAAGTGAAAAAATAATCACTCCAGAAATGAAGCAAAAAATATCTATTTTATGTGATGTTAAAGAAAACGCTATTTTTGATAACACAGATGTTGATATTTTATATAAAATTATTCTTAATTTACACGAACAAAAAATAGATGATTTTATTTTAGACCATTTACAAATTAAAAATGTTCCTGTTTCTGATTTATCTCAGTGGAAACAATTAATCCATAAAATAGAACATTTAAAACGTACAATTACTATTGGTTTAGTAGGAAAATACATCGATTCTCATGATGCTTATTTATCTATCGAAGAGTCTTTGAAACATGCTTCATACGCTCATGATGTGAAAGTTGAAATTAAATGGATTGATGCTGAATATTTAACTGATGATAATATCCAAAAACAGTTAAATACTTGTAATGGTATTTTAGTGCCTGGCGGTTTTGGTTTTAGAGCGGTTGAAGGGAAAATTAAAGCCGTTAAATACGCTCGTGAAAACGATATCCCTTTTTTAGGTATTTGTTTCGGTATGCAAATAGCGGCGATAGAATACGCTCGTAATGTTTTAAAATTAGAACAAGCCAATTCCTCAGAAGTAGATCCTAAAACACCTTATCCAGTTATTACTCAAAAAATATATAATACACAATTAGGTGGTTCTTTAAGATTAGGTCTTTATCCTTTAGAATTAAAAAAAGATAGTAGAATTTATACCATTTATCAACAAGAAGTGATTAACGAAAGACATCGTCATCGCTATGAAATGAATTTAGAATATCTCCCTCTTTTTGATAAAGATCCTTATTTCAATGTTTCTGGTTTCAATCAAGAAGAAAAAGTCCCTGAAATAGTGGAATTAAAAAATCACTTTTGGTTTGTAGGGGTTCAATTCCATCCAGAATTTTTATCTCGTCCTCTGAAACCACATCCTTTATTTAAAGATTTTATTAAGTTTGCTATTCAATACAATACAAATAAAAATACACAATAAAAAAAAGTTCCTTTATTGGAACTTTTTTTTATTGTGTATTTAATAAATATTAATTTTTTTAAAAATTATTATTTATTGTCTTTAATGTCGTAAACTTTTTTAGATTCTTCAACAACTGTTTTGAAATCATCTTTTGTAATTTTGTCTAAAGCGTCTTTAAGAGCTTTTACTGCTGCAGAATCTTTAGCCGTAACCTTATCAGCTTCGTCTAATGCAGTTTTAATTTTTTTAGCTACTTCTTTAGCTTTATTAAAAGCTGTTTTTTTGTCGTCGTTTTCTTTAGGCGCGTTTTTATCTTGAGTTAAATATTCTATATCGCTTAAATATTTTTTTAACTCTTCAACAATTGGTTTCAATGCGTTTGTTTTTTTCTCATCGTTATCATTTTTAGTATCATCAATTGCATCTTTTCTTTTTTGAGTAACTACTTCGTCAAATTTATCAACGAAACCTTCTAATTTTTTAATTGCTTTAGAAGGTTTATTTCCCATTAAGAAGTAAACACCAAGTCCTACTAAAAGTATTACTACAACTGCACTAACAACACCCAGAAATATTTTGCCATTTTTAGTTTTTAAATAATTTTGTTTATTTTGCTTTTCTATTGCTGCCATAATATTTTATTATCTCCTTTTTTTTCATTATTAAATCTTCAATAAAGATCCAATACCGATTTTAATTATAACATATTTTTTTATATAAAGTTATAATAATACATTATTTTTTAATCTGTTTAAAAATTTTATGTAGTATTTGATCTGCTTTATCGTCATTTTCGATTTTTACATGATTTGTTTGGCTTAAAATTCTTTCAATATAATTTAGAGAATCTTTTTTATTTAAACCAGCTTGAACGATTATTTGGGCAATATTGTCGTGGGTATAATTTTGTTCTAAATACCAACTTTTCACGATTTCTAATTCGTTTCCAGTTAATAGTCTACCTTTTAAAGTTTCTAAATTTTCAATAGTTTCAGAAATATTGTTTTTTTGTTTTTTTTCAGTACTTTTAGCTTCTTTTTCTTTATATAATTGTTGTATTTTAACAAAAGTATTGTCTAAATTGAAGATTTCTATAATCTTATTATCTTTTTTATCTTGTAGGATGGAAAAAAAATTTTTTTGTCTTAATTTTTCTAAAATAGATTCTAATTCGTTTTTAGAAAGGTTCGCTTTTTTAGCTAAAAAAGAGGACGAAAAGATTTTTTTTTCATAAGAATCAAATAAACAAAGTAAAACACTTAATTCTTGTATTTCTAAACAGAGTTTTTTAAATTCACGGATTAAAATTTTTTCTATATTTAAAACACCTTCTTCGTATAAAATTTTAATCATTTTTTAAAATACCTCCTTTAGAAACTTTGGTTAAAGCTTTTTTAGCGGCTTGTTGCTCGGCTGCTTTTTTGGTTTTGCCATTCCCTTTTCCTAACCATTCTTTGCCTAAATACACTTCTGATACAAATTCCTTTTCGTGAGCTAAACCTTTTTCAGAAATGATTTTATAAGTAATATTTTTCTTTTTTGTTTGGACTAATTCTTGTAATTGAGTTTTAAAATCAATAATATTAATGATTTTATTTAAACAAGGCAAAACAACCTGATAAAAGGTTTTTTGTGCTTGTTCAAAACCTAAATCTAAATAAATAGCACCAAATAAAGCCTCAAAAGCGTCTGCCACAATAGAATAATTATGAACGGATCTTTTTTTCTCTCCTTTGCCTAAATAAATATATTTTTTTAATTGAATTTCTTCAGCGTAAATCAATAAAGACTCTACGCAAACCGCTTGAGCTCTTTTTTTGGTCATAACTCCTTCATTGTCTTTATTTTTTTCATATAAATAATTCGCCATGAAGAAATTAATGACCGAATCGCCTAAAAACTCTAATCTTTCGTTATTATTGTGTTTGGCGTTATTCTCATTAGCATACGAACTATGAGTTAAAGCGTTAATGTATAAAGAAATATTTTTGGGTTTGATATTTAATCTTTTAAATAATTGTTTAATAGACATAACGTTTCCTTATGTGATCTCAATTTTTTATTTTTTGAGAAAGTTTTGTTAAAAAATCTTTTTCTATTAATTTTTTCGCTTTTAAAATAGCGTTATAAAAAGAATAATAATCGGAGTTTCCTTGAGCTTTAACAACGATTTTTTTTAAGCCTAAAATCATCGCTCCTCCAATTTCTTTGCTATCTATTTTTTTTTTAATATTTTGAAGCTTTTTTTGAAAAAGTAATTTACTAATAATTTTTTTTAACCAATTTTCTGTTAAAACGTTTTTTATGTTTTTCGTTAAAATGCCAAAAGCGCCTTTATATGTTTTAATAATCATATTGGAGGTAAAACCGTCACTTAATAAAATATCCGCCTCAGAGTATAAAATATTTTGCGGTTCTTCGTTCCCTTTAAATAAAAAATGAGGATTTTTTTCTAATAAAACAAAAGTCTCCATTTCTAAATTTCTCCCTTTATGCGGTTCTGAACCAATATTTAACATTTTAACAATGGGAGTTTCGATATGGAATAATTCTTGAGCCACAATAGAAGCAGCGATAGCGAATAATAACAGATTTTCAGCTTTAATTTCGATATTAGCCCCAGCGTCTAATAAAATTCTTGTTCTACCATCTAAAGAAGGGAAAATGATAGCTAAAGCGATTCTTTTCATAGGTTGTATAGTGCCGATAATTAAATAACTGGCTAAAATTAAAGCTTGTGTAGGTCCAGCAGAAACAACGCCGTCTACTTCATTATTTTTAGTTGCTTGCAGAGCTAAAAACATAGAATGTTGCGAATTATCTCTAATTTCTTCTCTAATGTTTTTAACACCCATATCTAAATAATGAGGCGTGTGGATAATGCTCAATCTTTCTTGTAAAGTTACAGGCAATTCAGAAGAAATATGTTTTTTTAAAAATTTTTGAATTTGTGGTTCATCGCCATATAAATAAAGATACAAATCTCTTTCTTCGGATAACGCTTTTAAACTACCTTTTATAATAGGCTCAGGAGCGAAATCGCCTCCCATAGCGTCGACTGCTATTTTAATCATAATAACCTCTTTTTATTTTCTAAATTTTCAAAATCTTTTTGTACTTGAGAAATAATTTTAAAATCCGTTGCTACATTTAAAAAATGATATTTTAAATAACCACTTTGTTTTTTACCTACAAAATCACCAGGACCTCTATTTTTTAAATCAAATTCGCTTAATTTAAAACCATTACTTTCTTGTTCTAAAATATTTAAACGTTGGTTATCTGCTGGATTTTCAGGGACTAAAAAACAATAATTTTGTTTTTCATTTCGCCCTACTCTTCCTCTTAATTGGTGTAATTGACTTAAACCAAAATGATCGGCTCCTAAAATAACAATGGTTGTTGCGTTAGGGACATCAATTCCTACTTCAATAATAGTAGTAGCTAATAAAATTCCTTGAGGATTTTTCACAAAACCCGCCATAATTTCTTCTTGTTCTTGGTTATTTTTTTTACCATGTAAAACATAAAGATGTTGAATTTTCTCTTCTTCTAAAAAAGAAGTTATGTTTTCGATATTGAATTTTTTAGCATTTTGTTTAATAGCCGGAACTACTATATAAATTTGTTCGTTTTTAGCTTGATTGTCTCTTAATAAAGGAACGATTTCTTCGAAAGTAAATCTTTGGGTAATAATACTTTTTTTAGCATAAGGAGGTTCTGTTAATAAAGAAGTTTTTAATAAACCAAAATACATGACCGCTAAAGTTTTAGGAATTGGGGTCGCTGTTAAATATAAAACATCTGCTTGAAGATGTTGAAAGGAAGTTTTATCTTTCACATCGGTCCCGAACTTATGAGTCTCATCAATGATAATCAACCCTAAATCATGAAATTCTGTATTCGCCAGCAAATGTGTACCAATAACCATTTGATATTCATTATTATAAATAGCTTTTTGTAAAGTTTTTTTCTTTTTACTTTTAGAAGTGATAAAAATAGTCTTAATTTCAGGAAATAATTTAGTAAAATTTAAATAATGTTGTTTAGCTAAAATTTCTGTTGGAGCCATCATTAAAACTTGTTTTTTGGCACTAATGACTGCGATAGCTGCTAAAAAAACAGTAATAGTTTTACCCGAACCAACATCACCTTGAATTAACCTTTTAGTGGGATAATTTTGTTTTAAATCACTGTAAATATCTTTGACTATTTTTGTTTGTTTATCAGTTAAAGAAAAAGGGATTTTTTTCATCATTTTTTTAATATAATGATTATCATAATTTAAAGGTTTTTTAAAAGGAAGTTTCTTTTTGACTTCAAATAATTTTTGCGCTATATTTAAGGCTTCTTCATACTTAAAACGTTTTAAAGCTTTATGAAGCAATTGTTGGCTTTTGGGCAAATGAAGATTCATTAAAGCTTCTTTTCTATCAATTAAATTGTATTTTTTTAAAAAAAGAGGACTTAAATTTTCTTTGATTTTTAATTGCGGTTTGTTAAAAATATTTTTTAAAAAAGTGGTGATAGAACGATCAGTAATATTTTTAATACCATACACAGGCTTTATTTTATTTTTGTTTTTTAAATCAAAAGAAATTAACGAAGCAATAATGCTTTTATTATATAAATTATATTTACCTTTAATAAAAACATTTTTATTTATCTTTAAGAAATTGGCTAAATAAAATTTATTAAAAAGAAAAACATCCAAAACTACATCATCATGGATTAAGATTTGAAAATTAAGTCTTTTTTTATCAGAATCGTCTTTAGATAAAAGAGGTTCGCTAACGATTTTTCCTATAACATTAATTATTTCTTTATCCATCGCTTGGTTAACATTAGATAAAAGGAAATTTTGATATCTTTTAGGTTTATAAAAAATCAATTCTTTTAAGGTATTGATATCATTTTGAACTAATTTAGGGCATAAATTAGATTTTACAAACATTTGGTTTAAGTTAGAATTCATTTTGGAAAAACCTCAAATATACCTTTTAATGACGTTAAAAAATTGTTCCCACATTATTAAATATTTTTTTATATTGAATAATATTTTAAAAATAATATGGATATTATGCTTAAAATATTATTCATCTTCTTAATTATAACATATTTCAAATAATTGCGGTCTAATGGTTTTTTGTTTTTTTAAAAAAAATATTTTGTTTATCGAAAGGAGTGTGAAATAGAAAGGTTAAATAGAAAAACAATCATTATTTCTGTTTGCTGTTATAAAAAAGGAAATTATTATAAACGGATTAATTTGTTTATATTATTAAATATCAATTATAATATAATAACATTGTTAAGATAAGTAATGAAAATGAAAAAAAATAAGAAAATTATTTGCATATCAACTGATGGAAAGAAATAAATACATTATAGAATGATAAATAAAAAAATCATCTTTTTTGAATTGGAAAAAATATAAATATTTTTTATGAGTTTTTTTATTAAAAACACTATATAGGAAATATATTGAGGAAAAAAATGATTAAAAAATCTGTTTTTATTAAAAGTATTCAAGATCCTATTGACTGTCCCACTCGCCGTTTATCAGAAGTTTTTTTAATGGGTCGCAGTAATGTTGGCAAAAGTTCTTTTATCAACGCTTTAACGAATAAAAAAAAAATAGCTTTATTTTCTAAAACACCTGGTAAAACAACCACTATTAATTATTTTTTATTAAATGATTCTTTTTATTTAGTTGATTCGCCAGGTTATGGTTATTCTAAAAGAAATAAAACTTTTAAACAAAGCGTTTTTCCTATGATTAATAATTTTTTACAAAACAACCGTTTTGTTAAAATTATTTTTCAAATTATTGATTTTAAAGTGGGTCCTACAAAGATGGATTTAGATATTTATCATAATTTAAGAGAATATAATTTACCTGTCTTTTTAATTTTAAATAAAAAAGATAAAGTGTTGAAAAATCAAGTTATTAATCAAATGCAAAGAATCAAAAAAGAATTTGGTGCGCCTGAAGAAAATATTCCTATGTTTTTACTTTCTTGCAAAAATAAAGATGGTTTAAATGAAATAGTTAATTTGATTTATGATAAAATAAATACATAATTCATTATTTTTTATTTTTTTGTTAAATCTGATACTTGTTGGTATAAGATAATAATTATTGCGAACTAAAGCTAAAAAATTAGGATTAAGAAAAATATGGAACAAAAATATAATTTTAAATTAGTAGAAAATAAAAGATACGCTAAATGGTTAGAAAAAGGCTATTTTAAAACACAAAATAACCCCGATAAAACACCTTTCACTATTGTTATTCCGCCTCCGAATATTACGGGCAAACTGCATTTAGGTCACGCTTGGAATAATACTTTACAAGATATCATTATCAGAAGAAAAAAAATGTTGGGTTTTGACGTCCTTTTTTTGCCGGGAATGGATCATGCCGGCATAGCGACTCAAAGTAAAATCAAACAAAAATTAAAAGAAGAAGGTTTTGTTGAACAAAATCTAACCAAAGAAATCTTTTTAAAATATGCCGCCTTATGGAAAGATGAATATACTCAAAATATTCATACTCAATGGGAGCGCCTAAGTCTTCATCTTGATTATGATTACGAAAGGTTTACTTTAGATAAAGATTTTAGCCAAGTAGTAGAACAAGTTTTTATTGAACTTTACGACAAAAAATTAATTTATCGTGATTATAAAATTATCAATTGGGACCCTTTTACTCAATCTACGATTTCTGAAGTTGAAGTTAATTATCAAGAAGTAAAGGGTAAATTATACTATTTAAGATATTATTTAGCCGATGATAATGCTAATTATGTAGAAGTGGCGACTACAAGGCCGGAAACTATTTTTGCAGATCAAGCTTTAACCGTTCATCCTGATGACGAAAGATATCAACATTTAATCGGTCAAAAAGTGGCAGTTCCTGGAACGAACACAAAAATCCCTATTATCGCTGATAATTATGTGGAAAAGGATTTTGGGACAGGCGTTTTAAAAGTAACTCCGGCTCACGATGTGAACGATTTCCAAATCGCTCAAAGACATGATTTGCAAATAGTTTCTTGTATGAATCCTGACGGAACTATGAACGAATTAGCGCAAGAATACGATAAAATGGATCGTTTTGATTGTCGTGAACAATTAATCCAAAAATTAACTGCGAAAAAATTAGTGGCTAAAATAGAGGATTATACCCATTCAGTCGGTTTTTCAAGCATTTCTGGTGTTGTTATTGAACCAAGGTTATCATTACAATGGTTTTTAAAAACTAAAGCTATTTCGCAATCTGTTTTACAAGAACACCAAATTAACTTCTTTCCTAAACGTTTTTTAAAAACTTTTAACAATTGGTTAGAAAATTTAGAAGATTGGTGTATTTCGCGTCAATTATGGTGGGGACATCCTTTACCTGTGTGGTATAAAGCCGATGAGATTAAGGTCCAATCGCAAGATCCAGGCGATGGTTTTCAAAGAGATCCAGATGTTTTAGATACTTGGTTTTCTTCCGCTTTATGGCCTTTATGTACGTTAGGATGGCCTAATAATAACGTAGAGTTATTCCAAAGACGTTTCCCTGTTGACACTTTAGTAACTGGTTATGATATTTTAACTTTTTGGGTTTCTAAAATGTCTTTGCAAAGTATGAATTTAATTGAAAAAATACCTTTTAAAGATGTTTTGTTGCATGGTTTAATAAGAGATTCGCAAGGGCAAAAAATGTCTAAATCTAAAGGAAACGGCGTAGATCCTATAGATATCATTGATAAATACGGCACAGATGCTTTAAGATGGTTTTTAACCACTAATTCCTCCCCAGGCGCGGATTTATTATATAACGAAACTAAAATAGCGTCCAGTTGGAACTTTATTAATAAAATTTGGAACATTAGTCGTTTTATTAAATTAAATATTAATACAGATCAAACTGATTTTAACGCTGAAACGTTATTAATGCCGGAAAAATTTTTATTATCGCAATTATCGCTTTTAATGGAAGAAACAAACCATTTATACGATAAATACGAATTTAACATTGTAGGAAGTCTGTTGTATAATTTTGTTTGGGAAGATTTAGCCAATTGGCATTTAGAATTTTTAAAAATTGTTTTAAAAGAGTGCGACCGAGAGGTATCTTTAAATTCCCAAAAGTTCGCTCTTTATATTTTAAAAATCACTTTACAATTGCTCCATCCTTTCATTCCTTTTGTTACTGATGCTATTTATGAAGAATTTGCTTTTGCGCAACCTATTATTAACGAACAATTGCCGCAAATTAATGCAGTTGATTCTTCCTCTGATGATTTCTTAACTTTTAAAAATTTAATTGTGAAAATGCGTCAATTTAGACAAAATTATAAAATACCTAAAAATACTTTATTATCTTTATATATAGAAGCTCCTATAGAACAACTATCCGAAATAAGCACTATTAAGCCTGTTTTAAAGAGTTTTTTAATGGCTTTTGAGATTAAAACAACCCATAAACTAAAACAAGAACAATATGAATGGTTGTTTTTTGACAAAGATATATATGTTTTTATGTTTAAAAAAGACTTGCAAGCTTTGAAAAAAAATCAATCTGATAATCAATCTCCACAATTGTTAAAAAAACTTTTAAGCGAAATTCAAAGAAGTGAAAAGATTTTAAATAATCCCTCTTTTTTAGAAAAAGCTAGTAAAGTTAAAATCCAAGAAGAACAAGAAAAATATAAAAAATATTTAAGTCAATATGAAAAATTAATTAAAAATAAAGATCAAGAAGGTTAATCATAACCTTTCTTTTTCTTGAAAAAGGTTGATATGTTTATTAATAAAAATTTTTTTTATATTAATTTTAAAAACATTCCTAATCCGAAAGCCAATATTATTATTACTCACGGATTAGGCGAAAGTTCACAAGATTATCTCCCTTTAGCTGACTTTTTATGTCAAGCCGGTTATAACGTTATTTTATATGATGTTAGAGGACACGGAAAAAGCGGTGGTTCAAGAGGTGATGTGAATAATTTTCATGTTTTGGTCGATGATCTGGCTTCTCTTGTGAAGGAAATTAAAAAAAAATCTTCTTTAAAAATTTTTTTAATCGGTCATAGTATGGGCGGAATTATTACTAACGCTTATATGGTAAAATACGGCGAGGTTAACGGTTCTATTATTAGTTCTGCTCCCACTCATGTACTGAATAATAAACATTTAAAATATCCTTTTTATTGGTTTAATTTTAAACCAAGGAAACTTAATTTTTTATCTAATAAAATCGCTCATACACCTATATATAAGGGTTATTTCCCTTATCATTTAGAATATGTTACTCCGCGTTTAATGAGAAATTTATTAGTTTTAAGTCCTCAATATTTACAAAAAAGATTATCTTTTTATGTGGGTTCTGTTTTGTTTTTATACAGTGTCCAAGATAAAATTATTTCTTTTAAAAATGGTTCTTTTTTATTTGAAAAAGTACCTTCTAAAGATAAAAAATTAATTCTATATCAAAAGTCTTATCATAATTTATTTCACGATATAGAAGCAAACAAAGCGTTTGAAGATACGGTTTTATGGCTAGATCAAAGGTATGGACGATAATACCTTTGAAGAAACTATTTTTTAAAAAAAGATATTTATTTTGTTAAAATAGATGATATAAATATATTTTGAATATATTAAAATTGTTTTTTTTAACAAATTAAAAAAAGAGTAAGGGAATTTATGAACAATAACGATATTTTGCAAATCAGTAAATTATCACAAGAAGAAGTGTTTAAACGCTTTCAAACCTCACCAACAGGATTAGATGATAACGAAGTACAGAAAAGAAAACTTTTATACGGGTCAAATGATATTAAATCCGCTAAAACTTTTAATGTTTTTAAACAATTTATTAAACAATTTACCTCCATGTTCGCTATTTTATTATGGATATCAGGCGCTTTAGCTTTTTACATTGGCGAATGGCAAATCGGATTATCTATTTTCTTAGTTGTCATTGTTAACGGTATTTTCGCTTTTTTCCAAGAAAACAAAGCAGAAAAAATTTTGTCTTCTTTAAGCGATATGATACCTAAAAAAATCCAAGTTTATCGCAATAACCAAATAGAAGTGATAGATGTTATTGATTTAACTATCGGAGATTTAATTTTTTTAGAGGTAGGGACTACTATTCCTGCTGATTTAAGGATAGTGCAAGCTAATAATTTTTTCGTTGATAACTCCATGTTATCAGGCGAAACGATCCCCTTAAATAGAACAGCTAATCCTAATATGCAAGATGAATGTGTTGCCGCTGAAATGCCTAATTTAGTTTATGCAGGTACAACAGTTTCTGAAGGTAGCGCTAAAGCGGTTGTTTATTCTATTGGAGAAAACACTCAAATAGGGCAAGTTTCTGTTTTATCCGAAAAAATCGATAAAGGATTATCTACTTTAGAAAAAGAAATTCACAGAGTAGTTAAAACAATTAGTTTTATCGCTTCTTTATTAGCTTTAGTAGTCTTTTGTGTATGTTTATGGCGTTTTAAAGTTGATGCTTCTTGGGGTAATGCTTTAAGTGGTGCCGTTGTAGTGGCTTTAAGTATGTTAGTGGCGAACATTCCTGAAGGATTATTGCCGACTATCAACTTAAGTTTAGCTATCGGAACCCAAAGAATGTCGAAACAAAACGCTTTAATTAAACAATTATACTCAGTGGAAACATTAAGCTCCGCTACAGTTATTTGTACCGATAAAACAGGAACTTTAACGGAAAACCAATTAACTTGTAAAAAAATTGTCTTTCCGGGCGGTTATGTCGATATTACTGGTAATGGTTTAAAAAAAGAAGGACAATTCAAAAATTTAAATCAAGAAACAGACGATAAAGTCTTGAAAAAAATCTTTATTGCTTCTATTATGGCTTCAGAAGCGAACTTAATTGATGATGAGCAAAATAAAGGCGATTATCAAGTAGTAGGTAACCCTACCGAAGGTTCTTTGTTAGTTGCTGCTAGTAAATACGGGCTTTCTATCGATGAAGTGCGTCAAAATTTTACAGTTGAAAAAACTATTCCTTTCTCTTCAGAAACTAAAAAAATGAGTGTTTTAGTGACGAATGTGGCACAAGCAAAATATGATATTGGTAGCAAATATTTATTTGTTAAAGGCGCTCCAAGCGTTTTATTAAAAGAGTGTAATGTTCAATATAAAAATAACCAAGTAAGCTCTTTTTCTGAAGCAGAAAAAGAATTCTTTTACGAAAGAAACGAAGAATTATCTAACCAAGGTTATCGTATGTTAGCTATTGCTTATAAAAAAATTGAAGACGGTTCTTTAGAAGAAACTAATATGGTCTTCTTAGGATTCGCTGTTAATTTCGATCCTCCAAAAATTGAAGTTAAAGGCGCAGTAAAAGATTTATTAAAAGCTGGTTTAAAAATCACTGTTATCACCGGAGATTACGGTCCTACAGCTATTTCTATCGCTAAACAAGTAGGCATTATCGAAGAGGAATATATCAATATTGATGGCAATCAATTAGAAAAAATGTCGCAAGAAGAATTACAAGATTCTTTAAAAACAAGAGTTCCTGTTTTATTTTCCCGAACAACTCCTAAACACAAATTAAGAATTGTTGAAGCTTATCGCGCCAATGATGAAATAGTGGGCGCTATAGGTGATGGAGTAAACGATATTTTAGCTATGAAAGCCGCTCATATTGGCATTGCAATGGGTAAATCTGGTAAAGATGTCGCTCGTAATGCAGCGGATATGATTTTATTAGATGATAATTTCTCCACCATTCCTAAAGCAGTTTTAGAATCTAGAGGAATCTATTCTAATATTAAAAAATTCATGACTTATGTTTTAACCTCAAACATTCCTCAAGTTTTTCCTATTATCACGATGGCTTTATTTAAAGTTCCTCTGTATTTAACTGTTATGCAGATTTTAGCTATTGATTTATTAACGGACTTAGTTCCTGCTATCGCTTTAGGAGCTGAAGAGCCCGAAAGAGATTTATTAAATCACAAACCTCGTACAGAAAATGACCATTTATTAGACAAAAAATTATTAAAAAGAAGTTATGGCTTTTTAGGAATTGTAGAAGGTGTATTAGCATTAGTCTTTTTCTTATCTTTTGGCGGTTTCCGATTTTTCGGTAATCACGGAATAGCTTTTACAGTTATTTCTGAACAAGAAGATTTCATTTATGCGTCCACAATGGCTTTCGGAGCAGTTATTTTTGCTCAAGTAGGTAATGCTTTTGCTTGTCGTTCGGATAAATTATATTTTTGGGAAAGTTACAACAAGAAAAATAAATTTTTATGCGTGGGAATTATCTCCGAGTTATTCTTATTTGTGTTAATTTCTCAAAATATAGGGTTTTTGAATTCCTTTTTCAAAACTACACCAATCAGATGTGTAGATTATTTATACTTACTTTTACCAATAGTGGTTATGTTAGGATTTGATACTTTAAGAAAAAAAATCATCAATAACAAAAAACCAGTTGAGACCAAATAATTAAGCTTTTTAACCATGAAATAACAAAAAAACAGATAAAAGTTTTTTTGTTATTTTTTTTACATTTTAAAGGTTTTAAATGTTATTATTTAATTTGAAAACAATGAAAAAAATAAGAAAAAAGGAAGAGCGAATGAAGCTAATTGTAGGTTTAGGAAATCCAGGAAAAATGTTTGAATTAACCCCACATAATATAGGCTTTATGTTAATTGATTATTTAAAAAAAGAATGGAAAAAAAACATTTCAAATACTAAAAAAGAGCTATCAAGTATCGTTTCTCATCTTCAATTAGAACAAGAAACCGTTTTGTTGGTTCAACCGCAAACTTATATGAATGTTTCGGGTAAAGCCATCAAACAACTGATGTTGAAATATAATATCCCTAAGGATGATGTTTTAGTGCTCGTTGATGATATCAATTTAGAGCCAGGTGTTTTTAAGCTCAAATATAAAGGTGGTCATGGCGGCCATAATGGTTTAAGAAATATCATAGATATGCTATATTCTAAGGAATTTAAAAGATTAAGAATAGGAGTTGGTCTTGATTCTCGTATTCCCTTAGAACAATATGTTTTAAACCGTTTAAATACCCAAAAACAACAACAAATTACACATAATTTTCCTTTGTTTAAAAAATTAATTAGCAATTTTATCCAAGGTTATCCTTTTGCCAATTTAATGAACACTCTTGTCTAAGACAGAAATGATGATTTTCTTCTTTCAAAAAACAATTTAAAAAGAGTGATCACCCTTTTTTTAGGCATCTTTATTTCTTGATAAAAAAAGGTGTTATTTTTTGATAAAAAAAATTATTAAAAAGCTGATAATTTTGATAAAATAAATAATGTTGCAAATGTTTAAAAATGAATTAATGTTTTGCGATTAAAAAATGTTAAAAAGTAAAGCTTTTAGATGAAATGACATCGACTTTTAACGTTTAATAAATTAATTAATTTTTTTGAAATAAAATGTAAAAAAAGATTGAAATAATTGATTTTACATGTTATAATTAATTTGTTAGTTTTGTGAATTGATTTTTTTTCAATCACATTCATTAATAAATAAAAATAATTTTTTAATTCTTTGAAAACTGAAGATGATGTTTTATTATAAATTTTTTAAATATTTAAATCATTAAATTTTCTTTTTTAATTAATTCGTTAAAAAAGATAATCAAAACAAAACGAAGAGTTTGATCCTGGCTCAGGATGAACGCTGGCGGCGTGCCTAATACATGCAAGTCGAACGGAAACCTTCGGGTTTTAGTGGCGAACGGGTGAGTAACACGTAAGCAACCTGCCCTTAAGACGAGGATAACAATTGGAAACAGTTGCTAAGACTGGATAGGAAAAGTAAAGGCATCTTCACTTTTTTAAAAGACCTTCTTTGAAGGTATGCTTAAGGAGGGGCTTGCGACACATTAGTTAGTTGGCAGGGTAAAGGCCTACCAAGACTATGATGTGTAGCTGGACTGAGAGGTTGAACAGCCACATTGGGACTGAGACACGGCCCAAACTCCTACGGGAGGCAGCAGTAGGGAATTTTCGGCAATGGAGGAAACTCTGACCGAGCAACGCCGCGTGAACGATGAAGTATTTCGGTATGTAAAGTTCTTTTATTAAGGAAGAAAAAAGAGTGGAAAAACTCCCTTGACGGTACTTAATGAATAAGCCCCGGCTAATTATGTGCCAGCAGCCGCGGTAATACATAAGGGGCGAGCGTTATCCGGAATTATTGGGCGTAAAGGGTGCGTAGGCGGTTTAATAAGTCTATAGTTTAATTTCAGTGCTTAACGCTGTTATGCTATAGAAACTGTTTTACTAGAGTGAGATAGAGGCAAGCGGAATTCCATGTGTAGCGGTAAAATGCGTAAATATATGGAGGAACACCAGAGGCGTAGGCGGCTTGCTGGGTCTTTACTGACGCTGAGGCACGAAAGCGTGGGGAGCAAACAGGATTAGATACCCTGGTAGTCCACGCCGTAAACGATGAGTACTAAGTGTCGGGTAAAACCGGTACTGAAGTTAACACATTAAGTACTCCGCCTGAGTAGTACGTACGCAAGTATGAAACTTAAAGGAATTGACGGGACTCCGCACAAGCGGTGGATCATGTTGTTTAATTCGAAGATACACGAAAAACCTTACCAGGTCTTGACATTTTCTTGCGAAGTTATAGAAATATAATGGAGGTTATCAGGAAAACAGGTGGTGCATGGTTGTCGTCAGCTCGTGTCGTGAGATGTTAGGTTAAGTCCTAAAACGAGCGCAACCCTTGTCGTTAATTGCCAGCATGTAATGATGGGGACTTTAACGAGACTGCCAATGAAAAATTGGAGGAAGGTGGGGATTACGTCAAATCATCATGCCCCTTATGATCTGGGCTACAAACGTGATACAATGGTTGATACAAAGAGTAGCTGAAACGCGAGTTCTTAGCCAATCTCACAAAATCAATCTCAGTTCGGATTGAAGTCTGCAACTCGACTTCATGAAGTTGGAATCGCTAGTAATCGCGAATCAGCATGTCGCGGTGAATACGTTCTCGGGGTTTGTACACACCGCCCGTCAAACCACGAAAGTTGGCAATACCCCAAAGCGGTCGCCTAACTTCGCAAGAAGAAGGATCCGTCTAAGGTAGGGTCGATGATTGGGGTTAAGTCGTAACAAGGTATCCCTACCGGAAGGTGGGGATGGATCACCTCCTTTCTAAGGAAAAAATAAAATTATCATCTTCAGTTTTGAAAGACTTAGAAAATTCATAAGTTTTTCTTTTTTAAGGCATTAAGGGCCTATAGCTCAGCTGGTTAGAGCACACGCCTGATAAGCGTGAGGTCGGTGGTTCGAGTCCATTTAGGCCCACCAGTTTATTTTAAAAGTTATAAGCACTGTCTTAAAAAAAGTTCTTTGAAAAGTAGATAAACATAGTAAAATCAAAAAAATTGAAGGAATTAAGAGCGCACAGTGGATGCCTTGGCACCAAGAGCCGATGAAGGACGCAATTAACGGCGATACGCCACGGGGAGTTGTAAATAAATGAAGATCCGTGGATTTCCGAATGGGGAAACCTACTATAATAACATTATAGTTTTTTGATTTTCGAATCAAAAAGGGATACGCAGTGAACTGAAATATCTAAGTAACTGCAGGAAAAGAAAGTAATAACGATTCTGGTAGTAGTGACGAGCGAATCCGGAGGAGCCCGATACCACCACTAGTTACAAAATTTTAACCAACTTGAAGTTTTTGGGAAAAAACACCAAAGAAGGTGATAGTCCTGTAAGGGTAAGTTAAAATCTAGGGTATCAAAAAGTACGGCGAGACACGAGAAATCTTGTTGGAACATAGGGAGGACCATCTCCTAAGGCTAAATACTACTTGGTGACCGATAGTGAACTAGTACCGTGAGGGAAAGGTGAAAAGAACCCCGGAAGGGGAGTGAAATAGATCCTGAAACTGTGTGCTTACAATTAGTTAGAGCTCGTTAATGAGTGATAGCTTGCCTTTTGCAGAATGAACCGGCGAGTTATGATATATAGCAAGGTTAAGTTTGAAGGAACGAAGCCGTAGCGAAAGCGAGTCTTAAGAGGGCGTTTAGTTTTATGTCATAGACCCGAAACTGAAGTGAGCTAGCCATGAACAGGTTGAAGTTTGGGGACAACCAAATGGAGGACCGAACCAGGACACGTTGAAAAGTGTTTGGATGATTTGTGGCTAGAGGTGAAATTCCAATCGAACTCAGAGATAGCTGGTTCTCCCCGAAATAGCTTTAGGGCTAGCGTTAATTCAGAAATTTTAATGAAGGTAGAGCACTAAATGATTGAGGGCTCCACCTCGGGGTACCGATATCAATTAAACTCCGAATGTCATTAAAAACAATTAGCAGTCAGACTGTGGGTGATAAGGTCCATGGTCAAAAGGGAAAGAGCCCAGACCGTCAGCTAAGGTCCCTAAATTAATGTTAAGTGGAAAAGGAAGTAGAGATGTTAAAACAATTAGGAAGTTGGCTTAGAAGCAGCCATCTTTTAAAGAGTGCGTAATAGCTCACTAATCTAATGACTCTGCGCCGAAAATTTAACGGGGCTAAAACATTATACCGAAGCTACGGATATAAAAATAATTTATTATTTTTAATATGGTAGGGGAAGCGTTCTGACATCGATGAAGCCATAGCGGAAGCAGTGGTGGAGAGGTCAGAAGTGAGAATGCCGGTGTAAGTAACGAAAAGATAGGTGAGAATCCTATCCGTCAAAAACCCAAGGTTTCCAGGGGCAGGTTCGTCCGCCCTGGGTTAGTCAGGTCCTAAGGCGAGGCAGAAATGCGTAGTCGATGGCAAGCAGGCTAAAATTCCTGCACTAAGAAAACAACTGATGGAGCTACAAAATAGGCTAAGCACACCCTTTATTGGATTAGGGTAGAAGAACCGAGTTTGAGAAGATAGGCAAATCCGTCTTCTTATTCCAAAAAATAAGGTTTGAAGGTAACGTGACTGAAGTCATATTTTCAAGAAAAACTTCTAGGGTTAATTGTTTTTTTACCTGTACCGTAAACCGACACAGGTGGGAAGGTAGAATATACTAAGACGCGCGAGAAAACTCTTGTTAAGGAACTCGGCAAAATGACTCCGTAACTTCGGGATAAGGAGAGCTTTTATGATAAAAAGTAAAAGCCGCAGAGAATAGGCCCAAGCGACTGTTTATCAAAAACATAGGTCCCTGCTAAACCATGAGGTGATGTATAGGGGCTGATGCCTGCCCGGTGCTGGAAGATTAAGAGGAGATGTCAAAGGTAACTTGAAGCATTGAATTGAAGTCCCAGTGAACGGCGGCCGTAACTATAACGGTCCTAAGGTAGCGAAATTCCTTGTCGGGTAAGTTCCGACCCGCACGAAAGGCATAACGATTTGGGCGCTGTCTCAACAAGAGTCTCGGTGAAATCAAATTACCGGTGAAAATGCCGGTTACCCGCGACAGGACGAAAAGACCCCATGGAGCTTTACTGTAGCTTAATATTGAAATTGAAAATTGCATGTAGAGGATAGGTGGGAGACTGTGAAATTAGGACGCTAGTTCTAATGGAGTCATCCTTGGAATACCACCCTTGTTATTTTTAGCTTCTAACCTGCATAAGTGTATTATGAGGGACAGTGTTTGGTGGGCAGTTTGACTGGGGCGGTCGCCTCCTAAAGAGTAACGGAGGCGTTCAAAGGTACCCTCAAAATGGTCGGAAATCATTTTAAGAGCGTAAAGGTAAAAGGGTGCTTGACTGCGAGACCTACAAGTCGAGCAGGAACGAAAGTTGGACTTAGTGATCTTACGGTACCGTATGGAAGGGCCGTGACTCAACGGATAAAAGCTACCCTGGGGATAACAGGCTTATCGCTTCCGAGCGTTCACAGCGACGAAGCGGTTTGGCACCTCGATGTCGGCTCATCGCATCCTGGAGCTGGAGAAGGTTCCAAGGGTTGGGCTGTTCGCCCATTAAAGCGGAACGCGAGCTGGGTTCAGAACGTCGTGAGACAGTTCGGTCTCTATCCGTCGTGGGCGTTGGAAATTTGCAAGGAGCTGTCCCTAGTATGAGAAGACCGGGATGGATGTACCGCTGGTGTTTCAGTTGGTTCGCCAGAACCACAGCTGAGTAGCTATGTATAGAAAGGATAAACACTGAAAGCATCTAAGTGTGAAGCCTCCCTTAAGATGAGATTTCCCTATGAGATCTCTGGAAGACTACCAGGTTGATAGGCTAGAGGTGTAAGAATAGTGATATTTTCAGCTGACTAGTACTAATAGATCCATTGACTTTGATTTTTTTGAAATAACTATGGTTATCTAGTTTTGAAAGATCCTTGGTGATTTAGTCAAGGGGAAACACCTGTTCCCATTCCGAACACAGCAGTTAAGCCCTTAAACCCCGACAATAGTTTTTCGTATGGAAAGTTAAGATAGGTTTTTGCCAAGGATTACTTGAAAAATTACTTTTAAAAAGAGGATTAGCTCAGTTGGGAGAGCGTCTGCCTTACAAGCAGAATGTCGGGGGTTCAAGTCCCTCATCCTCTACCAATTTTTACAATCACAATTTTAAAGCCAAAATAGCTCAATAGGTAGAGCAACTGACTTGTAATCAGTAGGTTGTTAAGGTTAATAAAAAATAATAATGCCTATGTAGCTCAGTTGGTAGAGCATCTGACTGTTAATCAGGGGGTCCTAGGTTCGAACCCTAGCGTAGGCGCCAAACTATATTAAGATCAATGCAAAAAGGTCTTTTTTTATTATGTATGAATAAATATTAAGTTAATTTTTATTTTCAAAAGTGGTTTTGGTTAAAAAAATAATAAAAAAGTTATATAAATGAAAAAAGGAGATTTTTTTAATGACTCAACAAGTTTTTGAAACTGCTTTTGAAAATAATTCATTAACTGTGGAAATAAATAAATTTGCTAAACAAGCGAACGGATCTGTTATGGTACGTTATAAAGATACTGTTATTTTGAGTGTTGCTGTTTCTAGTACGCAAGACACAACTTTAAATTATTTTCCGTTGATAGTGGTTTATCAAGAAAAACTGTATTCAGCTGGTAAAATACCAGGCAGTTTTACCAAAAGAGAAGGTAGATCGACTGATTTTGAAGTCTTAAACTCACGTTTAATCGACAGAGCTTTAAGACCTTTATTTGATAAAAATTTAAAAAAAGAAATTCAAATTATTAATACTGTTTTAAGTAATGATCATAATTGTAATAACGAAAATTTCGCTCTTTTTGGCAGTTCTTTGGCTTTATTAGTTTCTGATATTCCTTTCGTGAAAGCAGTTTCAGCTATTTCTATCGGGAAGATCAAAGGTGAAATGGTTATTAACCCTAATTTAAAACAAAAAGAAATGTCTGATTTTTTATTAACTCTTTCAGGCACTAAAGATAGTTTGAATATGATTGAAGCAGTAGCGAAAGAAACTCCTGAAGAAGAATTATTAGAAGCGATGTTGTTTGGTCACGAAGTGATTAAAAAAATGTGTGCTTTTCAAGAAGAAATTCGCCAACAAATTGGTAAAGAAAAGATTTCTTTAGATATTCCAGAAACAAATGAAGCTTTATACCAAGAAATAGATGAAAAATATCGTTCAGCCATAATCGCAATATTACAAGAAAATAATCAACAAAAAAAACAAAAAAACGTCTTATCTCAAAATCTTCAATTGTTAAAAGATGAAATTATGACAGAATATAAACAAAAGAATTTTTTCAAAACTGTTGAGGAAATCACAGTTCTTGATTTAGAACAACAAAAAAAATATTTAACCGAAATAGAAGCCATTTTTGACACTTTGTTAACGCAAGAAATTCGTAAAATGATTATTCATGAGAAAAAAAGAACTGATGGAAGAGAAATTGATGAAATCAGAACTATTGAAAATAAAGTGGGTTTATTGCCAAGAACACATGGATCAGCTGTTTTTACTCGCGGCGAGACCCAAAGTTTAGCAGTAGTAACGTTAGGTTCTTTAAGCGAAGGCAAAACGGTTGATGATTTAACAGAAGATGCTAAAAAACGTTTTATGTTGCATTACAATTTTCCCGCTTTTTCTGTTGGTTCGGTAGGAAGATATATGTCTCCTTCTCGTCGAGAAATAGGTCATGGGATGTTGGCAGAAAAAGCATTATTACACGTCTTACCTTCGGAAGAAGAATTTCCTTACAGTATCCGCGTAGTGTCCGAAATTTTAGAATCTAACGGGTCTTCTTCTCAAGCGACTATTTGTTCCTCTTCTATGGCTTTAATGGATGCTGGTGTGCCTTTAAAAAGCGCTGTATCAGGTATCGCGATGGGATTGTTTTACGATAACCAAGATGAATACGTTATTTTGAGTGATATTCAAGGTTTAGAGGACCAAAAAGGTGATATGGATTTTAAAGTCGCTGGAACTGCAAAAGGTATTACGGCTTTACAAATGGATATTAAAATCGAATCTATCAGTTTAGATATTTTAAAAACTGCTTTGGAAAAAGCACGTTTAGGTCGTCTGCATATTTTAAATAAAATGAACGATACTATCACTAAATCACGCAAAGAATTATCTCCTTATGCGTTAAAAATAAAAGTGATTAATATTCACACTAGTAAAATTCGTGATGTTATCGGAACAGGTGGGAAGATAATTTCTCAAATTATTGAAAATAACGATAATGTTAAAATTGATATAGAACAAGATGGACGAGTATTTATTATGCATCAAGATTTAGAAGTAGTTAAAAGAACGTCTCATTATATTTTAAACTTGGTAAAGGACATCGAAGTCGGTCAAATTTTTGAAGGAGCCGTGGCTAAGATTTTAATGGATAAAAAAACTGGTCATTCTTTTGGCGCGATAATTCAACTTTTATCTGGAGCAGAAGGTTTCCTTCACATCAGCAAATTATCAGACAAAAGAGTTGATAAAGTGGAAGATGTGGTTAATATCGGACAAATGGTAACCGTAAAATGTATCAATATCAATGAAAAAGGTAAAATCGACCTTTCGTTACAGAAAAAACATTAATCTTGGATTATTATTGTAAAAAGACAAGAATATTATGTTAAAATTTGTTAAAATATTAATGTTAAAAAATAATGGAAGGTGATCGAGGTTTAATATTTTTTTAACAATGTTAGGCTTAGGAAAGTCCATATTAGTACATGTTTAGGAAAGACATGTAGTGTTTGTGCTTAAGGAAAACAATAACTTAAGGTGCTTAAATTAATTTAAGTAACGACTGTTTAAATTCTAAAAACTTATTCATAAGTTCAAGAAAATAAACTTAAAGTGCCACAGAAACGAGTTAATTAGAAATAATTAAATGAAACGCGGTAAACTCCTCAAGCTAACAACCCAAAAAAATGGTAGGGGCACATGAAAATTGACGTTTCCTGTTTTTTTTAATTATAGTTGGTTTTTGTGCTATTTTCAACAATGAAGGTAGAGATAAATGATCACGCTTGTTTGTAAAAACAAGAACAGAACATGGCTTATGCACATTATTTTTTAACATAGAATCTTTTGAATAAAAAGATTCTTTTTTTTTAAAACAAATGAAACTGTTTATTATACAATATAATTGGTCTAGTCTTTTTGAAGACGAAAGAAGAAGGATAATTTTTCAGAAAAAGAAAGCTTGATGTTTTTGCGAAATTGCCTTTGCGACAACATTGCAGCATTGTGTTTTAATTTTGACATCTTTTTCTTTTAATATGTTAAAATAATAGGTAAGTTTAACATCTTTTCTTTACGGATGAAAAGTAATTTTCTCTCAATGGGAATGTTTTTTCTTTCCGCTGAATTATATTCAAAAATAAAAATTAAAGAAAAAAAGGGGTTCAATGATTATTTATGAATAATGAAGAAAAATCATTAGAATTAGAACAAACAGTAATTAGAAAAAATAAAATAGAAGAATTAAAAAAAGTTGACGTTGAACCTTTTAAAAACCATTTTGTTGTTCAAAATAACATTTCTGACTTATTGAAAAAATATAAACTTCTAGACAGAGCCGAATTAGAGAATAACTTGATTAATGTCGCTGTGGCAGGTCGAATGGTTTTAAAAAGACTTCAAGGTAAAGCGGGTTTTTTTCAATTAAAAGATTTTGACAGTTCTATGCAAGTTTATGTGAATATGAAGCTAGTGTCGCCATTATCTTTCGCTATTTATAAAAACGCTGATTTAGGCGATATTGTTGGAATTGAAGGTTATTTGTTTAAAACTAAAACAGATGAATTAACAATTAAAGCTACTAATTTAATCCATTTAAGTAAAAGTTTAAAAGCTTTACCAGATAAACACAAAGGTTTAAAAGATAAAGAATTAATTAGAAAAAAAAGATATATTGATTTAATCACTAATCCCCAAACTATGGACACTTTTGTAACTCGTTCCAAAGTAATTAAAGCGGTGAGAAAATTTTTTGATGATCGAGATTTTTTAGAAGTAGAAACCCCTATTTTACATTCTTTTATCGGTGGAGCTTCCGCTAAACCTTTTATCACTCATCATAACGCTTTAAGTTCTGATTTTTATTTAAGAATAGCTACCGAAATACCTTTAAAAAAATTAATTGTAGGTGGTATGAAAGCAGTTTATGAAATAGGTCGTATTTTCCGTAATGAAGGAGTAGATGCTACTCATAATCCTGAATTTACTACTATAGAAGCTTATTTAGCTTTTTCTAATATGCAAGGTATGATGGATTTAACCGAATCTTGTTTAAAAGACGTAGCACAAACTATTTTAGGTCAATTAAAATTTGTGTACCAAGGGAAAGAAATTGATTTTGGAACCTTCCATAAATATAATATGATTGATATTATTAAAGAAAAAACAGGGGTTGATTTTTACCAAGAAATGACTTTGGAAGAAGCGCAAAAAATAGCTCACCAGCATAAAGTACCTTTAGAGCCTTTCTTTCAAAAAGGTCATATTATCGCCGCTTTTTTTGAGGAATTTGTGGAACCAACTTTAATCCAACCGACTTTTATTTACCATTATCCTTTTGAAGTAAGTCCTTTGGCGCAAAATAATAAGCAAGACCCAAGGTTTACGGATCGTTTTGAATTGTTTATCGCATGTAAAGAAATAGTAAACGCTTTTAGTGAGTTAAATGACCCAATAGAGCAAAAAAAACGTTTTGAACAACAGTTAATGCAAAAAGATTTGGGCGATGATGAAGCTGGGGAAATGGATGTCGATTTCATTGAAGCTTTAGAATATGGCTTACCACCGACTGGTGGGATGGGGATGGGTATTGACCGTTTAGTGATGCTACTCACTGATACGCCTAATATTAGAGACGTTATTTTATTCCCTCACTTTAAACATAATAGCCAAATACTATAATTGTTTATTCATTCAGTCCAACCATTTTATGGAAAAAAGGAAATTGTTAAATGAACCAAAAAAAAATATATAACAACATTAAAGATTTATTTGTGTATTATTTAACCATTATTAGCGATCAATCAAAAAACCAAAATTTGGAAAAGATTTTCCCGTTTTATGTTATTAAATTATCCGATAAAGTAACAAAAATGTTCACTCTTCATGAAATAGATCAAAATATCGATCTATTTCATGAAGAGTTAGAATTATACCTTCAAACAGGAGATTTAGAATTTTTCTTAAAAGAAAAAGAGATTAATATTATTCTTTTATTTTTAGAATCTTTTTATTTTGCTGCGGAAAAATTGATGACTTTAGAAAAAGAGAAGTATTCTTTATTTTTATCAGAAGCTGAGAAAAAAAATAAAAATCTTTTTGAAACTGAAGAACACAAGAGAAAATTGAAAAAAAATTTGAATTAATTTTAAAATCTTTTGGGATGGTTGGCGAAAGAAATAATATTAAAGATTTTAAAAATGAGGTTTTAAATTATGAGAGGTCTTTTTTATCTACAAAGTTTTTACAGTATCGCTAAAAGCGTGAATTCTATTGAAAAATTAGTCCAAAAAGCTGTTCAAAATAATTATGATTTTGCGACTCTTAGTGATGATGAAAATTTATATGGTATGGTAGAATTTATCTCTGTTTGTGAAAAAAACCACATTAAACCTGTTGTAGGTCTTAGAATCTTTGTTTCTTTGAAACGCCTTTTTAAAGGTCAAAAAATAAGTTTTTTGGCTTATGCTTCTAACGATATAGGTTTACGTCATTTGATTAAAATTTCTAATCTCATTCGTATTCGCGATAAAACTATCACTTTAGAAGAAATAAGCCATTTACAAGAAGGTCTTTTTTTTATTTTATCTAATATTGATTTTTTGCTGGCGGATTTATCCGCTCCTAATAAAATGCAACCTATTTTAGCTGCTTTTAAAACTCATTTAAAGTTGTTTTATGTGGGCTTTTCTTTGCAAAATATTCGTTTAGCTGCGATGGATGAACATTTTTTCTCTTTGGTGGAGAAATTAGAATTAACAGCGGTTCCGGTTCATAAAACTAATTATTTAGAACAAGAAGATCGAGAAACTTATGAATTATTGTTAAAATTATCTCATCCGGAGCCAGATGCAAAAAATAATATTTCTGATTTAGACAATTTTTCTTTTCATTTTTTAGATAAAAAAGAATTTAGTACTCAATATGGTCCTTATTTTAATAAATATAAAAGTTTTTGTGTCGATTTAGATACTTTAATTAAACCCATCCGTTATGAAAAGCTTTTTTCTAAAGAATTGCATTTGCCTCTTTTTAACAATAATAAGGGTCAAACTTCTTTTCAATATTTACGAGAAAAAACTTTTATGTCTTTAAATACTAAACTTAAAAATCAACAAATAGATACTAAATTACGTTCTGTAACTCAATACCAAAAACAATTAGAAAAAGAATTAAGAATTATTGCCGATTTACGTTATGAAGATTATTTTTTAATTGTGGCTGATTTTTTGGAATATGCTCAGAAAAAAGATATTTTGGTTGGACCCGGAAGAGGCTCTTCTTCTGGTTCTTTAGTGTGCTTTTGTTTAGGAATTACGGAGGTAGATCCTTTAAAATATAACCTTCTTTTTGAGAGATTTTTAAATTATAAAAGAAAAACCTTGCCGGATATTGATCTAGATTTTCCAGATGATAAAATTCATTTAGTAACTCAATATATCGCTGATAAGTACAGTTCCGAACATATCGCCAATATCATCACTTTTAACACTTTTACGGTCAAATCTTTAACAAGAGATTTAATACGTTTAAAAGAAATTAATCCCTTTTTTAACCAATATTTGGATAAAAATAAAGAAAAAGTGTTGTTGAAAATGGAAGGAATTCCTAAACTAACAGGAATTCATCCAGCAGGCATCATATTAAGTAAAGATAAATTATTTGATTTTTACCCACTTCAGAAGAATCATCAAACTAATTCGCCTATTAAGTATCAAATGCAGTTAGAAAGCAAACAATTAGCTAAAATTGGGTTATTGAAAATTGATTTATTAAGTTTAAAAAGTTTATCTTTAATAGATAAAATTTTAAAACAAATTAACCAAAAAGAAAAGTTATTATGGAATGATATTCCTTTGGATAAAAAAGAAGTATATCATACTTTACAAACTAGTAATACGGATTATATTTTTCAATTGGAATCTTTTTCAGCTAAAATGGTTTTAAAAAAAATTAAACCTCAAACTTTTGAAGAATTAGTCGCTGTTTTATCTTTTAACCGTCCTGGCCCCTTATCTTTTCTTGATTTATATTGCGCTAACCGTAAAAACAACCAAATTCGTTTTATTCATCCTGATGTGGACCGTGTTTTGCAAAATACTTATGGAGTGATTTTATTCCAAGAACAAGTGATGGAAATATCAGTGAGGTTTGCGGGATATGATTTAGGACAAGCCGAAATTTTGATGAGAAAAATGATTCAAAATAAAAATGCTTCTTTGTACAATGATACTTTGAAAAAAGATTTTATCAAAAATAGCGTGCAAAATAAAAAACATTCGCCCGCTTTATCCGCACAAGTTTATGATTATATCGTTAAATTTTCTAATTATAGCTTTAATAAAAGCCATAGTGTGGCTTATTCTTTAATTAGTTATCGGATGTCTTATTTGAAAACTTATCATTTGACGTCTTTTTATATAGTGATGTTAAATGAATATATCAAAAACGTGCCGGAAACGGCTAAATTACTCAAAGAAAGTCAAGATAAAATTGTTTTTATTAAACCTAATATTTTAGCAAGTGAAAGTCATTATCAAAACATTAATCAACAAGTTGTAATGCCGTTGACTATTATTTATGGCATTAGTGAGGAAATTAGTCGTTTTATCATTCAAGAAAGAAAAAAACAAAGTTTTAAGGATTTTTTTGATTTTAAAGTGCGGTTGAAAAAAGTTTTAAATGATGAATTATTAAAAAATTTAATTTTTGCAGGTGCTTTGGATGTGTTTGGTTTAAATAGAAAAACTTTAATGAAAAGAGCTAAATTTGAACTTTTAGCTCATGAAATATATTTGCCTGGTTTTAGTAAAAAAACAGATGATGAATATACGCCGGGAGAATTGAAAAAAGAAACTCTCAAAGTTTTTGGTTTTGATGTAGACGCGATTATCGAACATACGCCTCAAAAGCAAAAAAATATCAAATAATGGAAATGGAATGGGGAAAAATATGACTTTAATGGAAAAAATATCCTTTAATTTTCGCAAATATTTTGTTAATAAACCTTGGAGAACGAATAAATATTTTCGTTTAATGATGGTTTTAATGAGTTTTATTATTATATCTTTAATTATCGCCACTAAATTGAATAGAGATGTTTATAAAAAAAAAGAAATTACTTTTGATAATTTTTTTCAAGTTTCTGAAGTTAAAAAGATTCAAAATGAAGATCGTACTGGTTTAGAAGAAACTACTATTAATTTAAAAGCGATGTTTATCGGAGTGATTGTTTTTGTTTGTTATTTCGGTTTAAAAAAAGGCGCTTTTGGGGTCACTTTAGGAACCTTTTTAGGAGCTATTTTAGGAGTTTGGTTAGCTTTATTATTTCCTTCCTTTTTTTATTTTTTTGAATTAGTATGGAGATGGTTGTTAAGACTTTAATATTGGATGTAAAGACCTGCTTAATAGGTCTTTTTTTATATCTAGAAGGATTTTACTTGGCAAATAAACGTCGATAAAACTGTGGTTTATGTTATTATTATAGGTAGTTGAAAAATAATTGGTGATCATTCTTAGTTGATTCTTTATTTGTAAATTCTATGAAAGATGAGAAAATTTTTTCTTTTTAGAAATAAAAAGTACAAAATCATTAAAAATTAGCTTTTACTAATTATTTAAATTCGGGACATAGCGAGAATTATTGATTATGAAACTAAAATTATCAACCCCTTTAAACACTCAAAAACTCTATATTATATCTGTTAGTGGTGGAGTTGATTCTATGGTGTTATTAGATTATTTATTTCATAAAAAAATACCTTTAATTGTGGTTCATTTTAATCATTTAAAGAGAGAAGAAGCCATTTTGGATAAAGAGTTGGTCTTTAATTATTGTCAAGCTAAAAACATCCCTTTTCATTATTTTGAATTAGATTTACCTAAAAAAGATTTTCAGAATCAAGCGAGCTTATTGAGAAAAAAAAGGTTAAAAGAAATAGCGGTTCAATATGAAACTCGTTATTGTTTAACCGCTCATCATTTAGATGATTTAGCGGAAACTATTTTTTTAAAAATTATAAGAGGTAGTTCCTTATTAGGTTATAGCGGGGTTCAACCATCTTATCGAGAAGATGATATCTTTTTTTTAAAGCCTTTCTTATATTTGCCTAAAGAAGAACTTATTCGTTACGCTGTTGAGCAAAAAATACCTTTTTTAGAAGATTTTACTAATAGTTTAAACATTTATACTCGTAATAAAATTAGAAACCAAATTATTCCTCTTTTAAGAGAAGAACGTCATTTTTTGAAGAATATGGAGAAATTTCATTGGCAAACAACTGAAGCGCATGATTTCATTCGTTCTCAAAGTCGACTTTTTTTAAGTCAACAAATTTTATCAGAGGTGTGGAATTTAGAAGCTTTTTTATTGTTGCATCCTGCTGTACAAAAAGATATTCTTTTGACCTCTTTAGAAGATAAAAAGATTAGTAAAAATTTTACTTTAATAAATAACATCATTAAAGGTTTAAAAAACCGTCATAAACCTAACGCAGAATGGGATTTAAACACTGAATGGTTCTTGTTGAAACAATACGATCAATTATTATGGCAAAAAAAGACTCCTTTAGAAGAAAAAAACTTAGTAAAACCTTTATTATACGGTTGCGTAGAACCCAAATTATTATCTTTTTGCGAAGATCAAAAGACTCTTTTTTATGACGAAGGAAAGATAAAATTTCCTCTGGTTTTAAAACAAAAAGAAGATGGAGATATGGTGAAATTCCCTTTTGGGACGCAAAAATTAAAAAAATTCCTGATTAATAAAAAAATACCTTTATCAAAGAGAAAAAAGTTATGGTTAGTGGTCGACCACAATAACACTGTCCTTTGGATTCCTTATTTATATATTAATCAAACCTTAGGCAAAACAAAAAATTTTAATTTAGGGATAAATTCTGTATAATTGATATGAATAAAAAAACATTTATGAAAGCTTATTTTTATTGTTAAAAAAAAGATTTAACAAAGAAAAAAGAAATAAATAAAGGAAATGGGGTTGGAGTTTATGAAGTTATGGGATCCTGATTTATGGCGTTATTTAGCTACTTTTGGTAGTTTTATAACCGGTATTTTTACTGGTTTTTTGGTTGCTTTGTTATTGTATATTTTTTTCAGTATTAAAAATTTTAATAAAAGTTCTAAAATTCATAAAAGTAAATGCGAAATAACTGATGAGGAAATAAATCAATTAATAAAAGATACGCAAGAAGAATTCAAAAGCAATATGAACGAAAAGAAAGATGAATTTATGATAATTTTATATCAAAGCGTGCGTAAATTGATTTTTGAGACATCACATAAATTTTATCCTGATTCGCCTTTCCCTTATTTAGAAATCACTTTAGATGAATCTTTAACTTTTATGAAATACTTGCAACAAAGGATTGATGAATTGTTTGAAAATAAGATGGTCCGTATGTTTAAAAAAATGACTTTAAGGCGTATTTTTACTTTAAAACAAAAATTAGTGGATAAAAAATATATTGATAAATATAAAAAAACCAATAAAGCGATTAGTTTTGTTACTGGAGCTTTGAATTTGATCAATCCTTTCCATTGGGCTAAAAAAATTTTTTTCAATAGATTTTATAATAGTATGTTTGAAAAAATAGGTTGTGCTATTTTAGTGATTGTAGGAGAAGAAGTATATAAAGTTTATAGTAAAACTATTTTTACCTCTGAACAAGATTTAGAAGATTATTTGAAAGAATTGCAAGAAGAAGTAAAACGTCAAGAAAAAGAAGAAGAAAAATAAAATCTTTTTTATTGCGTGGAAATAAACAAAGATAAAGAGTGGTTATAAAGTAATGGTCGTTATTAAATGGTTTCCAGGACATATGAAAAAAACTTTAACAGACATTAAAATGAATATCAAATTTGTGGATTTCATTTTAATTGTGTTAGATGCTCGAATTCCTGTTTCTAGTATGAGTTTTGACCTACTAAAAGCTCTTAATAATAAACCTGTTTTAATTTTATTTAATAAAACCTCTTTAGCGGATGTTGATAAAAACCATCTTTTTGTGGATTTTTTTAAACACAAAAAATTATTTACTTTAAATATTGATGCGAAAATTAATTTGAATATTAATAAAATTTATCCTTTAATACAGTCTATTTTAAAAATTAAAAAATTTTCAGTTCATAAAAAAATTTTAAAATTGATGATTGTGGGAGTGCCTAATGTAGGTAAATCGACTTTAATTAATGCTTTATCACAGAGAAAAGCGGTTAAAACAGCGAATACTCCTGGAGTTACTAAAAGACTGCAATGGATTACTTTAAATAATAATATGAAATTATTAGATACTCCTGGGGTTTTGTATCATAATTTTACTGATCCACAAATAGGTTATTCATTAGCTATTTGTGGCTGTATTAAACCCACTTTATTACCTAAAGAGGTTTTAGCGGAATATTTATTAACTTACTTGAAAAAACACTATAAAAACCGTTTAAAAAGAATGTTTAAACTAGATGATAAAGATTTAGAAGAAGAAAACTTATTGCCTCTTATCGCCCAAAAAGCCAATTTTTTATTAAAAAATAATGTTTTAGATGAGAATAAATTGTTAGAAATGATTGTGCATAAAATAGGCAATCATAAAAAAGAAAAATTTAATTTTGATCTCGATTTAATTAGTACGTTAAAATTTTAAAATTATAGAAAGAGGATTAGGACAAATGAAAACACAAGTGATTATTGTTGAATCGCCTTCTAAAGCTAAAACTCTTAATAGTTATTTTGATAATAAAATTTTAATTCTCTCTTCTAAAGGTCATATTAGAGATTTATCTTTAAAAGGTAAAAACCGTTTAGGGATTCATATTGAAAAAGATTTTTTACCTGATTATAAGATTATTCCGAAACAAGAAAAACTAGTCAAAGATTTAATCCGTTTAACCAAAGGCAAAGAAGTCTTTTTAGCGACTGATCCAGATCGCGAAGGAGAAGCTATTGCTTGGCATTTAGCGCAAGTTTTGAATTTAAAAACGACTGATAAAAACCGTATCTTTTTTACGGAAATAACCAAAGATGTGGTTTTGGATGCTTTTAACAAGCCTTCTGTGATTAATCAATCTTTAGTTGATTCGCAAGAAACACGTAGAATGTTAGACCGTATAATGGGCTTTAAACTGTCTCGTTTAGTGAAAAGAATTAAATCCCAATCAGCTGGTAGAGTTCAATCAGTGGCTTTAAAATTAATCGCCGAATTAGAACAAGAAAGAGAAAAATTTATTCCTGAAGAATATATTTTAATTAAAGCTCTTTTTGAGACTTATGAAGCCTCTTTAGTGGGCAAGCCGAAAGATAAAAAAATTAAAAGCGAAGAAGCGGCTCAAATAGTAGAACAAATAAAAGATCAACCTTTTCTTTTAAAAGAAATAGTGGAGAAAAAAGTGGTTAATAAACCGCCGAAACCTTTTATTACTGCTTCCTTACAACAAGAAGCTTTTAAACATTTATCAATGAACGCGAAACAAACGATGATTAATGCGCAAAAACTGTATGAAGGAATTGAAATAGAAGGAAAACCGGTAGGTTTGATTACTTATATGAGAACTGATTCTTATCGTTTATCTATGTCTTTTGTGGAAGAAACTAAAATTTTTATTAAAGAAAAACATGGTCCAGAATATTTGGGGACTTATCAAAAACCTAGCCAAGATAATGTTCAAGACGCACATGAAGCTATTAGAATCACGGATATTAAAAAAACTCCGGAAAGTTTAACCAAATATTTAAATAAGTATCAATTATCTTTATATAAAATGATTTATGAACGAACTTTGACTAGTTTGATGGCTAACGCTGTTTTCAATAAAACACAATTATTGTTTCATATCAAAGATTATGTGTTTAAAAACGAATGTTTAAAGGTCTTATTTGCTGGTTATTATCAAGGACTAGAAACTAATACTTTTAAAAACGATTTTTTACCAGATTTAGAGGTTAACAAAACTTATTTACCGCAAGAAATAACGACTCTGCAAAAATTTACTACTCCGCCTGCTCGTTTTAATGAAGCTTCTTTGATTAAAACTTTAGAACAATTAAAAATTGGTCGTCCTTCGACTTATTCTACCATCATTGAAACTTTAAAAAAAAGGTTTTATGTGACAGTAGAAGAAAAAAGATTTTTTTGTACGGAACAAGGTTTTTTAACTAAAAACCTTTTAGACCAATATTTCAATTCTTTAATTAACATCGAATATACGGCTCAAATGGAAGAAAATTTAGATAAAATCGCTTCCGGTCAATTAGATAAAACCATTTTTTTAAAAAATTTTTATCACTTGTTGCAAGAATTATATGCCATAGCGGACCAAAAAATTGTTGCTAGTAAACCAGTTTTAACAGAAGAAAAATGTAGTGTTTGTGACGAATTATTGGTTAAAAGAAGAGGTCGATATGGGGAGTTTTTAGGTTGCAGTGCTTTTCCAAAATGTAAAAACATCATTCCTTCTAAAGAAAAAACTCCGTCTTTGCCACCGGTTTTGACTAAACATAAATGTGATTCCTGTGAAGCTTTTTTAGTGAAAAGAAAAGGTCGATATGGGGATTTTTTAGGTTGCAGCAATTTTCCTAAATGTAAAAAAATTGTTTCTTTAAAAGACATAGAAGCTCAAAAAATAGAAAAAGAATAACTCTTTTTCTAAAAAGTTTTTATTCAAAACAGACTGATATTTTTATATAATATTAGTTATACAAGAATATTTATTATTTATTCATCATACATGTAAAAAATTAGATTAATTTGTTCTTACTTATCTTCTTCTTTATAACTTGTTTTAAAGAAAATGATGAATCAAAGGGACAAATTATTAAAAAAAGGTGTTGGCAAAATATGTGGAATTTTTTAAAAAAAATATTTACTAAAAAACCGGTGAAAAAAGACATTTTAGGAGTTAAAAAATTAGGTAATAATTTATCCCAATGGGTCAAAGAAGTACAAAAAAAGAGCTCTTTTCATCCTTCTTTTTTAGAAGATTTAGAGATTTTATTAGTTAAAGCTGATGTAGGGATCAAAACAGCGACACACTTAATAGCTAATATTAAAAATCGTTTATTACACAAACCTCTTCAAGAGTCTTCCGCTTTTATCGCGTTAACGATGGAGGAAATTGTGGGCTTATATGAAAAAGAACCTCATGATAACGCCGAAAAAGATTTATCTGATGAAAAGACTGATAAAACCAATAATGTTTTAAATAAGCAAGAAAAGGTCGCAAAAACGACTAAAACTATTAATGCCGATAAACCGCAAATTTATCTCTTTATGGGTGTTAATGGGGTAGGAAAAACGACCACTATTGGTAAGTTAGCCATGAAATTAACCGCCGAAGGGCAAAAAGTGCTTTTAGTAGCTGGTGATACTTTTAGAACTGGAGCGGTCGAACAATTAAAAATTTGGGGTAAAAGAACGAAAAGTGAAGTCTTTTTCAAAGAGGGTAATATCAGCCCTTCGGCGGTTATTTTTGACGCTTTGATTTATGCGGAAAAAAAAGCTTTTGATGTGGTTTTATGTGATACTTCAGGTCGTTTACAAAATAAAGTTAACTTAATGAAAGAGCTAGAAAAAATCAAAAAAGTGATTCAAAAAAAATTCTCTCAAGGTCCGCATGAATCTTTTTTAGTGTTGGATGCTATGATAGGTCAAAATGGTCTGAATCAAATTTATTTATTTAACCAAAGTATCTCTTTAAGTGGCGTTATTTTGACCAAAATGGATGGAGCGGCTAATGGTGGTTTAATTTTAGCTATTAAACATCTTTACAATCTAGAAACTAAATATCTCGGTATGGGCGAAAATCCTAATGATTTATTCGCTTTTAATATTAGAACTTTTATTCACAATTTATTTATCCAAGACTAAGTCGCTTCCAACCAATATTTATGACAAAAAATTAACAATTGTTTGATATTTCTCAAAAATAATTTAAAAAGTATGAAAAAAACACTACAATTAACATATAAAAAATCAACCAAAGACACTCTGAAAACGAAAGGAAATTCAAAAGATGAGCATTTTAAGCAGAAGTTTTCAAAAAACTATGGATATCATTAAAGGTAAAAAACATATTCAAGAAAAAGATCTTGAATTGATGATGAAAGACATCCGTTTATCTTTTTTAGAAGCGGATGTTAATTATGATGTTATTACTCATTTTAATCATTTAATAAAAGAAAAAGCGGTTGGCAAAGAAGTCTTAAAAGGGCTTGAACCGCAACAACAAGTGGTCAAAATTGTTAACGAGGTTTTAACGACTGTTTTAGGTTCTAAAAATATACCTTTACAACTTAATAATACTTATGATGTGGTTTTATTAGTAGGACTTCAAGGGAGTGGTAAAACCACTACCGCTGGTAAATTAGCTTATTTTGTGGAAAAAAAATTAAACAAAAAAGTTTTATTAATTGCTGCTGATACATATCGTCACGGAGCAGTAGAACAATTAGTGGGTATTGGGAAGAAAATTAACATTGATGTTTTCTTTCAACAAAACGAAACTACTATGAATATTATTGATAATGGTTTAAAATACGCTCTTCATAATGGTTTTGAAACAGTTATTATCGATACTACTGGTCGTTCCGCTTTAGACCAAGATATGTTGGATGAAATTAAAACTATTAAAGAAAAAGTAAAACCAAGTGAAACTTTAGTTGTGGCTGATTCTATGTTAGGTCAACAAGCTTCTGTTGTAGCGAAAGGTTTTCATGAAGCTCTTGATGCAACCGGGGTTATTATGACTAAAATGGATGCTGATATTAAAGGTGGATCGGTTTTATCTATCAAATATGTAACTAATTTACCGATTAAATTCATGTCTTTTTCTGAAAAACATGATGATGATAATTTTGAAATTTTTTATCCGGATAGAATGTCTTCACGCCTTTTAGGAATGGGAGATATGTTAACTTTAATCGAACAAGTAGAAGATAAGGTTAATTCCGAACAAGATAAAAAACTAGTGAACCGTTTATTGCAAGATGATTATAATTATCACGACTTACAAAAACAATTCAAACTTTTAAAAAAAATTGGTTCTATTAAAAAGATTTTAAATTTTATTCCTGGAATAGGTTCTAAAATAAGAAATATGCCGATGTTAGATAAAGATATTATTACCCAATTTGAAACTATTATTCAAAGCATGACTAAAGAAGAGCGCTTAAAACCGCAATTAATACAATCTAATAATCGTCGTCGTAGTCGTATCGCGAAAGGTTCCGGCAATAAATTAAAAGATGTTAATTTATTAATTGATTTTATTGAAAAACAAAAACAAATTTCTAAAAAAATGGGTAATACGAATCCTGATAATTTAAGCGCTTTAGATAACCCTGAAGAATTATTAAAACAATTTATGGATCAAAATTAAAAAAAATTTTTTTACTTTTTTAAAGAAGCTAAAATAACAACGGAGAATTAAAGAAACAATGCAACATTTAATCTTGGTAGACGGAAATTCTTTAATGTTTAGAGCTTATTACGCTACCGCTTATAGTCAAAAAACACCTACTTTAAACTCTCAAGGAAAAAATGTAAACGCTTTGATGGTTTTTATTAATATGTTTGAAAAAATTTTAAAAAAAACTCATCATCATATTTTTGTGGCTTTTGATTCTCCTGACAAAACGCAAAGACATGAAATTTATGGAGATTATAAAAAAGATCGTCCGACCACTCCCCAAGATTTAATTGACCAAATTGATTTAATTAAAGAATATTTAACTCTTTCAGGCGTTAAACATCATGCTCAACCAACTTATGAAGCTGACGATATTATCGCTACTTTAGCTAAACAAGCGAGCGATAAAAACATTGCTACCACTATTTATTCTAGTGATAAAGATTTTTTACAATTAATTGATGAAAATATAACTGTGATTTTAATTAAACAAGGTTTGAAGAAAGTAGTCTCTTATGATATCCCAAAATTATGGGAAGAATATCAGTTAAAACCCGCTCAAATAGTGGATTTTAAAAGTTTAATGGGAGATTCTTCAGATAACATTAAAGGAGTGTCTTCTGTAGGTCCTAAAACGGCTATTAAATTATTAAACCAATTTGGTAATTTAGAAAATATTTATCTTAATTTAGAACAACTAGCGCCTAAACTAAAAGATAATTTAAAAAAATTTCAAGAAAAAGTTTTTTTGAATCGTTTTTTAATTACAGTTAACACTTTAGTGCCTTTAACTTTTGATTTAAAAGAAACAGAATTAACTACTTCTAAAAACGCTTTATTAATTGCTTTTTTACAAAAACATGAATTAAAAAGAATTATGTTGCAAAAAATGAAAAAAGAAGTTTAAAGACATAAAAAAAGACCTTTTAAAAGGTCTTTTTTTATTTATGGTGATGTGAATTTTTTTTCTTTTTAATTTTGACTGTTATGCCGTAAGCGGAAGCTCCGGAAACAGCAACTACCATAGTTAAAGTCCAGAACCATATTTCGGTTAACCAATTAGAATCAGAAACGTTTGCTTGTGGATAATTAGCAACAGTTTTATAAGTTAAATTAACTGCAGAACCAGGATTATAATTATTGCTATCAAGTTTAGCTTTTGCTACTGCGTTAGTGGTGGGTTTCTGAGGATCTAAAACCACTTCTACATCTTCTTTAATTAAGGTATTATATTTTTGCGTTATTTGGTTTAAAACTTCCTCTTTTGTGGGTTTTTGCGGATCCAAACAAACTACGTTACCTATATTTCCGGAAGCAATGACTTGAGAAAGATCTACCGGTTTAAAACCAGTGGAATAATATAGGTCAGCTTGTCCTTTGTATGGATTATTGGGAGAATCCTTGTCAGACGGAAAAAGAGAAGCTTGTTTGTAAGGCCACACTTGATCAAACCTGACTTCAATGAGAACATCATCCATTTTATTGGGGTTGATGGCGTGAACTGCTTTTAAAATTTCTTCTCTTGTGGGTTGTTGAGGGTTATTACATTGAACAAAACCTAACTCTTTATTAACAATGACATTTTCCAAGTTTTCTTTTCCGTTGTTATTAGCATTTAATAAATGTATTCTTCCTGTCTTTAAAACTAAAAAAAATAAAATTAAAAATAATCTTCTTGTGTATTTTATTATTGAGTTATGTTGCAAACTTTTTTTATATACCATAGAATATTTTTATCTCCTTATTTTTGTGCCTTAAAAAGGGCCACATTAATAATTATACAACAAAAGTTTTTAAAAGGCAAACAAGTAACTTTTAAGCGGAAAAAAGAGGGTTTTTATTGTCTTGTGGTTAAAGCTAATTATTTGATTAATCGGCTTTAAAAGAGATTTCTTTTTGTTGGTTATCTTTTGATTACAAAAGCTATCATTTGATATATAATTAACTTAATTTAAATCTTTTTAATGGTAAAGCTTATGAATAGCATTTTTTTCTGGTGGTTTTTTTATTTATTAAAATATTATTTTTAATTTCATTTACTTCAATTTTTCTGTTTTTGCTACTTCAACAGCTGTTGCAACTCTTATGTCTTTTTCTTCTTTTGTTTTTGTAAGCTCGGCACCAAATATATTTGTTAAACTTCTTTTTTATTAAGTTTAATAACTATTTGCAATGCTTTTTGAATCATAACATCCTTTTCTACTTTTATTGTCATTAATTATTCATATACTTTTATTAATTGTATATTTACCATCTTATATAAAAAAATCTCTTAAATAAAAGACTTTCCCTTCAAAAAAAAAAAAAAGATCTTGTCTTTAAAACAAAATCTTAGATAAAAAAATATTAATTATTAAAAAAATAAACTTTTTTTATTTTTTTTAATAAAAACTTGTTTTTTTTATTTTTTTGTATATAATAGTTACTATAGATTATTTAAAAAAAAAGGAGAAAAAAATATTCTATGGTAAATAAAAGTTTTAAACAAAATTCATTAATAAAATATACAAGTATTTTATTAATGAATTTAATTTTAGTTTTAAGTATGGGAGCAACAAATATATTTGGTGCCGCCCTTTCGCAAGAAGAAAAAAAATCAAGAGTTGAAAAAGCTGTTGAAGCAGCAAAAACAGAAAGAAACCTTCAAATAGTATCAGACCAAGAAGTAACTGATACACAATTAAAAACAGCAGCTGAAGTTCAAGCAAACAACATAGATGACGCAAAAAACGCACAAGAAGAGATAAATATAGTTACTAAAAAAGTTGTTACAGATTACAAAACAGCAAGAGACCAAATAATTGCAACAGCTGTTGAAGCAGCAAAAACAGAAAGAACAACTCAAAAATTAACTTCTGCAGAAGCAACTGATGAACAATTAAAAACAGAAGCTACAACTCAAGCAAGCAAAGATACAGCAGCAGAAAGAATACAATCCAAAGTAACTGAAGCAGCTAAAAAATTTGTTATTAACTGCAAAGAAAACAAAATAAAAGATGCTATTGCACAAGGACTAGAAGAAGTTATTTTAAACAGCAAAGACCAAATTTCTGCATTATTATCGTATCAATTAGGCGAACAATCAGTTTATGATAAATTTAAAGATGCAGCTACAATTCAAGCAAACAAAGAAAAAGACACAGAAAGAACAGCACCTGAATTAAAAGCAGCAGTTGAAAAAGTTGCAAATAGACTATTAAATGAAGCAATAACTACTAGAGATGATAAAGTAACAAAAGCTATTAATAAAGCTAAAATGCACTCAACACAACACAATCACACATTATCAGCTACAGAAATAAGCGCATTAAGAGCAGCAGCTAAAAAACAAGCTGAAAAATTAAATGAAGCAGACAACAAAGAAACAGAAGTGGAAAAAGTTGTTGTAACATTAGTAGACGCTATATTGAAAACTATCAAAGATGACAAAGATGCTTGGGTAGCTGAAGCTATTAAACACGCTAACACAAAAGCAATCAAAGGCAAAAAACAAATATTAACACAAAAATACAAAGAAGCAGCTGTAAAAGCTTCTAATTTAGATGAAGCAGATTTAACAAAAGTTACAACAGCAGCTGAAACTGTAGTAGACAACCAAGAAGAAATAACTACAAACACAACAGGAACTCAACAAGCAAAAGCAACAGAAGCAACTCAACAAGCAAAAGCAACAGAAACATCCAAAAAACCAGGCGATTCTGCTCAAACAGATGTTAGCACAGTAGTTAAAGATGATTTAGACGAACAATCTGAAGAATTAACAAATGAAACAGCTAAAACAGCAGTTGAAAAACAATATCCATCAGTTAAAGATCATGTAGATGTAACAGTTGACACAACAAAACACGAAGTTACAGTGACAGCTAAAAAAGACGACACCGCTTACAAAGGTTCAGCTACTGTAAAATATACAGTTAAAGCAACAGAAAAATCCAAAAAACCTTGGTATAAAAGTGTTATACTTTGGGTTGTAGTTGGTTCAGCTTCTGCAGTTGCAGTAGTTGGAGTAGTTTACTACCTTAACAAAAAATCTAAAAAATAATTTATTAATTAAATAATTTATTTTTGACAAAAAAACATCCTTTATAAGGGTGTTTTTTTTATTTATTTTTTTAACAAATAGTGAATAAAAACACATTTTCAAAAGAAGAGTGATAGTTATAATCCAGCTTTATTTTTCTTTGCTCCATTAAATTTTGCGAAGAAAGAATACTTCTTTTTTTAGGATCTATCATAAAGTTTTTTTTACAAGGTAATTCAAAAATCCATTTGTTTTCTTCGCTATCTCGAGATTTTAATTTTGTTTCTTTTTCTTGATCCATGAATATTAATTTATTTTGTTGATCTAATTTCCAACTAAAGATATTATCCTTTCCTTTTAAATCGGATGGATTAGACATAATAGTTCTAATAGAGGAAATAGCGTTATTTTTTATATTTCTTTCAATAATAATTTGACCAACTTTTTGATTACAAAAAAATTCTCTTTTTAATTCTGAGCCTGTTTCTTCGTCTAAGGTAATAGTTTCCGCAGGGTTAATGAATTTTTTTAATTTATTTTTGTTCGGATTTATTTCGCATTCAATCTCTTCTGTTAAGAGAGGATCTGTTTCTTTAGCGGGGGAAAATGTAGATGATATGATTTTGCTCTTGAAGTTTTTTTCTGTTATTTCTTTCACATAAACAGGATCATTTTGATGAATGACTTCGTTTTTTTCATTGAAATGAACTACAAGTGGTTGGTTCTATTTCGATAAAGACATTATCTTTTTGAGGGAAAGTAATTTTTAAAGCATCTACTTTGTTTTTCATTAATGGTTTTGTTTTTGTAGTATCGTTAACAGTACTTTTATTATATTGTTAATAACAAAATAAAATTACTAAAAAGAAAAGAAAAACCAAAAACATTAATAATAATAATTTATATTTCAAGGAAGATTGGGAATCATCGTCCTTCATATATTTTTATTACCTTTCTATTATTATCAGTTGGTTTTTAAAAATAAGGCGAAAAAAAATATAATTGAAAAAAAAGAATTAGTTTATCAAAAAAAATATTTTTTTAATAAAAGTTAACAAACAAAACAAAAAAATATGAATAATAATTTATATTTAAAGGTAGAATGAAAATCTCCTTTTTTATCTTTACCTTTCTATTATTATATAATTTTGATTTTATAATGGATAAAATATTTACAAATCTATTTTCATTATAGCAGGTAAAAGCATTTCTCAACAGTGAAAATCATATAAAAAGTATAAAACCTGCTTTCTTTATAAAAAGACCTTTTTAGACCTTTTTATAAAGAAAGATTCTGATAAAAGATGTCTTTATAATTAAATGGAAATCCAAAGAAAAACCCCCCTTTTTAAAATTTTTTTTCTTTTTGGTTTTTATAATTAATTTTGTTCATTAAAAAAAGTTTTTTTCATTACAATAAAAGATGGCTTAGGCCAAAAAATTCCATTAGAAAAAGTAAATCATGAATGAAAATGTCGATTCCTAAAAAAATTTTTTCTTTCTTATTTCGTAAAAGTATTTTTCTTTCGTGGGTCTGTTTAGGATTATATTACCTTATTGCCTTATTAGTGAGAACAAATATTAATATCTTTTCTCCTCCAGTTTCTCCCTCCTCTTCTTTAACTGTTCAACAGAAAGGACAAAGTTTTTCTCATAAGAAAAAACCTTCTAAAAAATCTAATCTTCTTCAACCTCTTTGTCAAACAGTTTATCAAGCTAACTTAGAACAAGAAGTAGAAAATGATGTTTATCATCCCAATATTATGTTAAATAAACCTGTTATGAAGACAGATAAATATAACTGTATTTTAGCGTTTTATAAATATAACAACCAAGGTCTTTTAATGAGAAAAAAATATAAAGCCGGTTTAAACAATTATTTTTATGAATATAACGACCAAGGTCAATTGATTAAAAGATGTGGCGATAAATATGGCAATGATAAGAAATTAGATTTTTTTACTTATCATTATAACAATAAAAACCAATTAGTGCGTCTTTTAGATCACAATAAAGTGGTTAAAAAAGAGTTTGAATATAATCAAAAAGGGCAATTAGCTAAAAAAACAGACTTTTATTTCTGGCAAACAGATCAAGCTTATACTATCACTTATAGTTACCAATATAACGAAAAAGGGCAAAAAATTAAAAAATTTTACCAAGGAATGGCGACTTATAATAAAAAAGGTATTTGCATCAAACCAAAGAAAAATTTTAATTTATTAGAAAATACATACGAATACAACCAAAAAGGACAAAGAATAAGAAAACGCGAACGTAATAATGCCGTTTGTAGAATGTATAAATATCACGAATAAAATATTTTTTATGAAAAGAAAAAGAATAATTAAAACCCGTTGTGTGAATTATCTTGAAAAAGAGAGCCTCTTTTAGAGACTCTCTTTTTTTTAAAAAAACATTGACAAATCAATCTTTTTATTTTAAAATCATTAAGAAGCCTAAAAAGTTTCTAATTTAATATATATTATCAATTAATAAGCGAATTGCCTCTTTTAAGAAAAAAACCTTTTGCAAAAAAGATTAAGAATATTTTTAATTATGTTATAATTAAAATGTATGCTGGTGTGGCGAAATTGGCAGACGCATTTGACTCAAAATCAAACGAGGTTAAACTCATATCGGTTCAAGTCCGATCATCAGTACCAAAAAAATAATATTTATTCTTTATGCTCACATGAAATTCATGTGTTTTTCTTTTTTATATCTCCCACTGATTTTAAAATTTAAAACTAAAAAGAGTAAAAAAAATGTCTCATAAGTTCGAAGAATTTCTCCAAACCTTAAAAAAACCAGAATTACAACAATTTCAATTAAAAGAAGTATTGGTAGATCCGTCAAACATTAGTTGGACCTTTTTTGTGACCGCGGAAGAATTCCCTTCTGAAGCTGCGCTTTTAGATGAATTCCGTGAACATTTACAAAAATTTTTTAAAGTTCATACTGAAGAACGCGTGAAAAACATATCTTGTCATGTGCGTTATAAATTCCACCATTTTAACTATTTAAAAGATGAAAAAGTCTGGGAAAAACAATTCCAATACATTTTGCAAAATAAAAAAAAAGAAGCCAACGAGTCTTTTTTATATCTTTTCGATTCTGCGCCTACTATCTCTTGGGAAGAGAAAAAAGCCGTTTTTCGCTTAAATCCGATTCTTTTAAAATATTTCCATCGAACTGATATTTTAAAGGAATTAAACACTTTTTTTATCCACCGTTATGGCATAGATTTAAAATTTATAACGGAATATCCAGATCTTTTAACTCTATCAGAGTTAAAAGATCCTACTATAGGTGGTTTTAATAATCTGGATAAGGACGAATTAACTTCTGAAGAAAAATTTAAAATTAATTTAATTAATATTATCGCTCAAAAGCAAGAAAACGAAATATATAAGATTTTGGATCAAACACCTTTGATTGATGTAGAGAAGAAAACTTGTGAATTTGATTTTCCTCCTTATTTAAAAAATACTCTTAATCAACTGGATCTTCTGCCGAGTTTGCAAAAATTATTTGAAGAAAAACACCAATGTTTTTACCAATTCCGTAATAAAGGTGATGTGATGGCTGAAAAAAGACAGCAAAAATGGGATAATAACAGGTTACCTTTAATTTCTTTTAAAGATATTCCGGTTAAAAACAGCGCTTTAAAAACCTTTAAACAAAATAATCCCGCATTTAGGGTTAAAGGTTATGTGCAACAAGTGACCGAATTACCTATTAAAAATAACCAAAGCGTTTTAGTTAAGTTTTTTTTAGTAGATCCCGAAACCAAACAAGATTCTATCGAATATAAAAGTTTTTTCAACCAAAACTATAAAGGCAAAACTAACACTTCTTACGCTCAAATTAAAAAAGATTTTCAAGAAGGTGTTTTAATAGAAATAGAAACTTTTGTTGATTTTAACGCTAAAAACCAAGAATACTATTTTGATTTTACTCCTAAAAATGGGACTCCTAAATATCAAGTTCTAGATAATGTGCCTTTGATATACCAAAGACAAGATGATTATCCAGATAAGAAAAGAATTGAATTTCACCTCCATACTAAAATGTCTAATTTAGACGCGGTAACAAGTGTGAAAGATTATCTTGATATAGCTGAAAAATGGGGCCATGAAGCGCTTGCTTTTACCGATCATAACGGAGTTTATGCTTTTCCAGAAATAGAAAAACATCTGCGTGGTAAAAAAATAAAACCTATTTTAGGGGCTGAATTCGATTTTATCGCGGAAAAACCCCTTTATATCACTAACCAAGAAAAATACCCCCAATTCCCTGATTTTACCTTAAAAAACCATAAATACGTTGTTTTTGATTTAGAAACAACCGGTTTTTCTAAAATAAGAGATAAAATTATTGAAATATCGGCTGTGAGGATTGAAAATGGCAAAATCACAGAAGACATGTTTGATGAATTAGTAGATCCACAAACCAAATTAAACCCAAGAATTCAAGAAATTACTCAAATTACGAACCAAGATTTAGAGGGAAAACCCACTATTGATGCGATTTTGCCGCAGTTTTTAGATTTTGCTAAAGGTTATACTTTAATCGCTCATAACGCCTCTTTTGATATGGGTTTCTTATTGGAAAACGTGAAAAAATTAGGTCTTTCTTATGAACCTCAACCTGTGATAGATACTATGCCTTTATCGCAAAAATATTTCAAAAAATTTTTAAAGTTTTTTTCTTTAAAAAGATTAGCGAAAGTTTTTAAAGCTAAACCAACTTTAGAAGGTCATAGTCATAGAGCTTTATATGATTCCGAAACTACCGCTTTGGTTTATATCGAAATGATGAAGAAATTAGAAGAACAAGAAGTACTGACTTTTTATGATTTAAAAGGGACGATTGATGCTTTGTTCGAAAGATCTTATCATGTGAATGTTTTAGCGAAAAACCAAACCGGTTACCAAAATTTATTTTATTTAATTAGTGGTGCTTTAACGCAAGATTTTTATAAAAAACCCCGTTTATTGAAATCTAAATTAAACCAACATCGTGAAGGTTTATTAGTTGGTAGCGGTTGTTTTGATAGTAATGTCTTTGAGACAGCTTTAAACAAGAGTGAACAAGATTTAGCAGAAGTGATCGCTTTTTATGATTATATCGAAGTTCAACCACTAAACGCCTATAAACATGTGATTTATGACTTAGGAGGCGATGATCCGGAGATTAACGCTCTGTCTATCGTGCAAAATACTTTGTTAAAAATCATTAACGAAGCGAGAAAACAAGATAAAATAATTATTGCGACAGGAGATGTTCATTACCTGCATCCGTATGAAAAAATTTATCGTGAAATGTATATTAGCGCTAAATTAATTGGTGGCGGTTTACATAAATTATCTAAATTTAGCTCTGAAAATTTACCTGATAACCATTTATTAACCACTCAAGAAATGTTGGATGCTTTTAGTTTTATTGAAGATGAAACATTGAGAAAAGATTTAGTCATTAATAATCCGCATTTATTGAACCAACAAATTGATAAAATTCAAATTTTCCCCCAAGAGTTGTTTTCTCTGCGAGATGATACTTTCGCCCAAAATTTAAAGGTTCCTAGCATTAAGCAAGAAATGAAGGTTTTAATTACGACTCGTATTGAAGCTTTATATGGCAAAATAGTGCACCCTTTAATTCAAGAAAGAATTGATAAAGAGTTGAAAAGTATTTTAGGAGATGATAACCAAAAAGACACTAACCAAAGCATTACTCCTATTTATTATTTATCTTATTTATTAGTTAAAAAATCCATGGAAGATGGTTATTCAGTAGGTTCTCGTGGTTCGATCGGTTCTTCTATTATTGCTAATGTGTTAGAAATTACGGAAGTAAATCCTTTAAGACCACATTATCGTTGTCCCAAATGTCAATACACCGTGATGAAAATGACAGAAAAAGAGAAACAAAACCTTTTATACCAACAATACGTTAAAAAAGATGATCCTAATGATTATGATATTTTAGAACGTACTTATTCTGGATATGATTTACCTGATAAAAAATGTTTCCAATGTAACGTCAATTTTAGTAAAAACGGACAAAATATTCCTTTTGAAACCTTTTTAGGTTTTGAAGGTAATAAAACCCCAGATATCGATTTAAATTTCGCGGGAGATTATCAAAGTAAAGCCCATGATTATATTAAAGAGTTATTAGGGGAAGAACACGTTTTTAGAGCCGGCACCATCCAAACGGTAGCAAAAAGAAACGCTTATGGTTATGTAAAAGGTTTTGTCAAAGATAAAGGTTTGGATGAGGAAATACGTGTTTCGGAAATTAGCCGCAGGTCCATGATGATTGAAGGCGTGAAACGTTCAACAGGTCAACACCCAGGAGGAATCATAGTAGTTCCCAAAGGTCATAAAATCTATGAAATTACGCCAGTTCAGTATCCTGCTGATGATACGGAATCCAAATGGAAAACGACTCATTTTGATTACCATTCTTTTGAAAATAATTTATTTAAAATGGATATTTTAGGTCATGATGATCCAATGTTAATTAAATTTTTTATGGATTATGTGAAAAAAAATCCTTCTTTATTCCCGTTTGATCGTTATCAAGATATTCCGTTAGATGATATTAAAGTATACGAATTATTCGCTAATAAAGAAAAGAATAAAACCTCTATCGCTGTGCCCGAATTTGGTACTAATTTCGTTATCGCGATGTTAAAAGATATTTATGACAAAGAGAAAAAAACTTTTAATTTCTCTACTTTAGTGAAAGTATCAGGTTTATCGCACGGAACGAATGTTTGGACTCAAAATGCGAAAGATATTTTAACAGGTAAAGGTGATTTCCAAGAAGATATCAAGGAAAAAATTTCTTTTGACGAAGTAATCGCTTGTCGTGATGAAATTATGAATACTTTAATCGAAAAAGGTGTCGACCCTTTACGAGCTTTTGATATCATGGAGTTTGTCCGCAAAGGCAAACCTCACACTCATCCCCAAGAATGGAAAAAATTAATTTCTCCTGTAGAAGCTAAAATACCGCAATGGTATTTAAAATCTTTAACCAAAATAAAATACCTTTTTCCGAAAGCACATGCTGTGGCTTATGTTTTAATGGCGATGAGGATCGCTTGGTTTAAAGTCAATCATCCTTTATTGTTTTATAGTGGTTATTTCTCCAAAAGGGCCGATCAATTCGATTATAATGTCATGTTGAAAACAGCGCCCGAAATTGAGAAAGAATTGAGAAAAGCGGATAAAAATCCTGATGATGGACAAATAAATATGAAAAAAACCCTTAAAAAAGAATTAACCGTGATAGAACAAAGTCGCATTAACACTTTAAAAAGTGCTTATGAAATGGTCCAATTAGGTTATCGATTTTTACCGATTGATTTGAATAAATCAGAAGCAAACGAATTTGTGATTGAAAATGATAAAGCTTTAAGAATGCCTTTTGTGGCTATTGATGGTTTAGGGCAAGTAGCGGCAGATAACATTGTGATGAACCGTAAAGAAAAATTATTCACTCAAGATGATTTTGTCAAAAGAGTGAAAATTAATAAAACTATTTTGAAAAAGTTTAAAGACGAAATGATAATCGAAAAATTGCCAGAAGAATAAATGATTTAAGTTCAGGTTTAAAACCAAAATATGTTATAATAATGATAGATTATATAATATTTGAATATATTTTTATTATGATATAATTATTATGTAAAAGTTTTTTAAATGTTATTTATTTTTGTTGTTCAAGATTTTTTAGGAAATAATAAACGATATAAAACAAATTAAGATGTGATTTTCAATAAAAATAATTATAAGGTAGGTTTTTCATGTTAAAAGTTATTGTTATAGGGTGTACTCATTCAGGAACTGCTGCGGTTAAAACTATTAAAAAAAATTATAGCGATGTTGATGTAACTGTTTATGAGAGAAACGACACAGTTTCCTTTCTTTCTTGCGGAATAGCTTTATATATTGGTGGAGTTGTTCAAGATAGAAGAGGGTTATTTTATTCCAACCCAGATGAATTAAAACAAATGGGCGCTAATGTCAATTTAGAGCACGAAGTTTTAAAAGTGGATTTTGATAAAAAAGAAATCGTTGTTAAAAACTTAAAAACTAACGAAGAGTTTGTGGATTGTTTTGATAAGTTAGTGTTATCTACTGGTTCTTGGCCAGTTATTCCACGCTTAGAAGGAATGGATTCTAAAAATTTATTATTATCCAAAAACTTTGCCCACGCCAACGAAATTATTGAATACGCTGCTGGCGTGAAAAAAATTACTGTTGTGGGTGCTGGTTATATTGGTGTTGAATTAGCGGAATCTTTCTCTCATCAAGGTAAAGAAGTAGTGTTGATTGATGCGGAAGAAAGAATCATGTCTAAATACTTAGATAAAGAATTTACTGATTTAGCTCAAGATGCTTTTACTGAAAATAACGTTAAATTGGCTTTAGGGCAAAGAGTTTCTAAATTAAAAACCTCTAATGGGTTAATTACTCACGTACACACTGATAAAGAAGTTTTTGAAACAGAAATGGTTATTATGTGTATTAGTTTCATTCCGAACACTAAATTAGTGAGCCATGGATTAAAAACGTCTCCTAATGGTGCTTTAGTAGTTAATGAATACTTGCAAACTTCTAATCCAGATGTTTATGCTTGTGGCGACTGTGTTAATATTTATTATAACCCAACGCAAGAATCTAAATACATTCCTTTAGCAACTAACGCTGTTAGAATGGGGACTTTAATAGGAATGAACATTAAAGAAAATAAACATAAATATTTAGGCACTCAAGGTACTAGTGGTATTAAGATCTATGATTTAAACATCTCTTCCACCGGTTTAACTGAAAATGTGGCTAAATCATTAGGTTTAAATTATGCTGCTGTAACGATCAGAGATGCTAACAGACCTGAATTTATGCCGGATTATGAATCAGCTTTATTAAAAGTAGTTTTTAATAAAGAAACACGTAAGATTTTAGGCGGACAGATTTTATCTAACGCTGACTTAACTGAAAAAATGAATACTTTAAGCGTATGTATTCAAAAAAATATGGCTATTGATGAATTAGCGTTTGTAGATTTCTTTTTCCACCCTTATTTCAACAAACCTTGGAGTTTATTAAACCTAGCGGGCTTGAAATCTTTAGAAATTAAATAATATCCGTAAGAAATTCAACTAGAAAGAAACTAAAAAAAATATATGTTTTTTATCTTTTTTAAAAAGATTTTTCTTTACTTATTAATTTTTTTAATAGGCAGTTTAGGAGGAGCTTTGTTTTATAAAAAAGCTCAAACTAACGAACCGTCTTTTTTAACTAAAAAAAGGATAGATATTGTTAGTAATCAAATTAAGAACCAAATTGGTTTTCAAACTAACACTAACGAACCTAGCTTTAATTTGTATTACGAAATGTTGCATCATTGGTTAATCGCGATCAACGAATTAGATAAACAATTTTTCACTAAATAAGGAAAAGAAAGTTTTTTCAACAGATAAAATAAGCGGATGAAAGATAACTTTGGGCTAAATTAATAAATTATTGTTATTATTGATAATTATTGAGTTAGTCCAAAGTTTCTTTATAAGTGGTTTTAACATCATTTTTTGGAAAAACCTCTTTTTATTGATCTTAGAAAGGTTTTGTAAAACAACTTTAAACCTTTTTTATCAAAAGAAACTCCAAAATTCCTTAATTACCCCTTTTAGCACTTATAAAAGTGTTATAATGTTTAATGAAAAAGCTTTTATTATGATATCATTTAAAAGTCAACTAAATCTTTGCCAAGAGATTGGTCAATTTAAAAAAGGAGAATTTGGATTAAGATTATGAAAAAATATCAATTACCTCAATTACCTTACGCTTACGACGCTTTAGAACCTTTCATTGATGCTAAAACAATGGAAATACATCATCAAAAACATCATCAAACTTATGTCAACAACTTAAATACTGTTTTAGAAAAATACCCACAAATTAACGCTGATTTAGAGGTTTTACTAAAAGATTTATCTTTAGTGCCTGAAGAAGCAAGAACGGCTGTTAGAAATAACGGCGGTGGACATTATAATCATTCCTTTTTTTGGCAAACTTTACAAGTTAATAATGGTTCTCAACCTGCTGGTAAATTAAAAGAATGGATCGAACGTGATTATCAGAGTGTTGAAAATTTAAAAGACCAAATGGCTTTAAAAGCAAAAACTGTTTTTGGTAGTGGTTGGGCTTGGTTAATTTTAAACTACCACCAGAAATTAGAAGTAGTTAGTACGGCTAACCAAGATACGGTTTTAAATTTAGGCTATCCTCTTTTAGGGATAGATGTCTGGGAACATGCTTATTATTTGCATTATCAAAATCGTCGCCCAGATTACATAGAAGCTTTTTATAATGTCGTTAATTGGCAACAAGTGGCTAAAAATTTAGAAGAAGCTTTGTTGAAAAAACAATGATAAATCCACAAACTAATTTGCATTATCACCAAATATATATGTTTACTAAAAAGATGAAAGAACTAAGGGTAAAAATCATTAATAATTTATATCAATATGATTTTTATCACAACAAACTTCAAGTCAAAAACCCTAATATTAACGAAAAGATCCTTCTTGTGGAACAATTAATTAATAATATTGTTTTAATCGATAATATTATTCAAAAAAACTTATACGATTATACTTTAGATAGATTGAATAAAGTTGATAAAGCTATTATTCGTTTAGCTACTTTCGAATTAATGGAAAAAAAACTGTCTCATAAAATTATTATTAACGAAGCAATTGAATTAACTAAAGAATATTCTGCTTTAAACGATAATAAACAATATAAGTTTAACAATAAGATTTTGCAACTTATTTATGAAGATCTTAAAAGCAATACCTATAAAAAAGAGCTTTTAAAATAAAAGCTCTTTTTTATGTCTTATGTTATTTTTTTTAAAAAAGAAGAGATGTCTTAAAAAAGATATATTTCCTTTTGGTTCTTAACAGATTCAAAGCCATCCTTAACTTTTAAAAAAGCTATAAATGGCTAAAATAGGAACCAATGAAAAAACTAAGATAGCTAGAAAAATTACTAAATTAGTAACAGTAAACAATTTAGTTTTTTTCATTACTATTGGTGTTTTATTATTTTTTTTTAGTTTTGGCGAAATTTTTTTATTGTTTTTTTTCATGGATTTCTCTTTTCTTCATTGTTTATTTAGATCTCTCAAAAAGATCTATTTATTAATATTTTAAAGGAAAAAAACTAAAAAAATACTTTTTATTTTATTTTTTTATTTTCGTTGGTTTAAAGACGGAAAATATTTACGTTATCACAAAAGAAAGGGTTGAAATAATGCAGACCTATCTTCAAGACAAATTAAAATTATTAAAATTTAAAACTATTACTCCGATACAAAAAAAATTTTTTGAGGAATTTGATAAACCTTTTAACTTAGTAGGGGTCGCTCCTACAGGAACAGGTAAGACGCACGCTTATTTATTGCCTATTTTAAGCAAAATAGACTGGAATAAAAACATGATTCAAGCGGTGATAGTTGTTCCTACTAATGAGCTTGTTTTTCAAGTTTTTAACATGTTAAAAGAAATTGAAAAACAAAATTCTAAAGTAAAAATTTTTTACGGTGGAATGGATAAACAAAAAATACTCTCCAGTTTGGAAAAAAAACAACCTCCTGTGGTGATCACTACTTTAAGTAAGTTAAGTGAATATACCCAAACTTTAAACAAATTAAACATTTTTAAAGCTGCTTATTTAGTGTTAGATGAAGCGGATATGTTATTTGACCAAGAATCTTTAAATTGGTTAGACCCTTTATTTGTTAAATGGCGACCTAAAATATTATTATTTTCTGCTTCCATCACACCCGCTATGAAACCTTTCATTAATAAATATTTCGGCAAATCTTTATTTTTAGATGTTAATTCAGAACAAAAAATAAATTTAAAATATTACGCTTTAGAAAGTTCTTCTGATAAAAGAATCAATAATTTGATTCATTTTTCTAAAACTTTAAACCCTTATTTAGCCTTAATTTTTGTTTCTCATAAAAAAGACCAATTTATAGTTTATGAAGGGTTAAAAGAAGCTGATTTAAATGTTTTAAACTTTTCTTCTGACTTATCAGTTAAACAAAGAAAACAACATATGGCTGAAATTAAAAAAATGAAATATCAATATATTATTTCTAGTGATTTAACCGCTAGAGGGCTAGACTTAGATATTACTTGGGTAATTCATTATGACTTGCCTAGCCGTAATTTAGAGTTTTTCCAACACCGTAGCGGTCGTACAGGTAGAATGGGCAAAGACGGCAACGTTTTAGTGATTTATAACGAGAAAGATAAAACTTCCTTGGAGAAAATTAAAAAACTTAATGATATTGATTTTCATAATATTACTTTAACTAAAACAGGTTTCCGAGAAGAAGTTAAAAAAGAAGTTCGTCCTAAGAAACAAACTCCTAATAATAAAATTAACCCTTCCTACAATAAATACAATTTTTATAAAAAAAATGATAAAATGAGTTTTCCTAATAAAAATGGTAAAAAAAATAAACCTCATTTTTCCAAAAGAAGAGATAAAAAAAATGATAAAAATAGGTAGTCATGTCCCTTTTAATAAACCTTTAATGTTTTTAGGCTCTTTACAAAAAAGTTTATCTTTTGGCGCTAATGTTTTTATGATTTATACTGGAGCGCCACAAAACACTATTAGATCTGATTTGAAAAATGCTAATTTATTAGAAACTTTCGAACAAATGAAAAAACATAATTTAGATCCTAATGATTTAGTAGGTCATGCACCTTATATTGTTAATTTAGCCAACCCTTCTTTAGTAAAAAGAACTTTCGCGATTGATTTTTTAACGAAAGAATTATACAGATTTGAACAAATGAAAATTGTTCGAATGGTACTTCATCCTGGCAATAACATGAATAAAAACAAAAGAGAAGCGATAGAATTTATCGCTTCAGGTATTAACCAAATTTTTAAAAATACTGCTGGTTTAAAGGTGGGGATAGCTTTAGAAACTATGGCCGGTAAAGGAAATGAAATAGGCGTTTCTTTTCAAGATTTAAAAGATATTATTACTTTGATTGAAGATAAAAAAAGAATTTCTGTCTGTTTTGATACTTGTCATGTTTTTGATTCTGGTTATGATATTAAAAATAACTTTGAATTAGTGATGGAAGAATTCGATTCTATTGTGGGTCAACAATATTTATCTGTTTTTCATATTAACGATTCTAAAAACGTTTTAGGCAGTCGAAAAGATCGTCATGAAAATATTGGTTACGGAAATATCGGTTTTGAAGCTTTAATTAATATTATTTATCATCCTTCTTTTTTATCTTTACCAAAAATATTAGAAACCCCTTTTATTAATGGTTTCGCTCCTTATAAAGAAGAAATAAAAATGATTAAAGAAAAAACCTTTAACCCTGATTTGAAAAAAGTTTTGAAGAAAAGGTTTAAAAAAATATAAAAGACTCATTAGTCGATAAAGAAATGAGAGAAATGAAAAAGCTATGTAAACACATAGCTTTTTTTGTTATTTAATGACTGTTTTTTCTTTTTTTTGGGAAAGACGACCAAAAGAGTTAATTTTAGAAAATACTATTAGCTAATTTGATTAGAAACTTTTCCGAGAGATAAGTTTATCATTTCTTTTCTTCTTAAACAAATCTTTTGAATAAAAGTATTTTAACTCTTTTTGATTTGGATAAGGCATAAAAAAATGCATAAATTTTCTCCAAACCCTTGAAAAAAAAAAAAAACATATATAATACTAGTATTAGTTTATTTATGAAATAATAAAAAAGGAGTATTTTTATATATATGTTAAAAATAAACAATAATAAGAAATTAGTAATTATAGTTTTTAGCGTTTTATTAGTTTGTAGTGCACTTTATTTTTATAAAGGTTTAAAAAAGGAAGATAATAAGGATAAAAAAAATATTAAAACTGTTGAAGAATTGAAAACGTCTTGGAATGCCGATGCTAAAGGTTTTGATCCAACTAACAAAGCACATTCCAGCAGTTCAATTTCTGAAAGAATTTATTTAGCCATTCATGATACTTTAATTTCTGTGGATAATGTTAATAAAAAAACAGTTGTTAGGTTGGCTGAAAAATGGAATAAAGAAGGAAACGAAATTACTTTTACTCTTCGTGATAATATTTTTTTTCATAACGACAAACCTGTAACAACCGAAGATGTTGCATACTCTCTTCAAAGAGGAATAAACAACAATAACGATGAATATACAGATATGATTCAAGAATTGCAAATTTTAGATGATAAAAAAGTAAAAGTTACAATTAAAAATGATTTTCTATGGTGGGAATCTGTTTTTGGCAAATATAGAATTTTATGTAAATCTGAAGTTGAAACTGATAGTGATAAAGGTCTTCGAGTCGGTGCAGGACCATATAAATTAGTTAATTATGAACGTAATAAAACAATTTCGTTTGAACTTTTTAAAAATTATTGGAATAAAGATGCAATCAAAGAAAGTGCGAAACAATGGACGGCTGAAATTATAGAATCATTCGGAACTGCTTTACAAAACTTAGAAGACGGACAATTGGACTTCATTTTGGACGTTCCCTCTATTCAAGTTAATTCTTTAAAAGAAAAAATATCTAACGGAGTGCTTAAAGGTTTAGAATTGATAGAAAACGCAAATGTTTCCGCTTTGGAAATTTATATGAATGCAGCTCGCACAAAAAAACCAGTACGTAAAGCGATAAGTTTAGCTTTAAACTTCCCTTCAATTATTTCTTCTTTGCAATTGCCTGTATCAAAACCCTCAGATACTTATGTTCCAAGTTTGTTAGTTGGACACAATGAACAAATTAAACGCGAATACAATATGGATGAAGCTAAAACAATAGTAAGAGAGTTATCAACTGAAGATAAAAAAATTAAATTAGGTTTCTCCAATAAAGAAGCTTCTGAACTTCCTAATAAAATAGCAGAAAGTTTAAAAGAAGTTGGTTTTGATGTTACAATAGAATGCCAAGAATTTAATTCTTTTTTAGCAGAAACGCAAACATCTACTTGTTCCTATAATATGGTTTTATTAGGCGAAAATCATGAAATGATTTATGGTCACAAAGCTTTATGTGATTATTTCTTAAATGATTCTGAATACTCTTTCTCTCACATTCAACAAGGAGATGAAACAGATCAAGTTAAAGGCGAAGTGATCGATTCTAAATTGAGACAAGCTCAAAAAGAAAGCGATTTAGAAACATATAAAACTTTATTAAAAGAAGTTCAACAAATTTTAAATGATGAAGTGTATGTAATACCTATTTACGAACAAAAAGCATACTTCTTAAAATCTTCTAAAATAAAAGACCTTACATGTGATATGTTTTCTGCAATAGATTGGACAAAAATAAAAAAATTAGCATAAAAAACAATGATGAGTTTTAATCCGAATTAAATATTTTTATATTTGGATTAAAAACCATCATTCTTTTTTAAAAAATAAAATAATTTTGAGGATAAAAAAATGATAAAATACATTTTAAAAAAATTTTGTTATAACATGATGATTTTTATATCTGTTATTTTTATAAGTTTTTTTATCGTTAAATTAATACCTGGCGATCCTATTAGCGCTATTTCAGGGATGAAAGGTGGCAACCCAGCACAAAGAAAAGTTTTAGAACGCGAGTTAGGACTTGATTTGCCTTTATTAAAACAATTTACTAACTACTTAACACAAATATTTTTTCATTTTGATTTCGGTAAATCGTATTATAATGATAAATTACCAGCTGTAAAATTATTTTTTAAAGCTTTTAATTACACTTTGAAATTAGCATTATTGAGCACTTTGTTTGGCTCTTTATTAGGTATTTTATTGGGAGTTTTGTCTTCTTATTGGCAAGGTAAGAAAAAAAACTTACTTTTGAACGGTCTTTCTGTCTTTGTCATGTCGTCTCCTACTTTTGTTATTGCTTTTTTAATGCAATTATATTTAGGAAAAACGTTTAATTTACCGAGATCAGGTTTTGATACTCTACAAGCGATGATTTTACCTGTTTTAACTTTATCTTTAGTCGTGAGTGTTTCTGTTTTTAAAATAACTCAAACTAGCATGAAAGAAACGTTAGAACAACCTTATATCAAAGCAGCTTACGCTAAAGGATTATCCAAAAATAATATTATGTTTAAATATGCTTTAAAAAACGCGTTAATTCCTGTTGTGGCTGATATAGGTTTAATGTTTAGTTATTTAATCGGTGGAGCTATAATAACTGAATTTGTTTTCAATATTAAAGGGATTGGAAGCTTAATCATCTCATCATTCGGGGATAGAGATTATTTAGTATTACAAGGCAGCATCATTTTATTAGCTTTATTCATTAGCCTTTTTAACTTATTGTTAGATTTTTTTTACGCTTTATTAGACCCTCGTATAAATAAAAAAATTTAAATACATAATTTTTCAAAGAAAGGATAATCAAATTTAAATGTTAAAAATAAAAAAAATACCACAATCGATTCATACGATGTTTAAAACAATCAAAAGCAATAAAAAGATTTTCATTGGTTCTTTATTTTTAACTCTTTTAATTGTATTCTCTTTTGTGATGCCTTTTTTTTCTTTTATCAAAAATCCTAATGTATCGCCTTATAAACGCTTACAAGGAATCAGTTGGACTCATTGGATGGGAACTGATTCCACTGGGAGAGATTTATTTAGTAGAGTGATATATGGAGCTAAAATTTCTTTACAAATAGCTTTTTATTCTGTTGTAATCAGCAGCATAATAGGTTCTTTTTTAGGAATTATGGCGGGTTATTTTAGAGGATTTTTGGATACTGTGATTAATTTTGTATGTGATATTTTAGTAGTTTTCCCTGACTTTATTTTAGCTATCGTAATTATGTTCTTTTTAAATAAAAGCATAACTTCGTTAGTGATTGTTTTAAGTATTTCTCGTATTCCTTCTTTTATCAGAGTGTTTAGAGCTAATACGATGAAAATAAAACAAAAAGATTTTATTAAAACCTCTAAAGCATTAGGGGCGAGCGATATCAAAATTATTCTTAGACATGTTTTACCTAACTTAACGTCTTTTTTAATCATTCAAATTACTTTAAGCATGTCATCCGCTATTCTAACCGCTTCAGGATTAGGTTTTATCGGTTTAGGATTAGATCCACAAATTCCTGAATGGGGAAGTATTTTAAGCTCCAGTAAAAACGATATGAGATGGCATTTCCATTTGTTTTTAGGGCCTTTTATTGTGATCTTTTTAACGTGTTTATCTTTTAATTTGATAGGTTCTGGTTTGATGGAATATTTTGACCCTAAAAACGAAAAACAAGAATAATAAATCTTTTTTTCAACTAATCGGAAAAAAATGGCTAACTAAAAGATTTCTTGAAGATGAGATAAAAGAAGAGGATAATTTGGTTCCTCTAAAAAGATTTCTTTTTAAGAAAAAAACGTGGTTTTAAGTCTTATTTAAAAAAATAAAAAGGATTTGAAAAAAATGATAAAAAATAAAATTTTCATTAAAACACAAAATTTATCTAAATTTTTTGACTTAAAAAAGGCTTTTTTGAAAAAAAATAATATCGTTTTAAAAGCTAATAATAATGTTAATTTATCCGTTTTTCAAGGAGAAACTTTAAGTGTTGTGGGTGGTTCTGGTTCGGGAAAATCAACTTTAGGACAAACTATTTTACAAATTGAAAAACCTACTTCGGGTAATGTTTTTTATTATAACAATGAACAGGAAATAAATTTAACTCTTTTATCCGATAAAGAAACACGTTCATTGAGAAAAGACTTACAAATTATTTTCCAAGACCCTTTTTCTTCTTTAAATCCTCATTTGAAAATAGGAGATATTATTGGCGAAGGTTTATTAATTCATAAAATGGCGAAAAGCAAAAGTGATCCTGAATATAAAAAGATTATTTTGCAGATGATGGAAAAATGTGGAGTTGATTTATCTTTTTATGATCGTTTCCCTCATCAATTATCTGGTGGACAAAGACAAAGGATATCTATCGCTAGAACTTTGATTTTAAAACCTAAATTTGTCGTTTGTGATGAGATAGTATCAGCCTTAGACGTTTCTATTCAAGAGCAAATTTTAACCCTTTTAGATGATTTAAAAAAACAATATCAATTGACTTTTTTGTTTATAACTCATGATTTAGGAGTAGCGCGTTATATTAGCGATCGTATAGCGGTCATGCATTTGGGTAAGTTAGTGGAATTAGCTCCTACAGAAGAAATTTTTAAAAACCCGCAACACCCTTATACTAAACAATTATTAAACGCTATTCCTAAGTTAGAAACAGAAAAAGAAAATCGTTTTAAAATTACATATGAAACCGATAAAGTCTCTTTTTTATACAGAACAGGTCAAAAAGATCTAGATTGGCACAAAGTCTCTCCTAATCATTTTGTTGCTTGTACTGTTAAAAATAAAAAAACCAATCAAAAGGATGGCAAAAAAGCATGAGTTTATTAAAAGTTAATAATTTACATACTTATTTTCAAACTCAAAAAGGTTTTATCAAAGCGGTGGAAGGGGTTAGTTTTGAATTGGAAGAAAGACGTACTTTAGGTATTGTAGGAGAATCTGGTAGTGGCAAAAGCCAAACAGCTATGTCTATTTTACAATTGTTTGAGCCCAATCAAAAAATACACCAAGGAGAAATTGTTTTTAACAACCAAGTTATTTCTAAGTTTAACGCTCAAGAAATGCAGAAAATTCGTGGCAACGAAATAGCAATGATTTTCCAAGATCCTATGGCAAGTCTGAATCCAGTTTTTAAAATTAAACACCAAATAATGGATGTTTTAATGTTACATCGTAAAATGAATAAAAAAGAAGCTTATAATAAAGCTTTAGAAATGTTAGATAAAGTAAAAATTAAAAATCCCCAAATGATTATGGAATCCTATCCTTATCAATTATCCGGCGGTATGTGTCAAAGAGTTATGATTTCGATCTCTTTAGTTTGTGAGCCTAAAATTTTAATCGCTGATGAAGCGACTACTGCTTTAGATGTTATCGTGCAAAAAGAAATTTTAAACTTAATGAATGAATTGAAAAAAGAACAAAAGATCTCTATCTTGTTCATTACTCATGATTTAGGGGTTGTTTCTCAAATGGCAGATGATATTATCGTTATGTACGGAGGAAAAGTGGTAGAAAAAGGTTCTACTAAATCGATCCTACATAATCCGCAACACCCTTATACTAAATCATTATTAGCTAATTTTCAAAAAACCGGTATATAAACCTGTTAATATAAAAGATTATTACAATATTATAAAGATAAAAAAGACCATAAAGGGTCTTTTTTATTATTGGGAAAATTATTTTTTGTTTTTAAATTTTGGTTTATTTCTTCCTAATAAAGCATTATTGGTTTCTAATAATTTATTTTTTTCTTCCATTAATTTGTGATTTTTTTAACCGTTTTTATTGTAAAAATTAACATGAAAATTAACAAAATGAAATCGACTCAATGTATAACATTTTCGGCGCTCATGAATTAATATTCCTCCTTTTTATTTTTTACGAAAAGATTTGATAAATGGGAATAAAAGCAGAAGTAAGATAATGAATAAATTGATAAATAATAAATAATTATCTTGTGGTCTTGGGTGAGCGTAAACTTCATTCCAAGAATCATTTATTTCTTTTTTCGTTTCTTTATTATATTGATACATTTGATCGTCGTCTTTTATTTCAATCTGTAATTCGCTATCTTTTGTTTCCTTATAAGGCGAATCGTAACCGATAAATTCGGCGTTTTTACTTATATTTTTTTCGTCCAACAAGAAGTTGATGAATTCATAAGCTCCTTTGGTGTTCGCGTTTTTTGGTAACACGATGCTATCAACCCAAATATTGGTACCTTGTTCTTTTTTGTCACCTTCATCAAAAGGATAAAAATCTAAATTCTTATTTTGTTTCATTAAGTATCTAGCGTCACCGGAATAAGTTAAAGAAATATCGTATTTTTCTTTGTCTTGGGTTTTCATTTGATCAAGAAGCTGATCAGTAACAAAAGATAGTTGATTATTGGTTTTTTTCAACTCTAATAGCCACTCTTTAGCTTTAATGATTTGATCTGAAGTAGGGTTTTGAATATTCCCGCCAGTAGCCTTTAAACCGATAAAAATACCTTCAAAAGAATTATTATATAAAGAAATTTTCTTTTTCGGATTCATCATTAAATTTGTCCACTTTTGGATTTCATCCTTGTTTATTTTTTCTTTATTATATAATAAACCTAAATTGCCCCAAAAATAAGGAATAATGTAAGGTTTTATATTTTGAGGTAATTTATTATCATATACACCTTTAAATGTTTTTGTCAATCTATCTATTTCTTTTTTAACAATTTTATCGTAATCAATTTTTTCCAATAAATTCGGATCTTCTTTGTGTAATTTTTCTATCGCGTATTCGCTCAAAATAGCAATATCGTATTTATCCCCGGCTTTAATTTTATTAACAGCCAATTCATTAGAAGAAAAAAAACTTTGTTTAATGACGTAGTTTGTTGATTGTTTGTTAAATTCAGTTATAAGGCTTGGTTCTATAAATTCACCCCAATTAAACAAAATAATAGTTTGTTTTTCTGAATGAGAAGAGTCTTTTCTCATTATTTTATGTGCTAAATAAAAAACGCTAAAAAAGACCATCAAAAGACCGATCCATAAAAGATATTTTTTTTTATTCATATTTTTTAGAGTCTTTTCTTAATTTTAAATAATTTAATAAAATTTTACTTAGCACAAATAAAATTAAAATAGATGATAAAGCATTAATAGTAGGATTAACGGTTCCTTTTAAGCTATAAATATAAGCGGATATATTTTGATATTCTGCTCCACCAGCGAAATAAGAAATAATAAAATCATCAAAAGATAAAGCGAAAGCGATACTCGCGCCAGCCAACATCGAACCTTTTAATTGAGGCAAAACTATTTTGATAATGGTTTGCAAGGGCGTAGCGCCCAAATCATAAGAAGCTTCAATTGAATCTATATCTAAAGTAGAGGATTTAGTGTAAACAGTGACCAAAACATAAGGTACACTAAAAGAAATATGAGCTAATAACATACGCCAAAAACCACTAGTTAAACCCACAAAACTAAATAAAACAAACAACGCTAAAGCGTTAATTATTTCCGGAATAATGATCGGCAATTGATTAACATTTAAAATCGCTTTACGCCATTTCTTTTTATAATTCATTAAAGAAATAGCCGCTAAAGTGCCAAAAATAGTAGCAAAAAAGGTCGATAAGAAAGCGATTTGAAAAGTAACTATAATAGCGGATTTAATCGAATTATCTTGAAATATTTTATAATACCATTTAATCCCAAATTTGTTAAAATGCACTAAAGATGCGATTCTTCCTTCGTTTTCATTAAAAGAAAAAATAATTAAGGAAATAATAGGAAGATAAATAAAGATCATCATCAAAACCAAAAAGAGGGAGGAAAAATCAGTTTTATTTTTCTTTTGCATAATCATTATTATTACCTTTATATTTGTTACTTTTTTTAAAACAAGTTAAAATTAAAAACATTAACAAAGTTAAATTAACTGCCATTACACAAGCACTTTTGATATCCCCGTTTAAAAAGGTGGTATTTTCAATCAGTTCGCTAATAGAAGTAACGGTAGTGGGTCCTAAATATTTAGGTACAACAATATTGGTAACTATTTGTAATAAAATTAAAACAGTTCCGGCTAAAACCCCTTGTAAAGATAAAGGGAAAATTATTTTGGTAAAAATTTGTTTTTCGTTAGCTCCTAAATCTTTTGCCGCTTCCACCAAGTTAGGATCTATTTTAACGATACTCAAATAAATAGAAACAAACATATAAGGTAAAAATAAGTAAATATAACCAATAAACATAGCGATATCGCTTTCTAAAATCCTTATACCGAAAAAATCTTCCATTAAAGAAAAAATTTGCACCAAAGCTTGGGTTTTTAAAATCATATTAATCCAAATAGTCCCATTAATCAATAAAACTAAGATCGGTTGGATTAAGACATGACGTTTAGAAACGATATAAGCCAAAGGATAAGATAAAAGGATAATTAAAAAAGTAGCGATAACAGCGATCGAAATCGATCTCAATAAGACATAAATAAAATTAAGATTCTTATAAAAGTTTTGATAATATTCAGTGGTAAAAACTATTTTGACTAATTTATGGTCGTTATAATGTTGAAAGGAATCAAATAAAATAATTAAAATAGGCACAATCACTAAAGAAACAATAATGATAAAATACGGCAAAGACAACCATTTATAAATTTTATTTGTTTTGTTGGCGTTTGAGGAGGACATATTGTTTACCATACTTCCATAATATGTAAATCTTCTGGATTGAAAGTAATCCCTACTTTGCTATCCACTTGCACAAAATCCGTTGTATGGATTAAATAATTACGATGTTTAGTGTTAATAATGACTTCCCAATGAACCCCTTTAAATAAAACCGATTGGACGACCCCTTGGATTAAACCATCTTCCCATTTAATAATATCAATATCTTCCGGACGAATCACCACATCTACTTTTTGGTTTTCATTAAAACCACGGTCCACACAAACAAATTCTTTATCATCAAACCACACTAAAAAATCTTTTTTCATCACTCCAGGAATTAAATTAGATTCCCCGATAAATTGGGCAATAAATTTATTAGCTGGTTCGTTATAAATATCTTGGGGAGTGCCGATTTGTTGAATTTCGCCTTGTTTTAAAACCACGATTTTATCACTTAAAGCTAAAGCTTCTTCTTGGTCGTGTGTTACAAAAATAAAAGTAATCCCAGAATTTCTTTGAATTTCTTTTAGTTCGTATTGCATCTCTTGTCTTAATTTCAAATCCAGAGCCGCTAAAGGTTCGTCTAACAATAAAACTTTGGGTTTATTAATCAAAGCTCTCGCGATAGCGACTCTTTGTTGTTGACCGCCTGATAAACTTTTAATATCTCTATTTTCAAAACCCTTTAAACCAACTAATTTTAAATAATGCAAAACAGTCTTTTTGATAAAAGCGTCTTTTTCTTGATAAGTTAAAAGGTCTTTTTTTAAAAGAGTTAATTTTTTTTGGTGTTCTTGATTAATCAGGTTTATTTTTTCTTTTAACTCTTGGTTTAATGCTTTGATTTCTGGCGCAAAACCCACCTTGAACCAGCGTTGTAACCAAGTCTTTTTAGAGGTAGTTTTAGCCATTATTTTTTCTTGATAAACTTCAATTAAAGCGTTTATCTCTTGTTGAGCTTTAACCTTTAAAGCTTTGATTTTTTGGTTAATTTCATAATTTAAATCTTTTATTTTTAAACCAAAAGCGATATTTTCTAAAACATTTAAATGAGGAAATAAAGCGTATTTTTGAAAGACAGTATTAATTAATCTTTTATGCGGTGGCACATCAACAATGCTTTGATTGTTGAAAAGAATATCTCCACTACTAAAATCATCAAAACCACCGATAATTTTTAAAATAGTGGTTTTTCCGCATCCTGAAGGACCTAATAAAGTCACAAATTCATTAGTTTTGATTTCTAAGTTAATATCTTTTAAAATAATTTGACTATCGATAACTTTATTAATGTTTTTTAATTCGATTAAATTGCTCATGTTTTTTAACCTCTTTTGAACAAATTAAATAACCTTTGGGCTTGTTAAGCTATTAAGACAATTTAAATCTTAATTGTCGTTGGCCGAAAGAATAGCTAAAAAGGCTTTTTGAGGTAATTTAACTTTTCCTATTGTTTTCATTTTCTTTTTACCTTCTTTTTGTTTGGAAAGAAGTTTTTTCTTCCTAGTAACATCGCCACCATAACATTTATCAATCACGTTTTTACGCATTGATTTAATCGTTTCTCTTGTGATAATTTTTTTTCCTAAAGCTGCTTGAATTGTAATTTCAAACATTTGTTTGGGAATCATGGTTTTTAAAGTTTGACAAATAGCTTTCCCTCTGTTATAAGCAAAATCTTCATGTACGATAAAAGACAAAGCTTCCACTGCTTCAGAATTTAATAAAATATCCATTTTTTTCAATTTACTAGGGCGATAATTATCTAATTGATAATCAAAAGATGCATAACCTTTAGTTGCGGATTTTAATTTATCAAAATAATTATAAATTACTTCGGAAAGAGGCAATAGATAATTCAGAGTTACCCTTTGATCGTTTAAATATTGAATATTCTCTAATTGGCCTCTTTTATTTTGAGAAATCTCCATAACTGCTCCAATATACATTTCCGGACAAGTGATAAAAGCGTTAATATAAGGCTCTTCTACTCTTTCAATAGATTGGTTATTAGGCCATTTGTTTAAATTATCAATAATAATTTTTTTATTTTGTTTAGTAAAAACATTAAAAATGACCGAAGGAGCCGTAATAATTACTTCGATACCGAATTCTCTAACAATTCTTTCTTGGGTAATTTCCATATGTAAAAGACCTAAAAAACCAATCCTAAAACCAGAACCTAAAACATTAGAATTTTCTTTTTCATAAAGTAAAGAAGAATCGTTTAATTTTAATTTTTGTAAAGCTTCTTTTAAACTTTCGTATTTACTTGTATCCGCTGGATAAAGTCCACAAAAAACTACAGGATGGATTTGGCGATAACCTGGTAAAGCTTCTACATTATTGTGTTTTTGTAAAGTAATGGTATCGCCCACTCTCACAGCGTCCATATTTTTAATAAAAGCAGTTAGATAACCTACATCGCCTGCTGCTAAAAAATCTTTTTTAAAAGGATTAGGGTTAAAAATACCTACTTCAATCACTTCATAAACAGCTTTACTCGCCATAAAACGGATTTTATCGCCTTTTTTAACTACGCCGTTAATAATCCTAATATAAGGAATAACTCCTTTAAAAGTGTTAAAAGTGGAATCAAAAATTAAAGCTTGTAAAGGTTTAGCAGCATCCCCTTGAGGCGGTTTGATGTTAGTAATGATTTGTTCTAAAATTTCCACTACTCCTAAACCAGTTTTACCACTAGCGGAAATAATAGTATTCGTATCTAGTCCTAACGTATCTTGAATAGCTAATTTAGTTTTTTCTACATCAGCGTTGGGCAAATCTACTTTATTTAAAACCGGAATAATGGTTAATTTGTTTTCTAAAGCTAAATAAACGTTGGATAAGGTTTGGGATTGAATTCCTTGCGAAGCGTCTACTATTAATAAAACCCCTTCACAAGCGGCCAAAGAACGTGAAACTTCATAACTAAAGTCCACGTGTCCTGGGGTGTCAATTAAATGCATAATATATTCTTCCCCATCTTTTGCTTGATAAATAATTTCCACTGAATTTAATTTAATAGTAATACCGCGTTCTTGTTCTAAATCCATCGAATCTAAATATTGAGATTTCATGGACCTTTTTTCAATGGTATTAGTTATTTCTAAAATTCTATCCGCTAAAGTCGATTTTCCATGGTCTATATGAGCGATAATAGAAAAATTACGTATTTTTTTTTGTCTTTGGTTAATTTTATCAAAATTCATATCAATAAACAACTTTCTTCTTTAAAAAATGAGTTTCTGATATGATTTTACCTTTATTTTAATCTTTATGGTTAAAAGAAAGGTAAAATCCGAAATTTATCATGTTTTATGTTTAAATTTGGTTCTTTTGTTTTTAATTTCTTCTACAAAAGAAAGGTAATTATTATATCTTTTTAGAGGAATAGAACCGTTTTCTACCGCTTCTTTGACTTTACATTTGTTCTCATTAATATGTAAACAACTATAACCAAAAAAACATTCTTCAGATAAAAGGACAAAATCATTATAAAAATTTTTAATTTCTTCAGCTTTAATTTCTGATAAATCTAGTTTCGAAAAACCAGGAGTATCCGCTATATATCCTTCATGAAAAAAAAACAATTTCGAGTTTTTGGTAGTATGTTTCCCTCTGTTTAAATGTTTAGAAACTTCTTGAGTTTTTAAATTAAGCGAAGTTAAAGAATTTAATAAAGTAGATTTACCTACTCCGGTTTGTCCGGCTAAAATGGTGACTTGCTGTTTGAAAAGAGGAGATAAAACATCTAAACCCTCTTTATTAACTTTAGTAACATAAAAAACCTGATAAAATTTTTCATAATAAGATATTTTCTCTTTTAAAAGTTCTATTTTGGATGGTTCCACTAAATCTATTTTAGTAAAAATTAAAATTATTTTTAAACGGAATCTTTGCAAAATAATTAAAAATTTATCTAATAATTTAAATTGAAACTTCGGATTTACCAAAGAAAAGACTAAAAAGACTTGGTTGATATTAGCAATGCTAGGCCTTCGCAATTCGTTAGTACGGGGAACAATGCTATCAATTAAAAATTGGTTTTTTTTACGTTCAAACATGACTATATCGCCCACTTTTATTTTGGAGTAATCCGCAGTATCAGAATTATTTTTAATATTTTGTATTTTTCCTTTAACTTGGGCATGAATTTTTTTTTCAGTTTCTAGATCGACAATAACATAATCTTTAGCTAAAAATTCAATTATAATTCCTTTACGCAAAAAAATGAACCACCTTATCTGATTTGGACTTTAAACGATTTTTTTAATTTATCTTCTATTTTAGTCATTATTTCTTCAACATTTTTTTTTTGCAAACTTTGTTGAGCGTCTTTAAAAGTAAACCTGAAAGATAAGGAATATTCATCAGTCGATAAATCTTTATTTTGATAAAGATCTAAAAGTTCGCATTTGACTAAAATATCTGATACTTCTTGTTGTAAAAATAAAGATACTTCTTCAAAAGTGTAATTTTGGTTAATTAAAAAACTTAAATCTCTAGTGATAGAAGGGAATTTATTAATATTTTGAAAAACGATGGACTTTGGTTCATCAAAAAAGCTATCTTTTAAAGTGATATTTAAAAGGAAACTTTTTTTCAGATGATAAGCGTTATTAACATTAGGATGTATCTCACCAATAAAACCAATTTTTTCGTTATCTAGAACAATATTAGCTTGTCTACCAGGGTGAAGGTTCACATATTCCTTAGTTTTTACTAACTTTAAATCTATGTTTAAAAAGAGTTGAATTCTTTCCAAGACCCCTTTTAAAACAAAAAAAGAACTTTCGATATCTTGTTTCAACCAACTGGAATTGAAAAATAACCCACTTAAACCTAAAGATAAATGCATGATTTCTCGGTCGGCATAATAAGCTTTGCCAATTTCAAAAAAAGCGTTATTTAGGTTATTATTTTTTTGATTGAAACTTAAGACTTCTATCATATTAGCGGCTAAATTTTGTCTTAAAATGGTTTTTTCTTTCGAGATAGGTTTAATTACTGAAACATACTCTTGACTATCAGAAAACATTTTAAAAAGAGTTTCGTTTAATAAGCTATAAGTTTTTACTTCCATAAAACCTAAATTAGCTAATAAATTTCTTAATTTATATAAACCTTGTTGACGGTTAGTTCTTAAACCAATAGTTTTATATTGACTTTGTTCTGAAGCGTCCATATCATTATAACCACGAATACGAATTAAATCAGAGATAACATCTTCATAAATTTCCGCATCGTAACGTCTAGATGGACCAACCACTTGAAAAATGTTATTTTCTGAAGTTTTAATTTGGTAATCTAATTTAGTTAAAATATCTATGACTTCTGGGGAGGAAAAATTAATCCCAGTTTTTTTATTAATCTTTTCTAAAGAGAAAGTTAAAACAGGGTTTTGACGTGTTTTTAGATGAGAAGAAACCATTTTTTGGTTTACTTTAACTGAAGTTAATTTTTGTAATAAAGAAGTCGCTTTATCTAAAGCTTCTTTTAATAATGCTTGATCAATCCCTCTTTTAAAACGTAAAGCGTTTTCGTTTTGAATATTTAACCTTTTACTAGTTTGAAAAACATTTTCTGTTCGGAAAAAAGCTGTGGAAAGAATTATTTCTAGTGTTTGGTCATTAATATTGTACTCAGCGGCATTAATCATTCCCGCTACTGAAATAACTTTTTTATCGTTGGTAATCACTATATCTTCTTCGTTTAAAAGATATTCGTTCTTCTCAGAATCAACCACTTTTTGTCCTGAAAGAGCTTGATTAATTTCAATAGTGGGTTTTTTTAAATCACTAGCATCAAAAGCGACGATAGGAATGCCATATTCGATCATAACTAGGTTCATAATATCCACTACATTATTAACCGGTTTAATATGACTGGTATTTAAAATATTTCTTAACCATAAAGGGCTAGTAGTCACTTTCACATCCGTTAAATAACGTAGATTATATTCCCAACAATGATCGTTATTGATTTTCACTTGAAAAGGGTTAACTTCTTGTTCTTCTTGAATAGGTTCATAAGAAGGGGCGATAAATTTAAGAGGTTGTTCGGGCGTAGACATAGCGGCTAAATCTTTCACAAAACCAATATGAGACAATAACTCCGCTTTATTAGGAGTTAAAGCTAATTCCACAAAAGAACCTTTTAATTGAAGATATTCTAGAGCTGATTGTCCTACTTGAGCGTCATCGCCTAACAGTAAAATCCCCTCTTCGGCGTTTTCTTGGTCTGTTAAATATTTCAGGTTTAAACCGATTTCTTCAGCGGAACAAATCATACCGTTAGATTCGACCCCGTAAACGGTTTTTTTCTCAATAGTCGTTTTAATAGCATCTAAATAAGACCCACTTTGGATCACTACTACTTTTTTATTGACCGCTAAATTAGAAGCTCCACAAACAATAGATAAAACTTCCTTACCAATATTAACTTGCACTAAATTAAGTTTAGTTGTCTGAGGTATTTTTTCAAATTGTACTATTTCCCCTATAATTAACTCTTGGTTAGGGTTAATAAGGTCTGTGGATTCAACTTCAATAATATGGTTATTGACTAAATCTTTTAAATTATTAGGCAGTGGGAAAAGATATTTTTTTAAGATATTTTCGTTAATTATCATAAGATAACTACTCCTTGTTAGTAAATTATTTGATTAAAAAAAGATGATAAAAATTATTTAGCGAATTGTTTTAAAAAACGTATATCGTTATTATAAAAATGACGAATATCTTTAATACCGTACTTTAACATTGCGATTCTTTCGATACCGATCCCAAAAGCGAAACCTTGGAAAATTTCTGGATCAAAACCACCGTTTTTTAAAATTTCGGGATGAATCGTCCCTGCTCCCATAACTTCTAAATAAACGTCTTTTTCACCTTTTTGTTTGATAATTAGATCAACTTCTAAACTAGGATTAGTAAAAGGGAAATAAGAAGGACGGAATAAGAATTTCTGTTCTGGACCGAAAATGTGTTGCATAAACATAATAATAGTTTTTTTTAAATCCATTAAAGTAGCGTGTTGATCAATAACGAAACCCTCTAATTGGGTAAATTGATGACTATGAGTCGCATCATCTTTATCTCTACGGAAAACATTGCCATAAGAGATAACTTTTAAAGGTTGCGAATTACTGGCTAACATAGCTTGAATTTGGACAGAAGAAGTGTGGGTTCTTAAGAGTGATTGAGGGTTAATATTTAAATAAAAAGAATCCTGCATGTCTCTTGCTGGATGTTCTTTACCAATATTCATTAATTCAAAATTATACAAATCACTCACAATTTCTTTACCATCATAAATAGAATAACCCATGCCTAAAAAAAAGTCTTCTGCTTGTTCGAGGATTTTATTTAAAGGATGAATGGTTCCGACTGGCAATTGGAAAGAAGGTAAGGAAATATCCGCCTCTTCTTCTTTTAATTGTTGGTTTAATTGCTCTTGTTCTAAAACATAGTTTTTTTCTTGAAATAAAGTGTTTATTTCTTGTTTTAAAAGATTAATAGCTTTCCCGATGGCTTTTTTTTCTTCTAAAGAGTAATTTCTTAATTCCTTCAATAAAACGGCTATTTGACCGTTTTTACCAATATATTCTACTTCGGCTCGATATAACTGTTTAATATCGTTAATAGCTTGAATATCTATTTTAATTTGATTCTCTAAAGTCGTTAATTTTTTTTTAAATTCAATAATGTTCGGGTTCATAAAATAACCTTTTAAATCCTTTATTTTTCATAAATTTTTAAAATTAATTTTTATCTTGTTTCAATAAATATTATATATAATGTTTACTAATTATATTACAATATTTCTTTAAAAAAAAGCATGTTTTTCTTTTAAGAAAGAAAAACAGTTCTCTTCAGGAAAAAAGTGAAAAAAATTTTGTTGATTTATTGGTTAAAAATCCAGACTTTTCTCTTGATGATTTAGACGTTGATATAGGTATAATCAACGAAGAACCAATAGTTCATGTCGAAGGTAAAAGCGATCAAGGAGGATATGTTAATAAAAAATATACCTCAGAGGGAGCAAAGCTCCATTTTGCTCCTACTTATAAAATTAAACCTTATAACTATTATACTTTTTATCTTTTCTTTATTAACTTTATCTTCTTTAATATCTTATCTTTCAACCACTAAACCTTCTTCTGCTGGAAAAGTAGTTAAAAAAATAATCGCAATCAATCAAATAGAAGTAATAACCAAAGGCTTTAAAATAAATAAAAAAATCTAATTATAATGTTCTTCAATTCCCAATAAAAAACCGTCTTTTTGAGACGGTTTTTTATTTTTACTCTTTAGAGATCATTTTTTCATTTAATTTTTATTTACAAATTTTTTATTGGGTGGTTAATTCATATAAAGCTTCTGTGTAAATCATAGTTAACTTCATTAAAGTTTGAATAGAGATATTTTCATCTTTTTGATGAAATAAAGCTTTTTCTTTGGGAAAAATTGGCCCAAAAGCGACTAAATTAGGGACGATTCTGACAAAACTACCTCCGCCTTTGGTTAAAGGTTGAGAAACTAGATCATTTGTATGTTTTTGATAAGCTTTCATTAAGGTTTGCGATAAAGGACTTGTAGGACTTTGATAAAATAAAGCTTTATGAAAATCTACATGCACTTTAATATTATTTTCTTGTGCTTTTTGGTTAATTTGAGTCATGATATCTTCATATTTGATACCTTTAGGATATCTTAAATCTAAATAAAAAGAGGCTTTATTCCTGTCATAAGTAAAAACTCTACTAAATAAGGTAAGATGTTCTGTTTCAACATCTAAATGCTTAATCCCCATTTTTTGACCATCTGAACTATCTACTACATAATTATTTAAAAAATTAAGAAAATTATTTTCAATATTTAAAGCTTGCAGGATTTTGATTAAAGAATCGTTAGCGTTTATGCCTTGTTCTGGAGCGGAACCGTGAAAAGCGGAACCTTTGACTTCGATAGTGATTCGATCGTTTTGTCTGTTCAAAGTAGCGTTTATATCGTTTTTTTGGATATATTGTTGAAATAAAGCTTCGTAATGAGGTTCATAAACTAAAACCGCTTGAGCTAAATCCGGTACAACATTTACTTTAAAACCGCCTTGCATACTGATAATGCGGGAATCTGTGGTTTCAGTTTCTAAAGATAAAACCACAAGGCCTTTTTCCGCATAAACTAAAGGAAAATAACTATCAGGAACAAAACCAGCAACAGGGATTTCCGGATGTTTTTCAAAGTAATGATCCACACAGCGCCATTCGCATTCTTCATCTAATCCTAAAACAAATTTCACTCTTTTCTTTAAAGGAATATTTAATTCTTTTAAAATTATTAAAGCAAAATAAGAAGCAATAACGGGACCTTTATTATCTTGAGAACCTCTAGCATAAATTTTACCATCCACTATTTTAGCTTCATAAGGGGGATAAGACCAATGGTTACCGGCGGGAACAACATCTAGATGTCCTATCATACCAACCCAATCTGTTTGATGACCGTATTCTATATGACCGGCATAACCATCAACATTCAAAGTTTTAAAACCATCTTTTTGTCCTAAATTCAACATAAAATCAAGAGCTTCTTTTAATTTTTGTCCAAAAGGAGCGCCTTTATTTTCTGGTTTAAATGTTTCTAATTCACTCTCTATTCTTAACAAATCTTGCAGAGCTTTAACAATAATATCTTCTCTTTTTAAAACTTCTTTTTTAAAATCAAACATTATTTATCTCCTTTTTTGATTTGTTTTTGGATATTTACTATAATTCAGAAAAAAGGACATCATACGGTAAAACCATTTATCTGTCAAAATTAATATTTTCGAGCATTAATTTTACTTTTAGCGAAATTTAAAAATAACGAAAATAAATAAGTTAAGACGGTCAAAAGGAAAGCGGTTAAAAAAAGATAAGAATACCCTTGTTTTGCCTTTCCCAATAAACCGCCTATAATGCCAGGTTTGTGAGGATTGATAAAATCATAAGGATATTTATAATCTTCCCCTTCTATTTTGCCGATAATTAAATAAATAATTAAATAAGTTAAAGGATGAATAATCCCTAAATAAGATTTTTTATAAGACATGCCGATATTTTTTTTCGAAAAATAAAAAAAAGTGTATAAAAGAGGGATAATAGTGTGTTGAAAATCAACAATTTTAAAACTAAAGTGCTTAATTTCATTTGTATCTAGAATCGAATGATTAATAATCGCAGTAAATAAAATACTCACTAAAGCTATAAAAGTTAAAACAGCAAAGTTCTTCTTTTTTCGCCAAGGAGTAAAGGATAAAAGTATCGCTACTAAAACTAACAAATTACTTTGATAAGTAAACATGTTGAATAATTTTTTCCAATCATGTAAAAAGTCTGTTCCTTGAAATACTTTTTCATGAACTTGTACGATAAAAACTCCTAAAGCGATCGATAACAAACCCAAACAGAATAAAAAATATAATAATTCATAAATTCCACCTTTGGATGTATTTTGGTCTGATAAATTCTTTTTAATAATTTTTTTTTGATTCATGTTGGAATAACCCTTCTTTGAAGAACATTGATAAACATCGCCTTGAAAAAAAACTTATTTTATCTTATTATAAAAAAATTTTTATAATACAAAATTAAATTAATTTATTCTGATTTTGAAAGTTTATAAAAAAGCTGTTTCTTATAAACTTTCAAACACATCATAAAATTTTATTGTATCATATTTGTTTATTAAATTATCCTTTTTCTTTGAAAAAATGTTTCATACTTAAAAAAGAAGGGCGTGTTTATGTTTTTTAAAAAGTTATCGTCTGAACCTTTTTGAGCTGCAATTATCGAACCAATTATTAACACTGCAATAACGGCAACAGCAATTATCCCAATTAATAACGATTTTCCTTCCTTTTTAGGTGGTTTATAAGGAACTGATTTGATGACATTTGTTTATCTCTCTTTTTATTTAATTATATAATCTCATTATATCTTTTTTTGCAAGTGAAACGCCAAAATATCCATTCAAACAGAGTTTAAATATTATCAATAAATTAGTAATTCTTATAAAAAAAGAATATAAAAAAAGGGGGGATAAATATTTATTCAAAAATAAAAGCAATGGTTCTTGTTTTTCTTTAATAAAAAGATATTTTTTATTTTATAATATAAGTAAGAGTAATATTTTTTTAAATAATATTATATTTTCATTCGCTTTCAATTATCAATTATTTTCCCCCTTAAAATATATCTTTTTTATTCAAAAACAAACTACAGCCAAAAAAGAGGAAAATAATATACCTGATTTGTCAAAAATAAAAATATGATAAAGATAAAGCTCATCCAAAGAAATAACTTGAAATAACTTTCCTGATAAAATAAATTATAAAACATCAATCAAATGGTTTTTCATTTCTTGAAAAGATGAATTAAGGAATCTTTTTTATTTATCAAAAAAAATAATTATTCAAATTAATAAAAAAGGACGATTACGAAAATAGTAAAAAAATATTTATATCATTTTTTAATTGCAATGGGTTTTTTATTCACTTTATTCTTTATCATCAAAATATCCCCTAACAACGAACATCTTTACAACAACACTTCTCATTGCCAATCCGCTAATTTACAAGATAGTTCTTTTTCAAATATCAAAAAATATTACGATGAAAAAGTAAGAAATTTAAAGCCAGAAAACATCAAAAACTTCACAAATGTACAATTATTGCCTCTTTTAGGACTTGAAGAATTTATGAAAAACTATAACACACAAGAAACTTATCCCATTATTTTCATTCCTGATGCGAAAGACATGATGGTCTTTATTGATAATACTTTGCAAGGGTGCTTGAGCACCGCTTGCTTGACTTTAATCCAAGGAACAATCGATTGGATCAGCAAACAATTGGGAAAAAATATTGTTTTAAAAATTGAAAAACATATGGTTAAAAATGATGAAAATAATTTTCATAATGAAGAATATAGTGCGAAAACTAACTTCAAGGAGAAAATAGTCTGCCAAATGAAAAACACAAATAATTCGCATTTTTATATTGAGAAATATAGCGACACTATAGCCGATGGTTATTGTTTTTTTCACGCTTTAAACAATATTTTAAAAAAAGAAATAAATGAAAACGAGTTTAATAAACTTCAAGAAAAGATCAAAAAAACCTTTAAAAGCGGTTAAAACGCGTTTAATAAATAAAAAAACCATCCCATTTGTATTAATAAATACTTTGAGGATGGTTTTTTTTAAAAAAATAGAAACATAAATGTTTTTAAAAGGTGTTATCTATTTATCATATTATAATTGTTAATTTAATTATTAATCTTTTTTTCAAAAATAAAAAGGATGCGAGTATTTTTTTGGTTCCACAGTTTTTTCATAAGTTGACGTTAAGTGGGATGTTTCATCTGTATAAAACATTTCAACTGGCAAGCACAATTAACCGAAAAACTTTGGCTAAAAACATTACGGTAAGTGGGATGGTTCGTTATCAATTATAAAAAATACTTCAAATAAATAATTATTTGAAGTATTTTTTTCTTTAAAAGGGGTCAAATGGCTTTTTTAAAAAGAATTATTGACCGGAAAAGACGAATCTTATTTATAAATCAATCTTATCAAGTCGTTCAAACAATTTTTCTCCAGGTTGCAATTCTTTGGTTTGAGTGATGCCGAATTCTTCTAAACTTTCAAAAGTTTCTTCTTCTGCTTTAATTTGTTTTAAAATTGATTCAGATGTTTCAGGTAAAAAAGGTTTTAATAAAACACCTATGAAACGTAAAGTTTCAACTAAATTATATAAAAAAACATCTAATTTGACTGAGTTATTTCCCTCTTTAACAAGTTTCCACGGTTCAACCATATCCACATATTTATTAGAATAACGAGCTAATTGAATGATATGTTCCATCGCTTCCGCCACTCGATAAGAATCCATTGCTTTTTTAACCAACTTCACAGTATCAAGTGCTTTTTGAGGCAAATTAAAGTCATCTTTTTCTTCTGTCGCTGTTTTGGTTAATTGAGCGTTACGGTAAACTTTAATCATACCTAGAGTACGGCTTAACAAGTTTCCTATCGTGTTCACAAGATCAGCGTTATATCTTTCTAATAAAATTTCATAACTTAAAGTTCCATCAGAAACATAAGGTATTTCGTGTAAAACAAAATATCTAATAGCGTCAACAGAAAAAAACTTTAACAAATCATCTATATAAACCACATTATTAGTCGATTTGGAAATTTTATTGTTATTGAATAAAATCCAAGGATGAATTAAAAATTGTTTCGGTAGAGGGATTTCTAAAGCCATCAATAAAATAGGCCAATAAATCAAATGAAATCTGCTAATATCTTTCCCGATAACATTCAGATCACAAGGCCAATATTTTAAAAATTGTTCATTAGGCAAGATTTGTCCGTCTTCAGACAATTGAAAACCTAAACCGGTAATGTAATTGCTTAAAGCGTCAATCCAAACATAAACCACATGGTTAGGGTCAAAACTTAAAGGAATACCCCATTTAAAAGAAGTTCTAGAAATAGATAAATCAGTTAAAGGTTCTTTTAACAAATTTAAAACTTCTTTTCTTCTTTCTTTCGGTAAAATCAAATGAGGATTATCATTTAAATAAGTTAATAATCGCTCTTGATATTTCGATAATTGAAAAAAATAGACTTCTTCTTTTGACCAAACTGGTGTTTCACCACTAGCAGTTTTACCGTCGATTAAGTCTTTTTCTGCTATATAACTCTCTTCAACGACAGAATACCAACCTTCATAAGTTCCTAAGTAAATATCACCTTTTTTTAATAGTTTATTGATTATCGCTTGAACTGTTTTTTTATGAGAAGCATTGGTAGTTCTCACGAAATGATCATAATTAACCCCTACGGAATCATAAATTCTTTTAATTTCAGAAGAAATATGATCTACATATTCTTGAGTATTTATTTTTTCTTGAGAAGCTTTTTTTTCAATCTTTTGACCGTGTTCATCGGTTCCTGTTTGAAAATAAACATCATAATGATCCATTTTTTTAAAGCGCGCTATTGAATCGGATAAAATCATTTCATAGACATTACCAATATGCGGAATGCCTGAGGCGTAAGCGATAGAAGTAGAAATATAAAACTTCTTTTTTTGAACTGTCATATAAACAATAAATCTCCTTTTTTATACATTATCTTTTTTAATTTTATATTTTTGATAAATCTCTTTTTTAGAAATATTTCTCGCTTTAGCGACTTTAGAAAAAGACTCTTTTTCTGAAAAACCTTTTTGCAAAAAAAACATAATATGTTCGTCTAAAGAAAAATCTTGATAAGAAAAAGGCTTTTTATTGCCTTCAATGACTAAAACATATTCTCCTTTAGTTTTCAATTCTTCTAGTAAAACACTATCAATATCGCCATTAATAATGGTTTCAAATTTTTTTGTTAATTCCCTCGATAAAGAAACATTACGTTGAGAAAAATGCATTTGAACTATTTGTAAAGTGTCTTTAATTCTTAAAGGAGATTCATAGATAATCAAAGATCCTTCAAAAAAACGGTGTTTTAATAATATTTCTGTTTTAGCTTTTTTGTTTTTAGGTAAAAAACCTAAAAATAAAAACGGAATATCAAAAGAAGAAATGCTAAAGGCGGACAAAAAAGCCGCCGGTCCTGGCACAGAAGTAACATAAAAACCTGCTTTTTTAACTTCTTGCACCAACAATAAACCTGGATCGTTAATTAAAGGAGTGCCAGCGTCACTAATTAAAGCCATTTGCTTGCCGCCTTCTAACAAAGATAAAATCTTTTGCAGCCTTTGTTTTTCGTTATATTGATGCAAAGAAAGCAAATTGTTTTTAAATTGATAAAATTCTAATATTTTATGAGCTCTTCTGGTATCTTCCACCAAAATATAATCAACTTTTTTTAAAATTTCTAATGCACGAAAGGTTAAATCTGACATATTGCCGATAGGAGTGGAAACCAAATATAAAGTTGGTTTCGGTTCGATAAAGGTTTTTTGTATTATTACCATATTTTAATGATTTTTAAATTTTAAGTTAAATTTAAAAACTCCTTTTGTTTTTCTATTTCTAACAATAAAGCCATAAAACAAAAATTAGCATTGAAAAAAACATTCTTTTGCTCTATTTGCTCCAATATCTCTAAATATTTATTAATATGTTCTAAAGATAATTCATCAAAAAAAGTTTTTTCTAATAATTCTATAGGAAAAGTAAAAGATAAATTATTTTTTTTATAATATAAATCTAAGAAAAATTGCATTATAACTTTTAAAAAATCGCTAACAAACAATTTATCTTCAGTTAAAGACTTAGCTTCTCCGAATAAATAAACAAAATCATTCTTTTTTTTAAAATTATCTAAAAACAATAAAAAGAATTTTTTAAATTCTAAATAATAATTATTTTTTAAAACATCTTCTTTTCCGTTGTGAAAACGATTTAATAAACTGATTAAAACATCATCTAAAATTGCGCCTGTATTAATTTCTGGCGAAACTTTTTTTTCTTCTTCGTCTTCCGTCATATTATCTAACGAAAAAACTTGTGTACGTGAAACAATAGTAGGCAGGGCAAGATCGCGATTGTTAGTTAATAAAATCCCTAAAATATTCTCACTAATAGGGTTTTCTAAAAAATAAAGTAAACTATTAGCCGCTTTAACATGAAGATGTTCAATGCCTTCAATAACATAAACTTTTTTTTGTTGAAACAAAGAAGTTTGGTTGAAATAATTTTGCATTTCCAAAATTTGTTCTTTTTTAATGGAATTATTTTTTTTATAACTTAAATGATAAAAATTAGGATACGAAAAATTTTTAATTAAATTTTCTAATTGAGGATCAAAAGGAGAAGTTTGTAAAAAGTCATGAACTAATTCCAACATAAATTCATGTCTAGCTTCTTCGTAGCTGCCTTCTATTAAATAAAGATGAGATAATTTTTTTTGTTCAATAATAAATTTAAATTTTTCCAATAAACGTTGTTTTTTATTCATAATTTTATTTTAAACAATCTTTGTATTTCTGTTTCAATGATAGATTGTATTTCTTCCAAAGGCTGGTTAGCATCAATTTTAAAAATTCTCTGAGGAAATTGTTTATGCAAATTTAAAAAACCTCGTCTAATTTTTTGATGAAAAGATAAAGTTTGTAAATCAAAATATTCTCTTTTATCTTCTCTTTTGTCTTTTATTCTTTGAAGTCCTATTTGAGGTTCTAAATCTAAATAAAAAGTAATATCCGGCATCGTTTTCAACGCAATAACATTAATTTTTTTAACAAATTCTTCGCCCAACTCTCTAGCGTAACCTTGATAAACCAAAGAAGAATCTAGATAACGATCGCAAATCACTATTTGACCTTTTTTTAAAGCTGGTAAAATAACTTTATCTAAATGTTCTACTCTATCGGCTGCGTATAATAAAGCTTCCGTATGAAAGTCTATTTTATTATCAGAACTGAATAAAAGACTTCTTATAGGAAGATTAGTTCCACAACCTCCCGGTTCTTTAGTTAAAATAACTGCATGTTTTTGAATCATTTTTTTAAACAAAGCGTTTGCGAGAGTGGTTTTACCAGTTCCTTCACCGCCTTCAAAAGAAATAAACATATCGAACCACCTTTTTAATAAAAAATTTTTGTTAAAACAAGACCGCAAGGGGGAGCTAAATAAGAAAATTGTTTATCATATGTTAAGTTTAACATATTTTCCAAGTCTACTAAAGTCTTTTGTTTCTGCCCGATCCTAATTAAAAAACCTACTAAAAAAAGAATCATATGTTTTAAAAAACCTTTACCGTGAAAAACCAAAATATATTGTTCTTCGTTTTCTTCTAAAAAAACGTCATAAATGTTTTTGATAGTAGATTTTTTTTCGTCTTTATTGTTGGTAAATAAAACAAAATCATGTTCACCTTTAATTAAAAATAACGCTTTTTCAATTAAGGCGAAATCCAAAGATTCAAAATAAGTTTGAAAACGGTTATTAAAAGGCGTTAATTCTTTTTTAGAAAAAAAATACTTATAAATTTTGGATTTAGTATGATAACGAGCGTGAAAAGCATCATACGCTAAAGAGAGTTCCTCGACCTTAATATCTTTCGGCAAGACTTTATTTAAAGCTTTTTGGAAAAAATAATTATCAATCAAAAAAGAAGCATAAAAATGAACTACTTGACCTTCAGCATGAACCCCTTTATCAGTGCGGCTAGCGGCGTAAGTTATAATTTTTCGTTTCGTAAGACGAAACAAAACATTTTCTAAAACGGACTGAATTGTGATCGATTTAGGTTGTTTTTGATATCCGTGATAATTAGTGCCATCATAACTTAAAACCAATTTATAAGTAAATTTTTTCAAATCAAAAACCTCTCTTTTATTTTATAATAAATCATAAAATAAAAAAATATTTCTTCCCTTTTTTTAAAAAAAACTCCATATAAAAAATGATAAAATAGTTGTTAAGAAAAGATAATCTTTTTTTGTCATTTTATAATGATTTAATTTAGTGCGTTTTTCACCTAAAACATATCCACGCGCTTCCATAGCATTAGCTAAAACTAAAGATTTTTGAAAAGATATCACAAAAATAGGAATTAATAAAGATAATAAATTATAAATCTTTTTAAATAAATTTTTAGCATATAAATCCAAACCTCTAGACATTTGCGCTTTAATAATCTTTTTAGTTTCTTCCATTAAAAAAGGAATAAACATGAAAATCAAAGATATCATGATGGAACAAAATTCTAAAGGAAATTTTAGCTTTTTCAAAGGTTTTAAAACGATTTCCAAACCATCATTTATTTCCATAAAAGAAGTGGTTTCGTTAAATAAAGTGATAACGGTTAAAATCAATAAAATCCTAATAAATATTAAAATAATTTTTAATAAATCTGTTTTTTTCAAGAATAATTGAACCATATAATCTTCCTGTATAAAAGGTATTTTATGTGTTTTCAACAAGTTCAAACGAAAAGTAAGAAAAGGCATTGCCAAGAAAAAGATAACAAACAAAAAAGGATAAATATTTTTCGGAAAGATCTTTTTAAAAACGAAATAAAAAACCCCTAAACTGAACAACATTAAGTAAACATTCCACACTTGAAAAGAAATGTCTCTTCCGGTTTCTTCTTTTAAAGAAATATGAAAAATTAAACTTAATGCAATAAGAAATTTCAAATGAGAAATACGTTTTAACATTTTAACGACAGAAAAATTCAGATGCATTAACAAAAAAAATAAAACCAAAATTAGAAAAACGAAATGTCCGAAAAATAAAGCTTTTTCTAATAGGTTTGTTCCTTTGGAAAAAAAAGAGACATCTAAACTAAAAATAATTTTAAAAAACGCAATGATAGCGATGATTTTAATTGCCGGATTAATGTTATATAAAAAAGATTTTTTATTTAAATCAGGTTTTTGTTGCAAATCGAAATTAATCATCTAAACCATTATTTCCTTTATAAAATTTTTTTAAATATTTCAACATTTCTTCAAAAGAATAAGTAGGAATAAAGGGGATGTTCAATTCTTTTTCTAAAAAATGCGCCAGTTGGAAAGTTTGCGGTTTATAAGCTTCAAATTTATTGAATTTTTCATTCATAAAAAAGTCTTCTTTAGAGCCATCAAACATGATTTGACCTTTTTCTAAAAAAATCACTCTATTGGCGTATTCTGATATTAAATCTATATTATGAGTGATAAAAATAATGGTTTTTTTTTCTATTTGAAATAATTCTTGAAAAAAATTCATAATTTCAATTTGACTTTTGACATCTAAACCTCTCGTAGGTTCATCTAAAACTAAAATAGCAGGATCCATAACTAAAATGCCGGCAATAGCCACTTTTCTTTGTTGTCCGCCAGATAATTTAAAAGGAGAAGAAATAAATAAATCTTCTTCAATACCTAACCTTTTTAAAACAGAAATAGCTTTCTTTTCTGAAGTATTATTATTTATTTTCAAATTTTTAAGAGCAAACATCACATCTTTTAAAACAGTTGTTTCAAAAAGTTGATATTCAGGGAATTGAAAAACTAAACCAATTTTACTTCTCAAAGGAACTAAACGTTTTTCAGGCGTTTTGGAATTTATTTTTTGCCCAAAAACTTCTATTTCACCTTCTGAAGGCGTTAATAAACCGTTCATCAATTGAACCAAAGTAGATTTTCCCGAACCAATTTGACCAATTAACGCGATAAATTCATTATTTTCGTTAATTTTTAAATTAATATCTTTGATAGCATGTGCTTTTGTTTTATCGTAATAATAACTTACATTTTTAAACTGTATTGCCATAAGATTTCCTTTATTTTTTGCAAAGATTCTGTTTTTTCATGAGATAAATTTTCATCTTTTTTTAATAATTCATAATAAAGTTTCAAAGATAAAGGTAAATTAACAAAATATTTTTCCAAAAAAGAAGGTTCTTTAATCAAATTTGCTGGTTTATCATGTTTTAATAGATGGCCTTTTTCTAAAATAATAATCTCATCGCTTTGCAAAGCGAAAGATAAATCATGTGTGATAGTGATTAAAATCTTATTTTTTTGTTGATGAATGTTTTTGATAATATTATGAATTTCTTTAACTCCTTGAGGATCTAAAAAAGCTGTTGGTTCGTCAAAAATAATAATTTCTGGTTCCATAGCCAAAACAGAAGCAATAGCAACTTTTTGTTTTTGACCACCAGATAGTTCTTGAGGTTTTTTGTCTAATAAATCATAAATACCTAAAGAACGAGAAACCTCAAAAATTTTTTGTTGCATTTTTTCTCTTGGTAAATTTTGGTTTTCTAGACCGAAAGCTATATCACTTCGTACATCGAATCCGATAAATTGATAATCAGGGTTTTGAAAAACAATCCCCATAAGAGGACGAATATCAGACAAATTATCTTCATTCAACTCTAAGCCGTTGATCATAATTTGTCCTTTTTGATATTGCAATAAACTGATTAAAATTTTAACTAAAGTAGACTTGCCTGAACCATTATTGCCTATTATAGAAACCCATGTTCCAGGATTTATCTTAAAATTCAAATCATTAAGAATTTGTTTTTCTTTGTAACTAAAATTTAAACCTTTAACAATTATCATTTTATAACCTAATTTTATTTATTTTAACCATTATAAAAATAAGAATAATTAAAATAAACTTGATCATTTTAAATATTCTTATTATAAAAAATAAAAAGGTATATTTTTTTATAATAAGAGAATTTAATCTAATAAGAAAAAATATACTTTTTTAAATAAAAAATTAATTATTTGGCACATAAAAAAAGACCAAATGAATCAATTTTGTTTCATTTTGCAGAAAAAAGAGAAATAAACTTTTCTCTATTTAATAAAAAAACTTATTTGATCAAAGATTAAACAAGTTGTATGATTGCCATAGGGGCAGCGTCGCCTTTGCGAGGTTCAGTTTTGATAATTCTAGTATAACCGCCCGGTCTGTCTTGATATTTGGCAGATAATTCGTTAAATAACTTTTGTAAAACAGTTTTATTTTCATCTATTTTTTCGTCAAACATTAAAAGAGATGCTTGTCTTCTTGCGTGTAAAGTGTTTTTTTTACTTAAAGTTATAGATTTTTCAACTGCTCTTCTCAATTCTTTAGCTTTAGAAAAAGTAGTTACAATTTGTTCGTTCGCGATCAAACTGGAAACTAAACTTCTTAATAAAGATTTTCTTTGAGGGGTAGTACGTCTTAATTTACTGTAAGCCATTTTTTAATTTTAACCCACTTTCTAAAAAAATATTTTATTTGTCGTTTATTGGCATATCGAAACGAAGTTCTAATTCGTTCATTTTTGCTTTTAATTCATCAAAAGATTTTTTACCTAAACTGTTTAATTTAGAAATATCTTTTTCTTTTTGACTCACTAATTCTTTTACAGTATTAATGCCTGATTTTTTCAAACTATTTAATAGTCTCACAGACAATTCTAATTGTTCGATTTTCAAATCTAAAGCATGATTGTAATTTTCAATTTCTGCTTCATAAATAAAGTCATTTTGTTGTTCTTGTTCGCATAAATTAACTAAAACATTAAAATGATCTGCTAAAATTTTAGAAGCTGTAGATAAAGCTTGTTTAGCGGTAATAGCTTTATTAGTTTCGATATCAACCACTAACTCTTCTTTGTTGCCTAACTTTTGCTCCACAGTGTAAGTTGTTTTTACAACTGGCGTATATAAAGAATCGATCGCTATAACTCCGAATTCGTTTTTATTAAAAACCTTGTTATTCGCAGCGCTTTCATAACCAATGCCTCTTCTTACTGTCGCTTCCATACGGAAACGAGTGTTTTCTGATACATGAGCTATTACTTGATCTTTATTAATGATATCAACTCCATCAACAACATTAAAATCTGCAGCTGTTACTGTTTTTTCGCCTGTAATATCAATTTCCAACTTTTGTTCAAAATCTTCATCTTGGGAATCAACAGCAATAACGACTTTTTTTAAATTTAAAATGATAGTCATAATATCTTCATAAACACCGTCCATAACGGTAAATTCATGTTCTACACCATCAATGCGAACGTTTACAATAGCGGCACCTGGTAAAGAAGATAATAAAACTCTTCTCAAAGAATTTCCGATTGTAGTTCCGTATCCTTTTTCTAAACGTTGGATAACGAATCTTTTATCAAAAGCATCATCATTTTCATTGTCAACTAACATAATAGGCCTTAAAAATTTTAATTTTTTCATTTTCTACTCCTTTAATTAACCACGAGGACGTTTAGGTGGCCTACAACCATTATGAGGAATAGGAGTAACATCTTTAATAGCGGTAATTTCTAAACCTGATTCTTGTAAAGAACGAATAGAAGTTTCTCTGCCTACTCCTGGACCTTTAATAAAGACTTCAACCTTTTGCATTCCTTGATCTTTAGCCAATCCTGCTACTTTTCTAGCTACTTGTTGAGCTGCAAAAGAAGTTGATTTTCTGCTACCTTTAAAACCTAAAGAACCTGCACTGCTCCAAGTGATTACATCACCTTCTAAATCGGTAATAGTCAATATGGTATTATTAAAAGTAGTATGAATATGAGCTATACCAAAAGGAATATTTTTTTTAATTTTTTTACGCTTTATGCGTTTTTTTTGAGCCATTTATTATCTCCCTCTTTTCGCGTTCTTATTACTTTTTTTATCTTTATTAACGCTTGAAGCCAGTTTTTTACGATTTTTCTTAGCCGTCTTAGCATTGTTTCTAGTTTTTTGTCCTCTTACTGGTAAGCCTTTACGGTGGTGTATTCCTCTATCGCAACCGATTTCCATTAAACGTTTAATATTTACTAAAGCAGTCTCACGTCTTAGAGCACCTTCACTCATTTTACTTAATTCATTTCTTATGCTAGATAATTGTTCTTCAGTTAAATCTTTAACGCGAATATTTTCATCTATATTTAATTCACTTAAAATTTGCTGAGAAGTTTTAAGTCCAACACCATAAATATAAGTAAGTGAGATTACTACTCTTTTATCGCGAGGAACATCTATTCCTGCAATTCTTGCCATTTACAAACTCCTTTCCAAATTACCCTTGTCTTTGGTTATTGCGACGATTTTTTTTATTTATAATATAAACTCTTTTTTTGCGACGTACAATGATGTCATCAGCACTACGTTTTTTAACAGAAGCTCTAACTTTCATTTTAAATATCTCCTTTTATTTAAAAAAATATTATTATCTTTTATCGATATAACGATAAACAATACGCCCTTTAGAATCTACTTTCACTTTATCACCTAACAAAATACGAATGTTATTGCTACGTATTTTGCCTGAAATATGAGCATTAATAATGTTTTTATTAGAAAGTTCTAATTTAAATTTAGCATTAGGTAAAATGCCGACTACTATAGCATCATCAAATTCAATAATATTTGGATTAACCATATTTATTTTTATTTTCCTATTTCTTTGTTTATGTTAATGTTAAAATTTCATATCCATTTTCGGTCACTAAAACTGTGTGTTCAAAATGAGCACTTAAGCTGTTATCTGCTGTTATAGCAGTCCAACCGTCATTCAATATTTTAACTTCTTTAGTACCTAAAGTAAACATAGGTTCAATACAAAAAGTCATTCCTGGTTGTAAGATGTAATCTTTATCAACAAAATCAAAATTAAAAATATAAGGTTTTTCATGCAATTGCAAACCAATTCCATGTCCTGAAAAAACCTCAACTATACCGTATTTATTCTTTTTACCAATTTCAAAAATAGCTGCAGAAATATCAGAAATGCGATTTCCTGGTTTAACTTGTTCTATTCCAGCGAATAAAGACTTTTCAGTGTTTTCCAAAAGAGTTGCTACTTTTTTATAAACTTTACCGATGGTGTAAGTCCAAGCTGAATCAACGTAATAACCTTGATATTTGATCCCCATATCAATCGTAATGATATCACCTTTTTTTAAAATTTGTTTTTTAGATGGTATTCCGTGCACGATAACTTCATTAACTGAAGTGCACATATAACCATCAAAACCTTTATAACCTTTAAAAGCGGAAACCACTCCATGTTTTTCAATCAATTCACGAGCAATCATATCTAAAGCAAAAGTAGAAACGCCTTCTTTTAAAGAAAGGATTAATTCTTTTCTTATAGAAGATAAAATTTGACCTGCTTTTCTCATTATAGCAATTTCATTCTTTGATTTAATTATTATCATAAAGGGTAACCTGCCTTAAATCTAAACATAATGATTTCTTTTTAATTTATAAAATTTTATTATTTAAAATAATTTTTTGTATAATTTCTTAACGTTAGTTTGAGTAGTTATACGTTGCATTACTTCAACAGCCACACCTACAACAATTAAAAGACTAGTGCCGCCTAATTGAACTTTGAGTGTTTTGTCAGAATCACTAGCCCAAACAAAAAATTTAATCAATTCGGGTAAAGCAGCTAAGACAGTTAAAGCAAAAGCACCGATGACTGTTACTTTAAATAATTTTTGAGTAATTTTATAAACTGTTTCGTCTCCAGGTTTTACCCCTTCTAAGTAAGCATCTTGTTTTGATAAATGTTCGGCAATGTCTGCCGGATTGATAGTTATAAAAGTAGAAAAAACTGAAAATAACAAAATTAATAATAAGTAAACGAAAAAACCTAAACCTAAATAATTACTTTGAGAATCCTGAAATCGATTTACCCATTGGGAAAAACCATTTTCTGGCCCCAACAAAAGAGAAATAGTTCCAAAAACTTGCAATAAACTATTGGCTAAAATAACTGGCAAAATTCCTGAAGTATTAAGTTTTAAAGGGATATGATTTTTTATTTTATCATTATTTTGTTTAGTAGCGTAAGTGATTGGCACTTTTAAATAAGCAGCTGATAAAATCACTGTTAAAATTAACAAGATTAACAGAACTACTAAAGTGAAGATTCTTTTAGCTACAAAGTTTGGATCGTTGACGTTGGTTAAAAATTTCAGCGTGTCATATAAATTTTTACTTACACTAATTGCTACGAAAATAGAAATACCGTTTCCTATCCCTTTAGAAGTGATTAAATCAGCTAACCAAACGCTAATGAAGGCTCCGACCACTAAAAAAAACACTATGGTTAAAACGTGTGCTTTATTGTTAGCGAGCGAGGATATTCCATCGCGTTGAATAGAAGATAAGGCCAATCCTACCGCAAATAGTAAAGTCAAAGAGCGAGTAACTAAATTCGTTTTATATTTTCCTCTTTCGCCTTGCTCTTGCCATTCTTTCATAAAAGGAAATAATTTTTGCGAAAACTGGACAATAATAGAGGCAGTAATATAAGGATAAACCCCTAAAGATAAAAAATATATAGAACCATTAGCTTCAAATAAACTAGACTTAGAAAAATATTGTTTAATGTCAAAAAGAAATTTTTCTTGAACCGTCACAGAAGGAATAACTAATTTATTACCGATAACAAAGATAAATAAAATAACTAAAGTAAATAAAATTTTTTTAATTATTTTACTTTTATCACGAAGAAAATCTATTACCATTTTCATCTTATGCTACCTTCAATATTTCGACATTTCCGCCAGCTTGTTGAATCAATTCTTGAGCTTTATTAGAAAATTTAGACGCTTGTACTGTTAATTTTTTAGTGAAAGTGCCATTTGCTAATACTTTGATATCAGAAGTGTTTTTCTTGATAAGTCTTTTTTTCAATAATAATTCTCTATTAATTACAGTATTATTGTCAAAAATTTCTAAATCTTTTAAATTAATTAAAAAATATTTTTTTTGATTAAAATTGTGGAACCCTCTTTTAGGAATTCTTTGGAAAAAAGGGATTTGTCCGCCTTCAAAACCTGGTCTAGTGCCACCGCCAGAACGAGCTAATTGACCTTTATGTCCTTTACCAGAAGTTTTACCATTACCACTGCCTGGACCACGACCTAAACGTTTAGTTGTTTTTCTAGCGCCTTTAACTGGTTTTAATAAATGTAACATAAATTAAAATCTCCCTTCCAATACTTCTTTTACCACAACTAAATGATGTATTTTTTTAAGAACTCCTCTAACAGTAGGAATATCTTCTTTAATCACTTTTTGATTAATTTTTCTTAATCCTAAGTGGTGAGCGTTTTTTACTTGATTAGGAGTTCTTCCAATTAAACTTTTATATAAAGTAATTTCTAATTTTTTCATTTCGTTATTCCTTTAATTTTCGCTTCTAAAGAAATTCCTCTTGCTCTTTCAACGTCTTTAATAGTTCTTAAATTTTTTAAACCATCCATTACAGCTCTTAAAACGTTAACGGAAGTTCTTGAACCTAAAGACTTAGTTAAAATATCGCTAATTCCTGCTAATTCCAAAACAGTTCTGGCAGCTTTACCACCAGCAACGATACCTGTCCCTTTGGAAGCTGGTTTTAAGAAAGCTTTTGTTGCACCAAAATGACCAGTAATTTGGTGAGGAATAGTAGTTCCTACTAAAGCGATATCAACCATTTCTTTTTTAGCTTTTTCTAAAGCTTTTTTAATAGCATCAATTATTTCTTGCGCTTTACCAGTAGCAAAACCTACTTTCCCTTTTTTGTCACCGACAACAACTAAAGCGGAAAAACGAAAACGACGACCACCTTTAACAACTTTGGTAATTCTATTAATTTTAATTACTTTTTCTTCCATTGAAGAGGCTCTTTTATTAACGAATTCTTTTTTCATTCTATTTACTTTCAAAATTGCAAACCTTCCTTTCGGGCAAAATCAGCTAAAACTTTTATACGACCATGGTATAAACGTCCGCCACGATCAAAAACAACATTAGTAATGCCTTTTTCTAAAGCTTTTTTAGCAATCAGTGTACCTATATCAGAAGCAACCTTTGTATTAACTACGTTGGCATTAATTTCTTTACTATGAGCACTGCACAAAGTAACTTTACGTTGATCATCGATTATTTGTGCATAAAAATATTTATTAGAATAAGAAACATTTAAACGCGGTTTAGTATTAGTTCCTATCACTTTTTTTCTTAAACGTAAATGACGTTTTTTACGTAAAACTTGTGAAGATTGTTTATTAATCATAGCTTAAATAAATGTCCTTTCTTATTTTTTAGCACTCTTGCCAGCTTTTCGATGAATATATTGGCCAACATAACGTATCCCTTTGCCTTTGTAAGGTTCTGGTTTGGATAATTTGGCATTTTTAGCAGCGAATTCCCCTACAAATTGTTTATCTACACCTTTAACGGTAATTTCTGTGCTTTTAACGATTTCTACTTCTAAACCGGCAGGGATATTCATAACGATCGGATGCGAAAAACCTAAATTAAAAGTTAAAGTTGAGTCTTTCTTTTGAACGTTATAACCTAAACCAACGATTTCCATTTTTTTAACAAAAAATTGATCTAAACCGGTAATCATATTATTTAATAAAGCTCTTGTAGTGCCGTGAATTTTTTTCATAAAAATTTTATCGTTAGGCCTTTTTACAGAAATTAAATTATCTTTATAATCGATTTTTAAAGAAGGATTAAATTGATATTCTAATTGCCCTTTAGAAGATTTAACTATGATAAAATTGTTATCTTTAATGTCCACTTCTACACCTTTAGGAACTGTAATAACTTTATTTCCTACTCGTGACATGTCTTTCTCCTTAATAGTTACCAAATATAAGCTAAAACTTTTCCACCAATTTGAGATGATAAAGCTTCTTGATCGGTTAAAATCCCTTTAGAAGTAGATATTAAAGCTACTCCTAATCCACTTAAGACTCTAGGAATTTCATCAACGCCAACATATTTAGAAACTCTTTTTAAACCTTTAATAGTTCTTTCTTTTGTTTCGGAATTATATTTTAATTGGATAATAACGTTTCTTTTAGCTACATCTAAATTAAAATCTTTAATAAAACCTTCTTTTTTAATAACTTCTAACATTTTAATTTTTAACTTAGAAGCCGGAACTAAAACTTTTGCATGGCGCATCGTATTAGCGTTGCGGATTCTTGTTAATAAATCAGCAATAGGGTCTGTCATAACCATATTTGTGTTCTCCTTTTTTTATTACCAACTAGCTTTTTTAATACCAGGAATTTCGCCTTTATTAGCTAATTCACGAAATTTAATTCTAGATAATCCGAATTTTCTCATATATCCTCTTGATCTACCATCAATCTGATCTATATTTTTAAGACGAACAGGGGAGGATTCCACAGGAAGGCGAGATAAACCTTTATAATCTTTTTTTTGTTTTAACTCAAAACGTAAGTCTTTATATTTTAAAAATAAAGCTTTTTGTTTTTGGTTTTTCACTATTCTTGATTTTTTAGCCATAAAAACTCCATTTTATTTATTTTTTTGAAAAGGCATGCCGTGAAATTCTAATAATTTTCTAGCATCTTCATCGTTTTTTGCTGTAGTGACAATACAAATATCCATTCCAAAAATTTTTTTAACTTTATCAAAACTAATTTCAGGGAAAATAATTTGTTCTTTAATGCCAAGTGCGTAATTCCCTCTACCGTCAAAAGACTTAGTAGGAACTCCTCTGAAATCTCTTACACGAGGTAATGCGATATGGATTAATTTGTTTAAAAAAGATTTTTGTTTGTCACCTCTTAAAGTAACTTTTAAACCGATTGGCATTCCTTCTCTTAACTTGAAGTTAGAGATAGATTTTTTAGCTTTAATGATAACAGGTCTTTGCCCACTGATAGCAGTTAATTGTTCTGAAAATTCATCCAAAACTTTAATATTAGTAACAGCTTCGCCTATCCCTACATTGATCACTATTTTGTCTATTTTAGGAACTTGCATTACTGATTTAAAATTAAAAATTTCTTTTAAAGCCAAAAACGAATTATTTTCAGTATAATGATTCTCTTTTTTCATTTATTCAAACCTTCTTTATTTAGAAATATCTAAAGTAGTGCCTGATTTTTTTGCATAACGTACTTTTTTACCTGACTCAAAACGGTAACCAACACGTGTAGGCACGTTTTTAACAGGATCTATTACAGCAACATTAGAAACATGAATAGGCAATTCTTCTTTAACGATATTTCCTTTATTTTCATTGTCTGAAGGAGTTTTATGTTTAGTAGCAATATTTATTCCTTCAACTAAAACTTTTTGTTCTTTAAAAAAAAATTTTACTACTTTTCCGCTTTTAAGAGTTTTTTTACCTTTTTCATCAGTTGAAAAACGATCTTTTCCGGCGATAATAGCAACTATATCTCCTACTTTAATATACATTCATCATACCTCATATTATAAATACTTCTTCAGCTAAAGACAGAAATTTAGAAAAATTATTATCTCTTAACTTTTGATTTTTAACAACAGGTCCAAATATTCTTGTTCCTTTAAGTGTCATATCGTCTTTAACAATAACAACTGCGTTATCATCGAATTTAATATAACTGCCGTCCTTGCCTTTTAAACCATGTTTAGTGCGTAAAATTAAAGCTTTTGTGACTGTTCCTTTTTTAACTGCGCTAGAAGCGATAGTTTTTTTTACAGTTACTACAACTAAATCGCCTATATGAGCGTAACGTTTTTTACTTCCACCAGGAATACCAATAACTAAAACCTCTTTAGCTCCGCTATTGTCTGCCACTACTAAACGAGTATTTTTTTGAATCATATTTGAGACTCCTTATTTTTGGCATTGACAACTTTGAATAAACGGAATTTTTTAGTTTTAGAAAGAGGTCTTGTTTCCATAAAATTAACTAAATCGCCTACTTTTGCAACTTCTTTTTCATCGTGAACATGAAATTTGTTAGTTTTTTTCACTCTTTTTTTGTATAAAGGATCTTTTTTGTAAGTATCCACAGCAACAGTGATTGTTTTTTGCATTTTATCAGAAACAACTATGCCTGATAAAATCTTTCTAGAATTACGCATTGAAATCAACCTCCTTTTCTTTTTTTGAATTTTATTGAAATAAGGAATCTACAAAAATAAATATATATTTTATTTGCAAAAAATATATATTTATTTTTGTGTATCTGATTCTTTATTTTTTTCTTCGTTTTCCACTTGTTCAGTTTCAACTTCTGCAGTTTCTACCTTTGGAGTTTCCGCTTTGTCGTTTTCTAATGGATTATTTTGAATTGATTTTTGTTCTTCAACTGATGTTTTAGACTCTTTTAGGTTGTTCTCAATAACTACATTGTGAGATAACCTTCTTTCATTTAAAACTGTTTTTATTTGTGCAATTATGATTCTTATTTTACGCACACGAGAAGTATTTTTTGTTTTAGATAATTCTAATTGTAATTTAGTTTCAAATAATTCTTTTTTAAAATGAAGAATTTTAGCATTTAATTCTTCGTTTGTCATTTTGCGAACGTCTTTGATTTTCATTATTCTTGACCTCTTTTAACGATTTTAGTTTTAATAGGTAATTTATGAGATGCAAGTCTTAGAGCTTCTTTTTCTGTTTTTTCTAAATTATTAAGATCACTAACTTCAAAAAGTACTTTGCCTTTTTTAACAACCGCTACCCAAAATTCAGGAGCACCTTTTCCGGAACCCATTCGAACTTCTAAAGGCTTTCTAGTTAAAGATAAATGAGGGAAGATGTTTAACCAAACTTTACCTTCTCTTTTCATATGACGAGTCATAGCAATACGAGCAGATTCTATTTGTTGGCTAGTAATCCAAGCTCCTTCTTTTGCTATAAGACCATAATTACCATTATTGATCTTATTTTTACCTTTAGATTTTCCTTCGTAACTTACACGATGTGGGCGACGGTATTTAGTTTTTTTCGGCATTAACATAATTATTTACCTCTTTCCCCATCTAGGACGTTATTTTTGTTTTAACATTTTTAGTATTGTTAACTTTTTTTGACAATGTTTTTTTATTTTCAAATTTTGACTTTCTATCAGAAAATTTAGATCTTATGACGTCAAATTTTGGTTTTCTATCTTGAGGATTGACTCTTTTTTCATCATGTTGAGAAACTAATAATTTTCTAGTATCTTCGATAGTTTGTTTAGGTAAAACTTCGCCATGATAAATCCATACTTTAACGCCTAAAACGCCATAAGTAGTGTGAGCTTCTTCAAAAGCATAATCGATATCCGCTCTTAGAGTATGAAGAGGAACAAGTCCTTTAGAAAGGGTTTCTTGTCTAGCTATTTCAGCGCCGCCTAAACGACCAGAAATAATAATTTTAACACCTTTAACGCCTGTTTTTAAAACCTTTTGCACTGTCATTTTTTGAGCAGCTCGGAAAAAAGCTCTTTGTTCTAATTGGATAGCTAAATTTTGTGCTACCAATATAGCCACTTTATCAGGGTTTTTAACTTCTAAGACGTTTAAAATAATATCTTTTTTAATCAATTTTTTGATTTTTTCAACTAATTTATTTTTTTCTTTGTTTTCAGGTCCAACAACTATGCCTAATTTTGAAGTGTATAAAAAAATTTGGATTTGTTCTTTGTTAGATTTTTTAAAACGTTGAATTTCAATACGGGAAATAGTTGCTTTAGGATAATGGTTATTAATTAAATTTCTGATTTGATAATCTTCAAGAATTAAATTAGGAACTTGTTTATCTTCGGCGTACCATTTGGAATCCCAATTTCTAATAATTCCTAATCTTAAACCGGTTGGACTACTCTTTTGACCCATTTTCAACTATCTCCTTTCCTTCTATTTGTTGGATGGCTGATTGCTTTTTAACTGTTTTCTTTTCTTCTACCGTTTTGGAAGAAACGACTATTGTAATATGAGAAGTTCTTTTCTTAATTTTATCAGTTTTCCCTTTAGCTCTTGGTAATAAACGAGTTAAGCGAAGACCTTCATTAACGAAAATTTCTTTCACGTATAATTCTTCTTCTTTAAGGCTAAAATTATGAACAGCGTTGGCAACAGCACTTTTTAAAAGCTTTGAAACGATTGGAGATGCTGCTTTTGGGGTAAACATCAAAATTGCTTGTGCTTCTCTAACATGTTTGCCACGGATTAAATCGGCTACTAAACGTGTTTTTCTAGGAGCAACAGACATCTGATTTGCAATAGCTTTTACATTCATATGTTTAATGCCTTTCTAAATTATTTTTTTTGAATTTTTTTATCTTTTTTAGCATGTCCACGAAAAGTACGAGTTGGAGAAAATTCACCTAATTTGTGCCCCACCATATCTTCTGTAATGGAAGAAATAACGTATTCTCTTCCGTTATAAACAGCGATTTTGTGACCGATAAATTCTGGTAAAATAGTGGATCTACGTGAACGCGTTTGAATAACTTTTTTATTTTTTGTTGCGTTCTGTTTTAGTACTTTTGCTAATAAATGTTCATCATAAAAAGGACCTTTTTTAATCGAACGAGCCATAAATTTACCTCTTTATTTTATTTCTTACGACGTTTTAAAATTAAACTATTAGAAAATTTATTTTTTTTACGTGTTTTAACTCCACGAGCTTTTTTACCCCAAGGAGTCATAGGTGACTTACGTCCAATAGGAGCACGACCTTCTCCTCCGCCATGAGGGTGATCGTTAGGATTCATTGCAGAACCTCTAACAGTTGGTCTGATAGATAAATAACGCGTTCTTCCTGCTTTACCGTTTCTAATCAACTTATAAGTTTCATTCCCTATAACGCCAATAGCGGCTCTACAAGTGGATAAAACTTGTCTAATCTCTCCGGAAGGCAAACTAAGAACAACATATTTTTCTTCTTTTTTAACGATTTGAACAGAAGTTCCCGCGCTGCGTGCTAATTGTCCGCCCTTACCAGGTTTTAACTCAATATTATGCACAAAAGAACCAGCAGGAATATTTTTTAATGGTAAAGTATTGCCTACTTTAATTTCAGCATTAGAACCAGCAGTAATCTCAGTTCCTACAGTTAAACCTTTAGGAGCTAAAATATATCTTTTTTCTCCGTCTTTATAATGGATTAAAGAAATATTAGCGTTACGATTTGGATCATATTCAACAGTAGCAACTTTGCCAACTATATTGTCTTTATTACGTTTAAAATCAATAATACGATATTTTTGTTTTACTCCGCCGCCATGATGCCTTACAGTAATTTTTCCTTGATTATTTCTTCCGCCTGTACTTTTTTTAGAACGTAATAAACTTTTTTCAGGTTTGGAAGTAGTGATCTCGTCAAAACTTTGCAGTCTCATATTACGACTACCATTAGATATAGGTTTATATTTTTTAATAGACATACAATGGTTAACCTTTCTTTAATTTTTAAAAAAAATTAATCTTTTGTTTTTTTTATTTTGAATCAGAATCGCTAAAAATGTCTATTCTTTGACCAGGAACTAATTTAATGATAGCTTTTTTATAAGATGCCGTATAACCTTCGTATTTGCCCTTTTTTTTGTATTTAGGTAAAACATTACTAGTACGTACAGCTAAAACTTTAACATTAAAAATGTGTTCAACAGCTTTTTTAATTTCTATTTTATTAGCTCTTTTATCCACTTTAAAAGTGTATTCGTTTTGTAATTCTAATTTTTTATTAGTAGCTTCAGTGATAACAGGAGTTTTAAGCCATTCATAATATTTAATCATTGTTTAAAACCTCCTCAAAATGAGCAATAGCACATTTAGTTACAAATAAACGTTTAGCGTTCAAGATTTGATAAACACTTACATGAGAAGCGCTTTCTAAAGTTACTTGAGGTAAATTATTAGCAGAACGCATTAAATTTTCAGTTATTTCTGTAACTATTACTAAAACTTTTTCTGTAATTTTTAAATTTTTTAAAATTTGTTGAAATTCTTTAGTTTTTGGTGTTTCTAATTTTAAAGATTCAACTACGGTTAAGTTATTTTTTTGAGTTTGCAATGACAAAGCGGAATTTAAAGCTAATCTTCTAACTTTCCAATTTATTTTAAAATCATAATCTCTTGGTTTCGGACCGAAAGCAACTCCACCACCTCTCCATAAAGGAGAACGAATCGTGCCGTGACGAGCATTACCTGTGCCTTTTTGAGCCCAAGGTTTTCTTCCTCCGCCGGAAACTGCAGATCTATTTTTAGTTGAATGAGTTCCTTGACGCATTGCTGCTCTTTGTTTGTTAACAACATCATATAAAACTTGTTGATTAGGTTTTATACCGAAAACTTGGTCTAACAAAACAATTTCTGAACTCATTTTGCCATTTTGATCAAAAACATTACATTTAGGCATTTGGTCCCTCCCTCCTTGTCATTTTTTTCACAGCAGTTTTAATCATTAAGAAACCTTTTTTAGGCCCTGGAACATTGCCTTTAATTAAAAATAATTTTTTATCAGAAACAACAGAAACTATTTTTAAATTTTGAACAGTAACTGTTTCACAACCCATGTGTCCAGGTAATTTTTTGCCTGTAATATTACCTTTAATAGGACCCATCGAACCAGGTCTTCTGTGGTATCTAGAACCGTGACTCTCAGGCCCTCTACTTTGGTTGTGTCTTTTAATTGAACCAGCAAAGCCTTTACCTTTGCTAACTCCTACAACATCAACTATTTCTCCTGCTTGGAAAATATCTTGTGTTAATGTTTTTCCTACTTCTAGAGAAGCTAATTCGTTTTTAAAGTCAGGTAAAAAAGATAACTCTCTAACAAAATACTTAGGAGTAGTTCTGGCTTTACCAAAATGACCGATAAGTGGTTTTGTGGACGATTTTTCTTTTTTAGAAGCGAATCCTAATTGAGTGGCTTGATATCCATCTTTTTCTATAGTTTTTTGTTGTAAAACAACATTATCAGAAACATCCACAACAGTAACAGGGATTGCAAATCCTTGTTCATCAAAAATTTGAGTCATTCCTAATTTTCTTCCCAAAATTCCTTTAGCCATTTTGTTCCCCTTTCTTAAAATTATCAAAATAATTTTTTTCTTTTTTTATTTATTTATTTTTTAAATAAATATTTACTGAATATGGTAAATTAATGTGCATTAAAGCATCGATTGTTTTAGCATTCGGATTAATAATTTGAATTAAACGTTTGTGAGTAGAACGACCAAATTGTTCTCTACTATCTTTATTTACAAAAGGCGAACGTAAAACAGTAAAAACCTCGTTTTTAGTTGGAAGAGGTATTGGACCTTTTATCTGAGCTCCTGTTTTGGAAATACTAGTGATAATTTTTTTTGCTGCTTGATCTATCAAATGATGATCGTAAGTTTTTAAAAGAATTTTAACAACTTCTTGTTCTTGAGCCACTGTTCTTATTCTCCTTTCTTGATTTTGATGATAATGACAATAACTTCCCAAATATATTTTTTTATAAAACAAATATTTTTTTAATGTGATAAATAGTTAGTTTTTATAAAAAATAAAATATTCTATATTATTTTAAAAAAGAAACGTTTTGAAATAATATAAAACGTTATAAAATTTAAATAATTTTTATTATATCATAACTAAAAAAACAAGCATTTTTATTATATATTAAATTTAAATTTATTGCAAATAAAAAGATGTTTTTATTACAAAAATAATGTTTTTTTTAAAAAATTTTAAATATTTTTAACAGCTGCTCTTAATTTTGCCGAACGACTGCGAAGATTTAATTTTAATTCTTCCTCACTAGGACAAATAATTTTTTTAGTTATAATTTTCAAAGGAGAAGGAGGAATATCTTTTTCTTTAATAGGTAAATTAGGAAGAACATGAGTATGACTGTTTTTTTTAAAAAAGTTTTTAACCAAACGATCTTCTAAAGAATTAAAACTAATCACTACCATTTTACCATTTTTTTTCAATAATTGAAGAGCTTGTTGCAAAGCTTTTGTTAAAACTTGCAATTCTTGATTGACTTCCACCCTTAAAGCTTGAAAAACTCTTTTAGCGCTATGGCCTCTTTTGTCCTTCTTACCGTAAGAAAAATAAAATTTATCAGTAATTTCTACCAATTCTAAAGTATTTTTTAAAGGGCGCCTTTTAACGATTTCTTTTGCTATTAAAGTTGATTTAGGTTCCTCGCCATAAATAAAAAAGATATCTCTCAACTGTTCGTAACTGTAATTATTAATAATAGTTTGAGCCGATTGGCTTTGGTTTCGATTCATTCTCATATCTAAAGAAGAATCTTTTAAATAACTAAAACCTCTTTGAGGGTCATCGATTTGAAAAGAAGACAAACCTAAATCAAAAATAATACCATCAATAACATCGATATTTCTTTTCGCTAATTCTTCTTTTAAAAAAGAAAAATTATTATGAATTAAAGTAATTCTTTTTTCTTCTTTAAAAATTTCTTGACATTTAGAAATAGCGAATAAATCTTGATCAAAAGCATATAAAGAGCCTTCAGAGAGTTTTTGCAAAATCGCTGAACTATGTCCTCCTCCGCCTAAAGTGGCATCAACATAAATGCCTTGAGGATTAATATCTAAATATTGGATTACTTCCTTTATGAGAACGGGAATGTGAATATCTGGCGTCACTTGTTTAATTCCTTTTTCATCTTTAGCCATAACCATTTTTTTATTTAAAAACTATTTTAAAATTATCGTTAATAATTTCTGATAAAGCTTTGCTGACGATTTTTTTACTAGGAAGTTTGACAGAAGATAAACTATTGTTTTTCTCTATCACGTGAGCTATTTTACCAGATAAAAAAGCTAATTTATATTTAGAATCAATTCTTTTTAATAATTCATCAATAGAAGGACGATTAATACCCTCATTTTTATCTTTTAACATTTTCTTTTTCAACCTTTTTTATTTAAAATTTCTGTTAAATAAAAAGAAATACTGTTTTTAACTTTAGAATGTTCAGCAATGATGATCGAAATGATTTTATCAACAGCTTTATCAATATCATCATTCACTACGATATAATCATATTTATAAGCCAATAAAAACTCTTGATCTGCTTTATCCATTCTTTGACGGATAATCTCTTCAGATTCTGTATTTCTTTTCTTTAAACGATCGTATAAAGCCTGTTTTGTAGGAGGAACAATGAAAATAAAAATAGCGTCTTTGCTAATTTTATGTTTTCTAATTTGTAAAGAACCTTGTACATCGATTTCTAAGATAACTTCTTTACCTTCTTCAACTTGATCTAAGACTTTGTCATAAGGTGTTCCATAATAATTACCGATAAACTTATTATGTTCTAAAAAATATTTTTCTTTAATTTTTTGTTGGAAAAAAGCTTGATCAACGAAAAAGTAATCTTTTCCTTCTATTTCCCCTGTTCTAGGGGCTCTTGTTGTCATGGAAGAAGAATAAACAAAATTATGACCTTCTTTTTTTAACAAAGCCTTTGTAAGAGTACCTTTTCCAACTCCTGATGGACCTGAAATTACTATAATTAATCCTTTTTTATGTAATCTCATATTTTTGCCATATTCTTTCTAAATAATTTTTATACATTTGAACACCTTGAATCGAAACGAACAACCAAATTCAATAATTTATTAGGAACATAAATAGTTTTAACGATTTTGCCTTTTTCCAATAAGTTAGCGATTTTGTTATCTTTCAATGCTAATTCTAAAATAGCTTCTTTTTCTTGATCTTTATCAACTTTTATTTTAGTTTTAACTTTACTGTTAATTTGAACCACAATATCTACCTTATCAGCAGTTAATAATGTTTCATCATAATTAGGCCATTGAGAATAAACTAATTCTTCTGAAGATTCTAAAACTGTTTGGTTTAATTCTTCTGTTAAATGAGGAGCTAAAGGATTTAACAATTGTAAAAAGATTTTCATTTGTTTTTGATCTATTTTTTGATGTTTATAAACTTCATTAACAAAAATCATCAACTGACTAACGACTTTATTAAATTTTAAATTTTCATAATCTTCTGTAACTGTTTTAATCGTTTGGTTCATGATTTTCTTTAAAGGGATAAATTCTTGCGAAACAACTTCAAATGAAACAAACATGTTATAAACACGGTTTAAAAACCTTTGTGCTCCTTTTAAACCTTGTTCGGACCAACTTTTACTATCTTCTAGAGGTCCCATAAACATCATATAAATTCTTAAAACATCAGAACCATATTTTTCTAAAATCAAAGAAGCGTTAACAGCGTTTCCTTTAGATTTGCTCATTTTCAAATTATCATGACCTAAAATCATGCCTTGATTAACTAATTTTAAAAAAGGTTCTTTACTGGAAACCAAACCTAAATCAAATAAAAATTTATGCCAAAAACGGGAATATAATAAATGTCCTACCGCGTGTTCTGTTCCGCCAATATAAAAATCAACTGGCAAAAAATAATCTAATAATTCTTTCGCTTTATCGGCGTTTAAAGGAATCATACCTAAATAATTTTTTAAAATATAACCGATGTAATACCAAGAACTGCCGGCTAACTGAGGCATGGTATTAGAATCTCTTCTAAATTTTTTACCATCTTTTTCAAAATATATCCAAGAAGAAATATTAGATAAAGGCGATGTTCCGTCACCAGAAACAACAATCTTTTCCACTGAAGGTAATTCTAACGGTAACTCCGCATCAGAATTTAAATAAATATTATCGTTTTCATCATAATAAACAGGGAAGGGTTCGCCCCAATATCTTTGACGAGAAAAGACCCAATCATGCATCTGATATGTAAAATTAACTTGTCCCCAATTATTTTTTTGAGCCACAGCGATAATTTTAAGATTCGCTTCTTCATAATTAAGACCGTTTAAAAAGTCACTATTAATAAAAATACCGTCTTCCACCTTAATTTCTTTTTCTTCTTGAAGTTCTTTCTTTTCAGAAGGAGAAGTTTGGGTTTCTTCAGGCAATTTAGCAATAGGGATAATTTCTAAATCATATTTACAAGCGAATTCAAAATCTCTACTATCATGATAAGGAACAGTCATAATGGCTCCCGTACCGTAATGAGGCAAAACATAATCAGCAATCCAAATAGGGATCTTTTTTTGATTAGCGAAGTTAATAGCATAACTGCCTATAAAAACTCCAGTTTTTTCTTTATTAATATCTCGTTCTAAATTAGCTTTACGTTTAGTACGTTTAACGTATTCATCTACTTCATTCCAACGATCTGGAGTGGTTAAATCAGTTACTAAAGGATGTTCTGGAGCTAAGATTAAGGCTGTTACTCCGAAAATAGTACTAGGTTTAGTGGTAAAAACTGATATCTTTTTATCTTTGACATCTGCTAAAGAAAAATCGAAAATAAAACCTTCTTTTTTACCAATCCAGTTTTTCTGTATTTCCTTTAGTTGAGGTGACCATTCTAATAAATCTAGGTCATCTAAAAGTCTTTCAGCATAATCAGTAATTTTTAAAACCCATTGTTTCATCTTCTTTTTGACTACCGGATGAAACCCTCTTTCAGAGACTAAACCATCCTCAGTAGGAACAACTTCTTCGTTTGCTAAAACAGTTCCTAATTCTTCGCAAAAATTAACTTCTATCTCTTGTAAAGAAGCAAGATTTTTTTCATAAAGTTTTTTAAAAATCCATTGAGTCCATTGATAAAAATAAGATTCGGAAGTAGATAATTCTCTTTCCCAATCTACACCTTTACCTAATTTCTCTATTTGTTTTTTAAAATTATTGATGTTTTTGTAAGTGAATTCTTTAGGATGATTACCAGTATTTAAAGCATATTGCTCAGCTGGTAAGCCAAAAGAATCCCAACCAAAAGGATGCAATACATTATATTGTTGCATCCTTTTTAGCCTATTAACGATATCGCTAGCAGTATAACCTTCAATATGGCCCACATGTAACCCTTGTGAAGAAGGATAAGGAAACATATCTAAACAATAAAATTTAGGCTTAGTTAAATCTTCACTAGTTTTAAAAGTTTTATTTTTTATCCATTTTAGTTGCCATTTAGATTCAATTTTTTCAAAATCATAACACAACATAAAAAACCCCTTAATATTTAATTTTGACTAATTTTATTATTTAGATGAATTCAGTTTAACAAAATCACAAACTTCTTGAACAGTTTTAAACTGTTGTAAAGCCTCATCACTAATTTTAATATTAAACATTTGTTCTAATTTAAATACTAAGTTAACAGCGTCAATAGAGTCAATCCCTAAATCTTCTTTTAATCTAGTTTCCAACATAATTTTTTCCTTAGGAATGAATAATTGTTCGGAAATTATTTCTTGAATCTTCATTAACATCTTTTTATATCCTCGATTAATATATTATTTTAATGCTTAAAAAAAATATATAAAACATATAAGAATATTATATTTCATATATGATTAAAAATAGCGAAATAAAAATATTTTTATTTTTTTTAAACGATCCAATAAAAAAATTTTAGATCGTTAAAAATAAAAAGGTTTAAACTGCAAATAAGCATTAATAATCTATCTTATCTGTCTTTTGAAAAAGGTCTCTTATATGAGATTATACTTTTTATTTATGTAAATGCCAAAACTTTTTGAACCAAGTTGGGCTGAAACAAGAGGAGACATTTGACCGTATACTGATAATTTAATATTAGAATCATTCAAACTTTCTATCTCTTTGATTAATTCATCTACAATAACGCGATTTTCAACATAAATAATTTGAATATCTACTACACCTTCTTCTTTTAATTGAAGAGCATATTTTAATAAATTTCTAAAACAACTTTTCCAAGTGCGGACGTTTTTTTCTAAAGAAAAAAAACCTTGTTTCATTTTTAAAATCGTTTTAATCTTAAACAAGTTACCTAAAAAAGATTTGAATTTACTAATTTTTTTATTGGCTGCTAGATATTTCAATTCATCTAAAGAAAAAAATATACTGCCTTTTTTCTGCTCTAAAACTACTTTTTCAAATATTTCTTCATTAGTTAAAACATTTTCTTTTAAATAATGATGAATTCTGGATAGAGTGAAATAAGTACCTGGCCCAATACTTTCTGTATCAATAACAGTAATGCGGTCATCGCCTAAAATTTGTTTAGCTTTAAGAGCGCTATTGTAAGTGCCACTTAAATGTTTTGATAAAGTAAGACAAATAATTTTCTCGTATCCTAAATTAATTTGTTCTTGATAAGCTTTAACAAAAGCTTGTGGATTGGGTTGACTGGTAGTTACTTTAGTCCCTTGATGCAATAATTTCAATAACTTTTGGTTATCAAAATCTTTATCGCTAAAAACTTTATTATCGTATATAATAGTCATATGAACGACACTAATATCAGGAAAAAGACTTCTTCCAAAATCGCCTCCAATAGTAGATTCAACCACAATGCCTAATTTTCTTTTATTCATATTAAGTTTTCCTTATTTCTATTCAAAAATATAAATATTTTTAAAACATAAACATAGATAAATATTCTTGAATTTTATTTTTATCATTGGTTTTTAACATGATACCTTCTAAAGCAATTGAAATATCGCCCGTTTCTTCAGAAACGACAATCGTCATACTATCTGTATTTTCGCTAATACCTAAAGCCGCTCGATGTCTAGAACCAGTAGTTTTTTCAAAATGTTGATTATCAGATAACATAAAATAAGTTCCAGCTGATAAAATTTTATTTCCTCTAATAATAACAGCTCCATCATGTAAAGGTGTATTAACGTTAAAAATATTTAACAATAATTCTTTAGTAACATGTCCATCGATTAAAATAGATTTTTGCGCAAATTGTTCTAAAGAGTGATGCTTTTCAATAGTAATCAAAGCGCCTGTTTTTCTTTGGGATAATTCTAAAACACTATCTAAAATATTTTTTTGAGTATTTTTACTCCCCATAACAACGTTTTTTCTACTTTTCCAAGTTTTAGAAAGAGCTTGTAGATGGTATCTTAAATAAGGGGCTTTAATGACTATAGGAGCGGTAAAAACAAAAGTTAATAAAGGTGTATAAATATCAAAACCTAATTTTTCTTTTAAATCAATACCATTTAAATTCAATAATTTATTAATAAAATAAACACAAGCGGTTCCTAAAAAAAAAGAATAAATTATTTTGGTTAATTCATATTTGCTGAAAAAAATTTGTAAAGAAAAAACAAAAAAAACGCAAAAAATAATAATATATAACAATATTTTTAAAACATACGGAATTGACATAAGCAAGCCTCTAAAACCAAATATTATCATTTTTATAATAATTCTTGGTTTTTTCTAATAAAAATTTTTTTAACGATTGATAAAGCAAAACCATAAAGCGTTAACGAAACCACTAATAAAGCAATGTATTTAAGAGTGAAAGGATTTTCAAAATTTAATGATTTGCTCAAAACAGGGATAAATGGTAAAAAAAGGGCGAAAATTCCGCCAATAATAGAAAAACAAAACATCATGCGAGATTTTTTTAAACTTTGCCAAAACTTATCGTTTCTTAAACAATAAATAGTGAAATATTGAGTCCAAATAGAAAAGATAAACCATCTAGTTTGAAATAAACTAATTTTTTCTGCCCCATAATCTTTTAATTTTGAACTTTCTATAAAATATAAACCAAAAGCAAATAAAACATCAAAAGCAAAAGCTAAAGCTCCAAAAAACATCATAAAACGGATAATATTTTTAAAATTCCACTGACGAGGTTTTATTAAATCTTCTTCTTCTACATGATTAAAAGGCAAAGCTAAACAAGAAAAATCATAAATTAAATTTAAAAATAAAATTTGAATAGGTAATAAAGGGACAAAAGGCAAATAAAAAGAAGCCACTAAAATACTTAAAATATTGCCAAAATTAGCCGCTAAGGTTAATTTAATGTATTTTATCGTGTTCGCATAAGATCTACGACCTTCTAAAATACCATTTTCTAACACTTTTAAGTCTTTTTCTAAAAGAATAATATCAGCGGACTCTTTCGCTATATCTACACCTGAATCGACTGATATCGCTAAATTAGCGTATTTCATAGCAGCAGCATCATTAATACCATCTCCCATATAGCCCACAACATTGCCTTTTTGTTTAAAAACAGAAACAATTCTGGCTTTTTGTTCTGGATTTAATTTAGCGAAAATATTAATCTTTTGGGTTTTTTGATACAAGGCCTCATCATCCATTTGATCTACATCATTTCCTAATAAAAAATCTTGGTTAGCGATATTTATTTGGGAAGCGACGATTTTAGATAAAATTTCGTTATCACCGGTTAAAATTTTAACTTCTACATTATGTTTTTTCAAAGAAGCTATTGCTTCAATAGCGCTTTTTTTCGGAGGGTCTAATAAAGTTAAAAAACCAATCAGAACCATGTCTGCTTCTTTTTTAGAATCAGCTAGGTTATTGTTATCAATTCTTTTGTAAGCTACACCCATCACGCGAAAAACTTGATTATTGTAAAAACTAGTTTTTTCTAAAATTTTTTCTTTATCAATTTGAATAATTTTAGTTTCTTGAGTTTGAGGATCAGTAATTTCCATATAAGAACAAATATTTAACATTTCTTCGATGGCGCCTTTAGTGATAATAGTTATTTCCTTCTTTTTATCAACCACAATGACGCTCATAATTCTTCTTTTAAAATCAAAAGGAATTTCATCAATTTTAGTAAATTCTTGTTCAATATTTTGAAAAGAAACTTCTTCCTCTTTTTTTTGTTTCATTTTGTCAATAATCGAAGCATCAATCAAATTTTTTAAACCTGTTTGAAAAAAGCTATTTAAATAAGTGTATTTTAACACTCTATTATTGATGTTATTGTTGATATCTAAAAAATTATCAATAATGATTTTGTCCTCAGTTAAAGTACCTGTTTTGTCAGTAAATAAAACATTCATAGTGCCAAAATCTTGAATAGAATATAAATTTTTGACAATTACTTTTTGTTTTGATAAAGCTACCATACTAATGAAAAAAGAAGTAGTCGCTATTAAAGGTAACATTTCAGGTGTTAAACCTAAAACCGTACTTAAAGCGAAAGGTAAAACTTCCCAAAATTTAAAATCGTCAGGCGCTTTAATGAAACTTAAAAAGACAATAGAAGGTAAAACAATAAAAATAGAAACTGTTATTATTTTAGCAATCGAATTAATACCTTTTTGTAAAGTTGAAAGAGGCTTATCTTTAATCGCTATTTGGTTTATTTTACCCAAATAAGTTTGATTTCCGATAGAGATAACAATTCCTTGAGCATAACCAGAAACAACAGTTGTACCCATGAAAACAAGTTTTTTATCTTCTAAAATATTATTATATTTTTCCGAACAAAAAGCTTTTTTTTCAATAGGATCAGATTCTCCTGTTAAAGTGGCTTCTTTAACGAAAAAATCTTTTGTTTCAAATAATTTAATATCCGCAGGTATAATATCGCCGGCCGATAAACAAATGATATCGCCTACCACTACCTCATCTAACGGTATTTCTATAATTTGGCTCTCTCTTTTAACAGATGTTGTAGTTTGAATGATTTTTTTTAATTTTTCAGAAAAATTGGAAAATTTAGCTTCTTGAATAAAATTCATTATATTAGAAATTAAAAGAACTAACAAAATAATAATAAAAGTTGAAAATTCTTTTTCCTCTTCTGAAGCAAAGTAAACATCTTTACAAAAAGAAAAAACAATTAAAAACAATAAAATCATATTAAAAGGGTTAAAAAAAGTTTGAATAATTTTTTTTGTCCAAGAATTTTTTTTTTTAGCAAAAATGTTTTGACCGTAATGTTTTCTTCTTTGAATAATTTCCTCCGAAGAAAGACCTTGGGAATTAGTTTTTAAAAGTGCAAAAGTTTGTTCAATATTTTGAGCACTAATGTCTTTCAAATTCGGTAAATTATTTAAAAAATATTCATCAGATTTTTTTTTCATATTTTGCACTCCTTGGATAAAATGTTTATTAATAACATTAATAAATAAAAAAAGATATAAACAGAAATACAAAAAAATATTTAGATGAAAAAAGCAAAAATAATCGTTCTTTAATTTATTAAAATCAAAAAATTAATAAATTAAAGATGGTTATTTAATATATTGATAAATTTTATCTGTTGTAAAATTCAACAATTAATTGTTCGTTAATTTCATGTAAAAATTCATTTCTTTGCGGATATCTAACGTATGTTCCCACTAATTCTTTGTTAACTGAAACATATTCGATTCTGCTGTTCTTATTGAATTCTAAAGCGTTTTTAACGATTTCTAATTCTTTAGATTTTTCTTTTAAAGAAACTTGTTGGCCTGGTTTTAAACGATAAGAACTAATATCAACTTTTTTAGCATCAACTAAAACATGACCGTGAGAAATTAATTGTCTTGCTTGTGATCTTGTTCTAGCAAAACCCATACGATAAACCATGTTATCTAAACGAGATTCTAGCAAAGTTAAAAACACTTCACCATGAACACCTTTAGATTTGCTAGCATTGTGGAAAATCTTTTTAAATTGTTTTTCCGAAACGCCATATGTAAAACGGACTTTTTGTTTTTCTTGCAATTGAATACCGTAATCACTTAATTTGTTTTTACGTTTTTTTTGCTTACTACCTGAAAAACTTTCTTTTTTTCTAACTAACTCTTTACCAGTTTCTGACAAAGAATAATTAAGACGACGTGAAATTTTCCATGTTGGACCTATATAACGTGACATTGAACTTTAATCTCCTTACTTGATTTTATGAAGGCATTGAAGTTATGTTTACTTAAGGTTAATAATCTACTATAACTATTTTCCTTCTAAAACAGCAAAGAATTACTAATGCTTTTTATTAAAACATTGTCTAATAAAAAATAGAGATTAAGTTAACCAAAAATAAACACCTGTTTTACCATCTTCTATATTTTAAGTTAAAAAGAACAAATAGTCAAGTATTTTTTAACAAAATGATGTCGATTTTCATAAAAAACTCAATAAAAGAGGTTTTTTATCAGTCAATAATGTTCCCCTCCTTCTTATTGTAAATGAATTGTTCCTATTCATAGTTTGATAAATTTTTTAAAAAGCGCACAATTTTCTCTAAAAATACTTTAAAAAGGTTAATTAATTATCCAAAATTTTGAAGCGAGGGTTTATCTTTGATGAAAAAAATGATTATCTTATCTTTAACAAAGCATAATCCATCTTCTCCTATTTTGCTTCCTTTTATCAAGAAAGAAGTTGCGTTACAATATAAATCATCCAATATAAACTAGAAGCACTAGAGAACGAATAAAAACATCACGCCCGACAAAATAAAAACCAAATCATAACAACAAAAACCCCAAATTTATTACAAATTAATAAAAAATCATATATAATGATAAATAAAAAGGAAGGCAAAACATGCAAAAAATCTCCCGAAAGGAGAGCACTCTGTATCTTGCAAAACAAAAACCAATATTTTTGATATAGCAAATTATATTATTGAAAACAACTTTTTTCCGGTTACAAAAATGAAAATGAATAAAATGATTTATTACGCTCATGCCAAATCATTAGTTGAATACAATGAACCCCTTGTAACAGAAGAAATGTAAGCTTGGATTTATGGGCCTGTCCCCCTTTTACAGTTTTTTACAAAAAAATACCTTATTAAGGGGTTTTGCTTTAAATAATAAAAAATCGAGAAAGGTTAAAACAGTAAAAGAAAGGATAACATTTTAAAAGATAAAAGAAGAATTATTATGAAACAAATTATGAAGTCATTTTTTTTCTTATCCAAATTTTAACTTCCTTGAATTATCTTTATTCCTTTTTCAACCTTTTTACAAAAAAAAGATAAATTTGATGTTAATAATGGCTCTTATTGATGTTATAATATTGTTTTAAAAAGATATTTTATTAATGTTTTTTTCAATATTAAAAAAATATTTATTTTTCTTTTTTAATATTATTTTTTAGTTATTATTATAATTGTGAGCTAAAAAAAAATTAATAAAAATATAAATTAATCTTTTTGCGAATATTAACTACTAAAATTATATCAAATAAAATAATTCATATTTAAATTTATATTGATGAGAAAGTATCAGACATTATTATCCATCGAAAAGAAATATTTCTTTTCGAGATCTCTTATGGTAAAAAAGATGTCAATACCAACATGAATATAAAGACAAAATAAGAGAGGCAAAAAATGAATATAATATTAATAGGACCGCCCGCTACTGGCAAGGGGACACAAGCTTCTGTTTTGTCTAAACATTTCAATATTCCTCATATATCTACAGGAGATATATTTAGAAAACATTTTGTGTTAAAAACTAAATTAGGCAAATTAGCTAATTCTTATATCGAACAAGGTTCTTTAGTGCCTGATGAAGTGACAAATGCTATGATAAGCGAACGCTTATCACAAGATGATGTTAAAAATGGTTTTGTTTTAGACGGTTTTCCTCGTAATTTAACTCAAGCTAAATTTTTAACTAAAGAATTTGAAGAGAAAAAGATCAATTTAACCAAAGTTATTTACTTCAATTCTAGCGAAGAATGTTTAAAACAAAGAATTTTAGGGAGAATTATTTGCCCTAAATGTGGAGAAATTTATCACTTGGCTACTAAAGTTCCTCAAAAAGCTAATTTATGCGACAAAGATCAAACGCCTTTGATTCAAAGAAAAGACGACAATTTAGAGACTTTCACTAAACGTTTAAATATTTACAAACAAGAAACTCTTCCTTTAGTGGAATATTATAAAAAAGAAAACAAAATAATAGAAATTATTGTTAATGATCCTAAAATGTCTATTAAAGATGTAACTCGATTATTATTAAAAAAAATATCTATTCTTTAAAAGATAAAAAATCATCCATATAAAAAGAAAAAAACAAATTATTTAATGAAAATTAAATAGTTTGTTTTTTATTCATTCTCCTCTTTTTTCTTAACAACTTTTTTAAGAAAGAAGGTTTATTTCTTATTTTAAAATAAAAAAGGAACTATAAACTTCAAGGATTAAAGACCTAAAAGGAAACAGTTCTTCTCAACGAAACAAAATGATTTTTTTAATTAAAAGAAAACACGTTTAATAGTTGTTTTTTAATAATACGGTATAAATAAGTAATCAAAAAAGAGACTAAAAAAACGCTGATAAATTTAATGTATAAAAAAGGCATTAAAAACCTTCCCATAAAATTATCTTGTAATAAAGTCGTAAAACTGCCTTTTTTTTTGCTGAAAATAGCGTCTATAAAAAAGAAGTTTAAAAGGATAAAAAGAAAAAAATGCATCACCGCAATAAAAGTAATAATTAAATAATGTTTTAAAAAGGACATATCCTTATTTTTTAACATTAATAAAGGTAAAAACCCCCAACAAAAAGCAAAAGAAACACTCAAGAGGGGATTATAAGGATAAAGCGATTTTCTAAGACAAAAACTCACTAATTCTGATAAAAAAGCTGCTACAGAAACAACAAAATAATTTTTGTTATACAAAGGGATAATCAAAAAAGGGATGACTTTTAAAAAATCTAACCAAAGGAATTTTTGTAACGGTCGGGCAAAACCTAAAATTTTAGGCGTCATCACGTCGTTTAAAGCAATAGATAAAGCCGATAAAGAAGAAACAAACACCAATTGCTTTAAATTAATATATCTCAAGTTATTTTTTTTCATACTTATGGCTGGATTAAGTGGCTATTTCAAAAATATAATCACAAATTTTCACTTGATCGTTATCTTTCATACCTTTTCTTTTCAATTCTTCTTCTACCCCTATTTTTTTCAAAATATGAGAAAACTTTTTCACTGATTCGTAGTTATTAAAATCTGTTCTATAAAAAAACTTTTCTACCATTTTACCTTTCACAACAAAATCGCCAAATTCATCTTTATAAACTTCAAACTGTTTTTCTTCATCCAAAGTAAAAAGCCGATGAGTTTCGTCTATTTCCGGCATAATCGGTTGATGATTTTTCAAAGCATCTATAATTTTAAATTTCAACACATCTAAATTAAAACTATTCCAAGTAGAAATGGAAAGAATGTTTTCCTCAGGAAATTTTTTTTGAAAGTCAGCTAATTTAGCTTCAGATTCAGGCAAATCCATTTTATTAACCACAATGATTTGTGGTTTTTTTAAAATAGCTGGATTATACATTTTTAATTCTTGCAGTAAGTTTTGATAATCTTGATAAATATCATCACTTTCAGGACTTAATAAATGAACCAAAATTTTACATCTTTCGATATGTTTTAAAAAACTAATACCCATTCCGCGACCTAAATGAGAATTTTCAATTAGACCAGGAATATCGGCCACTGTAAAACTAAAGTCTTGATGATAAACCATCCCCAAAAAGGGCTGTAAAGTCGTAAAAGGATAAGAATCTACTTTAGGTTTAGCATTAGAAATAACCGAAATTAAAGAAGATTTACCAACATTAGGATAACCAATTAAACCAACATCGGCTAAAACTTTTAACTCTGTTTTAATGGTTAAACTTTCTCCTAAATCACCTTTTTCCGCGAAATTAGGTACTTTATTTTTGGAGTTGGCTAAAGCGAAATTACCACGACCGCCACGACCGCCTTTAGCGATAACTAACCGTTGACCATGTTCTAAAATTTCCCCAATCAAACTATTATCTTCATTGTTGTAAACTAAAGTCCCCAAAGGTACTTTAACAAATAAATCTTCAGCTTTAGCGCCGTTTTGAGTTTTATTTTTACCGTTAAATCCGTGTAAAGCTTTTATTTTCGTTTTGTATCTCAGTTTTAATAAAGTGTTTTCGCCGGATTCACCAACAAAAATAACGGATCCGCCTTGTCCACCGTTTCCTCCGGAAGGACCTCCATAAGGAATGAATTTTTCCCTTCTAAAAGAAACAATTCCGTTGCCGCCGTTACCAGCTTGAACGAAATTTATTGCTTCATCTATAAAATTCATTTATAATTGTTCCTTCTCAATTGAAAAAACTTAATTTAATTTGTTTTCCGCAAAGTAAACAGAAACTTGTTTTTTCTTATTTCTTTTAGTTTCGTACTTAACGATTCCGTTGACACGAGAAAATAAAGTATAGTCTTTACCAACGCCTACATTGTTACCAGGAAAAATTTTTGTTCCTCTTTGACGGTAAATAATAGAACCCGCATTAGCACGTTGACCGTCTGATAATTTAGCCCCTAATCTCTTAGAATGAGAATCACGACCATTACGAGTCGAACTAACGCCTTTTTTAGAAGCAAATAATTGAATATTTAACTTTAACATGATTAAAACACCTTTTTTAAATTATTTTTTTTCTTGTAAATATTTACTATAAGTTTTATTTAAATCTTTTAAGGAATATTCTAAATTAGTTAAGAGATTATTGACGATCTCGTCTGTTTCTAATAAATTTAAAGAAAAATATCCTCGTTTCAATTGAAAAGTAACTTTTTTTTGTAAACCGAAAAGTTCAATAGCATTCATAGTGAGAATAATAGCTGTGGAAACAGAAGCACAAACTATATCTTTATTTTTAACAGCGTATAAAGCGTGACCTTTAATTTCTATTTGTTGAATGATGTTGTTTTTTTTTTGAAAAAAATATTCAATCATTGACTTAAACTATTATCTTAGTGATTAAAAGTTTAGTATAAAGTTGTCTATGACCTTGTTTTAAACGATATTTTTTTCTTCTTTTGTATTTCACTACAATTATTTTTTTAGCTTTACCTTGTTTAAGTACTTTAGCTTCAATTTTAGCTCCTTCAACGAATGGAGTTCCTAAAATGTTCTTATCGTTTTCAATAGCTAAAACTTCTTCAAAAACGTAATTTTCTTCTTCGTTAACAGGTAATTTTTCTACATAAATTTCTTGACCTGGAGACACTCTAAATTGTTTGCCTCCTGTTTTTATAATCGCAAACATTTCCCAATCCTCCTTTTTTATTTTTATAATTTAATTTGTCCCAATTTATAGCATAACACGTTTTAACAACGTTATTGTCATAAATCCATCACTTCTCAGAAAAGCAAAAAAACAAACTCTTTAAAATATTATAATTTTTAAAAAATTATAATAAAATAAAAACTCTTATATTATTTTATCTTATTTATTGTCAAAAGTCAAAATATTTTAACAAAAAAGAACAATTTTGATGACTTTAATCATTTTTTAACTTAATTATTATAAAATTGATTTATATTCTTTTTGATTGATATCAACATTATGTTTGATAACATAACGGTTTTTAGGATTTTTTCGACATTCTTTCGAACAACTGCCTAAATATTTATGTTCATTCTCTTCGCTGCATAAAATTTGTACGTTACAACTTGGATTAGCACAGTTAATATATCTTTCACATGGTTTTTGATCAAAATAATCTTTACCCACGATAACGTGTTCGTGTTGATTTACTTTAGTCACTATTCTTTCGTCAAAAACATAAACTTGACCGTCAAATAATTTACCTTGAACCTCTTCGTCTTGACCGTATTTAACAATACCGCCTTCCAATTGGTAAACTTCTTCTACCCCTTTTTGCTTTAAAAAAGCGGACATTTTTTCACAACGCACTCCACCGGTACAATAAGTCAAAACTTTTTTATCTTTCAATAAAGAGATGTTTTGTTCAGCCCATTCAGGTAAATCACGGAAATTACGAACATTAGGGTTAACAGCGTTTTTAAAATGTCCTATATTATATTCATAATCATTACGAACATCCAACACTACTACATCTTTTTCTTGTGATAATTGATAAAATTCTTTAGGTTTTAAATAATTATCCGCTTTTTCTTCTAAAGAAATATCGTCTTTTAATTTTAAAGCCACAATTTCTTCTTTATGTTTTACCGAAAGACGAGGGAAAACATGTTTATCAGAAGACTCTATTTTAAATTCTGTTTCTGAGAAGCGCGGATCTTGTACTAAATAATCCATATAAGCTTTAATATCTTTTTCTAAACCTGATAAAGTACCATTAATACCTTCATGAGAAATAATAATTCTCCCTAAAAGTCCTAAGTTTTGACAAAATTTTAAATGACTTTTTTGAAAAGCTTCATGGTCTTCAATATGTGAATAATTATAAAATAAAATAACTAAATAAGGTTTTTTTTCAGCCATAAATTACAATTCCTATCTTGTGAATAACTTTTTAAAAAATATTTTAAGTGAAAAATAAAAATTTTTAAATGTCATAACTAAATATATTATAAATCGTTTTAACTCATTTTTACTAAAAAAATATATTAATTTTCTTTCTTTTCTATCTCTTATCCAAAAGAAAAACTCTTAAAAGGTTTCAAGCGCTTTCTTAAAAGAGTTCTAAAACGGAAATGAGCCATTGAATATGACTCATTTCTTCCTCTATGCTCTTCTTTTACTTAGAAGTTAATTTTTTCTAAAGAATATTTTTCTAAAACATATTCTAATTTAGGAGCTAAAAAAATAATTAATATACTGCCGATAACATAATAAATTATAAATAAAAAAGAGCTAAAAAATAAACAAAATTCCCAAGTTTGTCTCTTTTCTTTTAAACTGTATAAAAAACGCCATAAAAATAAATCTTTTTGCGAAGGGTTGATTCTTTGAAAATAAACAAAATAAGTAGAAAGAGAAGTGCTTAAAATTCTTAAAAAGACTACTGTAAACAAACTGATTAAAATAGTTTTTTTATTTTTTAATTGGTTAAAATCGTTTTTATAAAAAAGACCTGATAAACTAACGGATAAATCATAAATAAGGTAATCAAAAAGTAAAGTTAAGGAAAAATAAAACCATCCCAATTGATAAACTTCTTTAGTACTGATGATATAAGCATAACTTTTTAATAAATGGAATAAAGCGTAAAAACAATTGACCGTTAAACCGTTTTTAAAACCTAAAACGAAACCTGATAAAAATAAAACAAGAAAAGATAATTTAAAAATTTGTCCTCCAAAAGGTAAAGTTAAAAAGGGTAAAAACAATTTTTGAAAATAATCCAACATTATAGACATTGAAATAAAAATAGAAATAATAATTATTTTACGTAAAACAAATTTTCCTGTCCGTTTTTTAACCATTGTTACCTCTTTGAAATTGAACAATATTAAATGAAATTATTTTTTTCAATATCAATTTAATTTTATCATAACAAATATGGGAAAATGATTAAATATATAAAAGCGCTAATTATTTTTGATAAATGGTTTATAAAGGAGGAGAAAGGTATTTTTGAGAGTTTAGATTAGATAAAAGAAAAGGAATTGTATTTTTCATTGATTAAACTCTTTTTTAAGACTTCTAAACCTTTTTTCATAATTTAATCAAAATTTTTCAGATATATTTTATTATACGTTTGTTTTGCAAGCTTTTTTCTAATAATATAAGAAACGAAGCAAAGAGGGATAAAGTTTTATTTTATCTTATCTTTTTTCTGGATAAAATAATAATTTTTTGATTAATATCGTTATGTTATTTATAAATGTTATATAATTTAATCATAAACAATAATTAATTTTTAATTTATTTGTTTGATTGATTAATCAAATTATTTTATTAATATAAATATTTTAACAATGAAAGGTATCGTATTAATATGAAAGTATCATTTTTATCAGAATTAAAGTCTTTTAATAAACAAAGCACAATAGTCGTTTTAAAATTAGAAGATGAAAAACAAAATGTTTCCGGCGTTAATGTTATCGATCTTCAAGGACAAGTGAAAAAAGCATGTCAAACAGAACAATTTAAAGGCAAAGCAGGTTCTTTTTTAAAATTAGTTCATCCTGAAGGTTATTTATTTTCTCGTTTATTAGTAGTAGGTTTAGGTAAAAACCCAGAAAAGAATGAAGCTTGGAAGAAAGCAGGAGAAGCGACTTTATTTGCTTTGAAAAACGTTAAAGAAGTAGTTGTTTTAACAGATTTTGAAAACCACTCTTCTTCCTTTCAAGCGGTAATGGATTATGTTTTAGAGATGATGTTAAAAAGTTATACTTTTGATCATTATCATACAAAAACCAAAAAAGACGTTTCTGAAATGTATAATGATTTATCGGTTGTAGTGGTGACGAAAGAAGCGTCTGTTTGCCAAAAAGAATTTCATAAGGTGGAAGCAGTATTTCAAGGTTCTAATGTAGCTCGTGATTTAGTGAATGAACCAGCTAACGTTTTAGGAACAGATGAATTTGTCTCTCGTATTAAAAAATTAAATAAAATGGGCGTTGAAGTAGATTTTTTAGATAAAAAACAAATGGCTCACTTAGGGATGAATTCTCTTTTAGCGGTAGCTCAAGGTTCTGATCGTCCTCCTTATTTAGCTATTATGAAATGGCAAGGTTCTTCTTCTCAAGAAGCTCCTCTATCTTTTGTAGGCAAAGGAGTAGTTTTTGATTCCGGTGGTATTTCCATTAAACCTTCTGGCGGTATGGAAGATATGAAAGGTGATATGGGCGGAGCTGCTACAGTAGTAGGCTTAATGCATACTTTAGCCGCTCGCAAAGCGCAAGTTAATGTTGTCGCAGTAGTTGGTTTAGTGGAAAATATGCCAAGCGGTAAAGCTCAAAGACCTGGTGATATTGTTACTTCTATGTCTGGTCAGACTATTGAGGTGATCAATACTGATGCGGAAGGAAGAATGGTATTGGCTGATGCTCTTTATTATACTAAAAATCATGTAAAACCTCAATTAATCGTTGATTTAGCTACTTTAACAGGCGCTATTATGGTTGCTTTAGGGAAAGAACATGCTGGTTTATTCTCTAATAATGACGATTTAGCGCAAAAATTACTTGCCTCCGGACAAATAACTGGTGAAAAATTATGGTTAATGCCTCTTTCTGAAGAATACGACCGTTTAATTGATAGTAAATTTGCTGATATGAGAAATTCTTCAGGCAGATTAGCAGGTTCAATCACAGCTGCTCAATTTTTAAAACGTTTTGTGGGTGAAGATACTCCTTGGGCTCATATTGATATTGCGGGTGTAGCTTTTAACGATAAAGTTAGCGCAGTTAACAACAGTTGGTCCACTGGTTTTGGCGTTCGTCTTTTAAACCAATTAGTGGCTAATTATTACGAAAAGAAATAAATTAAAGCTATTATCAAAAAAATAATCATAAACTTTTTTATCGCTCTTTTAGGATGCTTTTCTTTCTTTCAAGTTTTTCCAAACCACTCATAAGAGCGGTTTTTTTCTTTGCCATAAGAAACGGAGGTAAACGCTGTTAAGCACCTATTATCTAGGAAATAAATCCATCTCTCTTTTTAACTCCTTGATTAATAACTAATTTTAATTCATTAAAATTCAGATGGATTTTTTAATTTTTCTTTCATAAAAGGTTTATAATAAAAGCGGTTGTTTTTTAATTTAAATTAAAATGGAAAAAGAGGTGATTTTATAATTGTTGTTTTTTAAATTTTAAAAAATGTTTATTAAAAAAATTATGCGTTTACAGAACAAGGGAAAAAGATTCATTTTTAAAAAAATTATTTAGCAAACTTTCTTTCTTTTTTGTTCTCATCCAATCAATTAAAAAACATTGTTTTAGAATAGAAATTAACTTTATAAGAAAAAATTATGGACACAAATCAAAAATCTTTACTTTTACATGAAAAAAACAAAGGTAAATTAGCTGTTAAAGTGAAAACAGAAGTTAATAATTTTGATGATTTATCTTTAGTTTATACTCCTGGAGTAGCTGAACCTTGTCGTAAGATTCAACAAAACCCCGAAGACCTTTATAAATACACCATGAAATCTAACACAGTAGCTGTTATTACTAACGGTACGGCTGTTTTAGGTTTAGGAGATATTGGTTCTAAAGCTTCTATTCCAGTAATGGAAGGAAAATCTATTTTATTTAAAAGATTTGCCGATATAGACTCTTTTCCGATCGCTATAGATTCCAAAGATCCTGAAGAAATAGTAAATATTATTGCTAAAATTTCTGATGTTTTTGGAGCGATTAATTTAGAAGATATTAAAGCGCCTGAATGTTTCCAAATTGAAGAAGCCTTAAAAGCGAAATTATCTATTCCTGTTTTTCATGATGATCAACACGGAACGGCTATCGTTGTAGCTTCTGGTTTAATTAATGCTTTAAGAGTAGTTAATAAAAAATTAAAAGACATTAGAGTGTTAATTTGTGGTACAGGTTCAGCTGGCATTGCGGTAGCTAAAATGTTACTTAACTTAAAAGTTAAAGACATTGTTTTATACGATAAAAAAGGTGTTATCCTTCGTGATAGCGATTGGACTAACCAAGAACAAAAGAAAATGTCTTTATTAACTAATAAAAACCAAGAAGACGGCACTTTAAGTGATGTTATTAAAAATAAAGACGTTTTCATTGGCGTTTCTGGACCTAATATTCTTAATAGTGAAATGGTTTCCACTATGGCTAAAGATGCTATTGTTTTTGCTTTAGCAAACCCAAATCCGGAAATTTTACCTGAAGAAGCGAAAAAAGGCGGAGCAAGAATTATCGCTACTGGTAGATCCGATTACCCTAACCAAGTTAATAACTGTTTAGCTTTCCCTGGCGTATTTAGAGGAGCTCTTGATTATAAAGCGACTCAAATTAACGAAGAGATGAAAGTAGCTGCTGTTTACGCTTTAGCTAGTGTTATTCCTGCTAACGAATTAAACGAAAATCATATTATCCCTGGCGTGTTCAACGAACAAATTGTTGTTTCTATCTCTAAAGCGGTTGGAGAAGCAGCTGTCAAAACAGGCGCAGTAAGAAAATAAAACTTATTCAATGATATTTTATTATCTAATTAAAAAATAATATTGAGGATAAAGATTATTAGTTGATATTTCTCTATTATACATTTAATTATTTAAAAACCCTATTTATCGGCTTTTTATTTCTTTCGCGTAAAATATTATTCACCCTACGAAATTATTTTCTTTTGGATAAAATTCAATTTAAACGGCCAAATGATTTTTTTAATGTATAATATTTTTTAATAATTTAAAAAATTAAATTATTAATATTAATTCAAATTGAATAAAAATATATGTTGCTTAATTAGTTAAAAAGATCCATAATAGGAATAAAATTAATATATAATTAACAAAAAAAGACCTCTTATTAAAAAGAGGTCTTTTTTGCTTTAAAATTTATGTCTTGCTTTATTTTTAAAATATTAATTATTTTGCTTTTTAGTGTCAGTAAATACTTCAAATTGAGCTTTCAATAAGGTGTGCGCTTCATTGTTTTTAAATAATTCTTCTTTTATTCTACTTCCGTACAATTTAAAAGTCACTTCTAAATATAATGTTTTATTGTTTTTGAATTGCTCTTTATATGTATTTTCCATACCTTTGTATTTGTGATGGTTTTTTTCAATTTCTTCTCGTTCTAAATGGCTTAATCTTTCTTTAATTTCGTCGATAGATAATGATTTTTTAGCATCTTTTTTTCTGGAATCAATAATATTTCCGCTGTCTTTTTCATTCGAGTCTTTGGTTCCGTATAAAATAACAGATCTGACATCTGTTACCTGTTTTTGGCCCGGTTCATCGCTTTCTTTTATGTTTTTTGGAATAGTGATATTACTTTCTTTGAATTCATTGGCTTTATCAGCGGTTGGTTCTGTGCTGTTCCTTTTTTTAATACAACTTTTATCTCTAAAATTGTTCTTTAAGACTTAAAATTAAGTGATAATTGCATATCTTTTCAAACTAACAAAACATTTTGATTAGATTAAAATGTGTCTAATTTTTTTTCATAATTCGTTAGTTTCAAAAGATATTTTTTTAAATATTTTATCCCTTCACTATATATTTAAGTAAAAAAAGTTAAAAACTCATCTACAAAATGAAAAGAAAATAATTTTTATTATTAATAATAACATTTTATTTAAAAAAAGGCGCAAAAAAGTTACCTTTTTTAAAAGGTCTATTTTTTAAAAGTTTTTTCAATTCTTTTATCTTAAACTTTGTGCATATTGGATAGGCGAAAGATAATTTAATTTGGTTAGTAACCATTTTTTATTCCAAAAAGAAGGGAATTGTTTAATGATTTTACTTATTTTGGCATTAGAATCTTGAAATAATAAAGGATGACGATAGAATAAAATACTTTTCATTTGACCAAATAAGTTTTCAATTAGGGCGTTATCTCTAGGAGTTGCTTTACGCGACATGCTGATGAGAAAACCTTTTTTAATTAAAGTTTGTTGGACTTTTTGGGATTGATAAACTGTGCCTTGAAAGAGTAGGTGATAAGTGAATAAAGTTGTTTTTCTATTTAAATAAAATTTAAATAAAAGGAGATTTAAATGTCTAGAAAAAGAAGTTATCGTAAATCGTTTCGTAAAAATAAATTAACATTAGGTGGTTTTTGTATGTATTGGCTTTTACCTGTTTTAGGTGTTGTTATTCCTGTTGCTATTTTTTTAGCTCATAAGGGTTATATTTCTATTGCTAAATAAAAAGAATTTTAAATAAAAAGGAGAAATAATAATGACTTTAAGACAATTATTAACGCTTATCGCTTTAAGCGGAATATGTGTATTTATCTTGTATAAATTTGGTTTTATTGTGCCTGATAGTTCTAAAGTAACATGGTTGAAATAAATTAAGTTTTTTATAAGCAATATTTGAAAATATTGCTTATTTTAATAAAGGAGTTTATAGTGAGAAATAATAATTTATTAGATAATTTTATTTGTTTGTTTATAGGTTCTATTATTGGTATTTTTGTATATGTTAATTTTTTTATTACAAATAAAGTAATTCCAATAAATTAATGAAAGGTTAAAGGAAGAAAAAATGATTAACAAAGTTATTTTAGTAGGTAGAATTACTAAAGATCCAGAATTAAATTTTATTAACGGTAATGTTCCCTTAGTACGTTTTATTTTAGCAGTGAATAGGAATTTTATTAATGATAAAGGTGATAAAGAAGCGGATTTTATTCGTTGTACTGTTTGGAATAAACAAGCAGAAAATTTATTTAAATTTTTTACTAAAGGGGCTTCCTAAAACAGGTAAAAGCCAATACATACAAAAACCACCTAATGTTAATTTATTTTTACGAAACGATTTGCGATAACTTCTTTTTCTAGACATTTAAATCTCCTTTTGATTAAATTTTATTTAAATAGAAAAACAACTTTATTCACTTATCACCTACTCTTTCAAGAATACAGAGAAAAACGTTTTCCTAATTTATTCCAAAAAAATAATTTTTAATTACTTTCTATAAAAAAATCACAAAAATACTTTTTGAAAAAACAAGCTTTTTTAATTCAATATAATCAAAAAATTTAATAATTAATCATAAAAACAAGTTCTTTTTTGTCGGGACTTGTTTTTTTTTTTTGTGTATAATAATTTTTAATAATTTAAAAAATAAATTATTAAATTAAAAAAAACATAAATTAAAAAACATTAAGAAAGGTTAAAAAAATGAATTATAAAGAGTTGATTCAGAAACATAAGAAAATAATAACGTTAGTAGGGATAGGGTTATTAGCTATTTTATTGATAGTTAGTGTTATTTTCGGAATTAAATATTTTAGCAAAGACAATAAGGATGAAAGTTTTTCCACAAGTTCTGGAACTCAACAAGATCCAATAGTATCAAGCGATTCGCAACTAAACTATAATAAGGATGAAAGTTCTTCTATAAGTTCTGTAACTCCACAAGGTCCAACAGATAATACCGATATTTCTACTAATGAAAGCTCAACTATAGAAGAATTTGATTCAAACCTCAATATCGTTACATATGATAAGAAAAGCGGAAAAATCATTAAAAAGGTTTTCTATGACGAGATAGAAAATGAAAATTTCAGGTATATAGAAGAATATGATCTCAATGGTGCCGTTATTAAAATAATGGACCTTAAAGCAGATAAAAAAACACTTTCCGTAATTGACGAATTTATTCCAGATATCAATAATCCAAAAAAAAGTAAGAAAACAAAAACCATACATTATCATGATAAAGAAGATAAAATTGAATCTATTATTGAATATGATTCCCGCGTAGAAGATAAAAAAAGAAAACATACTGATTTCAAAGATGACGGGAACCCTTTAGTAGTGTTAGAATATGATGAAACAACCGGTTATCCAATAACAAGAACAAAATATCAATATAACGAAGATAAAAAAATTGAATCTATTATTGATTTTGATCCTCAAACCGAAAATAAAAAAAGTTAAATTTACTACTTACAAATACAAAAAGGGCGTTTTATTGCCTTTAATTGTAGAAGAATACGATCAAGAAACGGGAACCCAATTGATAAAAAGAACAAAACATCAAGATAACGAAGATAAAATTGAAAAAATTATTCAATATGATCCTGAAACAGGAGAAGTAAGTCAAACCATCAATTACGAAAAGGATGAGATAATGATCAAAAACAGAACTACTCCTTAAAAAAACTAAACGAAATATATTTTTTAGTTCATTGAAAAATAGAAAGGAATTAACATGATTTTTAGAAATTTAAAAACCTTCTGCCTCCGCCATAAGAAAAAAATATGGTTTTCTTTGTTATTATTTGGGTTATTTTTTATCAATTCTTATTTCAGCATAGGACAATGGAATTTAGATAAAAATAAAGAAATTCCTCAATCGGAAGCAAAACAAAAAATTTATAATAAAAATATTTTTAAAATTAAATACAATAAAGTCGATAGCATCAATCCCCAAGGCGAGCCTTTTTACAAAACTTATACTTATTATAAATTAGCGACTTATGATAAAAATAACCAACTTTTATTTAATGTTAAATTAGATGGTATTGACTTTTTTATCAATACTTTTCCCAAAGATAAAAAAAATTACGTTTATGATGTGAATTTATTAAGTTTTTCCATAGGCATATTTAATGTTTTATTAGAGCGTATCCATATTTTTTCTTCCTGTATTTGGGTTTTTTATATTATTTATGCTTTAAGACAAACTAAAGGTACACTAAATTACAATCCTAAAGTTTCATCTTCTCAAAAATCTCAATTCACTTTTAAAGATATGGCTGGTAACGAAGAAGAAAAAGAAGAAATGACAGAGTTAATTGACTTTTTAAAAAATCCTAAGAAATATGAATCTATTGGAGCCTCTATCCCTAAAGGAGTATTGTTAGAAGGACCTCCAGGAACAGGAAAAACTTTGCTAGCTCAAGCTGTAGCAGGAGAAGCGGGAGTTTCTTTTTGTTCAACAACAGGTTCTGATTTTAAAGCTCAATATTTTGGCGTAGGAGCTTCAAGAATAAGAGATCTTTTTAAAGAAGCTCAATTATCAGCTCCTTGTATTGTTTTTATTGATGAAATAGATACTATCGGCAGAAAAAGAGGATCTATAGCTAATGATGATGGAAGCATTATTAACCAATTATTGACCGAAATGGATGGCTTTTCTAAAACTTCAGGAGTGATTGTTATGGCGGCAACTAATAGAGCGGATGTTTTAGATCCAGCATTATTAAGACCAGGAAGATTTGATCGACAGTTTAAAGTAGGACTTCCAGATTTTAAAGCAAGAGAAGCTATTTTAAAAGTGCACGCTAAAAATAAAAAATTAGATCAATCTGTAGACTTAAAAAAGATAGCACAACAAACTCCCTCTATGAGTGGGGCTCAACTGGCTTCTGTATTAAACGAAGCTTCTATTCTTACAGTAAGAAATAAAAAAGAATTCATAACTATGAATGAATTAGAAGAAGCGATTGATCGTGTTTTAATGGGTCCAGCGAAAAAATCCCGCAAATACGAAGAAGAAGAAATAAAAATGGTGGCTTATCATGAAGCGGGACATGCTGTAATTGGTTTAAAATTAAAACATGCTCAAAAAGTACAGAAAATAACCATCATTCCAAGAGGGGATGCGGGAGGTTATAATTTAATGATGCCAGAGAAAGAAACCTTCTTTTCCTCTAAAAAACGTATGCTTGCTAACATCATCTCTTTTTTAGGAGGTAGAGCGGCCGAAGAATTAATGTTTGATGATGTTTCAAATGGTGCTTACGGTGATTTTAAATCTGCCACCCAAATAGCATGTTTAATGGTAACCAAATTAGGAATGTCTGATTTAGGGCCTGTTCAAGATACGGATAAAAAAACTGTTGATAGAGAAACCAAAAATATCATTGATACTTGTATGCAACAAGCAAGACAAATCATTAAAGAAAACAAAGTTTTATTGGATAAGATAGCTAATTTGCTTTTAGAAAAAGAAACTATCGTAAAAGAACAATTAGAATAAATAGTTAATCAGAACAATTGAAACATATAATACAAAAATAAAACATAAAAAGAACCCTTTTAAGGGTTCTTTTTATGTTGAGAAAATTTTTATCAGATAAAGATTATTTTTAGTATAAAGAAGTAATAGAAGTTTTATTTCAATAAATACATTAAAATACTGCCAGCAACATTAACATTTAAACTTTCTACCGAAGAAGTGTCAATATTGATAAAATAAGACGAAAGGTCTTTGACTTCTTGAGAAATACCGGTCCCTTCATTCCCTACCACTAAAGCTCTTTTTTTATTTTGTAAAAATTCTTGGTTTAATTCTTTTAAATCAATAGTTTTTTCATTAACAGAAGAACTGAAAATATAAGTGTTATCTGTTTTTAAATTGTTTAAAAAAGAGATGGTATCGCCTCTTTCTAAGAATAAATTAAAAAAAGCTCCTTGGTTAGCGGCGATCACTTTTTCATTATAAAAGTCAACACTTTTATCGCTGAAAAAAACATGTTTAAAACCGAAAGCACTAGCGCTTCTCAATAATGTACCAGCGTTGCCAGGGTCTTGAACATCATCTAAGACTAAAATTTTATCACTTTGTAAAACGTTTTTTTTCATTTGACAAACTGCTACTTGAGAATATAAAACTTTATTTTTATTTAATTCTCTCATTAAGTAATCTTCTATCAGAACACCTTCGTGTTGATCGGTATTAGTGGTATAAAGTTCTAAAACAACCCCGCTTTTTAAAGCTTCTTCAACTAAATTATCGCCAAAAACTAAAAATTCTTGGTATAAATCACGATATTTTTTTAAAGCTAATTTTTTTAATTTTTTAAATTTAGGATTTTTTTTAGATAAAATCATGGTTATTTTCTTTCTTAGATATATTTTTAATCAATCAAATTACTTCGGAGCAAGAAGAGTATTTTGCCTTTCTTGAATCATTTTTAACAATAAAGTCCAAGGCATACTGGCGCATTTAAATTTGCCAGGAAAATGGGTCACATTTTCTAAAATATGTAATTCTTTTTTTAAAACTTTTTTATCAAAAGGTTTATTTTCTAATAAATTAAGGAAATGATTTATTTGTTCGATACTTTCTTCTAAAGTGGTATTTTTCAAATGAATAGACATAAGTGAAGCGGAAGCTACTAAAATAGAACAACCTTGTAATTCGTATCTAATATTAACAATCTTATTCTTTTCCAAAGTCACTTGAAGAGTTATTTCATCGCCGCAAGAAACGTTTTTCTTTTGAGATAGGTAGGCATGAGGGTTATTTTTTTCTAACTCTATATTAGCGGGATTTTTATAATGTTTTAAGATTAATTGACGATACAATTCTTGTTTAGACATCACCAAAATAATTCTTTCTTTTCCAATAAATTAAAAGACTAATGTTTAATTAAAAACGATTAAAGCTTTAAATTTATTTTTTTTAGTTAATAAAACGTATTTATCATATAAAACGTCTTTAGAGTTTAAAAGATAATCTACTTGTTTAACAGGATTTTTAAAAATTTTCACTGATCCTGAAGAAATGATTTTTTTAGCTTCGTTTTTAGAAGCAGTTAGTTGGGTTTGCGCCAAAGCGTCCACTAAAGGCAGATCAGCATTAGTTTGCACAGTTACTAAGTGTTTTTGCAATAACACAAAATCTTCTTTTTGAAAAACATGTTTTTTAGAGAATAAAATCTCGTTAACTTGAAAACATTCTTTAAAAACCTCTTCTCCGTATAAAAAAGTAACAATACTTTTAGCTAATTCTTTTTGAGCTTTTCTTTGTTGTGGTTTTTGTTGAACCTCTTCTTCTAATGTCATAATAAAAGTTGGCTTTAACAAAGTTAAAGTTTTTAAATAATTAACTACATCATTATCAACCGTATTTAAGAAATATTGGTAAATTTGATAAGGACTCGTTAATTTTTGGTCTAACCATAAAGTATTTTTTTCACTTTTGCCAAATTTAACCCCTTGACTATTTAACAATAAAGGGATGCTCATACCAACTGGTTTTTCCTCTAGGGGGTTTTTTTCTAATTTACGAATTAATTCTAAACCGCTGGTAATATTGCCCCATTGATCAGAACCACCCATTTGTAGTTTAATTTGTTTATTTTTGTATAATTGATGAAAATCTAAAGCTTGTAAAATCATATAAGAAAATTCCGAATAAGAAATCCCTGTTTTCAACCTTTTGGCTACTGTGTCTTTAGCGATCATATAATTAACGTTGAATAATTTGCCGTAAACCCTAAAGAAGGTAATAAGATCTATTTGAGAAATCCAATCATAATTATTAACAAATTCCGCTTTATGAGGGGATAAAATGTTATTTAGTTGTTTTTGAATTTGCTCTACATTATGATAAATCGTTTCTTTAGAAAGTAAATTTCTTTCTTCATTTTCTTTAGGGTCACCGATTAAACCAGTTGCTTGCCCGATCAAAATAAACGGAATATGACCTTTTTGTTGTAATAATAAAATAGTTGTAATTTGCACTAAATGACCTACAGTTAAAGAATTCCCAGTAGGATCGAAACCACAATAAAAATTAATAGATTCGTTATTTAACATCTCTTCTAATTTTTTCTCATCACTACAATCTTTTATTAAATTGCGCCATTTTAATTCTTGAAATAAAAGCATTATTAACTCCTTTAAATGATTTTTGAAAAAAATAAATTTTTTATATAACTTAAAAAACGAGATTAAAATAATCTCGTTTTTTATGATTCAAAATCTTTTTTATTAAATTATTTCTTAAAATTAAAAAAATTATTTTCTTTCTTTAATTCTAGCAGCTTTAGCTGAAAGTTTTCTGATGTAATAAAGTTTAGAACGTCTTACGATTCCGCGACGAGTTACTTCTATTTTTTCATATAAAGGTGAATGAATTGGGAAAATTCTTTCTACTCCTACACCAGAATAAACTTTTCTTACAGTAATGTTTTCAGAAATATTGCTACCTTGACGTCTAATAACTAATCCTTCAAATGTTTGAATTCTTTTTTTGTTACCTTCTTCAATTTTAATGTAAACTTTTACAGTATCGCCTGGTTTGAAATCAGGAACACTTTTTAAATTATTTTCGTTAATTGAATTTAGTAATTCTTGTCCTTTTAAATTCATGATTTTCTAATTTCCTTTATAAAATGAATCATCTATCTTCTAAATCTTTTTTATTGATTTTTTGATTTTTAATTTCTTTTTTAATTTCTTCTAATAATTGATGTTGTTTCTCGTTTAAAGTGGTTTTTTCTAATAAATCTGGTCTTTTTAAAAAAGTATTTCTTAAACTTTCTTTTTCGCGCCATTGAGCAATGTTTTCATGATGGCCTGATAAAAGTATATCAGGAACTGATTTGTTTTGATAAGTTTGCGGTTTAGTGTATTGAGGATATTTCAATAAACCATTTTGATGAGAGTCGTTTAAATAAGATTCCTTTTTAATGACATCAGGAACTAATCTTGCAATAACGTCTATAAAAACTGTAGCCGCTATTTCGCCTCCAGTTAAGACGTAATCGCCAATGGAAATTTCTTCATCTACATAATCTAAAACTCTAGCATCTACACCTTCATAATTACCACATAAAATCACTAAATGAGAAAAATTTTGGACATATTCAACAGCTTTTTGTTGAGCCAATACATTTCCTTGAGGAGATAATAAAATTACTCTACTTTTAGAATGAGTTTTTATCTGTTGAAGAGCGTCGTAAAAAAGAGGAAATTTCAACAACATCCCTACATCTCCACTGTAAGGAATATCATCTATTTGATTGTGTTTATTATTGCTATATTTTCTTAAATCGTGAATTTCAAACTCAATTTGTTCGTTAATTTGAGCCCTTTTAATAATAGAATTGTTTAAAAAACTATCAAAAAAAGAAGGAAAAATAGTAATAATATCAAATTTCATATTTATAAAAGCCTTTTTAACTTACATCAACAATTAACCTAAAATATTATATTTTAGGTTAGAAAAAATATTGATTTTACGCTTGTTTATTATTGTTTTTGTATTTTTTTAATAAACTTTGAACAGTTTTTGTAGGTTCTCCGCCAACTGAACACCATTTATCAATTTTCTCAACATCTAAATTAATTAAATTTTTGAATGGTTCATAAGTTCCTAAAATCTCTAAAAATTTGCCATCTCTTTTATTTTTGGATGTTATAGCAACTACACGATAAAAAGGTTTTTTATGAGCGCCAAAACGTTGTAAACGAATTTTAACTGACATTTTTTATTCCAAGCCTGCTTTCTTTAAAAATACTCTATCTCACTAATTATAAAACAAAAAACCATATCTGTCAACAACTTAAATATAATAAATAATAATATTATTATATAATAAGTTTTATTGTTTATTATATTTAAGTTTTTCATATAAAAAAACTTTTTAAATGTTTTTTTATTTATATTTATTACAAATAATATTATAAAGCAAATCATCTGTTTTTTTTAATATTTATGTTATAAAAAGTCATTTTTCTTTTATCTGAAGGTTTTTTATATATTAATTAAGTGAAAAAGATTAATTGAGAATGTTTTTTTTGCTAAAAAGATATGTATCCTGAATCTTTATATCAATAAAGTTTATAAAAAGGAATTTATTATGTTTCATGGTAGAAAAAAAGAATTAACCAATTTACAAGAAAAAATTGATTTTAATAAGTTTGAATTGATCCTTCTTTATGGCCGTAGAAGAATCGGGAAAACAGCTATTCTGCAGAAGATCATGGAAAAAAATAAGCAAGCTATTTATTTTATGGCTAAATAAAAAAGCGTTGAAATAAATTTACGCGAATTAACTCAAAAAGATAGGTGTTTTTTTAAACAACCTTTGTCTTTTGATAGTTATCAACAATTGTTTCAATATTTAGTTGATCAAAAACAAAAAATAATTTTAATGATAGACGAGAATTTACTTATTTATTAAAAGATAATAGCGGTTTTGCTTCTGATTTGCAAGAAATAATCTCATCTTACAGAAAACTAATAAAGAGGTCTTTCTTTTTGAATGCAAATGGAGTAATGAAAAAATTGATTATTCTGTGGTTAACAAATTAGAAGAGAAAAAAACAATTTTGCAAGATATCTTCGAAAATAATATTGCCCAAATTGGTTTTTTTTCTAAAAGTGGTTATGATGCTAAGATTGACACGCATAAATATCTTTTATTCGCTTTAAATGATTTGTTTTCGCTTTAAAAACACCATTTTACCATTTCTTTACTAAAAAAAAGATCGCTAACAGAATCAGCATTCTGAAGCGATCTTTTTTTAGTATGGAATATTTGTTTAAATCTTATAAAGTTATTTTTGCATTTGATTAATAGATATTTTTTTCCAGCAGATGGATTTAAATTTGTCATAATTTTTTTTAAATCAGTTTCTTTTATGGTTTCTTTTGCCAATAAAGAATCAACGATAGCATCCAATAAAAGCTGATTTTCTTTTATAATGTTTCGCGCTTCATCCATAGATTCATCAATAATTTTTTTAATCTCTTGATTAACTGCTTTTTTATCCGTATCTTGAACAGGCCCTAAATCAGACATTCCTAATTTGGTTACCATTAAACATGCTATTTGGGTGGCAGATTTAAAATCACCGTAAGCACCATTTGAAACATCATCAAACATTAATTCTTCGGCCGCTCTACCTCCTAAAAAAGAGATGATGTTAGCAAGCATACGTTTTTTAGAGGAAAAGAAGGTTTCTTTCTCTGGCATCATTAAATTATAACCTCACGCATCCCCTCTTGGAATGATGGTTATTTTCTGTACTTTTTGAGCATGTTTTAATTTTAAACCAATTACAGCATGTCCCGCTTCATGATAAGCCACCATTTTTATTTCTTCTTCTTCGTATTTGCGGGATTTTTTCGCTGGACCCATTAAAACACGATCAATCGCTTCTTCTAATTCATTCATAGTTATGAATTCTTTTTTATTTCTTACTTTAAGAATAGAAGCTTCGTTTAATACAGAAGCCAGTTGAGCCCCACTCATAGAGGGAGTTTGTTGTGCTATCTTTTTTAAGTCTACATATTGATCTAATTTTTTATTTTTAGCGTGCACTTTTAAAATAGCTTCTCTTGCTTTAAAATCTGGAAGTCCTACTTTAAACTGTCGATCAAATTGAGGTGTTCCAAAAGTTTAGACACTTTTTACTTTTTAAAAATTCTTTAAGACTAATGATTAATTCATTAGTCTTTTTTCTTTTTAAAGACTAAAATAATTTTCATATCTTTTCAAAAGATATTTTTGGAAAGGAATAAAATGTTAAGACAAGAATTATTTGAAGCATTTTTAAAAAATAAAAAGAATTTAGAAATTCGTAATCAATTAATCAATTTACATTTACCATTATTAAATAAAATAGTAAACAGCTTTAAATATTATCCGCGTTTATTAACTAGAGAGGATTTATATCAAGAAGGAATCTTAGGATTAATCAAAGCCCTTAATAATTACCAAGATTTAAGTTATGACTTTATTGCTTATGCGACGCCAACTATCAAATCAGAAATCAAGGAACTAATAAGAAAAAGTCACTCCCCTTCAATCCCTCAAAAAAATCATAAATCCAATAACACTTCTTTTCAAGAAGAAAAACACGTTTGGCATTATCAAATTCCTAATCCTCATCAATTATGGTTAAAACAAGTTCATCACGAACTTTTATTAAATAAACTTAAAACCAAACTCAGCCAAAACGAATTTAATATTATGAGATTAAGTTTTGGCATTTCCTTACGAAATGTTAATGATTCTTATCAACCTAGTTATTCTAATCAAGCAATAGCTTATAAACTTAATTTATCTTTAAAACAAGTAAAAATTCTTAAAAATAAAGCGATCAATAAATTAAAAAAAACAAAAAGACCTTAAATAAGGTCTTTTTTTGTTAAGAAAGGAAATAAGAAATGAAAATAAAACCTCAAATGGTTTTAATAACATTAACTTTAACTTACCTTGGTTTTATCATAACCAATATCATGACTTTATGTTTTGATTTTCATTTAGGAATTAAAGCAAACACCTTAATAAGCCTGATCTCAGATATCGTTTTTGTATTTTATTTATGGCTAAAGGAAAACAAAAATGCAAAAATTCATTAATTGGGTAGGTTGTAAAAAGAAATTATTACCTCATCTTTTACCTTTAATTCCAAAAAAATTTAAAACTTATTATGAACCCTTTTTAGGCAGTGGCGCTCTTTATCTTGCTTTAAAGCCAAAAAAAGCAATTTTAAATGATAATGATATCTCTCTTATGAGGATTTGGAAAAATGTTCTTGAAAAACCTCAATTATTTTATCAAAAAATATTGACCATCGAACATTTCATTTACCAATCTTCAGACCAAATTCAACAAAAAAACAATTTTAAAAAGTTATTAAATTACTACAATGACAGCACGTGAAGAAGCAGCTAAAAATAAAGGAGCCATCATTTTCTTAGACGAATGTGAAACAATCTTTGCTGATTTAAACACCTTAGAATCTGGTTCGGAAATCGCTAATGTTGTGAACCAATTTAAAACAGAGATGACATCATTTGAAAATAATCCTGATAAACCAATCTTTATTATTGGCGCCACTAATCGCATTAATAACATAGATGAAGCCATCAAATCTAGATTTACTTACAACATCGAAGTGAAACCAGGCAACAAAGAAGAAAGAAAACAATTTTTAGCATTCTTAATTAACAAAAGAAAAAACCTTTACAGTGAAGAAGCCAAACAATACTTATATGAAGTGATTAATGAAGCTTTAGAAAGATTACCAGTTAACCACCAATTTAAAAAAGCCAACCGTACTTTAGAAAATCTTTTAAAAACAATAGTCACTCTCTTCGCTAAAAACCGTGGTCAAGGTGAAACAAGAAGAAACGAAATTAATCAAAAAGATTTAAAACAAGCTTACAAAATGATTATTTCTCAAGATGATACTATCTTAAACAACATCGAACAAAAAATTAAAGATAAAGGAGGCGCATAATTATGAAAACACCTTTAGACCTCATTAAAACTTATCTAACCTTTCAATCTTATTTCACTTGGTTTTTAATAGCATCCACTTTCTTTGGTTTTTTCCTATACTTCAAAAACAAACTTTCCAATAATCAATCAAACCAAAACACAACATCATGGAAAGGTTATTTAATTTACTTTTTAGTTATCATCGGTATTTTAGGCTTTATTCACTTATGTTTCTTTCATAAACCTCAAGAACCATCAAGTAAATACGCAGGTCAATTAGTGAACGAAATTGACAAAGCCATTGATAAATACGATGAAGTCATTAATAATTACCAAGGATTAAAAGATAATTGGGAACAAGAATTAACCAAAGTAGAAGCCGAATTAAAAAAACTTTATGAAGAACAAAAAATAACTCAAGAACAAAAAGAAAAAATCAAAGAACTAATAAACCAAACAGAAACAAAAATTAATGATCTGAAGACTCAAAAACAAGCAACCGAAAATAACATCGCTATTTTAAAAGAACAACTAAAACAAAAAGAAGAAGCCTTAGCTAACAAAGAAAAAGCGATAAAACTAACGGAACAACAAATCGAAGAAGCCACTGATTTAACTGAAAAACAAAAATTACGCGCTAAATTAGATATCCTTTATGATGAAAAGATTGTATTAATTAAACAAATCACTGAAATCAAAACCCAAATAGGAACATTAGAAATAAAAATTAAATCTTTAACCGAACAACTCCAAGGCGCTGAAAGATTAAAAAATAATTTAACAAAAAGATATAATGAATTAGCTGCTGATGAAAAATCTTATTTTAATTTAATCCAATCCGTCGAACAACGCCGTGATGAAATTCAAAAAAACATTAACCAAGTCAACAAAAAACTAGAAGAAATCAAAGCCGAACGCGAAATATATCAAGCATTAAAAGAAACATATAAAGCCATGCATGCCCGCATGCAAACCTATGAAGCAAAAAATTCCTTCTCTTTCGGTAACGCATGTAAAATGGGATTCAAAGCCTTCGACAAAGTAACCGACTTAATCCCAGCCAAATATGGCATCAAAACCTTAGACAAAACAACAACCGTAACTCTTAAATACGCACAGGGAATGGGAAAAGTAACTCTAACTCTTCACGAAGGACATCGTATATGGCATATGATTCACGAAAGTATTCAAGAAGGTAAAGAACATCCGCTAATGATTACCAAAGAAACTTTGGAAATGTATACCCAAGACATCGACCGCGACCTAGTCAGACTCGGCGCAGACTACAAATACTACGAAAAGAAACTAGAAAACCACAATACTCAAATGAAACAAGAAAATTTACAACAAGCATCAGAACAAAACGAAGCATTAAACAAAAATTTTCAAAAAGAATTTCAATCTTGGATCAACGAATATACCAAAATCATAGAAGAATTAGAATCAAAAAGACAACAAATAACCGACGAAATAAAAATAGAACAACCAAAAATCACACAAATAGAACAACTAGAGATAAAGTTAGAACCAATCGACGAAGAAATAAAGTTACTCAAAGAAGAACTAAAGCAAACAAACCCTAACTACACTAAAACTCAAGAAGAAATTAAACAAAAAAATAAAACAAAAATTCCAGAATTAATAATTATTCCTTCTTAAATCACTTTTTCTTTAAATTTAAAACAAATAAAGTTGTATAATAGTAGTAATTAATTTCTTTAAACAGATAATATATAAATTACTACTATTATCGGAAAGGTATTAAAAGAAATGAATTTTTTTAAAAAATACGAAACAACTATTTATGCTGTTATAATATTTGTAATTATTATTACTGTTGGTATTTTTCTAGGTATTAATGATGCTAAAAAAGAACAAAAATCATTATCAAATTATCATAAAGAATTAAAAGATAACAAAGAACCAAATCAACCATCAAGGACTAAACGTGAAAATATAGAATCTCCTAACCCAAAAAAACAAATAACTAAAGAAGATTTTGAAAAAATAAAAAATTATATCTTATCTGAAAACAAAGATACAACTTTAACATTAACTCTTTCACAAAAAGAAATAACCGAAATTAATGAAATTAAAAAAAATTTGATTAATTTCAATAAAAGTGTCCAAAGTCAATCTCAATCTTGGATTGATGAATATCAACAAGAATGCGACAATTACAATAAACAAATAAGTGAACTTAACCCAGATCAATTTTATGAAATCAAAAAAAAATCTTTAACCGAACAACTTCAAGGCACTGAAAGATTAAAAGAAAATTGTATTAGAGGTTTACATAGAAGGTTAGAACAAAACAAACAATCCGCTTTATCCGAGCTTAACTCCCTCTATGAAATCACCTCATCTGAGGGATAAAAAAATAAAGGAGATTTAATTAATGAATAAATTAAAAAACCAATTTAAAATGATTTATCTTTGTTTAATGACTTTTATAGGATTATTATTTCTTTTTAATAATTATCAATTAATGGCGGCGCCTAAAAAAGAAAAAGAAATCGCGTCTTCAAAAGAAATAAAAAAAACAAATAAAAAAGATGTGCAGAATTATTTTGAATTATACAAAACACTTGAAAACTATTCTGAAGAAGATAGAAATAAAATTATTGAAATTTTAGAAAATCCTGAATTATTAAATATATTAAAACAAAGAGCAGAAGAAGAAGGTAAATCTTCAAAAGAAAAAGGCTCTTCTTCAAAGAAATCTGATGATTCAAAAAAATAATTTTATATTAATTAAAATAAAGGAGATTTAATTAATGTTTAAATCAAAAAACCAATTTAACATAATTTATCTTTGTTTAATTACTGTTATAGGGTTATTATTTATAGTTAATAGTCAAATATATGCTTTCCCTGGGATAAATTTAGATATAAGAAAAATCCAATTCGAAGAAGAAAAAAACAATTTGATGCAACAATTCACAAATACTTTTAATAATATGACTTTAGATTCAGAAACTCGTTTAAATAGAATGCGTGAAATTTCAGCAAGAATAGATATAGTACAGAACAATATTAGAATTATAAATCAACAAATAATTCAAAGAAACCTACATAATCAACAAAGAGGAAATAATCAAAATTAACGTAACAACAATAATAACAAAAATAAACATACTACAATATAAAGGCCCTTTCTAGGGTCTTTTTCTTTTACCCAACACACAACAATTGGTTCGGCAATAAAATTAAAACCCTTAAGGAGGCGAAAAATATATGAATCAAACTAAATCCCTAAAAAAGTTCTTTTATTAATTATTATTGTTTTTAACTTTATATTATCCCATAACAACATCTACGCCCATAACTATTTTCACCAACAAACAAAATCCAAAATAAAATTAACAGACTATGAAACCCTCCAACAAGAATGGTTAAATACCCAAACTAAATTCAAAAGACACGATATCAATGTCCTAAATAAAGACGATATCCCCAAAATCTTAAAATATTTCGATATCCAAACTTCCATCTATGGCCTTGAAGAACCCTCATACAATCCTTATAATAAACAATTTTTTGATCCTAAACTCAAAAATCCTCCTCAAGGCCTCTTAGGAGTCTACTTTAAACATAGAAATAATCCCTTTAATATCAAATACCCTTATGATGGAGATTACGAATATACTCTCGAAAATCTCCTCAAATACGAAATCGCCATTGAAGAAGCTTTTATTTTTTGGGATGCCAAACAAAAACCTAATGAAGATAACCCTAATGTAAAATTAATAGTCTCTAATATCTTCGTCGGTCAAAGTAAAGAAGAAGTTATTAATCAATACTTAATCAACAACAACATCATCAAAGAACCCAAACTAATCAAATTAGGTTGTTACAACTCCACCCCTAATACTGGTTTGGTTGTTTCCTTACCCCAAGAAACTCTAAATGATGTTCAAATTGACGCCATTTTTTTCGATGATGGTATTCGTATTATGAGTGAATCACCAGAAAAACAACAATTAAAGGGTTTCATAAAAACTTTACAAGAAATTCAACAATGGAAACAACAACGATTAAAAGAAATTGAAGTTGATAATTTGAAACAATTAATGAAAGAACAAATCAAAGAATACGAAGAACAAATAAACACCTACAAACAAGAACTCAATCAACTCCCAGGAAATATCGAAGATCTCTTAAAACTTTCCAATGGCGCCAAAAACATCTATCTTTTTGTATTCAACACCGAAAAAAGAGAAATAACAATCGATCTCCCAGACTCTCTTAACCCCTACGAAGCCATCCGTGATTGGAAAAGAGATAACAATTTATATGCTTATAAAGGAGAATACAACAAACAAACTCACAATGGTAATAATCTTATAACTATTACTGAACCTTCTTATAAAGAAATTAAAATACCATATACTGTTAATTTAATAACAAACACTTTCGAAACCGAAGACAAAATATATCACATCATTTGTCAAGATACACAACCCAAAAGTGATATTTTAACTAATTATCAAAAAGATTATGTCAAATGGTTAGATCAATGTTATATCCAATATGGCTGCACTTACCAAGGAGAAACAATTAGAAACAAAATAGGTCGTTCATCTAGAACCCTTTATGATGAAAACGGTAAGACACATTATTATAGATATGAAAAAGGTTTGTTGGTTGATGATTGGTATATCGACGGCAACGATTGTTGTTCTGATGGAGATCGTTGGCAAACAAGAACCTATTATCAATTTTTAGACACCACTCGTCCCCCTAAAAAACCAGAGATCCTCGATTCTTAATAACAAATCATTCCAAGACTCTATTATGAAATAGAGTCTTTTTTTATTGTTCCATCATCTAAAAACAAGAAAGGAACTAATTAAATATGTTCATCAAAAAAATCCCCTCATTTTTAATAAATAATATCATCTATATGATTTTCCTTATCCCGATTTATTTAATTTATTTTTGCATCAAATTCTATCTCTTTACTTATCATTTAAGCATCCAAAGATTCCAAAGATTAAAAAAAGGAATAGTAGTTCAATTTTATCAATATCTAACCACTACTAAACAATCATCATGTGGAACCTAATTAATCCTTGGTTAACAAAATTAAATAATGGTCTTAATAAGATCAGTGCCCATTACCTAACTTATCAAAACCAATGGCTTAATTTAGCTTTATTAACAATTCTTTTATTATTTTTACCTCATCTCTTATGTTTAATTGATTTTCTTTTTAAAGTTTTATATTATATTTTGAAATTTATTTATTATTTCTTTAAATATCTCATCTCATTTTTTAAGAAAGGCGAGTAACGATGGAAATTAAATTATCCCAACGTACCAAAGCCTGGTACCAACATCGTAAAAAATTTATCAACGCTTCGGAAATTGGTAGTATCACAGGCAATGACAAATTTCGTTCTTTAGAACAATTAGTTCATGATAAAATCTTTGGCACTACTTTCACAAGCAACAAATACACCGAACATGGTAACAAAATGGAACCAATCGCCCGTGCTTTCTTTGAAAAAACCACTCAATTAAATTATCCTGATGCTATCTTTACGGATGATAAAGTCCAAATGTTTTCCGCTTCTTTAGACGGTTATAATGCTAAAACCAACACCCTCTTAGAAATCAAATGTCCTTATGTGGACAAAAACAACAATATCTCGCCATCATGGAATGGTTTTTTAGCAAACAAAGAAATCCCTTTAAATTACTGGGCCCAAGTTCAATGTCAACTTTATTGTTACCAAGCTAAATTCGCCTATTTTTTAGTTTATTTCAATGATAATGATTATCATGTAGTGCGTATTTACCAAGAAAATAACTTCATTAATAAAATGATTCAAGATAGTAAAAAATATTTAGAATTATTGCACAATGCCAAACAAGAATTACAGCAAACAACTTATTTAAAACAATTAACTAAATTTAAATAATCATTAGACCTTCAATTGAAAGGTCTTTTTTTATACCAAAAATTAGCACTAAAGGAGAAAGAAAATGAAATTAATAGTTTTTGAAGGTCTCGACGGTAGCGGGAAAACAACTTTGATTAAAAAAATTAAAAAACAATTAGCAAAACAAAACCAAGAAGTTATTGTTTTACAAGGATTATGCAGTACTTCTATCGGACCAATCATTCGTGATATCTTTTTAACTAATCCCCAATTAAAACCATTAACTAGATATCTTCTTAGTTTTGCTAATATGTTACAAATCCAAGAAGAAACAATTCAACCCCATTTAAAAACTAACAAGATCATCTTAATCGATCGTTGGCTAGGTTCTAATTTCGCTTATCAAGCTTATCCGCATCATATTGATAAAAACTATCAAATGTTTAATCAATTAAGTAAAAATTTCCTTAAACCCAACCTAACTGTTTATTTACAAGTAGAACCTCAATTAGGATTAGAACGAAAAATAAACCAAAAAGACCATAAATTAGATGTGATCGAATCAAATCCTTGCACTGTTCCATTTTTTTATACAATTTTTATCTATAAAATTGTTCTTTAAGACTTGAAATTAACTGATAATTGCATATCTTTTCAAACTAACAAAGTATTTTGATTAGATTAAAATGTGTCTAATGTTTTTCATAATTTGTTAGTTTCAAAAGATATTTTTTTAAATATTTTATCATTACACTATATAGTTAGGTAAAAAAAGTTAAAAAAGTGTTAAGAAAATGAAAAGAAAATGATTTTTATTATTAATAATAACATTTTATGCAAAAAAAAGCGTAAAAAAGTTACCTTTTTTTGAAAAAAGATCTGTTTTTGAAAGTTTTTTAATTCTTTTATCTTAAACTTTGTGCATATTGGATAGGGGAAAGATAGTTTAATTTGGCTAGTAACCATTTTTTATTCCAAAAAGAAGTGAATTTTTTAATTATATTTTTTACTTTTGCTAGTGATTTTTGGAATAAAAAAGGATCGCGATAGAATAAAATACTTTTCATTTGGCCAAATAAGTTTTCAATTAGGGCGTTATCTCTAGGGGTTGCTTTACGCGACATACTAATAAGAAAACCTTTTTTAATTAAAGTTTGTTGGATTTTTTGGGATTGATAAACTGTGCCTTGATCAGAGTGAATAATACAAGGTTTTTTTAATTTAGGAATTTTTTTGATAGTGTTTAGAATTAAAGTTTTATTTTGTTTATCAGAAACATGTGAAGCGATAATTTGGTTGTTAAAAGCGTCGATAATACAAGAAAAATATAAAAATCCTTCATTGGTTTTAAAATAAGTAATGTCGGTAAAGAGTTTTTGCATCGGTTGGGTTGTTTTAAAGTTTTGTTGAATTAAATTAGGAACTATATTTAAATTTTCTTGTAAAGAATGATAACAGTATTTATTTTTTTTCATCCTTAAACGACAACAAATACCTTTTTCTTTCATGATGAGATAAACTTTTTTCTTAGTGATAGTTTCATTAAAAGTTTTTAAGTATAAATCAGTGATTTTTCGATGTCCTAAGAAATATTCATGCATTTTACATAAAGAGGCAATGCGTTTTTGTTCTAATAATTGTTTTTCTTGTTTTAATTTTAATTTTGCTTTGGTTTTTAACCAATAATAATATTTGCTTCGTTTAATTTGGATAGTTTTTAAAATTGTAGTTAAATTAAGGCCTTTTTCAAATTGTTTCACTAATTTAAAAACTATTTCTTTGTTAATATTATGAATTTGGGAAAGCATTTTTTGTAATAATTTTAGTTTTTGTTTTAATTTATACATTATTGAATATTATTTCCTTTTTTATATATCATGTATTATAACTCTAAATGATTATATTTATGAAAAAAAAGGGGGGCACGCGCAACGGGGGGATTTTTAGTATTTCTTTTTTTATTTGTGTATACTTATAATTTTTATTAGCGCTTCAGCGCTAGGGGGATTGTGTTTGGTTTTATTTTGTTTATATAAATAACACATAACTAACACTGGTTAGGCAGTTAATTTTAAAATTAAAATTTATTAATAAATTAAATAATTTAAAAAAATTAAGTTTTTAAAAAAGAAATCTTTATTATATCGATTAATAATAATGATAGCTAAAAGATACAACGATAATATCAAATATCGAGTATCATTATCATTATCGATATAAAATATAAAATATCACTCGTTAAAAGTGTTTGTGTTTGTATAGGGTATGCGAAAAGGCAAAGTGTCATAAAAGTGTCAGTGAAGTGTCATAAAAGTGTCAGTGAAGTGTCATAAAAATGTCAGTGAATTGTCATAAAAGTGTCATTTATCAAAAATATATTTATATTTAGGATGGATTTTTTTTACTCGATAACCTTGTTTTGACTTAGTTAAGAAAAATTGGATATATTTTAAATCTTCTAGTTGATAATAAATAACATTTAAACCTTTTTTATAATTCGTTTTAATAGGTTTATTGTATTTATCTACTTTATTAAGGTCTAATTGATATAATTGTAAGGTTTCTAGTTTATGAGGATTAATTTTGCCAATTAATTCTTTGATGGCGTTTTTAGATGTATTTTTATAATTGATTTGAAAAATATTAAATAGGTGTTTAAGGGTGTTATTTTGAGTTTTAAGGGGGGGTAAATCAGAAAGTAATAGTTTGGTATTGCTAGATGATAAATTATCATTAATAAGAGCTATTTTAGTTTGTTTAATTTCTTCTAAGATTTGAGAGTCAACAAAGAGAGTTTGGTTGTTAGGGCGATAATTTGCTTGTTGATAGGTGTTTTTCTTTTTAGAATGTGAGATGATTGTAATATTTAATAATTCTTGTTTTATTGTTTGTAAAAAGTTTTTGATTTGTTCTAAATCATTAGGGGTTGATTTTATTTCCCAACCACCTTTAATAATGCCTTGATTGGTTTCGTTTTTCATATTTTTTATTTCTCCTTTTTATTTTTGAGTTTATTTAGGTGTTATTTATAACTAAATGAAATTTGAAAGATATTATAGGTTTTTTATTTGAATATTCATTGTTTTAGTTTTATTTGCATTGCTAAAGGTTGAAATGTAATATAGAATAAATTAATTTAATTAATAATTTCTACTTTGTCTTGACCGAATAAATGAACAGCTAAATCAACGATAAGTTTCTTTTGGGCCTCTTCATATGATATGTATGGGTCTAAAAAACATTTTTGATAGGCTTCTTTTCTAAATTGACGCAATAAATCATCAACATCTTTACAAGTTTTATCATATGGCGGTAAAATGCGTCTAATTTCGTATTTAATATCGGTTTCTTTTAGTTGTAACCCTAATGCTTCGCTACGTTTTTGGCCTGTTTCGTCCTTATCTAAGGCAATAATGACTTTGATATTTTCTTTTTTGAGAATGGCTATTTGTGCTTGGGAAAGTAATTGGGTGACACAAATTAACCCAACTACGTTTTTAATGTTTTTTTGATAACAACTAATGACATCAAAAAAACCCTCATGGATAATGAGGGTTTTGGTTTGTTTAATATATGGTAAAGCTTCCCAAAAACGATAACTGAAATGAAAAGTAGGCGTTTGACTAAAATTGTTAATGGATTGGTATTTAGGTTGGAAATAAGAAACTTCACGAAAATGGTTTTGATAAAAATGAAAGGTTTTATGATAACCGTTTTCAATAGGGATAATGATGGAACCATGGAAAGTATCGTGATAATATTTTTTATTTTGTTGATTGGTTTTTTCTTTGAGAAAGCCATATTCAATTAATTTTGTAGGATCGATATTTTGTTTTTGACAATAATTTGTTAGACGAAAAGATAAAGGTCTATCTGATAAAGGGGCATAACCTAATTTAAACTCTTTAATGGTTTCAAGAGTTAATTGGCGTTTTTGAGTTAAATATGTTAAGCCTAGGTGAGATTCGTTGTTGCGGTTAGAAATTAATAAATAATGATAATAATCTCTGATTTGATTGAATAAAGGTGATATTTCTTTAAATAATTGGGTTTTTTTAACCTTAATTTCTTTTTCATCGATGGGATTTTTGATTTTTTTGGCGCGATATTGATATTTGAAAGGATTGGTTGGCGAATTAGGAATGGCATTTTGTTGCTGGATTAATGTTTTAAATTCTTGTGTTTTCATAAAGTTTAATATTCTTTCGAGGGCGTTATTGAAAGTTTTAATGCCTCTTATCTCCCTATAAACATCAATAATATCGAAATCTTTACAACATTTCCAACAATGCATTTTATTATCTAAAGTTAAATGACAACAAGTAGGATTTTGACCTTGATGGATGGGACAGGGGAAACGGTATTTAAGGTTGAAATTAGGTGGGATGATATTTAATTTTTTTAATAAAACTGACATAGGGAAATTAGTTTGAATGTGTTTTATTTTTTCTTGAAAATTCATTTACTTTACTCCTAGTTTTTTTTGATTAATAATAAGTTTCTATTTGATAAGGTAAAACATAACCTATTTCTTGGAAAGTTTGAGTGGTCATTTCGAAGTGATAAAGTAAAGTTTTTTTAGTACCACTACGGTTTTTTTTAATACATACTTCAATTATTTTTTGATTTTCATTGTCATTAGCTTCTAAATGAAGTTGATTTAAGACCGAATTATATATATTTATGGGCTTTTCTTTGTCTTTAGATAGTTTTGGTTGGAATTCAGACATCATTAAGACAATATCGGAGTTAGTTTCAATGCCGCCGCTTCCTTTTAAAGCGGTTATTTCTGGCGCTTTTCCTTTGTAGTTAGTATAAGTATCTCTGGAAAATTGTGATAATATGATAATAACGATGTTTAATTCAATGGCTAATTGTTTGAGTTTAGTCATAATTTCATCAATGGCCAAACGGTCATTTTCTAGGTGATTTGCGGTTTTAGTTATTTGAAGGTGGTCAATGACGATAATTTCTGCTTGTTTTTCTAAATGAAGGCGATAAACTAAAACAATGACATAATTAATGTTTTTGCTTTGATCATAACTAAATGATAAATTGATTTGACTAAATAATTGTTGGGCTTTTTTCATCTTTTCTGTGTAGGTGGTTTGGGTGACGTTTGCGTCTTCGAAATTTTTATCTAAAATAACCTCTAAAGGTATTTGGGTTTGATGAGCTAATAAACGGCTTAAATTTTCTTCTAAAGTCATTTCATAAGAAAATACTAAAATATGAGGATAATGTTGATTTTCATGAAACTTAGTTTTTGATAAATCTAATAAAAGATTATAAACAAAAGAAGTTTTACCAAGGCCAGTATACCCACCAATAGTGATGATTTGGCCTTTTTTGAATCCTTTTGTGGCTTGATTTAAACCGCGAAAAGTTTCAGATAAACGGTAATATTCTTCCCTTATTTTTTGTTTGGCTTGGTTGTCGGTGTCAAAAAACTCAGGATGTAGAACAACCATTTGCTTTAAATGAAAGAGGGTTTTATCGTTTTGGTGAGGGATGGAAGAGATAAAGTTTCTTAATTTAGCAAAAATTTCTTGGTAATATAAATTTTTAGTATAAGGATCTTGGTTTTCATATGTAGGGCTGATGATTTTCATTAATTGTTGAAATAGTTTTTCTTGAGTGTAGGTATGTTTTAGATTATCTAAAAGATGAGTATTATTTTGGTTCTTTAAATCGTCATTTAAATAATTTAAAGAACTTAAAGTAAAGTTATCTTGTGGGAAATTAGTTTGGAGATAGGTTAATAACTCTTTGATAATAGTTGCTTTTGTAGTGGTTTTGTCCCAGGGATGAGTGGTTTGTTTTTCTAAAAATAAATATTTTAAAGCAGTAAATATTTTTTTATTGTGGGAGTCAAGTAAAGTTTTAGGGTTGATTATTTGGCAGTAAAGGTTTAATTTTCCCCATTGGCCTTGTTCGATATAATTTATTAGTTGTTTTAACGCTTTTTGTTCGTTGGTTAACATTGGTTATTAACTCCTTTTTTATTTTTTAATGATGTTGATATTAACAAAAGGGATAAATTCATTAGTAAGTAAGTTTTGGAAGAAATGGTTAGCGGAAGGGGAAAATAAATTAATTACTTGGTTAATACCTTGGACTTTGCCTTGCTTGATTTTATGGTTTAGTCTTTGAGTTTCGGGTTCGTTATTGGTTAATAAATAATATTCAAAGCGTGTGTCGAGTTTTTTAAGTTGTTGCCCTTCGATAATGGCTTGTCTATAACGGTCACGGAGGCAAGTTTTAAAACTAAAAACAATAATTCTTTTCTTTTGGGTGAATAAAACTAAATCAAATTTATTGTCGGGAATAAAAAATAAAGAGGCTTGAGGATATAAATGCGTGATACCTTGGCGGCGCAGATATAATAAAATGAGGTATTCATTGATTTTACCACGGATTACTTTTTGAGTTTGAGAATTGATATTATTTTGGTTAAAATAATGGTTTAATTGTTGGTGATTGATTGTCATATATTCGTTAATAGAAAGATTTAAGGTATTTTTTTTAAAAAAGTATTTTAAAATTTCCACAGTTTGAGTATTAGTATTAAATTGTTGAATATTTATAAAATCTTGGTTAGTTAACATTGGATATTTCCTTTCTAAATAAAAAAAGACCTTAAATTAAGGTCTTTTGTTGGTTTTGGTATTTTTAAAAATTCTTTTGGTTTTCCATGTAATGATGCCATCTTTTCTAATGGTTTTAATTTTGCCATTGGAAAAATAGATATAAGTATTGCCGTTTTGACAGGTTTTTTTAGTGATGATCGCCATTTAATAATGCTCCTATTTTTTTGATTATTAGTTTTTGGTTAGTTAAGGCTGTTTTGTTATTCATTGATTTTAAGATTAACTTATGACCGATATTTTGTCTTTTTAAAAACGCTTCATATCCTTGGCTTACTTTATTAAAATATGATAAAGGATTTGACTCGATCACATCTAATTTATGGTCTTTTTGGTTTATTTTTCGTTCTAATCCTAATTGAGGTTCTACTTGTAAATAAACAGTTAGGTTGGGTTTAAGGAAATTTTTACTTAATTGATTAAACATTTGATAGTTTTTATCAATATGATGCGGATAAGTTTGATAAGCGAAATTAGAACCTAGCCAACGATCGATTAAGATGATCTTGTTAGTTTTTAAATGGGGTTGAATTGTTTCTTCTTGGATTTGTAACATATTAGCAAAACTAAGAAGATATCTAGTTAATGGTTTTAATTGGGGATTAGTTAAAAAGATATCACGAATGATTGGTCCGATAGAAGCACTGCCTAATCCTTGTAAAACAATAACTTCTTGGTTTTGTTTTGCTAATTTTTTTAATCAAAGTTGTTTTCCCGCTACCGTCGAGACCTTCAAAAACTATTAATTTCATTTTCTTTCTCCTTTAGTGCTAATTTTTGGTATAAAAAAAGACCTTTCAATTGAAGGTCTAATGATTATTTAAATTTAGTTAATTGTTTTAAATAAGTTGTTTGCTGTAATTCTTGTTTGGCATTGTGCAATAATTCTAAATATTTTTTACTATCTTGAATCATTTTATTAATGAAGTTATTTTCTTGGTGAATACGCACTACATGATAATCATTATCATTGAAATAAACTAAAAAATAGGCGAATTTAGCTTGGGAACAATAAAGTTGACATTGAACTTGGGCCCAGTAATTTAAAGGGATTTCTTTGTTTGCTAAAAAAGCCGTTCCAAGATGGTGAGATATTATTTTTTTCGTCAACATAAGGGCATTTGATTTCTAAGAGGGTGTTGGTTTTGGAATTATAACCATCTAAAGAAGCGGAAAACATTTGGACTTTATCATCCGTAAAGATAGCATCAGGATAATTTAATTGAGTGGTTTTTTCAAAGAAAGCACGGGCGATTGGTTCCATTTTGTTACCATGTTCGGTGTATTTGTTTCTTGTGAAAGTGGTGCCAAAGATTTTATCATGAACTAATTGTTCTAAAGAACGGAATTTGTCATTGCCTGTGATGCTGCCGATTTCAGAGGCGTTAATATATTGTTTACGATGTTGGTACCAGGCTTTGGTGCGTTGAGATAATTTGATTTGCATCGTTATTTTCCTTTCTTAAATAATGAGATGAGATATTTCAAGAAATAATAAATAAACTTAATGGTGTGATATAAAATTTTAAAAAGAAAATCAATTAAACATAAGAGATGAGGTAAAAATAATAAAAGAATTGTTAATAAAGCTAAATTAAGCCATTGGTTTTGATAAGTTAGGTAATGGGCACTGATCTTATTAAGACCATTATTTAATTTTGTTAACCAAGGATTAATTAGGTTCCACATGATGATTGTTTAGTAGTGGTTAGATATTGATAAAATTGAACTACTATTCCTTTTTTTAATCTTTGGATGCTTAATTGATAAGTAAAGAGATAGAATTTGATGCAAAAATAAATTAAATAAATCGGGATAAGGAAAATCATATAGATGATATTATTTATTAAAAATGAGGGGATTTTTTTGATGAACATATTTAATTAGTTCCTTTCTTGTTTTTAGATGATGGAACAATAAAAAAAGACTCTATTTCATAATAGAGTCTTGGAATGATTTGTTATTAAGAATCTAGGATCTCTGGTTTTTTAGGGGGACGAGTTGTGTCTAAGAATTGATAATAAGTTCTTGTTTGCCAACGATCTCCACCAGAACAACAATCGTAGTCGTCGATATACCAATTATCACTCAAGAAACCTTCTTCATATTTATAATAATGGGTATTGCCGTTTTCATCATAAAGGGTTCTAGATGAACGACCTAATTTGTTTCTAATTGTTTCTCCTTGGTAAGTGCAGCCATATTGGATATAACATTGATCTAACCATTTGACATAATCTTTTTGATAGGTGTTTAAAATATCTCTTTTTGGTTCTGTATCCTTACAAATAATGCGATATCTTTTATTTTCAGTTTGAAAAACGTGCCCTATTACATTAACATTCGCTGATATATTAATTTTTTTATAAGCGGGTGCGGTAATAGTTATAGGATTGTTGCTACTTTCACTTTCTTTGTGATATATCCCTTCATAAGCATATAAATTGTTATTTCTTTTCCAATCGCGGATGGCTTCGTAGGGGTTAAGGGAGCCTGGGAGATTAATTGTTATTTCTCTTTTTTTGGCGTTGAATACAAAAAGATAAATGTTTTTGGCGCCGTTAGAAAGTTTTAAGAGATCTTCGATGGTTCCTTGTTGAGGTTTCATAATCCTAATACCGTCGTCAAAATAAATGGCGTCGATTGGGATATCATTAAAAGTTTCTTGAGGCAAAGGAACAACCAAACCAGTGTTAGGGGTGGCGTTGTAACAGCCTAATTTGATGAGTTTGGGTTGTTTGATTATGTTGTTATTGATTAAGTATTGATTAATAACTTCTTCTTTACTTTGACCGATGAAGATATCAGAGACTATTAATTTTACATTAGGGTTATCTTCGTTAGGTTTTTGTTTGGCATCCCAAAAGACAAAGGCTTCTTCGATGGCGATTTTGTATTTGAGGAGGTCTTCGAGGGAGTATTGGTAATCTGTAGCTGGATATGAGATTTTAAAAGGATTTGGTCTAGGTTTAAAGTAGACGCCTAAAAGGCCTGGGGGTGGGTTTTTGAGGTACCAATAGAGGTTGTTTTGTTTGAAGGCGTTGTAAGAAGGGGTGGAAAGGGCGCTTGGGCAAGTGACATCATAATATTTTAAAATGTTAGGGATGTCAGCTGTTTCCAGGATGTTGATGTCATATCTTTTTAATTTGGGTTGGGTGTTTAACCATTCTTGTTGGAGGGTTTCATAGTCTGTTAATTTTATTTTGGATTTGGTTTGTTTATGAAAATAATTGTAGGCGTAGATGGGGTGATGGAATAAAATAAAAATTAATAAAGAAATAGTTAATAAAAGAACTTTTTTAGGGATTTAGTTTGATTCATATCTTTTTTACCTCCTTTGGTTTTTAATTTTATGGCCTAGCCAATTGTTTTGTGTTTTTTGGGCAAAGAAAAAGACCCTGGGAAGGGTCTTTGGTTTTATTATAATCATATAAGTTAAAATAATTTTTTAATCATTTAAAGAATTTAAAAGCGTTTTATAAGTTTTTAGTTGTTCTTTTTGATTATTAATTAATGATGTTAAATTTTTTAATATTTGAGTAAGATTTTCAATTTTTTGAAGATTATTTTGATTATTTCTTTCTTGCGATATTTCTTTTTCTATATTAACTTTTTGATTTGCATTATTACGAATTTTATTTTTTGTATTAATAATCATTTCTTCGATTGATGGATTATTGCTTGGGCCAACATCATTGTTATTCATCGCTGTTAATTGGTGATTATTAATTATGAATAATAATCCTATAGAAATTATTAAACAAAGATAAATTATTTTAAATTGTTTTTTTAATTTAATCATTGATTAAATCTCCTTTATTTTTATCCTTCATCTGAGATGGAGGTTCAAAAGAATTAGAAGAATATACAACATTTGTATTTTTTAATGGGATAGTAATTTTTTCATCTAGCTGTTCAATTTGTTTTTGTTTTTCTTTTAAATATTCATTGATTTCTTGTTTTAACAAAGATATTTCTTCTTTTATTTTTTTAATTTTATTATAATTAATTTGATATGTAGTTTCTAATTGTTTTTGATTATTATAAAATGAATATAAATTCAGAAAGTTCATTAAACTAAACAAAAAGAAAATTAAAATGTAAAATATATTTTTATTTTTAGAGAAATAACTCTTCAAATTCATTTTTCCATATTACCTATATAACAACCCCTTTTTAATATTCGATATTAAGTTTGTTATTCTTTTTTTTAATTTATTTTTTATATTTTATGTTATCGATTTTATTATTCATTTGATCCAGTTTTTTGTCTATTTTATGAAAGTTGTTTTTTGTTTCTGTTTTGAATTCACTTACATTTTTATCAACTTGGGATATATTTTCTTTTAAATGTTCGCTTTTTGTATTAATATGTTCTTTTAAATTGTTATGATTAGTAAAATAAAAAGTTCCAATAATTGCAATAATAAGTCCAATTAAATAAAAAAATACTTTAAATTGTTTTTTTAATTCTTCCATTTTAGTTCTCCTTTTTTTATAAATTTTAATTTTTATGATTAATTTTTACATTAGGAATTATTTTTACAATGTTTTATTGTTTTTATTATTTTTTATATTTGTTTTTTTCTAATTCTCTACTTCTTTTTTTATTATTGTTGAATAACATATTGTTTAATTTGTTTGAATTAACAGGAGTTCCTATTTTTTCAAAATATTTAATACTTTTATTTAATTCATTTACAGTTTTTTCTACAATTAGTATGTTTTTTTTGTTTATTTTCATTATTTGACATTGCCATTAATGAATAATTATTAAAAAGAAATAATAATACTAGAAAAGCAATTAAACAAAGATAAATCATTTTAAATTGGTTTTTTAATTGAAACATTAATTAAATCTCCTTTATTTTTTTATCCCTCGGATGGGATTATTTCGTAGAGGGAGTTGAGGGAGGATATAATTTGATCTTTATATCTATTTTGTGAATTATCATAATCTTTTTCTAATTTTTGTTTATAATCTTCCGCCATAGTTAACATTTCTGTGTACATTGTTACATCTGCAGTTAAATCTGCTATTTGCCTTCTACATTCCATTATTTGTTTAACTATTGACGTTGTTTCGTTTTGTAATTTTTCAATCTCATTACGTAAACGTTTTTTATCGTCTTTGTTAGTTGTTTTTTGTAGTTCAGCTTTTTTGATATCAATAACTTTGTTTTTATCATCGTTTTCTGCTTCTTTTTGAGTTTTTTGTTGTTGTAAAAGAGGGAATTTTTTTATCGCTTCATCTATTTTATTAGTTAAATTATTGCATTCTTGTTGTTTTTTATCGATTTCTTTTTTTTCTTTGTTTAATAAATCTAATGAAAGTTTCCAATTATTTTTAATTTTGTCAATTTCTTTTTTTTCTTCTTCAGAAAGAATTAATGTTAAAACTACATCTTTGTTTTCAGATAAGATATAAGATTTAATTTTATCATATTTCGATTTAGTTATTTTGATTTTAAGTTTCGGTGATTCTATTTCATTATCTATTTCACGTTTTTTTCTTGATTGTTGGTTTGGCTCTTTATTGTCTTCTATTTCTTCATGATCGTTTGTGGCAATGTTTCTTATTCTTTTTTTAACTTCGAAATAACCTATAATAACAATCATTGTGCTAAAAATTAAAATAATTAAAATCATTAGCCAATGTTTTTTTAAAAAATTCACTTCTTTTAATGCCTTTCCTATAATAGTAGTAATTTATATTATCTTTTAAAGAAATTAATTACTACTATTATACAACTTTATTTGTTTTTGTCAAATAAAATTAGAATATTATTTATTTTCATTAGGTTGCAAGAATTGATTAAATCTTTGTTGTTTTGATTTTTGTTGAGCTCTGGCGTAATTAGGGTCTTTTTGTTTTAGTTCTTCTTTACTTATGTTTATTTCTTCGTTTTTATATGCTAGTTTTTCTTCTAGTTCATTTTTTTCTTTATGTTTGTCCTGGCTATCAGAAGCTAAATTTATTTTTTTATATAATTCGTTGACAATATTTCGATATTCGTTAATTAAATTTTGGTTTCTTGATGTTATAGAATGGTTTACGGCCATTGAAGCATCAATTTTTTTCTTTATGTTGTCTTGGTTTATTTTTTCTTTATAATCTTCTAGTTTCTTTTCGTGGTCTTTGTAGTCGGCTTTGGCTTCATCTAGTTCTTTACCTATTCTGTTGATAATTGTTTCATATGTATCTTTATCAATCATTTTAGGTGTGTTGTCTTCGTTTTTGAATAATTCTTGAGCTAAGTGGATTGCGCGATGTGCTTCATGAATTATTAATCCACCTTTAGCGATATCTCCAGCGGCTTTTTTAGTTATTCCACCGCCAACCGCTCTTAACATACCACGTCCTCCAAAAGCATCCATATATAATTCAGCTCCTTGAAAAATAGCGTCACGGATATTACCAAAACTAAGTTCATGTTTTTTGTCCCAATCGTTTGCGGCCGCTCTTGAGGCATCGGCTGCTAGTCTTATTGTTTCTAATCCTCTCTTTCTTACTTCGATTGCAGCTTGTTTTTCTTTGATTTCGTTGATGTTTTTTTGGATTTCGTTGCGAATTTCTTCTTCTGTTTTAATTTTGTTAAAAATAGATTGTTCGTCTTTGGATAATTTATCATAATCTTTTTCTAATTTTTGTTTATAATCTTCCGCCATAGTTAACATTTCTGTGTACATTGTTACATCTGCAGTTAAATCTGCTATTTGCCTTCTACATTCCATTATTTGTTTAACTATTGACGTTGTTTCGTTTTGTAATTTTTCAATCTTATTACGTAAAAGTTCTTTATCATTTCTGTTAGTTGTTGTTTTTAGTTCTTCTTGTTTATTTTTTATCACTTTTTCTTTGTTAGCTAATGCTTCTTCTTTTTGTTTTAATTGTTCTTTTAAGATGTTAATGTTATTTTCGGTTGCTTGTTTTTGAGTTTTAAGATCATTAATTTTTGTTTCTGTTTGGTCTATTAGTTCTTTGATTTTCTCTTTTTGTTCTTGAGTTATTTTTTGTTCTTCATAAAGTTTTTTTAATTCGGCTTCTACTTTGGTTAACTCTTGTTCCCAATCGTCTTTTAACCCTTGGTAATTATTAATGACTTCATCATATTTATCAATGGCTTTGTCAATTTCGTTCACTAATTGACCTACATATTGACTTGATGGTTCTTTGGGTTTATGAAAGAAACATAAGTAAATGAAACTTAAAATACCGACGATAAATAAAAAATAAGTTAAATAGCCTTTCCGTGATGGCGTGTGTTGAATTGGTTGATTTGTGGAAGATTGATTTTTGAAGAAAAGGCAAAGGCTAAAGATAACGGATGCTATTAAAAACCAAGTGAAATAAGATTTAAAAGTTAGATAAGTTTTAATTAGGTCTAAAGGAGATAATATAATTATACACCTCCTTTCTCTTTGTTTTGTTGTTCGATAGTGTTTAAAACGGTATCATCTTGAGAAATAATCATTTTATAAGCTTGTTTTAAATCTTCTTGATTAATTTCGTTTCTTCTTGTTTCGCCTTTACCACGGTTTTTAGCGAAGATAGTGACTGTTGTTTTTAAGAGGTTTTCTAAAGTTCGATTGGCTTTTTTAAATTGATGATTAACTGGTAATCTTTCTAAAGCTTCATTAATCACTTCGTATAAGTATTGTTTAGCTTCTTCAGAATAAGGGTTTTTTCTTTTGTTAATTAAGAATTCTAAAAATTGTTTTCTTTCTACTTTGTTGCCTGTTTTCACTTCGATATTATAAGTGAATCTAGATTTGATGGCTTCATCAATTTGGTCGATGTGATTGGTAGCGCCAATAATAAAGATAGGGTGTTCAGGGTCATTTTCAAAGGATGTCATTTCTGTTTTAAATTGGTTAACCACATTGGCGATTTCTGAACCAGCTTCTAAGGTGCTTAAATCAGCCAAGATCGTTTCACATTCATCTAAGAAAATGATGGCTCCTTTATTTTTAGCTGCTTCTTGGCGCGCTGTCATAAATAAATCTTTTACCAGTTGAGGGGCGATGCCTTTGAATTTTTGAGAAAAGATAGAACTACTTATTTCAAAGAAAGGGAGATTAGTTTCTTTCGCTAAAGCTCTGGCTAAAGTGGTTTTCCCAGTTCCTGGGATACCATACATCAAGATGCCTAAAGGGGAATCGACCTCACCAATATTGTTGTAGTTGTCTTTGTTGTTAAGATAATCAATAAATCCTTCGACTGCTTTTAATTCTTCTTTAAAACCAATTAATTGGTTGAAATTAGGGAATTTTTGGTTGTTAGAAGGAGTAAATAATGGTTCTTCTGATATTTCTTGTTGTTGATTAATAGCGTTTATTGCTTCTAATTTGGAATGAGATTGGATTTCTTCCTTAAATTTTTGAGTTTCTTGAATTAATTGAGTTTCTAATTGTTTTTTAGTTTCTTGGAGGATTTTCCTTTGATTTTCTAAATTTTTATTTTGAGTTACGATTTGTTTTTCGGTTTCGGTTAAAGTTTGATGATGAATCCAAACATAAGTTCCCAAACATAAAATAAATGATATTATGATGCATATTATTAATTTAGTTAAATTAAAAGGTTTATTTGATTTGCTTTTGATAGTCATATTATTATCCTTTCTAAACAAAAAAGACTAAGAAATTTCCTTAGTCTTTGTGTTTTTTTTATTATGCTAATTGAGAAATTTTGTTTTCGATAGTTTGACTGCCGCCGCCATAAGCTTTGCCTTGGGAATCTACTAACTCATAATTAACAATCAATTCTAATTGAGGATTTTTAGTGTTAATAATTTCTTTTTGTTCCAGATTTATTTGGATGTTAAGTATTCCTAAATCGTTTTCGTTTAATATCATTTGTGGACGTTTAGTGTCATCATAATCATGGTTGTTAACTTTTAAACCAAGATTAAAATATTCTTCTGGATGAGTAAAAGTTTGATGAGTATCATATTTAGGTGTTATTTTCAAGTATAAAGGGATGGCAATATCCATTCCGTTAGAGTTAAGAGTTGCTTCATGTTCGATAGTGATTAAGTGATTATATTTTTGTTGGTTTAAGTTAGGAATAGGGATTGGTAAAAGGGTTTTATCTTCGTTATTACCGCCTACTCTTTCTAGGTTGAATAGAGGAAGATCGTTCATTAAGTGAATTTTTTCTTTTCTTTGTTTAGTGAAATAATTAGTTAAGGCGTAAATAGACAAAGTAGTGAAAAAGATAACAATAATAGATGTGATAATCATTAATATTTTATTTTGTTTTTGGGTTTTCATTATTTTTGGCCTCTTATAAATTTGCTTAATTCAAGACAATTGTTAATTCCTGTTGTGAACCAAGGGATTTTATTATCGTAATATAAAACATTAATATATAAGATAAAATGACAAATGATTATTAAATAAACAATTGTTTTTAACCAATGGGACTTATTCTTTTTCGGGATATAGATCGCTTCTTCTTTAATTGTTTCTTTTTTAATTGGCTCTATTATTGTTAAATTTTCTTTATTTTCGTTTTTTTTATTAGTGTTTGGTTTAGTTTTTTTCTTAATTATTTTATCCATATTTTAATTTCTCCTTTTTTAATTAGCTATTTTTATTATTCTAGTTTTAAATCTTTAACTTTATCTTTGATAGTTTGAGATAATTTGAAAGTCACGACCGTTTTAGCTGGGATTTTGATTTTTTTGCCTGTATTAGGGTTTCTACCAATGTAGGCTTGACGGGTTTTTAAGATAAATTTGCCTAACTTAGGGGATAAGATTACTTCTTCATGAGAAGTGATTGATTCTATTAAAGTGTTTTCTAAGTTTTTATAAAATGTTTCGGTTTGAGTTATAGAAGTTTGGTTAACTTCGGCTAGTTTTTTAATTAATTCTTTTTTAGTCATTTTTAGTTTTCTCCTTTTTGTTTTTGTTGTTTTTAGTTTTAGATTTTAATTTGCTGCGGTCTTTGAAGTAAGTACCGCGGTAGATTTCAGTCATGGCGTCGCTCATGTTTTATTTCTCCTTTGTTGGTTTATTTTAAAAAATTCAGATATTTAATATCAATGTTTTTTATTTTTTAAAAAGGTAAATTATCAGCTTGATTTGTGGATTTATTGTCTAAAAAAATGACATTGTTAATGATTACTTTTGTTGTTGTTTTCTTTTGGCCTTCGTTCTTAGTGTATTTTTGGATTGATAATATTCCTTCAATGTACAGTTTAGAACCTTTATGAAGGTATTTATGCATGTTTTCAGCTTGGGTTCTAAATACTACACAAGGGATAAATTGAACTTTATCTTTAGTTTGATTAACAGCTAATTGAAAATCTATCTTAGGGATTTTTTCGTTGTTAACCTTAAGATATTGTTTGTCGAGATCATGAGTGATACGGCCAATTAATTGAATTTTGTTTAACATATTTTATTCTCCTTTGATTTGTATTTTGTTTAATTTTAATAATTGATTAAGTTTTAGTTTTTACGAATTTTAAAACTAATTTCATTTTTGCTTGGATTTTTATATTTCGTTAATACCAAAACTTAATTTTTTTCCATAGTTTAAAGACTTATTGAGATCAAAAGGGGCAACTTAATAATTAGTGATTAAAATAATATGAGTCAAAGATAATAAAAACAAAAAATGCAAGAAAAATATTAAAAAATATAAAATAATTTCTAGTTTCATATAATTTATTTTTTCAATTTATTGATAGCTATTTTTTTAATATTTACTACTTTTCTTAAAGTTAAATTAAGTTTATAAGTTATTTCTTGATTAGAATAACTAGGTTGATAATCTTCATTAATATTTCCTAAAGGAATGCCAAAACTTAATATAATTACATTAAATTCGTTTTGACTTAATTTGGCTTTTAGTTTTTTAAGCAGTAATTCATGGTTTATTTGTTTCAACCACAATTGATGAGGATTAGGAATTTGATAATGCCAAACGTGTTTTTCTTCTTGAAAAGAAGTGTTATTGGCTTTATGAGTTTTTTGTGGGATCGAAGGGGAGTGACTTTTTCTTATTATTTCATTTATTTCTGATTTGATAGTTGGAGTGGCATAAGCGATAAAGTCATATCCTAAATCTTGGTAATTATTTAAGGCTTTGATTAACCCTAAAACTCCTTCTTGATATAAATCCTCTCTAATTAATAAACGCGGATAATATTTAAATCTGTTTACTATCTTATTTACTAATGGTAAATAAAGTTTGATTAATTGATGACGAATTTCTAAATTCTTTTTATTTTTTAAAAATGCTTTCAATAATTCTTGTCTTAACATTTTATTCCTTTCCAAAAATATTTGAAAAGATATGAAAATTATTTTAGTCTTTGAAAAGAAAAAAGACTAATGACTTAATCATTAGTCTTAAAGAATTTTTAAAAAGTAAAAAGTTGTCTAAACTTTTGGAACACCTCAACTATTCCTTTTTTTAATCTTTGGATGCTTAATTGATAAGTAAAGAGATAGAATTTGATGCAAAAATAAATTAAATAAATCGGGATAAGGAAAATCATATAGATGATATTATTTATTAAAAATGAGGGGATTTTTTTGATGAACATATTTAATTAGTTCCTTTCTTGTTTTTAGATGATGGAACAATAAAAAAAGACTCTATTTCATAATAGAGTCTTGGAATGATTTGTTATTAAGAATCGAGGATCTCTGGTTTTTTAGGGGGACGAGTGGTGTCTAAAAATTGATAATAGGTTCTTGTTTGCCAACGATCTCCATCAGAAAAACAATCGTTGCCGTCGATATACCAATCATCAACCAACAAACCTTTTTCATATCTATAATAATGTGTCTTACCGTTTTCATCATAAAGGGTTCTAGATGAACGACCTATTTTGTTTCTAATTGTTTCTCCTTGGTAAGTGCAGCCATATTGGATATAACATTGATCTAACCATTTGACATAATCTTTTTGATAATTAGTTAAAATATCACTTTTGGGTTGTGTATCTTGACAAATGATGTGATATATTTTGTCTTCGGTTTCGAAAGTGTTTGTTATTAAATTAACAGTATATGGTATTTTAATTTCTTTATAAGAAGGTTCAGTAATAGTTATAAGATTATTACCATTGTGAGTTTGTTTGTTGTATTCTCCTTTATAAGCATATAAATTGTTATCTCTTTTCCAATCACGGATGGCTTCGTAGGGGTTAAGAGAGTCTGGGAGAATAATCTGGATTGGTTTTTTTTGAGTGTTGAATACAAAAAGATAAATGTTTTTGGCGTCGTTGGAAAGTTTTAAGAGATCTTCGATGGTTCCTTGTTGAGGTTTCATAATCCGAATACCGTCGTCAAAATAAATGGCGTCGATTGGGATATCATTAAAAGTTTTTTGAGGCAAAGGAACAACCAAACCAGTGTTAGGGGTGGCGTTGTAACAGCCTAATTTGATGAGTTTGGGTCCTTTTATGATGTTGTTGTTGATTAAGTATTGATTAATTATTTCTTCTTTGTTTTGACCGATGAAGAGATTAGAGGCTATTAATTGTATATTAGGGTTATCTTCGTTAGGTTTTTGTTTGACATCCCAGAAGACAAAGGATTCTTCGATGGCAATTTCGTATTTGAGGAGGTCTTCGAGGGAGTATTGGTAATCTGTAGCTGGATATGAACTTTTAAAAGGATTTGGACGAGATTTAAAGTAGACGCCTAAAAGGCCTTGAGGAGGGTTTTTGAGGCGCCAATAGAGGTTGTTTTGTTTGAAGGCGTTGTAAGAAGGGGTGGAAAAGGCGCTTGGGCAAGTGACATCATAATATTTTAAAATGTTAGGGATGTCGTCTTTATCTAGGACGTTGATGTCGTGTCTTTTGAATTTAGTTTGGGTATTTAACCATTCTTGTTGAAGAGTTTCATAGTCGGCTAGTTTTATTTTGGATTCGGTTTGTTTATGAAAATAATTGTAGGCGTAGATGGGGTGATGGAATAAAATAAAAATTAATAAAGAAATAGTTAATAAAAGAACTTTTTTAGGGGTTTAGTTTTAATCATAGTTTATTTACCTCCTTAGATTTTTAGTTAATGGCCTAGCCAATTGTTGTGTGCTTGTTATTTAGGTAAAATAAAAAGACCCTTGAAAGGGTCTTTATTATTTAGATATTTAATTTTTAATTTGGAATTAATTTTGTTTTTTTATTGTAAATTTTGAGAAATATTTCTTCGAATATTTTCTGATTGTATATATATTGCTCTTTCTTGTTGTTCTAATTCAATTATCTCATTTTGTGGTCGATTTGCTCTTATAGCGTTATAAATTGCATTATTTAAATTTGCTCCATTCAACAATAAATCATGTAAAGTTCTACGATTTTCCAATATATTATTATTGTTGTTTTGTGGAAAATGACCATTAGTATGACCGTTATTCATTGCCATTAATTGATGTGTATTATCTATAAATAATAATCCTATAAAAGTAATTAAACAAAGATAAATTATTTTAAATTGGTTTTTTAATTTAATCATTTATTAAAATCTCCTTTATTTTTTATTTAAAAAAGAATTTTTTTAAAATATAAAAAACAAATAAAGTAAAACAACTTCCTAATATAAATTCAGATATAAATATTATAGTACTATTCATAATTAATTTTTATTTACTTCGTAATTGAAAGTTTTAATTGTTTTAAATAAATATATATAAAAATTTATTATTAATTATTTTTCCAAAAAATATACATATTTTTCGAACCGTTACCCATTTGTTTTAGTTCTTCTAAAGTATACTGTTTATCTTCGTCAGATCTTGTTGCAAAGCCATCAAAATAAACTCCTAATAAATTAGTAGGAGGATTTTTAATTTGCCACATAACGCTAGCTTCTGCTAAATTTGCATTATAACATGGTTTTTCTTGTTTAAAATCAAAATATTTTTGAAATGAAGGATTTTTTTTAAGAAGTTACAAACTTGATATATTGCAATTAACAATTCTCATATCTCTTACGAATTCTTCATTAGGTGCAGCCATTAATGAATTATTTACAAAAATAAATAATATTCCTAGAAAAGCAATTAAACAAAGATAAATTGGTTTAAAATGTTTTTTTAATTTAATCATTAATTAAATCTCCTTTTCTTTTTATCCCTCGGATGGGGTTATTTCGTAGAGGGAGTTGAGGCATTTTTTGGTTTTAGTCATCGATTTTTACCTCCTTTAGGTTTTTAGTTTATTAACTGTCCAATTGTTGTGGTTGTGTGTTTAGACAAAAGAAAAATACCCTTTAAAAGGTCTTAATATTATAATATGTTTAATTTTTTGTTATTATAGTATTTTTATTAATTTTGGTTATTTTGTATTTGTTGATTATATTGGTTTCGTCTTATTATTTGTTGATTTATTGATGACAATTCATTTCTAAGTGGATTTAATATCGCAATACGACTTCTTATTTGATTTAAACGTGATTCGCGAGTTAAAGACTGATTTACATGAATATTACCTAGTTCCATTTGTAAATTGAAAATTTCTTCTTCAAGTTGGGCTTTTCTTATATCTAAATTTATTCCAGGTGATGCGTATATTTGTTTATTTAATATAAATATAAATCCTATAAAAGTAATTAAACAAAGATAAATTATGTTAAATTGGTTTTTTGATTTAAACATAAATTAAATCTCCTTTATTTTTTTATCCCTCAGATAGGGTTATTTCGTAGAGGGAGTTGAGGGAGGTTATAATTTGATTTTTAAATTTTTTTTCAAAATCTTTATATTGTTTTTCTAATAGTTTTTTGTAATCTTCGGTGCGACGAAGCATGTTGCTTAACCCTTCAATTTCGTTTTTATCTTTTCTAGGATCAAGTTTGTTTATTTGTTTATTATAATTATCACATTTTTGTTGATATTCATCAATGCTTTTTGTTCTTTATTTAAAAAATCTAATGAAAGTTTCCAACTATGCTTTATTTCTTCAATTTTGTTTTTTTCTTCTAGTGTAAGATTGTTGAATGGTAAAATTTTCATGTTCGTTTTCAGATAAGATATAAGATGCAATTTTATCAAATTTTTCTTTAGTTATTTTGATTTTAGCTTTTGGCGCATCTATTTCACGTTTGGTTCTTGATGGTTGTTTTGGTTCTTTACTATCTTCTAATTCTTCGCGATGATTAGATAAGGATTTTGATTCTTGTTTGGTTTCGTTGATACCTTCAAAAAAACCTATAATAAAAACAATACTAAAAAATAAAATAATTAAAATAGCTACCCAATGTTTTTTAAAAAAATTCATTTCTTTTAATGCCTTTCCGATAATAGTAGTAATTTATATTATCTTTTAAAGAAATTAATTACTACTATTATACAACTTTATTTGTTTTAAATTTAAAGAAAAAGTTTTTTAAGAAGGAATAGTTATTAATTCAGGGATTGTTGTTTTATTTTTTTGTTTAATTTCTTCTTGGGTTTTAGTGTAGTTAGGGTTTGTTTGTTTTAATTCTTCTTTAATTATTTTCATTTCTTCGTCGATCGGTGCTAATTTTGTTTCTAGTTGTTCTATTTGTTCTTCTTTTTTAGTTTTATTATTAAGTATGTCTCTTTTGTTTTTTAGTTCTATAGTTATTTTTTCGTATTCGTTTATAACTGATTCTTCTTTTTGTACGATATTTTTAACTAATTCACGAGAATTTCCGAATTCTTTTGTTAAATTATTTTCTTCAATTCGTGCGTTATATACTTCTAATTTCTTTTCTTGGTCTTTGTAGTCGGCGTCGAGTTTGGCTAGGTCGCGGTCGATGTCTTTGGTATACATCTCCAAAGTTTCTTTGGTAATCATTGGCGGATGTTCTTTACCTTCTTGAATACTTTCGTGAATCATATGCCATATACGATGTCCTTCGTGAAGAATTAAAGTAACTTTACCCATGCCTTGGGCGTATTTACGAGTTACAGTTATTGTTTTGCCTAAGGTTTTGATACCGTATTTGGCTGGGATTAAGTCGGTTACTTTATCGAAGGCTTTGAATCCCCATTTTACCATGTTACCAGCTGATGCTTCGTGTTCTTTTTCATAGGTTTCCATGCGAACATGCATGACTTTATATTTTTCTTTTAATGCTTGGTATAGTTCGCTTTCGGCTTTGATTTCTTCTAGTTTTTTGTTTACTTGGTTGATGTTGTTTTGGATTGCGGCGCGGCGTTGTTCGACGGATTTGATTTGGTTGAATAATGTTTGTTCGCCTATTGTTAATTCGTTATATTGTTTTTCTAATATTTTTTTATAATCTTCGGCACGACGAAGCATGTTGTTTAACCCTTCAATTTCGTTTTCTAACATTCCTATTTGAGTTTTGATTTCATTTATTTGTTGAACTAAGGCGATTTTTTCATCATAAAGGATATCTAATTTAGCGCGTAATTTTTGTTTTTCGTTTAAATCAGTAGCTTCTTCGATTTGTTTTTCAGTTAGTTTTGTTTCTTTTTCTTTGTTAGCTAATGCTTCTTCTTTAATTCTATTTTCTTTTTTCTTTTTTCTAATATTATTAATAAAAAATTTTCAAAAAAATATATAATAAATATATAATAAATATATAATAAAAATAGAAAAGAAAAAATAAATGAATTTAAAACAAAAAAATAAATTTTCGATAATTATTGTAATCACTATTATTTTAATTATCATTGTTGTTTTTTTAATTATTATAAGTAATGCTGAAATATTTAAAGATATATTTCAACAAGAAAAACTAAAATCAGAAGTTTCTATTTCTTCTGAATTAAATATTAAAAAATCACCTTTTAATCCATTATTTAATTCAAAAATAAAAAAAGATCAATCTTCAAAACAAAATCCAACAAAAAAAGAAAATGAAATAAACAAAATTAATTATGAAAATAAAAATAAAATTATTGAATCAAAAGATGAATTAGGTAACAAATTATTAATAGAATGTGATACTCAATCTGGCAAAAGAATAAAAGAAACTTATTTCGAATCTGATGGTAAAAAAATTAAAAAAATAAAAGAATATAATCATAAATATGATAAAATAATAAAAGAAACTTATTTTCAATCTGATGGTGAAAAAATTTTTTATATTGAAGAATATGATCCCCAAACTGAAAAAAAAATAAAAACAATTTACTTTTATTTCGACAATCAAAAAATAGATTACATTTATGAATTTGATGCTATAACAGAAAATATAATTAAATTAAAAAACTACAATTCTAATGGCGTTATTTCATATATAATGGATTATGATCCTAAAACACAAAAAAGAATCAAACACACTCAATATAAAGAAGATGGAAAAACAATGTTCTATATCGATGAATACGATCTCCAAACTGAAAAAAGAATCAAATTAACAAACTACAATTCTAATGGTGACATTTCATGCATCACCGATTATGATCCTAAAACAGAAAAAAGAATCAAAAGAACTTCTTTCTATGTTGACGGAAAAACAATTTCTGAAATCATCGAATACAATCCGAAAACAGATAAAGAAATCAAAATAACTTACTATAATCAAAATGGTTCTATCGAATCTATTTCATAATAATTTTCAATTTCAAATATACTCAAAAATAATTCTTTATAAAAACTTAAAAGACCTTTTTTGAGGTATTTTTTATTTTATTGAAGTATTTTTAAACACGGAAAAGTTAGAGATAGTGTCAATTTAATTTAAAAAAATTTAATTTGTTTATTGATTAATTATTATTGAAATAAATGGAATCATAGATAATTTTCAAAAATAATAGGCATAAAATAAACTATAAACATATCAAATGATATAAAAGTTTTAAATAAATATGTAATTTATCACAAACATAAAACTCTTTATCTAATTATTTCTTTAAATATTGTATTCTATAAAAATCTATATTATCTATTTTAGTAAATATTTATATATTTGCACTTTTTTAAAGATATATTTTTTTCTTCTATTTTTTTATTTAATGTTCTTTTTGTTATTAAAATATAAGCAATAAAATATTTTGATATTGTGGATTGCGCAGTTCCTTTTTTTAATACAACTTTTGTCTTTAAAATTATTCTTTAAGACTTAAAATTAACTGATAATTGCATATCTTTTCAAACTAACAAAGTATTTTGATTAGATTAAAATGTGTCTAATGTTTTTCATAATTTGTTAGTTTCAAAAGATATTTTTTTAAATATTTTATCATTACACTATATAGTTAGGTAAAAAAAGTTAAAAAAGTGTTAAGAAAATGAAAAGAAAATGATTTTTATTATTAATAATAACATTTTATGCAAAAAAAGGCGCAAAAAAGTTACCTTTTTTAAAAAGGTCTGTTTTAAAAGTTTTTTAATTCTTTTATCTTAAACTTTGTGCATATTGGATAGGGGAAAGATAGTTTAATTTGGTTAACAACCATTTTTTATTCCAAAAAGAAGGGAATTGGTTGATGATTTTGCTTATTTTTGCTGGAGATTTTTGAAATAAAAAAGGATCACGATAGAATAAAATACTTTTCATTTGACCGAAAAAGTTTTCAATAACCGCGTTATCTCGAGGGGTTGCCTTTCTTGACATACTTATTAAAAACCCTTTTTTAGTTAGTGTTTGTTGGATTTTTTGGGTTTGATAAACTGTACCTTGATCGGAGTGGATAATACAAGGTTTTTTTAGTTTAGGAATTTTTTTGATAGTGTTTAGAATTAAAGCTTTATTTTGACGATTAGAAACATGGGAGGCAATAATTTGATTATTAAAAGAATCAATAATACAAGAATAATATAAAAAACCTTCTTTAGTTTTAAAATAAGTAATATCAGTAAAAAGTTTTTGCATCGGTTGGGTTGTTTTAAAGTCTTGTTTAATGAAATTAGGCACTATATTTAAATTTTCTTTCAAAGGATGATAACAGTATTTATTTTTTTTCATCCTTAAACGGCAACAAATGCCTTTTTCTTTCATAATATGGTAAACTTTTTTCTTAGTGATAGTTTCATTAAAAGTTTTTAAGTATAAATCAGTGATTTTTCGATGCCCTAAGAAATATTCATGAATTTTACATAAAGATGCAATACGTTTTTCTTGTAATAATTGTTTTTCTTGCTTTAATTTTAATTTTGTTTCAGTTTTTAACCAATAATAATAGGTACTCCGTTTTATTTGAATGGTTTTTAAAATTGTGGTTAAATTGAGGTCTTTTTCAAACTGTTTCACTAACTTAAAAACCATTTCTTTGTTGATATTATGAATTTGGGAGAGTATTTTTTGTAATAATTTCATTTTTTGTTTTAATTTATACATTATTGAATATTATTTCCTTTTTTATATATCATGTATTATAACTCTAAATGATTATATTTATGAAAAAAAAGGGGGGCACGCGCAACGGGGGGATTTTTAGTATTTCTTTTTTTATTTGTGTGTACTTATAATTTTTATTAGCGTTTCAACGCGTTAGGGTATTATGTTTGACTTTATTTTATAAAAAAACCTTATTAACTAATACTGGTGAGGCAGTTAATTTAAAAATTAAAATTTATTAATAAATTAAAATAGTTTAAAAAATTAATCTTCTAAAAAAGAAATCTTTATTATATCGATTAATAATAATGATTGATAAAAGATACAACGATAATATCAAATATCGAGTATCATTATCATTATCGATATAAAATATAAAATATCACTGGTTAAACGTGTTTGTGTTTGTATAGGATATTTACATATTGAAAAGGCAACAAAGTGGTAATAATTATTTATTGATTTTTGGTTGTTTTTTTCTTAAGTTTGATAAATATCCAGATCTAACTTTTTTCACTCGATAACCTTGTTTTGACTTAGTTAAGAAAAATTGGATATATTTTAAATCTTTTTCTTGATAATAAATAACGTTTAAGCCTTTTTTATAATTCGTTTTAATAGGTTTATTGTATTTATCTACTTTATTAAGGTCTAATTGATATAATTGTAAGGTTTCTAGTTTATGAGGATTAATTTTGCCAATTAATTCTTTGATGATGTTTTTAGATGCATTTTTATAATTGATTTGGAAAATATTAAATAGGTGTTTAAGGATGTTATTTTGTGTTTTAAGGGGGGTCAAATCAGAAAGTAATGGGGTTTTTTTAGGTTATGATAAAACCAAGGTAAGTTAAAGTTAATGTTATTAAAACCATTTGAGGGTTTATTTTCATTCATTATTTCCTTTCTTAACAAAAAAAGACCTTATTTAAGGTCTTTTTGTTTTTTTCAATTTATTGATCGCTATTTTTTTAATATTTTCTACTTGTCTTAAAGTTAAATTAAGTTTATAAGCTATTTCTTTATTGGAATAACTAGGTTGATAATATTCGTTAATATTTCCTAAAGGAATGCCAAAACTTAATCTCATAATATTAAATTCGTTTTGGCTTAGTTTGGTTTTGATTTTTTTAAGCATTAATTCATGGTTTATTTGTTTTAACCATAAGTGTCTAAAGTTTTTGAACACCTCACAGCATTCCCTATAATCTCTAAAACTAGACCAAATATTTAACATATCAAAACTAATATTTTTAATTTCTAATAAATGGTTTAAATGCTGTTTTACTAATGTTATAATATAAATACAAAATACTTTTAATTTGTTAATTATATTAGGTAATTCATTAAAAAATTTAATGACCCAATCCTAACTATTTAAAAAGTAATTTTGTAAATATAAAAAAATTGATTCATAATCGTTGAATCCTTTCTTAAAATTAATTTTGATATGAACTTTTAATTCTGTAAGTGGCGAAACTAAGCAAGAATTTAAGAGTTCTTTTTTACTTTTTTTATCTTTTTCAATAAAAAAAGCCCTATAAATATGCACTTCAGCGAACATATATTATAAGGCTTCTAATGAATTAGAACATTTTTTTATAATTATTGAATTTCTTTTTAATTAGTAATTGTTAGTCAAATGATACTATTTATATTTTAACACAATAATTTTATTTATAATAATAATTGTTTTAAAATAATTTATTCATTATTTATTTCGAAGAATTTTTTTGTTAACTCATCTCTTTCTTTATCTACTGTTTTAAAAACCATATTTACACGTCTTTTGAATATTAGTTTTATTTCTTTTAAATTATCTTCACTTTCTATCCAGTTTATCAAAAAATCCTGTATCATTTTATTTCTGTTTTCATCTGAAATATTTAATACTTTTTCTTTAAATTCTTCATATTCTTCTTTTGAGTATTTATGTTTATTTATTTCTTTTTGTGGGTTAGCGAAAATATTATTTTGAAAAATTATTGATATTATAGAAAATAAAATAATAGAAAAGAAAAATATTTTATTAATAAATTTATTTTTTTTATAAATTAAATTCATTTTTTATCTAACTCCTTTTATTTTTTAATTTCATAATGTTAATTTTTCCTCTTGTGTTTATAATTATATAATATTTATCAATTCCATATAAAAAAATCCGTTTAGGGATGGCTGCAGCAACTAAAATTTTTTTTATTATTGCTAAAAAACGTATCATATTTCATATTTAATTCGCTCTATAACCTATGGTAATTAACATTAACTTGATTTTTTATTATTTTATATTTTTTATAAACAATAGGTAAGCAAAAAGAAGAGGTATTGTGCATCTATTAAAAATATCTTTTTTAATTTTATTCTTTAAATTGTTTTTTATATTTTTAACATTCTTTACAAAACTTTATAAAAAGATTTTCAATCTATATCTCATTATACCTTCTTTATTTAAAGGACATTTGATTTCTAACAAAGTCTTAGTTTCTGCGTTATAACCATCTAAAGAAGCTGACATGAGGCCTCTTGTAAAAACGGCGGGAACATATTTTAACCCATGATGAAAACAATAAAAATTTCTCGCTTTTGGTTCTGTTTTTTTACCATGTTCCACTGCCTCATTAGTAACAAAATCACTCCCAAACACTTTTTTAAAAAGTAAATCCTCTTTGGTTTCATAAGGATTTAAACCCATTATTTTTCCTACTTCAGAAGCATTGATAAAATTTTTACGATGTTGAAACCATTGCCAACTATTTTGGTGTAATTCTACTTTAAGCACAGGGTTAGCAAAAATATTCTGTTTCATCTTTTTAAACTCCTTTACTTATTTTTGGTTTTTTATAAAAAAGATAAATTTTTTGGGTTTTCGCATTTTAAGATATTCCAAAAAACTATCTAAAGAGCGATCAATAATATAATTTTCTAAAACCTCTTTTTTAGGTTGTTGTAAAAAAAGTCCTTCTAGAGATTTATTAGAACATAAATGAAAATTGGTTTTTTTTAAAAATAATTCCATTTTCTCTATATAAACTTGTTCGCTATGAACCAATAAGTCTTCTTGCTTTAAAAAAGCTATTATTTCTTTTTTAGTGTTAATTTTAATTTCTTGAATTTTCATTTGTGTTACAAACTCCTTTGGAATGTTGGTTTAGTAATTGCTTCTTTTAGTTAATTCATTGGTATCTTTGTCAAATTCTGTAATGAAAGCAATTAATTTGCCATCATTTTGATATTTAGTATATTTAATTAATGTATTTTCTTTATTATATTCTCGTGAAATTTTGCGACCATATACATCTGTGGTTTTAACAATTTTATTATTTTTCATTTTTATTGTTCTCCTTTTCTAATGAACACTTTTTAATTTTTAAATCCTAATTCTTTTTTAAAATCATTTAACCAAATAGGACTGTTTTTATCCTTGTTTTGGTTATTCGAGAAAGAAACATTTATTTTAGTAGGATTAATATATAATTGTTTGGTTCGCTGATTAAAAAAATATTTTTGTTCTAAAATATCATCAAAATCTAAACTAAAAAGACCTTTATTTAATTCTTGTAATGCTGCTTTCATTTCGTTAATATCTGTTTCCTTTAAAAATAATGTTTTTTTGGTAATATTATAGTTAGTTTGTTTTATAGTCGAACTTAATAAAATGTGAAATGTATCTATATTAGCTAAAAAATGTATAATTTTTTTTAAACCATAAATATATTTCATTCTTTTTTATCCTTTAATTCGACATTTGCAAGTTCATATTTAATTTGTTGGGTTTTTTTATTCCTTTTGATGTATTTTGGTTTAACTAATCTGTTTTCTTCCAAATCATAAACCTTTAGGGGTAATTGCTTTTTTTTGGGCTTTTGTTTAAAAGAAAGGGAGGAAACCTCGCCATTAGTAGAATCAATACCTATATGGAATTTACGTTTTTTTTCGTTTTGTTGTTTAATGCCTCATACGTATTTAAAGCAAATAAAATTTCTTGTTCATTCATTTTTTTAAAACTCCTTTTTTAATTTTAGCTAAATAAAAAAACCAAATTGTTTATTTTAATTAATAAACAATTTGGTTTAATTAGTTGTTTTCTTTTGGTACCGCTTTGATGGTTCACTCTAGTTTTAACACCAAAGCTAAACCTAATTGTTGTAATGTTTGATAAAAAGCCAATTCGCTAATACCCTAAATAAAAGGCTAATTCAATCATATCTTTTTTCCAAATTAAGCACCTTTTTACTAAACATAATTTCACAAAAATAAGGCCCTTTCTTTGCTTTTTATATTTTCTAATCCCTTCTTTCTTTTGTCAAATGATCTTTTTTTTGATATAATAATAAGTAATTGGTATTATTTATTTAAGATAAGAAAAAAGAGGTGTTAACTATTAAAAAGAGATTATTTTTTTTTGATATCGATGAAACTTTATATAGTAATAAGAAAAAAGCCATTTTACCACAAACTAAAAAATTAATTTTAAAATTATCTCAAATGCCTAATACTATTTTAGGAATAGCAACAGGTAGAAATTACCGTAATTTAAACGCTGTTGAAGAATTATTGCCGTTATTTAAATATTTTGTTCTGATGAACGGTTCTTTAACTATTTCTGATGGTAAAATTATAGACGAATCTCCCATTCCTACAGAACATATTGAAGAAGTTCATAAAAGAATTCAAAACTATCAAATGATGGCTACTAGTATAGGAATTAATGAATCGGGTTTATATTTTGACGAAAAGAAAGGTGATATGAACCTAGTCCAAGAATATAAGAAAAATTTAGATTTTGAAATTGATAACCAATTTTACTTAAAAGAAAGAATTTATCTTTTAATCGTGGTAGGAGCAGATAAAGACAAATTCGTCTCTTTATTTAAAGATCTAGACTATTTCAATATTTGTGTATGGAAAAATCATATCGATTTAACTGTTAAAGGCGTTAATAAGTACTATGGAATTAAAAAAATTAAAGACAAGTATCCTGATCATCAATTAATTTGTATGGGAGACGGTTCTAACGATATTGAAATGTTAGAAGCGGCTGATATTGGTATTGCGATGGGAAATAGTTTATATCCTAAAGTAAAAGCAGCAGCTAATATTGTTTCTCCTCATATAGAAGATGATAACATGTATGATTTTTACGAAGAACATATTTTATAAGATATCATTATTTTTTAGAAAAAAACAATTTTAAACATCTTTTAACTTTATACAAAGCGTTTCCTGCTCTTTTTGATCTAAAAAAAGAGATTAAATAACAACCCAATAAAGCTTGAAAAAATGTTTATTTATTGTTTTTTTATTAATAAAAAATTTTTGAAATTAAAAGGGGTTTTAATGGATAAAAAAACACAAGAATTACATATCTTTTCCCCCAAATTTGAACAATTAAAAGAGAAAGAAAAAGATCTTTTTTCACGTATCGTTAATAAATTGTTTCAAGCGAATTATTTAACGCTGCAAAAAATGGCAGATGCTAATGATTATCGTTTTATTTTATTACATCGAGAACTTTTTTATTCTTTTTTTCAATTAGCAGATTTTGAGTTAGAAATTAAAAAACATGATGAAGTTATTTTTATTCATAATTTACATCATTTTAATAAATTAAAATTAAAAAAAGAAGAAAGTTTGATTTTATTTATCTTTCGTATCTTGTTTCAACAAAAAAAAGAAACAACACCTTCTAACACTAAAATAGAAGTGTTTTTACAGGATATTTTTAAAGAATTAAAACATATTGGTTATTCTGAAGTGCAAAAATTCAACAAAGAAACAGTTAAAAAAACTTTAACGATGTTGCGTCAATATAATATTATTGATTATTCGGATCATAACAATCACTTGTCTGATGATTTAACCATTACCATTTATCCTTCTATTCTTTATTTAATTGATATAGAGATGATTAAACATTATCAAGAACTCTTTCTTTTGAAACAAAGTGAAAACCCAGATGAAAAAATTAACTAAGATACAATTGGTAAACTGGCATTTATTCTCTTCTCAAACGATTGGAATAACCGGAAATGCTTTAATTTCTGGTGAAAATGGTGCGGGTAAATCAACTTTATTAGACGCTTTACAATATGTTTTAATTGGCGAGAGAAAAAATGTTAAATTCAATTTAGCGGCTAATGTGAACGCTAAACGTTCTTTAGAAAGTTATATGAGAGGCAAGATAGGTGCCGAAAATAAGGAGTTTTTAAGGAATGGGGATGTTATTACCCATATTGTGTTAGAATTTGTGGATGAGGAAACTCAAGAACACACTATTTTAGGTTGTGTTTTGGAATTGCCTCAAAGAGGAGTTTTAAAAGAAAGGTTTTATCTTTATGAAAATATAGCCTTAAAAAGTGACCTTTTTATTTCTAATAATAAACCGAAAAACCATAAACAATTAGCGGAATGTTTACGAGCGCATACAAAAGATTTTAGTTTTTTTGACACCAAAACACAATATAAACAAGCTGTCGGCAAATATTTAAATATTAACGTCACTAAATATTTAGAAATTTTACCCAAAGCGTTAGCGTTTAAACCACTTAATTTGCAAAATTTTGTTTTTGATTTTTTATTAGAAGAAAACCCGATTAATATTTCGAGTTTAAAAAATAGTGTTCGCCAATTGAAAAAAATAGAATCTCAAATAGAATTAGACAAAAAAAAATTACAGCAATTAATCGTTATTATTGATGCAGAAAAAAAATTTAAATTCTTAGACGAACAAATCAAAATTAACTTTTTAGTAGAGAAAAAAGTTTTAATAGCGAAATATCACAACAATTTAGAAAACATGTTGGTTAAAAAAGAACAAGAGGCTCTGACAACTAACTATTTGTTAGAAGAAAAACAGAATATCAACGCCTCTATTGAAAATTTAAACAATCATTTGTTACAATTGCAAAACAACCCTTCTCAAGGCGATTTAAGTCAATTATTTTATTCTTTACAAAAAGAATTATCACAAAAACAAATTTTTTGTCAAGATTTGCAAAGTCAAATAGATTTTTTTCAAGAGAGATTGCAAGCTGAACAAAAAATCTTAAAAGAATTGTATTGTTTGCAACAGGATGATATTATTCATCAAACAGCCGAAGAAATAGCACGTTTTTTAATTGCCCCAAAACCATTTGATATTTATTTGGAATTGAAAAAAACCATGTTGGAGATGACTGATTATTTATCTCAAGAAATTCTTAATTTTAATATCGCACAAAATGACGTTCAAAAAGAGATCAAGTTTTTGCAAAAGCAAATTACTGAAAAAAACTCCACTTTTCAAACCATGAATAATATCGCTAAAATATATAATCCTAACGTTAAAAAACTAGTGACTTTATTAAACGAAAAATTAAGTTTTTTTTATAAAAAAGAGATTCATTTCTATCCTTTTTGCGAATTGATTGATATTAATGATGAATTATGGCGCAATTCTATTGAAGGTTTTTTAGGTAGTCGGAAATTTAATTTAATCGTGGAAGCGGGCTATTTTGATCAAGCTTTAAAAATATATGAAAAATTTCAAGCTAGTGAAAAGATTTATGACGTTGGTTTGGTGAATGTAGATAAAATACCTGATGTAGATGATAATCCTCATAGTTTAGCGGATAAAATAACTAGCAACCATAAAGATGCTTTAAAATACGCTAAATTATTGTTATCACATATCATCTGCGAAACTGATGTAACTCAATTAAAAAACCATAAAACCGCGATTACTCCTCAAGGCATGATTTATAGTAGTTATACCGCGAAACAATTAAATCCGAAAAGTTACCAAATTCCTTATATCGGTAACGAATCTGAAGAAATACGTAAAAAAATACTTTTATCAGAAATTAATACTTTAAAAGACTATTTAAACCAAAAACAAAATATTTTTATGAAAAATAAAAGTATTATTGAATTAATGAGAAAAAGTAAAGTCTTTTCTTTGGTTAATAATGATCAGTTTGCCGTCTATAAAAAATTATCTGATAATGAGCAAGAAATAGTTGTTATTAACCATAAAATAGAACAATTCCGTAGTCAACAAAATGTGGAACAAATAGAAGATAATTTAAAAAAAATTAAAAAAGATAAACAAATTCTTAACGAATCATTAGATCTTGTTTTATTAAAAATTGTGGAAAGCAAAAACAAGTATAATATGTATGAAGAGAAAATAAATTTTCTTCAAAAAGGATTAGTGGAATTGCAAAAAGATTTATACGCTATAGAACAAAAAGAAGTATTTAATTTAGAAAAAGTTTCCATTCAATTGCAAAATTATTTAACTACTTACCAAAATAATTATGAATATATTTTACACCATATACAAGATAATGTTAAAACCATTGAGAAGCAAAAAAACGCTCAAAAACTTGATTTGACGAATTATATGAATTTATACATTGGTACTTATCATCTAAGCACTATTGAGGCAAAATTAGAATATTTTGATTATTTCGTGCAAGAATATAATTTAATTAGTTCCAAAAATTTGATTATTTACGAACAAGAAGCAAAAGAGTTAAGTTCCAAAACCGAAATTATTTTTAAAGAAGAATTCGTTAATAAACTCAAAGAAAGTATTGAAAACGCTAAACAACAAATTAAAAAATTAAACGAACTTTTAAAAAATAGACCTTTCGGCGATGATAGCTATCAAATTATTACCAAAGCCTCTGATGATCCTGAATATAAAAAATATTATTCCATGATTGTAGAAGATAACCTAACTCAAGAGATTAATTTATTTTCCGAGAACGCTTCTTCTTATAAAGATATTTTATTAGACGAATTATTTCAAAAAATAATTTATTTTGAAGAAGGATATGAAGCGATAGCTTATGAATTTTTAGATTATCGTAATTATTTAACTTATGATATTCAAATTAACGATATTTACGGAAATGTATCTTTATTTTCTAAAATTTTTCGTGAAAAATCTGGCGGAGAAACTCAAGTACCTTTTTACATTATTATTGGTATTTGTTTTGAACAATTATTAAGCGAAAATACTGTTCATAAAGGTTGTTTAGTTTTATTTGATGAAGCTTTTAATAATATGGATGAAAATAGAATCGAATCCATGATGTATTTTTTTAACCAATTAAACATTCAATTTTTAATCGCTATTCCGCCTCAAAGGATTGCTGATATTTCTCCTTATGTAACGACTAATTTAATTATCGTCAAAGATAATAATCATGTTATGGTAGAAAGTTTTACTAAATTAGCTTAAAAAATTTTTTTAAAGCAAATAAATTAATTAATAAAGAAGAACCCCAAAATGAAACAAAAATTAAAAACATCGTCTTTTCAATCATTAATATTTATTGCGTTTGTTATAATAGTCACTTTCATTAAATGTATATCTTTTCCACTAGCAAAAACAGACATGCATCATTTTGAATTCACGCGCTTTTGCCAATTAACTTTAGGTTCCTTGTTAATGGTTTTTGCTATTTATTTTTTCATTTTACCGCAAGAATTAATTATAGGTGGTTTAGAAGCACTTTGCTTATTTTTAGATAAAGTGTTTTTTTACAAAATAAAGGAAAAAAAACTAAACCATTGGTTTAGTAGTAATAACGGTATTTTGTTTTTCCGTATTTTTATTATTTTATTTGGCGCTATTTCCCATCAGACATGGTTTTTTTTATTAACGCTTTTTGTGGCTTCCTTGTTTTCTATTTTTTTTAAAATATCAGAATATTGGCAAATAGATAGAATGTTTTTATTAAAGAAATTCCCAGATAAGATTAAAAACAACATTATTTATCGTTTATCCTTATCTTCCGTTATTATTGGTGTTTTTATCGGTATAGGGGCTGGTTTAGTCATTGGAAACGATGCTTCTACAGGTGGAACTGATTTTGTCTTCAAAGTTTTACACAATTTTATAGAAGATCATATTCCCATCGAATTTCCTATGATTTTATTAATTATAGATGGTTCTGTTTTGGCCGCTTCTTTCGCTATCGATTATTTTAGAAAAATAGATGTTAAAAAGAACATTATGATTAAATACGTTTTTTCTATTATTACTTTCACTATCTCTATCAGTTTAATCACTTTAGTGAGCAATTGGGTTAAATAAAATCTCTTCCTAATAAATACGTCTTAGTGAGACCACTTCTTGTAGTGGTTTTTTCTTTATATATCTTTAACCTGATAAATAAGTCTTATTTTAGACCAAAAATAAAAAAAATGAAGAAAAAAGAAATATAGTTGTAATATTTATGGGTTTTTTTTGATACAATTTTAATGTATTGTTGTATAAAAAATTTTTAAAGAATTCATTTTATTTTATATGAATTTTATCACTTGAAAATATTTATAACAAAAGGAGAAACAAATAATGCCATATATTACTGATATTTTAGCTCGCGAAGTTTTAGATTCTAGAGGAAATCCTACTGTAGAAGTTGAAGTTAAAACATCTGAAGTTAGAGGGAGAGCTATTGTTCCTTCTGGTGCTTCAACTGGATTATACGAAGCTGTTGAATTAAGAGACAAAGATGAAAAAAGATATTTAGGCAAAGGCGTTTTACAAGCGGTAGAAAACGTATTAAAAGTGATTAAACCTGTTTTAATGGATGTATCTGTCTTAGAACAAAAAGCTATCGACCAAGCAATGATTGAACTTGATGGTACGCCAAATAAATCTAAATTAGGAGCTAACGCTATTTTAGGCGTTTCATTGGCTGTGGCTAAAGCAGCTGCTTCATATTTAAATTTGGAACTTTATGAATATTTAGGCGGAGTTCAGCCGAAACAATTACCGGTACCAATGATTAATATTATGAACGGCGGAGCTCACGCTTCCAATAGTGTTGATTTTCAAGAATTTATGATTTTACCTGTGGGAGCTCCTACTTTTAAAGAAGCTTTAAGATATGGTACTGAAGTTTTTCATCATTTAGGCAAACTGTTAAAACAAAAAGGTTATCCTACAACAGTAGGAGATGAAGGGGGATATGCTCCAGATTTATCTTCTAACGAAGAAGCTTTACAAATGATTTTGCAAGCTATTACTAACGCTGGTTATAAACCAGGAGAAGACATTTATTTAGGCATGGATGTTGCTGCTTCAGAATTTTATGACGCAGAACAGAAAAAATATGTTTTAGCTTCTGAAAATAACAAATCTTTCACAAGTGCTGAATTAGTGGCTTTTTATGAAGAATTAGTTAATAAATACCCTATTTTATCAATTGAAGATGGTTTAGACCAAAACGATTGGGACGGATGGAAATTATTAACTAGCAAATTAGGGCACAAAGTTCAAATAGTTGGCGATGATTTATTCGTGACTAACGTAGAAAGATTATCACAAGGAATTGAAGAAAAAACAGCTAATTCTATTTTGATTAAATTAAACCAAATCGGTACTTTAACTGAAACTTTAGAAGCTATTGAAATGGCTAAAAAAGCTTCCTTTACAGCTGTTATTTCTCATCGTAGTGGAGAAACTGAAGATACTACTATCGCTGATTTAGCTGTAGCAACTAACGCAGGTCAAATCAAAACTGGTTCCTGTTCTAGAACTGACCGTATCGCTAAATATAATCAATTATTAAGAATTGAAGACAACTTACAAAATGCTCCTTATTTAGGATTAAAAGCTTTTTATAATTTACAAAAATAATCATTTTTACCCAATAATGGCTCTTTTTTATTAACATTATGGAGTAGGAAAGAAAAATGAGGGAATTTATTTTGGAATCATTTGTTGGTCTTATTATATTAGATGGTTTAGGAATTTCTCGCCAAAAACAAAATAACGCTGTTTTGTTAGCTAAAACACCTTATTTAGATTCTCTTTTTAAAAGTTATCCCCACAACGCCTTAGTGGCGTCAGGGGAAGCTGTTGGTTTGCCTGAAGGACAAATGGGCAACAGCGAAGTGGGTCATTTAAATTTAGGCGCTGGCAGAATAGTTTACCAATCTTTAACCAAAATTAACAAAGCTATTAAAGAAAAAACTTTTTTTCAAAACGAAATTTTTTTACAAGTCATAAAACATGTTAAAAAACATAATAGTAAACTGCATCTTGTGGGCATGATTTCTGATGGCGGCATTCACTCCCATATCAACCATGCTACAGCGTTATTAGAAATGGCTGAACAAAATAATTTAACCGAAAAAACTTATTTACACGCTTTTACCGATGGAAGAGATACATCGCCTAAATCTGGTTTAAATTATCTTAAACCTCTTTTAGAACAAAAAGTTAAAATTGCTTCTGTAGCAGGTCGATATTACGCTATGGATCGTGATAATAACTGGGAACGAATTAATGCGGTTTATAATATGTTAGTTTTTCAAAAAGCGCCGATAATAGAGTCAGTAATAGATTATATGGAACAATCTTATTGTGACAATATTACTGATGAATTTATCCAACCGGCTATTGCGGATGTTAATGGTTTAATCGAAGATAACGATGGTGTGATCTTTTTTAATTTCAGACCTGATCGTATCGTCCGTTTAGCAACCGCTTTATCCAACCCTACTAAAACCGATCTTTTTATCACTCCTGGCAAAACTCCTTTTCAAGGCGAAAAAACTTTAAATAATGTTTTATACGCAACTATGTCTCCTTATGCCAAAAGTGTGAAAGGTGCGGTAGCTTTTCAAAAAGAAGATTTAACTCATACTTTTGGCGAAGTGGTAGCTAACCATAATTTAAAACAATTAAGAATAGCGGAAACAGAAAAATATCCTCATGTGACTTTCTTTTTTAACGGTTCTCAACGTGTTAAATTAAAAGGTTGTGAGGAAATTTTGATCCCTTCTCCTGCGGTTCCGACTTATGATTTAAAGCCAGAAATGAGCGCTTTAGAAATCGCCGCCAAAGCGAAAGAAGCTATTTTATCTAAGCAATATCAAACGATGGTGTTAAATTTTGCCAATCCGGATATGGTCGGTCATACAGGTTCTTTAGAAGCGGCTATCGCAGCTGTCGAAGTAACCGATAAAGCTTTAAAAACTGTAGTAGAAGCTATTTTATCTATAGGCGGAAAAGCTGTTGTGGTGGCGGACCACGGAAACGCCGAACAAATGGCAGATGAACAAGGTCGTCCTCATACCGCTCATACTACTAATTTAGTACCTGTTATTGTCACGGATGCAAATGTTTCTGTGGATAAAGGTGCTTTATGCGACGTAGCTCCGACTTTATTAGAATTATTGAAAATACCTCAACCCCAAGAAATGACGGGCAAATCTTTAATAAAATAAATTAACCTTTTGATGGTTAAAAAATATTTTAATCGAACAATAAATTATTATTTAAGAAAAGGTAAAACAATGCAAGAGAATAAAACTAAAATTATTTGTACTTTAGGGCCTGCATCTTATGATGTTAACGTTTTAAAACAATTGATGCTTTCTGGCATGAATGTAGCGAGATTTAATTTTTCTCACGCTCAATATGATAACAGTAAAAAATTACTAAAAACTATTCGTGATTTAAACCAAGAATTAAACACTCACGTGGCTACTTTATTAGACACCAAAGGACCGGAAGTAAGAACCCATGAATTTGACGGAGAAGTCGCTATTACTAAAGATTCTTTAGTAAGAATAACTACTGAAGAAGTGCTAGGCAACGCCTCTTTATTCTCTGTTACTTATCCTGGTTTTTATGACGAATTAAACGTAGGCGATGTGGTTAACGTTGATGATGGTTATTTATCTTTAGAAATCGTTGAGAAAGACGCTCAGAAAAAAGAATTAGTAACGAAAGCGAAAAACACTCATGTTGTGAAATCACGTCGTGGGGTTAACGTTCCTAATGTTAGTTTAAACATTCCTTTTGTTTCAAAAAAAGACCGTCAAGACGTTATTTTTGCTTCAGAACAAAATTACGATTATATCGCTGCTTCTTTCGTTAGAAACGCAGAAGACGTGTTAGAATTGAGAAAAATTTTAAAAGAACAAAACAACGATCATATTCGTATTATTTCTAAAATTGAAAACCAAGAAGGGGTTGATAATTTAGACGAAATTATTGAAGTATCTGATGGTATTATGGTGGCTAGAGGAGATTTAGGCATCGAAGTTCCAGGCGAAATGGTTCCTTTATACCAAACAACTATCATTGAAAAATGTTTAGAAGAAGGTAAAACTGTTGTGGTAGCTACACAAATGTTAGAATCTATGCAAAAAAACCCTCGTCCAACTAAAGCCGAAATTTCAGACGTTTATAACGCTGTTAAAGAAGGTACTACTGCCACTATGTTATCCGGAGAATCCGCTTCAGGAGAATATCCAGTAGAAGCAGTACAATTTATGCATAAAATCAACAAACAAGCTGAAAAGGCGCGTGAAGATGAATTTTTTGCTCCTCTTTACGAACCAGAAAGTTTACAAGAAGATCTTTTATTAAGTGCAGCGGAATTATCAGTTCGTTATCCTATTAAAGCAATTCTTGTTAACAATTGGGAAGATGCTGAAAGCATTTCCAAATTTCATCCTTCTGTTCCTGTTTTAGCAACAGTTCAAGACGAAAAAGAAGCTAATTTATTAGCTTTAAGTTATGGCATTACTCCGGTTTTAAACCAAGTGGAATTAGACCGTAAACTAGATGCTTTAACTGGGAACGAAGACGGAGAAATCATAGTAGTTACTGAAGGAAAAATAGAAATTAAATAATTTATCCTTAAAAAGCCTTTAAAAAGGGTTTTTAACTAAAATAATGACTTCTTGGAGATAAACAAGACAAGGGATAAAAGATTCCTATTTGTGAAGAAACAATAAAATTATAAACAATATTTGACAAAAATTAAAAAAATAAGTTAAAATTAAAGATGGTCTTAAATTTCTTAATAAATTTATATTTTTTTCTTTTAAATACATCATTATTAAGATGTTTTTCACTAATGTTTTCCCTTGTATTTAAACTCAAAAATTATTTTAACAATTGTTCTTGAAGAAAGTTTTTGCTTAAAATAAAAAAAAGAAATTTAATTTTTCAAACAACATGTTATTTGTGTGGCTAAATTCATCTTTACAAAAATTATTTAAAAAAAATAAAAGGAGTTAATTTTCTCAATGACATTAAGTAAATCTTATGATCCTTTGAAAAAACAAAGATTACAAATTTTGGATTCAGAAGGAAATGTAGTTAATCCACAATTAGAACCAAAAATACCTGAAGAAAAACTGTTAAAAATGTATAAAACTATGGTTTTAGCAAGAATTTCTGACATTAAAGCGGTTCAATACCAACGTCAAGGCAGAATGTTATCTTACGTTATTAACAGAGGACATGAAGGTGGTCAAGTTGGTTCAGCAGCAGCTTTAGAAGACCAAGACTGGGTTTCACCTTATTTCCGTGATATTGGGGTTTATTTATACCGTGGTATTCCTTTAGAAAACATATACCTTTATTGGTATGGTAACGAAAAAGGTTCTAAAATGGATCCTTCTAAACGTATTTTGCCAGTTAATATTATTATTGGTTCAGGAATCAATATTGGTGCTGGTTTGGCTTTAGCAAGTAAATTGCAAAACAAAAAAGAAGTTACAGTAGCTACTATTGGTGATGGCGGAACAGCTCATGAAGAATTTTATGCTGGTTTGAATTACGCATCTGTTTACAAAGCTCCTTTAGTGGTATTGATTCAAAATAATCAATACGCTATTTCTACTCCAAGAAAAATAGCTTCTAACTCTGAAACTTTAGCACAAAAATCCTATGCTTTCGGTATTCCTGGCATTCAAGTAGATGGTAATGACGTTTTAGCTGTTTATGCAGCTGTTAAAGAATTTACTGAAGCAGCGCGTAACGGTGAAGGAGCTAGTTTAATTGAGATCTTTACTTACCGCATGGGAGCTCATACGACTAATGATAACCCTAACTTATACCGTTCTAAAGAAGAAGAGGAAGAGTGGAATAAAAAAGATCCTATCGAACGTTTTAAAAAATATTTATTGAAAAAAAACGTTTTAACTGAAGAAATGGTAGGACAAATCAATCAAGAAGCAGAAAAACACGTTTCCGAAGTGCATGAAAAAATTACTTCTTACGGCGCTAATGTAGAACCGATTGAAATTTTTGAACATCTTTACCATGAAATGACGCCTCAATTAAAAGAACAACACGCAGAATACGAACAATTTTTAAAATCAAAAGAAGAAGGTAAATAAAAATGGCTTTAATGAATTTATTGCAAGCGGTTAATCATACCTTAGATCTCCAATTAGCTAAAAACCCTAAAGTAGTTGTTTTTGGTCAAGATATTGGTAAATTAGGAGGAGTTTTCCGTGTTACTGCAGGATTGCAAAAAAAATACGGAGAATCTCGTGTTTTTGATACTCCTATAGCTGAATCTGCTATCGTTGGTAGTGCGATCGGAATGTCTATGAACGGTTTAATTCCTGTAGCTGAAATTCAATTTGATGGCTTCCTTTATGTGGGATTAGAAGATTTAATCGCTCATGCCGCGAGAATGAGAAATCGTACTCGTAACAGTTTTTCTTGTCCTATGGTTTTAAAAGTTCCTGTTGGCGGTGGAGTTAAAGCATTAGAACATCACTCAGAGAGTTTAGAAGTTATTTTAGGTTCTATTCCTGGTTTAAAAGTGGTAGTTCCTTCTAACCCTTACGACGCTAAAGGTCTTTTAATTGCCGCTATTAATAGCCCAGATCCAGTTGTTTACATGGAACCTAAATATTTATATCGCGCAGGAAAACAAGAAGTTCCTGAAGAAGAATACGAAACAGAAATTGGTAAAGCGAACGTGGTTAAAGAAGGTACAGATGTGACTGTAATCGCTTGGAGTTCAGCTGTTTCCATCGTTCAATCTGCTTTAGAAAAACTAGAAGCTTATGACATTTCTGTAGAATTAGTGGATTTAAGAACTATTAATCCGATTGATAGAGAAACAGTGCTTAATTCTGTAAAAAAAACTGGTAGATTAGTTGTAGTACATGAAGCTACTAAAACTTATGGACCAGCTGGCGAATTAATTACTTTAGTAAATGAATACGTTTTTGATTATTTAAAAGCTGCTCCTAGTCGTGTAACAGGTCATGATATCATCATGCCTTTAGCAAGAGGAGAATATCATCAATGTTTAAACGCTGATAAAGTAATTTATGGCGTAAAAAAAGCTTTAAAAAAAATTTAAACAAATGAATGAGGGTAATAATATGTATGAATTAAAATTTGCTGATATAGGTGAAGGAATTAATGAAGGAACCGTTTTAACTTGGAACTGCAAAGTTGGAGACAAAGTTAAAGAAGGCGATGTTTTAGTAATCGTTGAAACTGATAAATTACAAGCTGATATAACTGCTCCTAAAACTGGTACTATCGTTAAAATAGGTTACCAAGATGGCGAAAATGTTAACGTTGGAGATGTTTTAGCTGTTATTGAAGAAGAATAATTTAAATAAAAAAGGATGTTTTAAAAATGACAAATAATAACGACAATGTTTTAAACTCTACAAAAGAAGCTGCAACAAACAACAAAAATACTAATAATAACACAGAAGACGTAGAAATTCAAAAAATTTCTCGTTTAAGAAAAATAATTGCTAAAAAAATGAGTATTTCCAAAACAGTTATTCCTGAAGTAACTTTAATGGATGAAGTGGATATTACTAATTTAGTAGCTTTAAGAACTCAAATGAAACCATTAGCTAAAGAAAAAGGCATTAAATTAACTTATATGGCTTTTATCGCTAAAGCGGTTATTTTAGCTTTAAAAGAATATCCTATTTTTAACGCTAGTTTTGATGATGAAAAAGAAGAATTAATCATTAAAAACTATATTAACTTAGGGATCGCTATTGACACTAAAGATGGATTAATTGTTCCTAATATTAAAAACGTTGATAATTTAAGTGTTTTAGAATTAGCGAAAGAAATCCACACTTTATCTGTTAACACAGTGGGAAGAAAACTACAATTGTCTCAATTGCAAAAAGGCACTTTTACTTTAAGTAATTTTGGGGCCATTGATATTGCTTACGGTACGCCAATCATTAATCATCCGGAATTAGCTATTCTTGGTATTGGTAAAATAGTTAAAAAACCAATAGTTAAAAAAGGCGAAATTGTTGTAGCTGATATGTTGCCTCTATCTTTAGCGATTGATCACCGTATTATTGATGGTGCTGATGGCGGAAGATTATTGCAAAAAATTAAAGCATTATTAAACGATGTTAAAACTTTAGAAAATGATTTCACTGCTTTATAAAGAGGAAAATTATTTTTTGACTGAATTATAAAAAAGAGAAGTAAATTGATGGAAAGATATGATATTTTAATTATTGGCGGAGGACCTGGTGGATATACCTCAGCTATTAAAGCGTCTCAAATGGGAGCTAAAGTTGCTTTAGTAGAGGACCATAAATTAGGCGGAATTTGTTTAAATTACGGTTGTATACCGACTAAAGCTTTTTTAAAAAGCGCTAAAATTTTTGACCTTTTAAAACATTCTAAAGAATACGGTATCGAAACTAATACAGATGTAGAAGTAAATTGGACTTCTGTATTAGAACGTAAAAACAAAATAGTTAAACAATTAACTAACGGTATTTCTTTCTTAATGAAAAAAAATAAAATTGATGTTTATAAGGGATTTGCTGATGCGTTATCAGCTCATCAAATTCAAGTAGGCGATAAAGTTTTAGAAACTAAAAAACTTATTATTGCTACGGGATCGAGCGCGTTTATTCCTCCGATTAAAGGTGCTAAAGAAGCATACGAAAACAAATACTTATACACAAGTAAAGAATTAGTTCAATTGGAAAAATTTCCGAAAAAATTAGTTATTATTGGCGGCGGAGTTATTGGCGTAGAGTTTGCAACTATTTTTAATAAATGCGGTGCTGAAGTAATTATTTTAGAAAGAGCGAACTCTATCTTAAATGTTATGGATAAAGATATTGTTGATGCTTACACTAAAAAATTAAAAAACAACCAAATTAAAATTTTAACTGAAGCTGCAGTAGTGGAAATCGATAATAATAAAGTGCATTACACTTATGAAAACGAAACACACGTGGAAGAAGCTGATGTTGTTTTAATGGCAACTGGAACTAAACCTAATTTAAAAGGGATAGAAAAGCTGAATTTACAAACTGACAGAACAGGCGTTATGACGGACGGCTTTTTAAAAACTTCTTTAGAAGACGTTTACGCTATTGGCGATGTTAATGGTAAATATATGTTAGCCCACGTAGCGAGCCACGAAGGAATTATCGCTGTTACTCATGCTTTAGAAGCTGACGCTCATTTAAAAACAATGAATTACGATCGCGTACCTTCTTGTGTTTACGGTTTCCCTGAAATCGCCACTATCGGTTGGACTGAAGAACAAGTGAAAGTTAAAGGCATTGAATATAAAGTGTCTAAAGTTCCTGTTAAAGCGATCGGTAAAGCTTTAGCTGACGGCGAAACAGATGGTTTTGCCAAATTAATCGTTGATAAAAAAGATCTTAAAGTTTTAGGAATGCATATTTTCTCTTATAATGCTACTGAATTAATTAGTGAAATTGGTGTAACTATGGAATTAGAAGGAACAGCTCATGATGTTGTTCACGCTATTCACCCACATCCAACTTTATCTGAATTAACTTTAGAAACTTTTTTAGGCGCGATTGATAAACCAATCCATATGTAAAAATAATACTTTTTAATGAAAAAAATAACTCATAAAAATCGGGTTATTTTTTTCTAATTTTAATGATAAAATTTATTATTGAATAACCAAATATTATGATTAAAAAGAGAAATAAAAAATGTTAATTGATACTCACGCTCATCTTAATTTAGATGATTATTCTAAAGATTTAAAAGAAGTTATAAATAGAGCTGTAAAAAACAATGTTCAATATTTTATTGTTCCTGGTTTAGACCAGAAAACGAACGAAAAAGCCATCGAATTAGCCCTTCAAAACCCTGAAATCAAAGTTGCTGTGGGGATTCATCCGTCTTATGTGACTAATGCAGATCCTTTCAGTATTGAAAAATATTTAAAACTTCCTCAAGTAGTGGCTGTGGGTGAAATTGGTATTGATTTATATCATGAACAAAAAACCTTGCCATTACAACAAAAAACTTTACAAATTCAAGTTGAATTAGCGATCAAATATGATTTACCCATCATTTTGCACGCTCGTTCTTCTTTTGAAGAAATATATGAAATCTTGTTGCCTTATAAAAACAAAATTAGAGGCGTTTTCCATTCTTTAGTAACCGATTTGGAAACAGCCCAAAGAGCGATAGATTTAGGTTTTTACGTAGGCATTGGTGGGATTGTGACATATGAAAAAGCTTTGGAAGTTCATACTTTAGCTAAACAACTCCCTTTAGACAAAATCTTATTAGAAACTGATTCACCTTTTTTAATGCCTTCTCCCGGGAAAAAATCTCATAGAAACGAACCTGCTTTGGTTAAATTAGTAGCCGAAAAAATCGCTAGTTTAAGAAACATTACTTTAGAAGAAGTAGCTGAACAAACTACTCAAAACGTTAAAAAACTGTTTTTACCTCATCTTTAATTCATTCTCTTAACAACTTTATAATTGTTAGCAAGAAAGGTTTGTTTGTTATGAAATTTACTAAATCAGAATCAAATAAAAAAATTAATTTAGAACAAAATTCTGAAGCATGGCGCAAGCATAGGAACAACTATATTAACGCTTCAGAAGTCGCTGCTATTATGGGGTTAAATCCGTTTGAAACTAAGCAAGCGCTTTTTAAAAGAAAACTTTTTAAAGAAAAGATCGAAGACAATAATGCTATGCGTCATGGCAGACGTTTAGAACCAGAAGCGAGAAATTTTTTTAACGAAGTTAACAATATGGAATTCGTCCCTGCCGTGTTTACTAAAGATTTTATGTCTGCTTCTTTAGATGGTTGGCCATCCAGAATCTAACAGCATTTTAGAAATTAAATGTCCTATTTCTTATAATAGTCTTTCTTGGAACAATTTTTTGTTAAATAACGAAATACCTATGTATTATTATGCTCAAGTGCAAGCCCAACTATTTTGTTCTGATGCAGAAAAAGCTTTTTTCTTAGTTTATCAAACTTTTCAGAGTAGCAAAGTTAAGGAAATCCACAGAGACCCTAAATTTATTGAAGAAATGTATCAAAAAGCGCATGTTTTTTATAATCTTTTAAACGAAGCTAAAGAAACTTTAGATAAGTTAAAAGAAAAATGATTGTTTTTTATTGATTTGTTCTTTAAAAAAGAGGATCAAAAAAATAAGAACCTTTTGGAGGTTCTTATTTTTTGCCATTTAATATGTGTCTTTTAGTGTTTGTTGATTGGTGTTTTATTAATTTGTTAAGAAAAATGTATTTAAGGGCATAAAAAAAGACCAAACAAATTATTGGTCGTACATTAAATAAGGTTAAAAAATTTTTAACCTATCAATCCATCAATTGGTTTTTTAGCATAAAATTTATATAAATCCTCATTAGAAGGTTTTTTAACAATATGCTTGCTTTTTAAAATTATCTTTGTGAGTTTTTTAAATCTTTAACAAATTTAACGTTATAAATTATTAAACAAATAATATAAGCAAAAATATTTATTCTATAAAATAATAAATATAATTGAGTGTTTTGCCAACTGAATAAATTTTTATTATAAGTGATTGTTTGGTAAAATAAATTTAAAAATTTTTTATTTTCTTGAGAAGTTAGTGTTTTTGGATCCGTTAATGATTCCACTAAATTTAAAGTTTCATTATACAAACAAAACACTAAAGTTAAAACTAAAGTCGTCACAACTATATTGATAATAGCTGATTTAACTACTTTTTGCATTAAAGTTTCACTTTTATTTTTTTTATCGTTGCTCATTTTTGCCTCTTTCATATTAAATTCAATAATAGATATAACTTTATTAAACGACCAAAGTTATACTAAAATTTTACCATAAATTTTTCAAAAAAAACCTTATAAAAGATTTTCTTTGGTAAAATGAAGTCCTTTAGGATAATGCGAAAAAAATACCTTGTAACGATAAATTATTGAATTTTGTTATAATAAAAAAGAACCTATAAAAGGGTTCTTTTTTTATCTTTTAGTGTCCAATTAAAATTATACTTTGGTAGTTTCTTTTTTGTTTTCTTCTTTATTTTTTTAGTTTTCTCAACTTTTTTATCGCTCTTTTTATCATTCTTGGATTCTATTAACTTATCCAATTGATCTTTGGCGATAGTTGATGTTTCTAATAGTTTATTAGCTATTTGTTCTAATAAAGTTTTATTCACTTTAACGATTTTTCTAGCTTCATCCATAGATTCATCAATAATTTTTTTTACTTCTTGATCGATTAATTTTTTATCCGAAAAGCTAGATTCTTGTGTAGGCCCTACAACAGACATCCCTAATTTAGTTACCATTAAACGTGCTATTTGGGTTGCTGATTTAAAATCGCCATAAGCTCCGGAAGAAACATCATCAAACATTAATTCTTCGGCCGCTCTACCTCCTAAAAAAGAGATGATGTTATCAAGTATAGAGTAGGTGATAAGTTCGAAAGAAAGTTAAAATTATTTATTTTTTGGTTGCGGGAAATATACATTAAGTAATAATTTTTTTCTCTATTTATATCTATATTATATATTATTTTATAAAATATTTAACAATTAATTGCAAAAAAACAAATTAAACCAACACAAAAAACCCTTTTAAAGAAGGGTATTTTTTTATTAAAACTGCCTTGATATTGAATATTAAAAATTATTAATTTAAATATTGATATAAAGGATTAATATAATTGTTAAAATGAGTAAATCGTACTTTTTTATCTAAATTATTTTTAAAAGGTTGTTTTATTTGTAATTTGGTTAGATTAAAATATTTATTAATTAAATTACATGTTTTAAAATATTTTGGACTATTAAGATAATTATCGAATAATTTTTTTTCATAAAATATGATGCCATAAAAAAATGATAATTGTCCTTTTTGTTTAATATATTGGGACATATATTTATTTTTATATTCAATAAAACATTTATTGTTATTAAATTCTTGTAAATGTTTATTATTATCTTTAAATAAATTATCATTAATATCTAAAATATTATTTCTTAATATTTTAAAAAACATATGTTGTTGGTCAAAATTTAAAATATTACTAAGATATAAATTAGTTAATTGATATTTAGGATGTTGCAAATCAAAAGGTAAAATTTTTAAAGTTTTAGTAATAGGTAATTTTTGACAACTTTTAGAAAAGTGAAACAAACGTTTACCTGTTAAATAATTTTTCTTTTGTAAAAGCATTTTTTTAATTTCTTTATCATTGCCGACATACTCAGCATATTTAGTAACATATTTAGAAATAATAGACGAACTATCTTCTTTACAAACGCTTTGTTTCAATTGACATTCATTGATTTCTAATTTAATTTTGGTATTACTTTTAAAAACTTGTAAATTTTGAGAACGAGGATTTAATCTTTTTAAATTAGATAAGCCTTTTTCATTATTAACGATATCAGCCCATAATTTAAAAACATTGGGAATAATTAAATTTTTACTTTTAACTTTTTTCCAACCATTTTTATCATTATATCTTTGTTGATGTTTTTCATAATATTGGTTATTTTCTAAAAATTCTGAATTATTTATTAAACCTTTTTTTTGACACATCATTTCGTTGGTAAAACCAAAAAATTTTAATAAATCAATATTAAACATAATATGAAAATGCCATACATTTCTATTATTTTTAGTTTGTATTTGTGAAGCAATAAAATATTTCAATTGCTTTAAAGATTTAATAATCTTATCTTTTTTAAAACCTTTTTGATGTAAAAATTGTCGATATTCATAACGTAATTTGTTAATAAATTTTTTAACTAATTGATGTGTTTGATCATAATTTTTAACTTCTTTAGATAAAGAACCATTAGCATTATGATGTGGTAAAGTAAGCGTTAACCAACTAATTTTTTGTTCAGCAGCAAAATTATAAATAGCTTTAAAACGAGCATTTGTTTTAGATTGTTTCAGATTTCTTCTAATATCTTCTATTTTGCTGGCTAAATTAAGAGGAATTTTCGAAAAAGAATTGCCATTTTTATCCTTTTCCATGATAAAACAAGTTTCCTCATAAAATTCCTCATAAAATTTTTGTAATTTTTTATCATCCTTAGATAACTGTTTTAAAACATCTTTAGGTAAAATAACATTTTTATCTAAATATGTTTTTTCTAAAAAAATTAATATTTCTTCTTTATTTCTAATTTTAAATTGTTTTTTAGCTTGTTCATATAATAAAGCAAGATTATCATTATCATCATTATTAACATATTTGCCTAAATTTTGATCATAATAAGTAGTTATTTTATTAATGCCATTTAAATTTAATTCATGATTAATGAAAGCCGCTTTTATTTCGTATAAATTTTTAATTCTATTTTCTTGCATAACTGATAAAAGACGGTATAAATGTAAACTAAAAAATTTGGAAAAACAACCTGTACCGTAATCAGTAGTTTTGAAAAAAAATAAATTATTCTCATAATGTTTTATAATTTGTTCTTTTTCAAAATTACTCAAAAATGTATTATTAGTTAATTTTTCATTAATTAAATCAAATGTTTTTTGAGCATGAAAAGAAAATTTAACATCTTTTTTATCCATAGTATAAGCGTTTAAATTTAATAACATTTTCATATTCCTTAATTATATTTTTTTTAAAAAAATTGTTTTTAATATCGAAAGTCGCTTGGTTAGCTTCATTAATCCGTATTTGTCAATCCTATTCACACTATAAACTTTTATTTTTTGTTTATCACATATAAAAATTTCGTTAAAAGAAACTCATTTTTATACGTTCAAAACAAAATAAAAGTTTATTTAACGTGTGAGGATTGACAAACGGATGAAGCTACCAAGCTCTCTTAAAAGAAAGTTTTACCATTTTGTGAGGATAAACAAAACGGAATCAGCAAACACAGATCTAAAAGAAAAGGGAGATGCACAGCCATGATATAAAGATAGGGGTATAACCTATGGTAATACCTTTATCAAATGAATCAATTACCATAGTGAGCTATAAAATATTTATTTATATTTTTAATTTAATTCTTTTCATCCATCCATCTACCAACCATTTGACACTATAAACTTTTATTTTAGGCCTCACATATAAAAATTTCGTCTAAAGACTTGTTGTTTTTATACATTCGCCCTAAAATAAAAGTTTATTTAACGTGTTAAGAATGATAAACGGATGTGTATTGATTAATGAAATATAATAATTATCTAACTATAAACCCAACGTCTTTTAATTCTTCATCTGTATATCCAGCATTTTTTAATTCTATAGCTGTATACCCAGCATCTTTTAATTGTTCAGCTGTATGCCCAGCATCTTTGAATGATCTACCTGTATTTTTATCTCTTATTTCTTTATCTGTATATCCAGCATTTTTTAATTCTATAAATGTAAACCTAGCATCTTTGAATTCTCTAGGTGTAAATTTATCTATTATTTCTCTATTTTTTATTGAAAACCTAGCATCTTTTAATTCTATAGCTGTATACCCAGCATCTTTTAATTGTTCAGCTGTATGCCCAGCAGCTTTTAATTCATCAGCTTTAAATCCAACATTTTTTAATTGTTTAATTGTAGCCCCTAATTTTTTAAAATCTGCCGCTGTTTTATAAATTTGAGTTTTGAAATATTTAATATTACCATTTTTATCTGTTTCTTTGAATTTTTCTTCATTATCATCAAATTCTTCAATAGAACCATCAATATTTTGACGTTTTATTAATTTTTCGTTAACAGGATTATATTCCATCCATACGCCATCAGATAAAGTTTTTTTAATTAATTTACCATGAGAACCATATTCTTCAATAATATTATCTTTATCTTTTTTTCTCAATAAAAGACCATTATTTTTATCATATTCATAAATATTACCATCTAAATCAATCTTTTTAACTAATTTATGAGTAATTAAATTATAATATTCTTTTTCGCCATTATCTCTTATCAATTCATAAGGAGCGCTTTTTAAACGTTCATTTTCTTGTTTTAAATTCGTATTTTCCTCATGTAAAGCGCTATTTAATTCTTTGGCTTTTTGTTCAATATCTACTTGTTGTAATTCACGTCTTTTTTCATTTTCTAAATGATATTTATAAGCAACACTAGCAATCCAAACAACAAAAAATAATAATGTTACAGTAGTAATAATAAAAGGGATTATTCTCCAATGTCTACCTTTCCATTCGAAAGTACCCATAATTTAACTTCTCCTTTTAAAATTTATTAATTCTTTTTAAAGAAAAAATAAAACTTAATTTCATTATAACTTTTTTTAATAAAAATAACCATAATATCTAAAATTCTTAAAACAATTTTAAATAATAAGTCCCTTAATAAATATATTTAATTATATATTAAAACCCAGCAGCTCTTAAATCTTTAAGTAAAAATGAATTATTTACTTCATAATATGTATAACCAGCATATTTAAAATCTCTAAGTGTATAACCAAGGTTTTTTAATTCTTTAACTGTATAACCAACATTTTTTAAATCTGTAATTGTATAACCAAGGTTTTTTAATTCTGAAGCTGTACAACCAGCATCTTTTAATTGTTTAGGTATATAGCCAACATTTTTTAATTCTTGAGCTGTATAACCAAGGTTTTTTAATTCTTTAGCGGTACAACCAACCTCTTTCATTTCTTTAATTGTATAACCATCATCTTTTAATTCTTTAGCTGTTTTCTTAAGGGTTTCTATAACTTTTGCTGGTTCTATAGCTGTCTTAGGTGCTGGTTCTTTAACTGGTAAAGCAATATTGAATTCTTTGGCTTTTTGTTTAATATTACTACTAAACCAAAAAAGTAAAAATAATAATGTTGCGATAACAATAAAAGGGATTATATTCCAAGGTCTTTTAATACCCATTACTTGAAAGAGTAGGTGATAAGTGAATAAAGTTGTTTTTCTATTTAAATAAAATTTAAATAAAAGGAGATTTAAATGTCTAGAAAAAGAAGTTATCGTAAATCTTTTAGAAGAAATAAATTAACATTAGGTAGTTTTTGTATGTATTGGCTTTTACCTGTTTTAGGTGTTGTTATTCCTGTTGCTATTTTTTTAGCTCATAAGGGTTATATTTCTATTGCTAAATAAAAAGAATTTTAAATAAAAAGGAGAAATAATAATGACTTTAAGACAATTATTAACGCTTATCGCTTTAAGTGGAATATGTGTATTTATCTTGTATAAATTTGGTTTTATTGTGCCTGATAGTTCTAAAGTAACATGGTTGAAATAAATTAAGTTTTTTATAAGCAATATTTGAAAATATTGCTTATTTTAATAAAGGAGTTTATATTGAGAAATAATAATTTATTAGATAATTTTATTTGTTTGTTTATAGGTTCTATTATTGTTATTTTTGTATATGTTAATTTTTTTATTACAAATAAAGTAATTCCAATAAATTAACGAAAGGTTAAAGGAAGAAAAAAAATGATTAACAAAGTTATCTTAGTAGGCAGAATTACTAAAGATCCAGAATTAAATTTTATTAACGGTAATATTCCTTTAGTGCGCTTTATTTTAGCGGTGAATAGGAATTTTACTAATAATGAAGGCGATAAAGAAGCTGATTTTATTCGTTGTACTGTTTGGAATAAACAAGCAGAAAATTTATTTAAATTTGTTACTAAAGGGGCTTCCTAAAACAGGTAAAAGCCAATACATACAAAAACCACCTAATGTTAATTTATTTTTACGAAACGATTTGCGATAACTTCTTTTTCTAGACATTTAAATCTCCTTTTGATTAAATTTTATTTAAATAGAAAAACAACTTTATTCACTTATCGCCTACTCCTTCAAGAATAAGATTATCATATTTTTGAAATTATTCTTTTTACAAAAGAACAACCTTATAACTATATTTATACTAATAAATATTTATAAAAAATAATTTATTAATAGCGAACACTTTTATTTTGTAAAAATAAATATGAAAAGAATAAATAGATATAAAAAAAATCATTTCATTTCTTGGATTTGCCAACTATTTAAGTCCCATAACTTTACTTATATTGATAAATATTCAGTATTATTAAAATATATTGATATTTAGACAAAAAAGATGAAAATATTTCAAAGACAACTTCGCTTATTGAAAAAAATCATTTAATAAGGCAAAAAATAGCTGTATTTTCGTGTTTTTTTCATAAAGCAATAAAATGTTTTATTTTATAGAAATAAATAATAAAAAAGTTGATTTTTAAAAAATAAATATTTATTTTTTAAAAAAACCTTAAATAGGGGTTTTTATTATTTTAAATGCTTCCTATAATGTATATTATGTAAACCAATAAAAAGATTAAAGAAAAATCCTTATATCTTGAAATTAAATATTATTTTTCCAAAAAGAAAAAGAAAAATATTTTTTATTTTTTAGAAAAAGATGGTTTTTAACTCTTTAAAAAATAAAGTTGATGTTAACCATCATTTTTCTTTTTAAAGGGTTAAAAACATTACTTTAAGGCTATAAAACAGTATTATTGTTTTTTTATTCTAATTATTTTTTCTAAAATCGATTAAAAAAGAGTATTTGCGGTTTTTTAAATAATATTTTAATTATAGTAAATAAATATTATTATAATTAAAGTTAAATATTGTTGGAACGGTTTTTGATAAAAAAATTCGCCTTTTTTCAATATAAAAGTCGTAAAATCTTCTAAATTACATCAAATAACTTTCAAATGAAAAAAATTAACACATCTTTAAAGGTTAAAAAAGGTTAAGATATTGTTATTTATAAATAATTATTATTTTAATTAAAGTTATTTGTTATAAACCGATTAAATTAAAAAAGATTCCACCTTTATACGTTCTTTTGCAATAAGCTTGAGGTGTAGGTGTGTTTGGCGTTTGTGTCGTAGTTGGAGCTGCACTTGTGGAAGTGTTTTCATCTTTATTATTTTTGCTAAAATATTTAGCCGTATAAATAATACCAACTATCAACACAACAACCAACAGAACTATTCCTGCTAAAGTTGTTATTTTTTTATTTTTCCGAACAACTTCTTTATAATTCATTTCTTTTTAACCTTTTTTAATTTTTTTTAAAAAAATCTTCCATTTTTATCCTCTTTATAAAATTTCCTATCGTTTACTATTTTTTCTATTGTCTTTATATCTGCTTAAGGCACAAAAAAAGACCTTACATTTATAAGGCCTAAGAACAAGATAAAAAAATAAATAAAAAAAGACTATTATTCGCTAATAGTCTTTTTCAATAATTAATAATTTATAAAGAATTCAAAGAAATTAAGTTCTTTCAACTTTTAATTTTTTTAATGCGCGGGCAGAAACATAAATTTTTTTAATTTTACCTTTTTCATCAATAATACGGATTTTTTGCAAATTAGCTTTCCATGTTCTTCTAGAAGCATTCATTGCGTGACTACGTTTGTTTCCGAAAACAGTTGTTTTCCCTGTGTAATAACATTTGCTCATTATGTAGGATACCTTTCTTTCTTAAAAAAAACATTATATAAAAACTTTCTGATCAATAATAAAAAAACATATTTCTATCGCAAAAAATGTTTCTCAATTACTTTTATTATAACAAAATACCAACGAAATTAACATTTTATTTTCCTTTTACAAAAAAAAGAAGTCTTTTGCGATAAATATTTATTTTACTTCTTTATTTTAAAAATGTCATGCATATTTTGGATAACATAATGTGACCAAGGGCTTAATAAAATTAAAACAATAAAAAAAGATAAAAATAAAATAGAATCAAAACGATCTAATAGACCGCCGTGACCGGGAAAAAGATTTCTGAAATCTTTAATTTTATAGTCTCTTTTAAATTTAGAAGCGATTAAATCGCCCATTTGAGCAATAATAGAATTAATAATAGTGAAAACCACTAAAAAAATAACTGCTTGATAACCGTTTAAAGAACTACTATAAAATAAAACAGCTAACAAAGTAGTCGCCACTATGCCGCCTAAAAAACCTTCCCAAGTTTTTTTGGGACTCACGCTAGGAAATAAAAGCCTTTTGCCATATAAATTACCAATAAAATAAGCGAAGCTATCACTAGCGATAGTGATTAAAAACAAGTACAAAAAACATTTGTCTCTTATTAATATTAAGCTTAAAAAAGAAGCGCTACAAACACTAATATAAGCAAAAATTAACAATACATGAGTTAAATGTTGAGTACGAAAAGAAGAGTTAAAAAGAAAATATAGAAATAAAGTGAAAGCTAAACCAAATAAACTAAATAAAGTATATTTAGAAAAGTTTGATAAACAACTGATTAAATACGTTGGTTCTTGAGAATCAATAATACGTTTGTCCTTAAAAGAACCAACAATAACCGCTAATAAAGACAAAAAAAGAAAAACGCTAAATAAACTAATGATGATCATGTGCCTTTGGGAAGATTTTTTATTTTGATGATTCACTTTTAACATTTCTATAGAAGAATGGAACACAAAAAGAAGTACTGTTTCTAAACTAATATAAGCAAAAGAATTTATTCCCTTAGTATAATCGATGAAAAGAAAAAAACCAAAAAAAGATAAAGCAGCTAAAAACATCCCTAATCCGATATAAATTTTTTTAGATAACATATTTTTATCGTCTCTTTTTAAATTTTTAATAATTCTTTATTTTTTTTAACAGTTTCTGTTTCTAAAAGTTTAATGAAATGATTATTTAAGTCTTGAATTTGTTTTAATAAAGTGTTTTCTGCATCTTCCGCTAATTTTAATTTTTTAACTTTATCATTGACGGAACGGCGTAAATTTCTTACTATAACTTTAGTTTGTTCAGAAATTTTTTCTACTTCTTTGGTTAAAAGTTTTCTTTTTTCTTCTGTAGGTTGAGGGAAAACTAATTTAATCGAAACACCATCTGTTTGAGGAGTAATTCCTAAATCAGAAGCTAATAAAGCTTTTTTAATATTAGGTACTAAAGTAGCGTCAAAAGGTTTAATATGAATTTGATTTCCTTCTACGATAGAAATCATACTAATATGCTTTAAAACTGTTTCTGCACCATAATAATTGATAGTGATTTTATCTAATATTTTCGGGTTAGCTACCCCGGTTCTAATGTTGGAAAATTGCGTCAACATTGAGTCTTTAGAATTATTCATTTTTTTTTTAAAATCTGTTAAAATTTCCTGTGTCATTTCGTGCATTTTATTTTTCCTCCTTAGAAGTGATGATAGTCCCTATTTTTTCTTTTAAAATGATTTTTTTAATATTACCTTTGGTGTTCATATCAAAAACAAAAATATCAATACCATTTTCCCAACATAAAGAAATGGCTGTTATATCCATCACATCTAACCTTTGAGCGATAACATCTTTATGTTCTATTTTTTTAATTAAAACAGCATCATTATGTTTTTTAGGATCTTTATTATAAACACCTTCAATACCGTTTTTAGCCATTAAAATAACGTCTATATTTAATTCAGCTGCTCTTAAAGCAGCAGCGGTATCGGTGGAAAAGTAAGGAGAACCAACTCCAGCGCCTAAAATAACTACACGTTCTTTATCTAAATGACGTAGCGCTTTCCCTTTGATGTAAGGTTCAGCCACAGCAATCACATGAAAAGCCGTCATAACCCTAGTTTGAATGTCCAAATTGACTAAAGCGTCTTGTAAAGCTAAAGAGTTGATAATAGTGCCTAACATTCCCATATAGTCTGATTGACTACGTTCCATGCCTAATTCTTGACCAATATGACCGCGCCAGATATTTCCCGCACCAACAATGATAACTATTTGTAAACCTAAGTCTTTAATTTCTTTAATTTCTTCAGCAATTTTTTTAACTTTTTTGGGGTTAATGTTAAAATCGTCTCCTTTTAAGGCTTCCCCGCTCAATTTTAAAAGAATTCTTTTAAACATTTTATCCCCCTTTGCTACTTTTTATTTTTTATTATAGTTAGAAAATGAATAAATATTAGTTTTATTGCTCGTTTTGTTCTGCTTTTTCGCCCACTTCAAAGCGGTAATAAGCGATAACGTTAGTTTGATTAGCTTGTAAAAATTCTTTTACTTTTTGGTCAGCATTATTGTAAAAAGGTTGTTCTAATAAACAAATTTCTTCTAAAACTTTATTTAAACGATCGCCAGCAATTTTATTTAATAAGCCACTCGGTAAATTTTGCTTCGCTTTTTCGTTAATAGTTTTTTCTAATAAAAGTTGTTTTTCTATTTTAATAAAATTAGGTTCAACCACTTCTTTACTTAAAAATTTCGGGTTAAAACCAGCTACATGGATAGGAATATGTGTTTGCGCTTCTTCGTTTTGTTTGTCAAGATGCACTAAAGCGGAAATTCTTCCTCCTTGATGTTTGTAAAGTCCAAAACTTTCGTTATCTTTTTTATAAACAATTTGAATTCTTTTTAAAACGATTTGTTCTTTAATAATAGCCGCTTTATCTAAAATAATGTTTTTAACGCTTTGTCCGTTCCAATGATAATTTAAAAAGTCTTTCACAGTTTTAACGGATGCATCAGCATCTAATAAACTATTTTTCAGTTGTTCTATTAATGCGATAAAGTGTTCGTTTTTAGCAACAAAATCAGTTTCTGAGTTAAGTTCAAATAAAATAGCTTTATTACCTTTAAAAGCGACATTAGTTAAACCTTCGACTGAAATTCTATCTTTTTTTTCGTTAGCTTTCATCATGCCTTTTTCTTTTAAATAAGCTACAGCTTTGTCCATATCGCCTTGAGTATGTTCTAAAGCTTTTTTGCAATTCATCATTCCTGATTGAGTTGTTTTTCTCAATTCTTTAATCATTTCTAGTGTGATTTTCATTTTCGTTCTCCAAATTTTTATTAAATATTTCTTTCTTTTGCATTAAGAAATACAAGTGAAATTGTTTTTTTAGTAAAAAAGATGTTTATTTAGAAACATCTTTTTTACTAATTGATTATAAAAAATATTTTGTCTGTTAAAAGTTGTAATTAATTAGTAGAAACTTTTTCTTTTTCTACATTTTGATCGTTATTTTGAGTTTTTTCTACATCAACAGTTTCTGATGTTGATTCAGATGTTTTTTCGCCAGATTCATCAGTTTTTTCTTCAACAGGTTTTTCTTGGTTAGAACCGTTACCTTCAATAACTGCATCAGCGATGATAGAAGTAATTAATTTTACCCCTTTGATAGCATCGTTATTAGCAGGAATGATGTAATCTACTGAATCAGGATCACAGTTACTATCTACAATTCCAAAAATGCTAATGCCTAATTTTCTCGCCTCAGCGATAGCTATAGTATCTTTTTGCACATCAACGATATAAATAGCTTGTGGTAATTGAGACATGTTTTTAATTCCGCCTAAAAACTTTTCCAACTTATCTCTTTGTTTTTGTAAGGTAGCTACTTCTTTTTTAGAAAGTAATTTCCATACGCCATCTTCTTCTTGTTTGTATAATTCTTTTAAATAATTAATTCTTGTTAAAATAGTTTGGAAATTAGTAAAAGTTCCGCCCAACCATCTTTGGTTAATATAATATTGATTCGCCCTTTCCGCTTCTTGTTTAATAATGTGTTGGGTTTGTTTTTTAGTTCCTAAGAATAAAACTTTCCCTCCTTTTTCCACTATTTGCACAAGCTTTTTGTATGAATATTCAACAGCTTCCAAAGTTTTTTTCAAATCGATAATGTGAATTCTATTTCTAACAATAGGAACCCCATCGTTGGAAGAAAATAAATATGGTTTCATTTTGTAATGACATTTTTTAGCCGCGTGGCCAAAATGAATTCCTGATTCTAACAATTGTTTTATTGTAACAACACCCATGATTCTGAGTACTCCTTTTTAAATTTACTTATTTTGAAGAATGAGATGTAAAATTTTTTTCACATGAATAACATTTTTAATTTAATAAATTTAAGAAATTAAATTATAATTTATTATTATTCATAATTTTTTGATTTTAACTTAAATATTTTAACATATTATTTCAATATATTTTTATTTTTTATCATTAATTATGTTGGTTCTCTTTAACTTTTTTTATTAGTGCTGCCGAAGCCACTTTTTCTCGTTTTCTTGGTTTCAGCATGATCATCATCAGTTACGTAAAAATCTTGAAAAAGACCTTGAGCGATTCTTTCGTGTTTTTCTATTGTCGCTGTTTGATCGGAAAAATTATATAAAGGGACAAAAATATGTCCTTCGTTTTTTTCGTTATTATAATAATCGCTATCGATGACACCTACGTTATTAGCCAACATTAAACCTTTTTTTAAAGGTAAAGAAGATCTCACATAAACTAATAATACTTGATGATTAGGAAAAGAGGCTTTAACACCAGTAGGAACTAAAACGACTTTTTGGGAAGGAATTTCCATATTTTCCGCAGCTTCTAAGTCATAACCGGCACTATAATTGGTTTGTCTTTGAGGTAAATTAATTTTTTGATTTTGAAAAACGCTCACTACTTCAAAAACACATTTTTTCTTATTATTCATTTGATAATTCTCCTTTTTTATGGGGTTTTTTCTTTTTTTTATAATTATTTCGGGGGTGATTAGAAATAAATTTATTTTTTAACACATTATTGGATACAAAAGTATAAATTTGAGTAGTTTTTAAACTATTATGGCCTAATAATTCTTGCACTACTCTTAAATCAGCGCCATTATTGAGTAAAATAGTGGCAAACGCGTGTCTTAACATATGTGGATAAAGCTTGATTTTATTTACTGTTTTTAATGATATTTCGTTTAAAATCATTCTTATCCCTCTTTCGGTTAAAGGGGTTCCTTTATAATTAACCAATAAAAACGCATGTTTTAAAGCTTTATTGGTAATCATTTTATTCCTAATATTGGCAATATAATGTTTTAACATAGATAATAAAGATTCATGAACAGGCAAATAACGGACTTTTCTCCCTTTGCCATAAATTAAAAGTTGGGCGTTAGAAAAATAAATATCCTCTATTTTGAGCTTAATTAACTCACTCACTCTTAAACCACAACTATAAAGTAAATCTAGGATTAAATAATTTCTATAATCAAGTTCTTTCGATAAATCAATAGAATCTAATAAAGTTTGAATATCTTCTTCAGAAATTATTTTAGGTAGTTTTTTGGGAATTTTTTTAATAGGTATCGCTTTGAAAATGTTATTGATAAAACCATGTCTTTCGATTAAAAAATTATAAAAAGTCCTTAAAGCCGATATTTTCCTCATAATACTGATGTTTTTGAGTTTTTGTGAAGAAAGATAACTCACAAAAGAACGAGCGTGTTTTTCCTGGGAAAAACTTTCTCTCTCAAAAGATATCTTTTTAGACGTTAAAAAGGTTTGAAAATCTTTCACATCATGAAGATAATTTTTAATGGTTAAAGGGGAATAATTACGTTCAATGGTTAAAAACGCTTCAAATTTTTTGATTAATTGTAAAATGATAAGAACCTACTATTTTTAAAATTTTTTTACCTTATATAGCTGGATAATGTTATGAAGCTGATTCTTCTTTTGATGTTTTTTCTTGGTTTGCTTTTTTCTTTTGTTTTTTAGGTTGAATAACTTCTAAATAAAAAACAATCAACAAAAAACCTAATAGCAGAAATGCAATCATAGTCTCAGGATGCATCATACAATTCCATATATTAGAAAAACGTATAACTACGATGACTTTTGATAAAACATTGCTATAATCAATATTTTCCTCAAAATCAAAGGTTTCTTCGTTATTCGTGCCTCGAGTAGTCAATTTTCTATTTTCTTTGTCGTTGCTAACTACTCGGTGTACGACAAAAGGAATCTTTTTTAACTCTCCTTCTTGAAATTCTTTCTCAACAAAAAAAACTATATCATCGCCTTTTTTGTCTGTATCTGTAGCTTTTAAATCAAAACAATCTTTTTCTGTTAAATTTTGCACAATGATAATATCGTTTTTATTAATGTCAGACTGCATGCTTTCGCTATTAATCCAATACATATTTAAAAATAAAAATTTAGAAGCTTTTTTAGGATAAAAATAATTTAAAACGTTCAATAAAATTAAGTATAATAATAAACTTATCGTTAAATAATAAAAAACATTCGTTAAAATCATAAAAAGTAATTTGACAAATGAGATATTTTTATTAAAAAGTTTTATAATCATACTTTTTTACCCTTATAAAATTTATAGTTATTTCCAAACATTAATTATATATTAAAAATTTCATAATATATCTTTTAATCGTTCGCACTTATAATTATAAAACATTTAATATATTTTAAATGATTTCTTATAATTTTATTATAAAGGATTTCTGTTTTTTATTTTTGGAAATAATTATTTTTTATGATTTATCTCAGTGTTTTTAACGCTTATAAAGGGGATAATAGGTTTAATTAGCTTGTTAAATAGTCTTTTTTGGACTCTTTGTGAAACTAAAAAAAATACCCTTTAAAAGATTATTTTACCAAAATAAAGTTTTTCAGGATTAAAAATTTTAAAGAATCTCCAAAGATAACCTAATCTCTTTAAAAAATTTTTATAACTGAAAAAAGGGATTAAAAGTGTTAATAAAGTTCTTCTTTTTTATCAATTTCAGAGTAAAAATAAAGTGGAAAAAGGATAAAATATTATTGGATAATTGTTTTACATAATTATTATTCAAAAGAAAGGTTTTATCAACTCACACCAAATAACAATTCCTCAAGATTATATTTTAATAAATTCATCATTATCAAAACATTATTGATTTTATGCCTTAGTGTTTTATTTTTTTTTCATCCCCAAAAAGTATTCTCTTTTAGGGGAGTACCGATTTCTAGATCACTTTTTGCAATGAACAAGATTAGATCGTCTTTCTCTAAAATTAAAAAAACTAAATTTATTCCCAAAAATAGACGTACAAGAAGAGCTAAATCTTTTTTGTCTTCTAAACAAGAAACTGCAGAAATGATGTTAAATATCCACGATGTTATTCCTGATATAGACCATTTATTAACAGAAATGGTCTTGGATTTTTCGGAAGAAGTAGTATCCGACGTTTCTCTTGTATTTCAAGAGGTCAAACAAAACTGGCAAAAATTTATAACTAGTATTCCGACAGACAATTATCAAGAATATTTAGAAAAGATAGTCTTTCCTTTATATCGTCTTCATAATGCGGTTATTTTTCACCTTGTTATGTCGCCTCAAAAAGTAAGAGAGCGCATTTTAACGACTTATAATGCTTTTTTAGCTAAACATCAAAATTTATTTTTGCCAGTCTCTGTGCCCCAAATCACAGATTTTTATCTAAATCCTCTAGATAATGTCGCTGTTAAAATGCAAGAATATTTAAACCAACGTCAATTCATAGTCCCTAATTTTAAAATAAACACCGCTAATCCTTCTTATAATGCTAACATTTTAAGTATGGAAAAAACGATTCCTTCTGTTTATCCTGATGTTTTAGGGGTTTATTTGCATAAGACTTTTTCTCCCTTAGAAACGGAGGAAATAGATATAGAAAATTTATCTTTAGAAAATTCTATAAAAGAAATCGTAGTTTTCCGATCAGCCGCTTTTAAAGAAAGTTCTTTTTCTTGGAAGAAGGATATTATCAACCATACAATAGAAAAAAAGCTTTTATTAGGTTATTTAGAACATTTTGTTAAATCAGAGACTCTACCTGCTGATGGTATTTTATTATACGGCCAACGTACTGATGATAAGCAACAATTAGTGGAATTGATAGCAAAACAATTAAAAATACCTTTTTATTATGTTTCGGTTGATGCTTTATTTTTAAGTTTTCAACAGAAGAAAGATAATTCTGATTTAAACCAATTAGCGAATCTTATCCCTTCTGAACGTTCTATTTTGTTCGTTGATAAAATGGATCTTTTTTCACCTGAAGAACCTTTTATGACCCGTTTATTGACTGTTTTAAAAGAAATGCAAAAAACACGTTCTTTTTTAATTATTGGCAACGTTAATCAAGTAAAAAAGATGCAAAAACCTTTGTTTCCTACATGTGAGAAACTTTTTGTCATTGACATACCTTTTAATTTATGGAATTTAGGCGAAAGATATAAATTTATAAAAATAAAGGGTAAAAAAGTTTTAGAGGATGATTTAACTTTAATGCGTTATATCGCCGATAATGCTGCAGATTGGGAGCACCAAGATTTAGAACATCTTTTAGACTTATTGTCTGTTTCTAACCAACAATTGTCGGAAAGAAAAGTTACTTTAGAAAAAATCCAAGAAAGCATGCATTTCCTGAAACTGACTCGTCTTTTTCCGGAATTATCTTGGTCAATATATCAAAAAAATATATTATTTCATCAAGCCGGTCATATTCTGGTCGAAATGGTTTTTAATCCTCCTTTAGATGGTTCAGAGGCAGAAAAAAAACCTCCAGCGGGTCCGAAAGCTTGTCATAATTGTTTAACTATGTTAAATTCAGAAAAAGGAGGAAAAAATTTCGTTTGGCAAACGGATAATTTAATTCACCAAATTTTTTATTATTTAAGTGGCACTATTGCAGAACAAACCCTATTGGATAACAAATATCAAAGTTTCCATGCTTCTGAAGATTTGCAGAAAGTACAACGATTAATAAAAGACTTGCAAAAGCATCAAAAACCGGAATATAAGCGCTTTTTAGCTCAAATAAATCCCCAAGAGGAAGATAAAGAGAAGCATTTAGGGATTATAAATTTTTTTAAAGAACAAGGTAAAATTTTAATCCAAGTAAATAAGCCTCTTTTAGAAGAAATTATCCATGATTTAGAAAATGATCAACCTTTTGAAAGAGAAGAAGCAATCCCTCTGGTGTTGCCTCCTTCTTTGCGAGAAAATAACCTTTTCAATGTTAATAAATTAGAGACCATAATTCATCCATCAAAGAAAATAGATCCTCATCCTAACCTTTCCTTAGTTTCTGAAACAAAAGAAAAAAACATCTCTTCTTATCAAATCGTGGTTTGGGCTATGGCTGCTTTAATACCTCTTTTAAGCCTTTACCTTCTTAAAAAATTTTTTTAAAGCTTAAATAACGTTCTTTCTTACGTTGATTAAACGACGAAAAAAGAACCTTTTTTACAATTTAGAACTCTTTTTCATCTTTTGAGCTAACCCGAAACATCTGCTTTTATTATGTTATAATTTTATTAAAAGAGGTGAAATGTGAATATCTTTAAAACACAATTTATTAGTTTTTTAAAATTATTGAAATATGCGCATTTAAAATAAATTTTCGAATAAAAATAAACTTTTTTTTGGGAACAAGAATTGGACTGCAACGTTAGAAAAAGCGCGTCAAATTATTTTTGAAAATAAGTCTTTATTAGAAAAAATAGTTCATGAATTATTAGAAAAAGAAACCATTAACAAAGAAGACTTGAAAAATTTACTACAATGAAACAACTTACAAACGTTTGTTCATTATAGTAAAAATGATTTTTTTATAGGAATGAAGATTTATCTGTTATTCAATAAGGCTTTTTAAGATTTCCCCCCATTTTAAATCGTCAAAAAACCATCATCAACAATTTTTATCAAAGGTTAAAAGAGTCTAAAAAACAACAAAAATATATTTTAAAGAAATATCTACAAAATATTTTCATCAGTTTTGTTTTAAAAAAAGGCCAATACCGAGAGATAAATAATCAGTTCCCCTTTTAATTATGTTATAATTAAAAAGGGTTTTTTCATTATTTTTTAAAATATATTTAAAAAATATTTTATAATTTATAAGAATTACAAAGATATGGATTATAAAGCGATTAACTATAATCATTTCCAAAAGTTTTCTATAAATATTATAGATCAACGAATCATAAAAAACATTTTATAAATTTAAAACCAAAAATAATTATTATTGCTAATAAACATATTAATTGTAAAAAAGGATTAAAATAATGACATATCATAAAATTATAGATGGTATTTTATTTAAAAAAATGGTAATTAATGGTACTATTAATTTAAAAAATAATTATCGAAAAATAAACAATTTAAATGTTTTTCCTGTTCCAGATGGAGATACAGGGACTAATATGCAAATGACTATGGCAGAAGGAATAGAAAAACTAAAATTTGTTGACGATCCCTCTATCGTGAAAATGTCTAAAGTTTTATCTGACGCTTTATTGATTAGTTCTAAAGGAAATTCGGGAGTTATTTTATCTCAGTTTTTTTCAGGTATTTCCGAACAAATTAACGTTTTTCAAAAAGATACGATTGATATTTCTCAATTTATCGACTCTTTTGTGAATGGTTATAAAAAAGCTTATGAAGCGGTTATGGAACCAGTTGAAGGCACTATTTTAACTGTTTTACGTGAATCTATCGAAGCGACTCATAAGAAAAAGAGTTTTAAAGTTTTAAAAGATGTTTTAAAATATATGATTAAACATGCTAAAATTTCTTTAAACAAAACAACCGATTTGCTACCTGTTTTAAAAAAATTTAATGTTGTTGATAGTGGTGGAGCTGGTTTTGTTTGTATTTTAGAAGGTATGTTAAAAATATTAGAAAAAGATGAATTAATGTTGGAAACAGATGATTCATTCGACGAAGGTGCTCATTCTTTTGATAATATCGAACATGTCGTAGAAGAAAATCTAAAATACATGTATTGCACAGAATATATCGTTAAATTAAGACCTAAAAGTGGTTTTAATTTAGAAAATAAAAGAAAAGAATTATTAGAAATTGGCGATTCTTTGGTTTTATTAGAAAATAATAATTTAGTTAAAATACATATTCATACTAATATGCCTGGCGATGTTTTAACTAATTTATTACAGTACGGAACTTTAAAAAGATGTAAAGTTGATAACATGAAAGAACAAAACGAAAACGTTGTGAAACAAAAAAACGCCGATAACACTTCTCAATTAAGTTATTCTTTAATATCGGTTGTTTCTAGCGAAGAAATCAAAAATATTTTTTCAGATATGAATGTTAATTATATCATTGATAAATCCGATAAATCTAATAAAACAGTTTCTTCTAAAGAATTTAGCAAAATTTTTAAACAATTAAAACCTTCTCATGTTATCGTTTTAACTAACGGTGAAAAGAATAAATTAGCGGCACAAAAAGCTTTAAAAGCTTATCCTGATTTAAAGGTGCATTTAGTAGAAACACAAAACATAGCTGAAAGTTACAGTGCGCTTTTATCTTTTGATGAAACAGCTTCTTTAAAAGATAATTTAGCGAATATGCAACAAAACATTAAAGAAAATAAAATTGGTGAAGTAGTTCATTTAAAAAAATCTAATCAATTTCCTACAGATTCATTAAATATTAATGAAGAACATTTTGAGGAAATATTAGAATCTTTAAAAAATAATAAAGATAATTATTTAGCCATTTTAGAAGAAAAAATTATTTATAATCATTTGGATTTAAACACATTAACACAATATTTATTAGAAAAAATGGTTAATTCAAATAATAAATTTTTAACTATTTTTTACGATTATAAAAAAGTTTCTCAAGAACATTTAGACCAAATAGAAGGTTTTTTAGCAGATAAATATCCTTTTTTAGAAGTTGAAAAAATAGAAAATGACGATGCAATACGTCCTTATATGTTTATTTTAGAATAAAAAATAATAAATTAATTTTTATTATTTTTTTGTGTGGATATGGCGGAACGGTATACGCGCATGTTTGAGGGACATGTGAGAAATTTTCTCGTGTGAGTTCGAATCTCATTATCCACACCATAACAAAAAAATACAACAAAAATTGCTTTTATTGAAGGTTCCGACCAAGTAAATGAGTTATTTTTGATAAATAATTCATTTTTTTATGTTTTTTTAATATAATAAATGATACACTATAATTAGTAATAAATTGTTAATTTAGATTATATTATAATATTTCTTGTTAAGTGGTTATTTTATATAATCACTTTTTTAATTTTATTCCCGTTTACAAAGGAAAATATTTCAGAAAAGGAGGGGTTTTTTTGAAAAATAAAGAATTTTTAAATAATATAGATCAATTATCCCAAGAATACGAACTCACTCGTGAACAGACTATTCAATCTTTTGAAAAGGGTTTAGTTTCTGGTTGTAAAAAAAATTACCAAGTTAAAAGTTGTCGTACAGAAATTAATCCAGAATATGATGAAATTTTCTTATATAAACAATATTTAGTAATTGATCCTAACGAAGAAGAAACGCTAAACGCTAATGAATATAGTTGCCTTGATTTAGAGGAGGCACAAAAATTAAAAGAAGACGCACAAATAGGAGATATTATTGAAATTGAAGTTGATCCGAAAGATTTTAATTTTTATGCTAGTAAAGATTTTAAAAATAAATTTAACGAAGAATTGATCAAACAAAAAAGAGAAACCATTTATAATTTTTTTAAAAATTATGAAAAAAAATTAATCAGCGGTAAAGTAATAGCGGAAAATGATCATTTTTACACTTTAGAATTAGAAAAAGAAATCAATACTTTATTATCTAAAAAAGAAACCCTTCTTAATGATAATTTTCATATTGGCGAAAGAATTTTAGTTTTTGTCGCAGAAGTTCAAAATACTACTAAAATGCCTAAAATTTTCGTTAGTAGAGTCCATGTTAATTTTGTTGTTGAATTATTAAAAGAATTTGTTCCAGAAGTGCAAGAAGGCATCATTAAAATTATGGGAATAGCGCGTATACCATCAGACAGAATTAAAATAGGCTTAATGTCTACTGATTCTAAAGTAGATCCTATTGGTTCTTGCATCGGCGAAGGCGGAAGTAGAATAAAAAGTGTGGTTAACATTTTAAAGGGCGAAAAGATTGATTTATTTCAATGGAGTTCTGATCCGATAGAATTGATAACTAACTCTCTTCAACCGGCTCAAATTCTTAAAATTGCCGCTATTAACGAAAAAAATAAAACAGCGTCTGTTGTGGTTGCTGATGATCAAGTCTCTTTAGTAATTGGTAAATTAGGCAAAAACGTTAAATTAGCCGCTCAGGTGACTAAATGGAACATTAACATTCAAACCTTATCCCAACAAGAAGAAGTGGAATGATTTAACCATTATGGTGAAAAAAGCATTCTTACCTAAAGATATTTTAAGAACTTGCATCGCTAGTCGTCAAAAAAAACCCAAAAAAGAGTTGATTCGTGTAGCGATTTCCAACCAAGGCGTTATTTTTCTTGATTTGGAAAAAAAACTACCCGGAAGAGGTGCTTATTTTATTTTAAATAATGAAAATCTTTTGTTAATTCAACAAAAAAAACTTTTAGACAAAAAATTAAAATCTTTTGTTGATGAAAAGATTTATAAACAACTTTGGGATTTGTTAAATCGATAAGAGAAGAAAAATACTATTCAAAGGAGAACAGAAAAATATGAATTTAGAAAAAAATCCAAAAGAAGAAAAAGCGACTGATAACGAAACTATTGGAGTAACAAGTTATGTTTTCAATCCTAAACACACAGTTCAAGATTTAGCTAAACACTTACAAGTTTCTAATATTTTTTTAATTAAAAAAATATTAGAAATGGGTGTTAAAACTAATATTAATCAAATCTTAGATCGAGAAACTATTGAACTTTTGGGATTAGAATTAAACCTTAAAATCATTTATTCTCCTCAAGTTGATCCAGATCAAAAAAAAGGTAAAGCTAAAAAAGAGAACACTAAATTGACCAAAAGAGCTCCTATTGTGACTATTATGGGACATGTGGACCATGGTAAAACAACTTTATTAGACTCTATCAGACAAACTCGTGTAGTAGACCAAGAATTTGGAGGGATTACTCAACATATCGGAGCTTATGAAATTAGTTATAATGATAATAAAATAACTTTTATCGATAGTCCAGGCCATGAAGCTTTTTCACAAATGCGTTCTAGAGGGGCTAAAATCACTGATATTTGTGTTTTAGTGGTAGCTTGCGATGACGGAGTCAAACCACAAACTATTGAATCTGTAGAACATGCAAAAGCGGCTAATGTGGATATTATTGTTGTTATTAATAAAATCGATAAATTGAACAATAAAAAAGAAAACATTATGACTGAATTATCTAATTACGGCTTATTACCTGAAGAATGGGGCGGCAATACTCCTTATATTGAAATGTCGGCTCTTAAAAAACAAGGTTTAAACAACTTATTAGAAATGATTTTGTTAATGAGTGATATTAAAAATATTCAAACTGATTTAACAACAAAAGCCGAAGGAACGGTTTTAGAAGCTAGTTTGGTCAAAAATAAAGGCCCTTTAGCTACTTTAATTCTCACTAACGGAATTTTAAAAATCGGTGATGCGGTTGTTGTCGGTGAAACTTATGGTAAAATACGCTCTATAGAAGACGATTTAAAGAAAAGTTTTAAACAAGCGGTTCCTTCGCAACCAGTAGTAATTTCTGGTTTAAAACAAGTGCCTCAAGCTGGCGATCATTTTATGGTAGTTCAGAATGAAAAAGTCGCGAAACGCATGGCAGACGAAAGACAACATTTAGCGAAAGAAAAAAAATACGCTCTTTTAGATGAAACAGCAGCTTACAATGATAATGTTTTTGAATTAGAAGACGAAAACGAAACTAAAACTTTAAACATCATTTTAAAAACTGATACTCAAGGAAGCATTGAAGCGATTCAAAAAGCTTTAGGGCAAATGTCTACTGAAGAAGTGAAAATTAATTTTATTAAAACTTCTGTAGGGATGGTAACTATTAATGATATCAATTTAGCTAAAACTTTTGAAGCTTTATTAATCAATTTCAATACTCCTTTAAATAATAATTTGCTTAAGTTTGCTCAAGATTCTAAAGTAGAAATTAAAACTTATCAAATTCTTTATAAAATGATGGAAGATATTGAAATTGATTTGAAAAAATTAATCAAACCTGTTTTTGAAGAAAAAATGATGGGTCAAGCCGAAGTTAGAAAAATATTTTATATTAGTTCTATCGGTCATGTTGCGGGTTGTTATGTTACTAGTGGAACTATTTTTAACAATTCTTTAGCGAAAGTGATCCGTAATAAGGAAGTGATTTATGAAGGAAAAATAACTTCTTTAAAACATTTAAAAAATAATATCAATAGCGCCAAACAAGGCCATGAATGTGGTATTGTTTTAGATCATTTCAACACCTTTCAAGTTGATGATATAATAGAATCCTCTAAAATGGAGAAAGTAGTGTAAATAATATGAGTATTGCAAATGAAAGAACAGCGAATTTAATTCACAAAGAAATAGTTTTTATAATTAATCAAATAATTAGAAATGATCAAATAGGGTATATCAATGTCACTGATGTTGATTTAACTAAAGATTTATCCTTTAGCAATATTTATTATACTCTTTTAAAAGATGATGAAGAAACTGTGGCTTTAGCGGCTAAAGTTTTAGAAAAACATAAAAAAGAAATTCGTATGGAATTAGCTAAAAAAATCAAAAATATTAAAAAAATTCCTAATTTAATTTTTAAATATGATCAATCTTTAGTTTATGGCAAACATATTGATAAACTTTTAGAAGACATAAATAAATAAAAAAGATAAATATTTATTATTTATCTTTTTTATTTATATTTTATCTGTATATAATAAGAATAAAAGAGGTTCAGGATGTTTGCGGAAATTATTATAGATGTAGAAAGCGCTTCGTTAAATCAATGTTTTGATTATGTTATACCTGCAGAATTAGAACCTTTAGTGAAAAAAGGTATGAGAGTGATTGTGTCTTTTGGTAAGCAAAATACACACCGTTTAGGTTATATTGTCAATATTAAATCCACTAGTAAATTCGCGAAAAAACCCATTATTGAATTATTGGATAAAACGCCTTTTTTCGATGAAGAAATGTTTTTATTGGCTGATGAAATTTTAAAAATCCCTTTCACGCTTAAATCTTCTGTTTATAGAACTATTTTCCCGAAAAGCCTTTTAGTCCCTTATATTAAAAAAATAATTGTTCTTCAAGAAGAATTAATTCCTTCTGAAATTAAAACTTATTTAAAGAAAAATAAATGGTTTTTAAAGGCAGAAAAAGACTCTTTAAACAAGGAGTTGCAAAAATTAAAAAACCAAAAAATCATTGATATTATCACTATAACTAAAGATGATTTAAAAGAATTATCTTACGAAAGTATGATAAAAAAAACTGTTCGTAAAAAAAAATCCTCTATTATAGAGGAAAACAAAAATGTTTCAGAAGAGCTAGCTAATAAAGAAATTGTTTTAACTTCTCAACAACAAGCTGTTTTTAATAAAATCGATTTATTTCGTCATCAAACTTATTTATTATATTATGACAATGATTTAGATAAGACTCATCTTTATTTAAAATTAATAGAACAAAATTTAGCCAATCAAAAAAAAATCCTTCTTTTGGTACCGGAAATTATTTTAATTAAACAATTGGTGACTCAAATTAAAACTTTTTTTCCTCATTTGCCGATATCCGTTTTAAACGGAGAAATGACTCATTTAGAAAATTTCAAACAAAATCAAGCCATTAAAGAGCAAAAAATTAATTTAGTGATTGGCACTAGGATGGCGGTTTTTTCACCTCTTAATAATTTAGGAACTATCATTATTGACCAAGAACATGACGAATCTTTATTAGAAAAAGAAACAATACCCAATTATGATTCTAAAGAATTGGCTCATATTAGAAGTCTTTACCACAATATCCCTTTAATTTTAAGCAGCTCTACCCCTTCTTTAGAAAGTTATTATCGTTTTAAAAAGAAACAATATGAATTGTTAGTTTTAAAATTAAATGATAAAATTAAAACGATGAAACTCATTGATATGAGGGAAGAATTGAAAAAAGGGAATTTATCGCCTTTATCTACAGAATTAACTCAAACTTTAGAACAAAATATTGAAAATGATCGTAAAAATATTTTATTTATTAATTCGAAAGGTTTTTCTCCTTTTGTTTTGTGTCGTTTTTGTAGTTATGTTCCTAAATGTGTTAAATGTCAACAAAGTTTAACTTTTTTTCGTTCTAAAAACGTTTTAAAATGTAGTTTTTGCGGATATAGTGAAAAATTTACTCCTAAATGTCCGTCTTGTGCGGAAATAGCTATTAAAAAAGTTAGTTTAGGTATTGAATATGTGGAAGATTTTTTACAAGATAAATTTCCACACAGTAAAATAGTGAGAATGGATTCAGAAACTGTTACTAATGTCAAAAAATATGAAAAAATATTAAACGATTTTAAAAAAGATAAAATAGATATTTTATTAGGAACTCAAATTATCGCTAAAAATTTCAATTTTTCTAATGTCGCTTTAGTGGGCGTCATTATGGCAGATATCTTATTAAATATTCCTCATTTTAAAGCTTCAGAAAAAACCTTTCAATTATTAACTCATATAGCCAAACACGCTCAAGAAGAACAAATTATGGTACAAAGTTACGATACTAAACATTACGCTATTACGAGTGCTGTAAACTATAATATTAATTATTTTTTAAAAACCAATTTACAAGAAAGAAAGACTTCCCAAAATCCGCCTTTCGTTTTTGTTAGTAAAATAATGATAGCTCATAGGTTTATTAACAATGTGTTAAATATCGCTCATAATTTAAAAAAAATTTTAGAAAACAATCTTTATCATAAAATAAAAGTTTTAGGTCCTTCTATTCCCTTAATTCCTAAAAAAAATAACTTATATCGCGTTTTATTAACGATTAAATATAACAATTGGCCTTTAAATTTAGATTTTATTATTAAAAATCATTTACAAAAAGATGCTTTATTATTGTTCGATCGTTTTGCTAATATTATTTAATTATCATAAATAAAAAAAGACCCTTTTATGGGTCTTTTGTTTTATATTTTTAGAAGAATAAGGTTTTATGTTATTTTACGCTTTGACCGTTCCATCTTTGTTGTAATAAGTAGTTTTTATTTCTGCACCTGTTAAAGAGTTATATTCTGTTATGGAGCTGATGGAACCATCGGAATTATAAAATATGTGTTTTGTTTGTTTCTTTGTTTGAGGATTGTAGAAACTTTCCGACGTTTTCGATTCTTTGTAATAATGAGTTACTTTTTCATAGTTCCCTGTGTTAACGTCGTAATTGTAAACTGTATTCATTAATCCTTTATAAAAATGTACAGTTTTAAAATGTTTCCCTTTTTCAGTATTATACACTTTCACCTCGTTTATTGTTTCGTCATCATCTTCATATTCAGTAATAGTGATTAAACGATTGGATTCGTCATAACCTTTAACTTCTTTGCGACCTAAAATACCTACAGTTTCAATAACTCGGTATGGTGTTGGAATGTATTTGGGATCTGCGGACTCTTGTTTGTTATCGCTTTTTTGATTTTGGACGTTCTCTGGAATAAGTTTATCTTTAAATCGATAAGCTACAAAAGCTCCTCCTAAAACAATGATTAATAATAATACTATTTTATTAAAGTGTATTCATTTTTATTTTTTTGTTGAGGATAAAAATTATTATTTGGAATCATATTTTTTCTCACTTTTTTATTTAATTTAATATGATTCCATTATACTTATATACTTATTTTTGTCAATAGTTTAGCGGTTTTTTATTTTTTTCATAAAAAAAGACCCTCATATTTTGAGAGTCGTGAGGGTTATTTTTAAAAAAAATAATTAATTAGGTCTTTTTCAGTAATGAGGAAATAAATCACATATTCAAAAAATTAATTTATATGTTTTCTTTGAAATAATATTCTCAAATATTTGCCGGTTCAATAACATGTAAATATCAAACAGTTTCGATATAATAACATTTAAAAGTTATTTCTGAATATGTTTTATCAACCAATTGACTAGCAGATGTACTTCCGTATTTATTCATAATATAATCCATTGCTTCAGTATGTTCTGGTTGTAATTTATTATGTTCTCCGATTTCAATAGGGATTATCTACAATTTGATTGTAATAATTCTTTTTTTAAAATTAAATAATTAGCAATATCAAAAATAAAAAAACATTTTAATTAGACTTTCTTCTAAAAGAAAATAAAATTAAAATGTTTTTTTATTTAATTGATCTAAATTTTGTTATTTTATTATTTTGGAGCGGACGAGGGGAATTGAACCCCCGTCTCATGCTTGGCAAGCACGTATAATAGCCACTATACGACGTCCGCGTTCTTTAAGTCAAGAATTTTATTTTTTAAAAAAAATAATTTCTAAAAACTACAACATATATATTAACAAAAAAATAATAAAAATTTAAAACAAAATGATTGGTGCCCTTAACGAGAATCGAACTTGTATTTCATCATTACCACTGATGTGTTTTGCCATTAAACTATAAGGGCTTTTGACATTCTTTTATTATTTTATCATATAAAACCCAATTCAAGAAAAAATGTTATAATTAATTGTTAAAAAACTTTTTCTTTCATTTCATTAACCTTTTTTATAAATATTTGTTCACTTTCCAAATAAATAATATATAATAAAAGAGGTTAATTTAAACTAATTTTAATAAAGAGGAGTTTTTCACAATGGAACAAAAAAGAATTCAGGGTAAAGTAAAGTGGTTTAGTTTTGATAAAGGGTATGGTTTCATCCAACTTATTACTGACGAAACTAAAGTAGAAGAAAAAAAAGACGACATTTTCTTTCATTACACATCTATCCAATTAGACAACAGCGAATATAGAACAGACGGATATCGTTCTTTAAAAGAAGGCGAAAAAGTTGAATTCACTATTCAAGAAGTTAACGGCCGTACACAAGCTGTTGATATCGTTAAAGTAAAATAATAATTCATTAATTTGAAATATATTTTAAAAAAAGACTTTTAAAGTCTTTTTTTTTAATGTATAATATGTTTTTATTGTTTTAAACAAAAAAAGATTTTATGGAGAAAGTAAATGAAAAAATTTAGTAGCGAAGCAGTAACCAAAGGTCATCCTGATAAAATAGCGGATCAAATTTCTGACGCTTTATTAGACGCTTATTTAAGTGAAGATCAAGAGGCTAAAGTGGCTATCGAAACAGTTGTCACTAACCAAAAAGTTATCATTTTGGGCGAAATTAAAACTAGTTCTCCATTAACCTCTCAACAAGTAGAAAAGATTATTAAAAACACTGTTCAACAAATAGGATATGACAGAAAAAACGAAAATTTTTCTTATGATGACTTATCTATCGTTAATTTAACTCACGAACAATCAGAAGAAATAAATAAAGCGGTTTTAAATAAAGGTGCCGGAGATCAAGGTTTAATGTTTGGTTATGCCACCAACGAAACACCAACCTTTTTGCCTTTGAATTTTTTTTTAGCCAAAGCTTTAGCTTTAAAATTGACAGAATTAAGAGAAAATAAAATTTTACCTTTTTTAAGACCAGATGGGAAAACTCAAGTAACTATTTGTTATGATGAAAACAATAAACCTCTTTATGCAGAAGTCATTGTGGTTTCTTGTCAACACGAAAAAAATATCACTCAAGAAGAGATTAAAGAAGAGATTATAAAACATGTTATCAAACCGGTTATTGATCCTCAATTAATGAACGAAAAAACCAAGATTTTTGTCAATCCATCTGGTAGTTTCGTCAATGGTGGTCCTAATTCGGACACTGGTTTAACAGGTAGAAAAATTATTCAAGACACTTATGGTGGGGAAGCTCGTCATGGTGGCGGTTGTTTTAGCGGTAAAGATGCTTCTAAAGTAGACCGTAGTGGTGCTTATATGGTGAGATATTTAGCTAAAAATATCGTTGCTGCTGGTGTTTGTGATAAATGTGAATTACAAATTTCTTACGCTATCGGAATAGAACAACCAGTAGGTTTATTTATTAACACCTTTAACACTAATAAAGTGCCTGAATCATTAATTATCCAAACAATTCAACAAAATTTTGATTTAACTCCGCAAGGAATTATTAATCAATTAAAACTAAAACAACCCCTTTTTCAAATAACTGCTAGAGATGGGCATTTTGGCAGACAAGATGATTTATTTGAATGGGAAAAAACCGATAAAATAGCTGTTTTTCAAAAATTATTAACATAAATGTTATGGAGCTATATAATATTAATATAAGCAAATGTTAATAAAATAATTATAAATAAGGGTTCTGATTTATGAATGTTAAAAAATTAGTCAAAGAAGTATCTTTTCGTAATGAAAACTTTAGTCAATGGTACACAGATGTTTGTTTGAAATCAGAATTGATTGATTATTCCGATGTCAAAGGTTTTTTTATTTATTTACCGTACGGTTATGCTCTATGGGAAATGATTCAACAATTTATGAACCAAGAATTAAAAAAAACTAACCATCAAAATGTGTATTTTCCTTTAGCCTTTACAGAAAATTTATTTCAAAAAGAACAGCAACATATTGAAGGATTCGCTCCTGAAGCGATGACTATCAGCAAAATAGGCGATAAAACTCTGCCAGAAAAATTAATTATTAGACCTACTTCTGAAGTGTTATTTTCTCAATATTATGCTAAAAAAATAGTTTCTTATCGTGATTTGCCTAAATTATTTAATCAATGGTGCAGCGTTGTTCGTTGGGAAAAAACCAATAAACCTTTTTTAAGAAGTAAAGAATTTTTATGGCAAGAAGGGCATACAGTTCACACTACAAAAGAAGAAGCTTTACAAGAAAGTTTCGATATTTTAAATTTATATAAAAAATTAGGTCAAGAACTGTTAGCCATCCCTTTTGTTTCTGGCAAGAAAACCGAAAAAGAGAAATTTAAAGGCGCGGAAGTGACATATTCTATTGAAGCTTTAATGTATGATGGACAAGCTTTACAAGCTGGAACTTCACATTATTTAGGCACTAAATTTTCTGAAGCTTTTGAGATCACTTTTCAAGATGCTGATTTACAAAAACAATTCGCTCATCAAACCTCTTGGGGCATTTCTTCTCGCTTAATAGGAGCTTTAATTATGGTTCACGGCGATGACGAAGGTTTAGTGATGCCACCTTATATCGCTCCCGTACAAATCGTCATTGTACCTTTGCAAATGAAAAACGAACAAGTAGTGGAAAAAGCGCACCTTTTATGCCAACAATTAAGTGCTTCTTATAGAGTGGAAATAGATTTACAAAATAAAAATATAGGTTGGAAATTTAGCAATCACGAACTTAAAGGCATACCTTTAAGAATAGAAATCGGTAAAAAAGAATTAGAAAACGGAGAATTAACTCTTTTTATCAGACACAATTCTACTAAAATAAAAGTGGCTGAAAAAGATTTATCAGAAGCAATACCTCTTCTATTGAAAAAAATTCACCAAGAAATTTATCAAAAAGCTGCTGATCATGTTAAAAATAACACTTATCAAGCTAAAACTTATGATGAATTTAAAGAACATCTACAAAAAACAGGATATATTAAAATGAGTGTTTATGAAAATGAAGCCGAAGAAATTATTAAAAAAGAGACAGGCGCTACCGCTCGAGTTATTTTAGACGAACCTTTAATAACAGAAATTTGCCCTGTAACCAATAAAAAAGCTAACCAAACGGTGTTATTTGCTAGAGCTTATTAATAAATTAATTTATCCCAAGAAGATCCTTCTGAGGATGAATCACATATGCTTTGACATTTGTCATATTATATGTTAAAATAAAGACAGTTATTTCCTAAAAGCAAAAAAGGAAATAAAAGGGGATTTGATTGTTTAGATATATGGAAAATGATGATTTAACAGAGAATTTAAATAATATGATTTATAGCCTATTTTTCGCTTGTGTGAAAAATAAGAAAGAGGTTATAAATTAAAGTGGACTATTTCAACGTTTATCTAATGATTTTTGGATTAATTTTTTTGAATGCTTTTTTTGCTGCGATTGAAATATCGTTAGTAACCTTAAGCGAAAGTAAAATTAATTTAGAAATTAAAAATGGTTCTAAAAAAGCCTTAAAAATAAAAAAATTAAAAGAAACTCCTACTCATTTTTTATCTGTTATTCAGATAATGATTCATATTTTAACCTTTGTTCAAGGTTATCTTTTGAAAAATGATTTAGGAATTTATTTCACAATAGGTTTAGTGGTTGTTTCTATTGTTTTTGGAGAAATTACTCCAAAAAGAATAGCTTTAAACTTTCCTTTGAAAACAGCTTATTTTTTATTAGATCTTTTCAATATTTTTTGTTTCATAACTAAACCTATCGTTTGGTTATTGAACCAGATAAGCAATATTATTTTATATGCCTTAGGAATTGATCCACATAAAAAAAATGATGCCGTAGCTGAAGATGAATTGAGATATTTACTAAACACTTCTTACCGTAAAGGTATTATCGATAGTAGCGAGAATAATATGATTCAAAACATTTTTGATTTTGATGAAACCAAAGTTTCGGATGTAATGCGTCATAGAAAAGAAATTATCGCTATTAAATCAGATGTTACTCGCGAAGAATTAACTGATTTAATTTGTTCGGAAAAATACACAAGATTCCCCGTTTATGAGGACAGTCTTGATAAAATAATCGGTATCGTTCACGTAAAAGATGTTTTTAAAGGATTAATGGAAGTGGATAAAAACCATTTACAATTCGACATTAAAGATTTCCTTCGCAAAGCTTATTACGTAATGGAATTTAAAAACATTAGTGAATTATTTAAAGAAATGCAATTGAAACAAAACCATATTGCTATTGTAGTTGATGAATATGGTGGAACTGCTGGGATTGTCACTATTGAAGATGTAATTGAAGAAATCCTGGGCGATATAGAAGATGAATACGACAAACAGAACCAAGAAATTATCCAAATTTCTGAACACGAATATATCATCAAAGGAACTACTCACTTATACGATATAGAAGAAGAATTAAAAGCAGATTTGCCTATTGATGATTACGAAACTTTAAGTGGTTTTATGTTAGGGAAATTTAAAAGAATTCCTGAAAATAACGAAAAAATTCAAATAATTTATAATAAATGGAAGTTTGATGGTTTAGCTCATGACGGTTTAGTGATTACTAAAATTAAAGTGTCTAAAATCGAACCAATTCAACAAATAGCTCAAAACTCTGAAAAACAACCAGAATTATAAAAAGTTTAATCTATTTTAAAAGAAGTTTTTTTAACTTCTTTTTTGTGCGTTGATAATGATAATTTTTTTTATGTGTTAAAAACGATTAAATTAAAAAAATGACTATAAAATGAAAAATTACTATTAGAAAGTCTTTCCTCGCTGATGGAATCCTTATTTTACCAATTAAATCTCAAAAAATTAGAAAAAGCATTAAAGACCGATTTTGCAAAAGGTTTAGATAATGATAAAGTTCAACAAAAACGTTTAAAAGATGGTTTTAATCGTTTGCAAGAGCCGGTTACTGTTTCCTTTTGGAAAACATTTAGACAACAATTTAATGATTTTTTCGTTTATCTTTTATTAATAGCATCTGCCATCACGTTCGCAATGGGTTTTATTTCCCACCAAAAAGAAGAAATTTTGGAAGGTATTTTAATTTTAATCATTGTTTTGATTAACGCTTTTTTGGGCGTTATTTATGAAAATAAAACCCAAAAATCATTATTAATGGTTAAAAACAAAACCAAACCTTATAGTAAAGTTTTAAGAAATAACCAAAAACAATTGATTCCGCAAGAAGAGTTGGTAGTAGGAGATATAGTTTTTTTAGAAACCGGGGACATTGTTCCGGCTGATATCAGGTTAATCGAATCCAACCATTTAAAAATTAATGAATCAGTGTTGACAGGTGAAACTTTATCAGTTGCTAAAAAACATCAAGATAACGATCAACCTTTTAGTTTATTTAACGCTTTTAACATATTTTTCATGAGCACAGTCGTGGTGTACGGTAACGCCAAAGGAGTGGTTTTAGCCACAGGGATGAAGACTCAGATTGGCAAAATTACTCAATTTACCTTAATAAATAAAACGACTAAAACTCCTTTAGAAAAAAATATTGCTCATCTATCTAAATTGTTGAGTGTTATTATCGCTTTTTTAATTATAATCAATTTTTCATTAGACCTATTTAAACATTATTGGTTTGGCAAAAACATCGATTTAAACGTTCTAAAACATTTTTTATTTTCTTCTATCGCTTTGGCGGTAGCGGTTATTCCTGAAGGTTTATTGGCTATTATCACCATTATTATGATTTTAGGGATTAAAAAACTAGCAAACCAAAAAGCTATCGTTAAAAATTTAAAAACTTTAGAAATCTTGGGGACTGTGAGTGTTATTTGTACGGATAAAACAGGCACTTTAACTTATAATAAAATGAATATTAAACATTTATATACATCGAACAAGGTTTTTTCAGTTAATAGCACTTTACCTTTGTCCAAAGATGTTTTAAGATTGGTTCAATATGGTTGCTTATGTAATAATGCGACCACACAAAAAGACCAAAAAAACAAGATCAATAATATTATCTCTGATCCTGTAGATCAATCTTTTATTGATTTAGCTCATTTATGGCAAATAGATGTTAATTTATTAAGAGAAGAAAATATACGCCTTAAAGAATTTCCTTTTGATGATAAATATAAATTAATGATTACTATTCATCAATTAAAAAGCTGTAAATATATCATTATTAAAGGAGCTGGAGAAATAATCTGTAATTTATCCAACTATGTAGATTACCAAGGTAAAATGCAGGAAAAACAGTTAAATAATGAGCATCTGATAAACAATGAATTAACACGAATGGCTCAAAAGGGTTATAAAGTGTTAGGGGTGGCTTATGTTGATTTTTTTCAAGAAGAATGGTTGCAAGAAGATACTACTTTAGATGAATTATTGTCCCAATTGCAAAATAAAATCGTTTTTTTAGGTTTGGTTGCTATACAAGATCCTATTAGGCCAGAAGTTTTTGCAGCTATTCAAGACTGTCGCAACGCTTCTATTATTCCTATTATGATCACAGGCGATCATTTATATACTGCCGAAAAGATAGCTAAAGAATTACACATTTTAAAACATCCGCACGATTTGGCCATTAACGGAGATATGTTCGAACAAATGAGCGAGAGCGAAATGAAGACTAAATTACCTTATATTAAAGTTTATGCTAGAACGAAACCAGAACAAAAATTAAAAATTGTGCAAGCTTGGCAGAAATTAGGTCATATTGTCGCTATGACAGGTGATGGAGTGAACGATGCTCCTAGCATCAAACAAGCTGATATTGGTATTTCTATGGGGGTAAATGGTACGGAAATCACTAAACAAACAGCTGATATCGTTTTAACAGATGATAATTTCAATACTATTAAAAACGCTATTGAAGAAGGAAGAAATATTTTTTTAAACATTAAAAAAAGTATTCTTTTCCTTTTAAGTTGTAATATGGGCGAAATAACTGTTATTTTATTAAATACGTTTTTGGGACATTTCTTTTTCACTTATGATTTTGTTATTCTTAGCGCTTTGCAAATTCTTTGGATTAATTTAGTCACCGATTCTTTGGTCGCTTTAGGGTTAGGAATGGAACCTAAAGAAAAAGATTTAATGAAGCAAAAGCCACGTAATATTGAAAATGCCTTAATAACGCCTGCTTTGTTTTATAAAATAGTTTTAGAAGGGTTCTTTTTAGGTTTATTAACTTTCTTAGCCGCTTGGATTGGTTATAAGCTGCATCCTCAGGAAGCAACCCAATACGGACAAACTTTCGCCTTTTTTGTCTTATCTTTTTCGCAATTAGTACACGTTTTTAATTTAAGACATTTGCGTAAATCGGTTTTTTCACTTCAGACCAACTGGGCTTTAATTAAATTCTTTCTGATTAGTGTTTTTTTACAAATGATTATTCTATTCATCCCTTTTTTAAAAGAAAACTTTAAATTAGCTGATTTATCGTGCAGAGACTTTCTCATCATTTTTATGTTATCAATGAACCCTTTATTAGTAGTAGAGATAGCGAAAAAAGGTTTAAAAAGAAAGATCAATAGATAAAAACCAATAGATGATATAAATCATCTATTTTTTTTCTTTATAAAAGAGTGTCAGTTATTGGTTCCAACATAATTAAATAACAATTTTGGGCAGATTTAGTTAAATGGAGGTAAAAATGAATACCTATGGAAAAACTATCTCTAAATTTGTAAAAACCAGGGTTAAATTTAATATATGTCCTAGCGAAATAAATTTTTTTATCGATTAAATCATCGATATTTTTAATAATTAATTTTTTCTCTAAAGCATTATATTTGATATTGCTCTCTTTATTGACTAAAACAAAATTTTTAACATATTGATCGGCTGTTTCGACAGTAGAAACACCTTTTAAATAATTTTTCCAAATTTTACTTTTGGGCAATTTATGAGAATTAATCATTTTTTGTGGATCAAAATCTAAGACAATTGGTTCTATAGGAATATTTTTGCTAACAAGGGTAAAAGATTTTATCATTTGGTGTTGATAAAGCATCAAAATAGGTGTCCAAAATAAAATTCCTACCAATAAATTAATGAAGATGGTTTTTATTTTTAACATTTTTTAACCTTTATTGTGTATTTTTAAATAAATATCATTACGACAAGGGGCAAAAGATCAATAAAAACTGCTTTTTTACTGATATTTAAAAAAAGTATCCCTAAAAATAATAAACTTTTTTAAAATCACGTCATGAAAAAAATATTATTGTCTTTGATTTTATTCATTTTAACCATCTTTAAAACAAATAATCCCAAATTTTTTTTAAAAATGTGATATTATAAATTTTTAAGATAAAAATAAAATCATTTTTACAAAAACTTTCCTTTTTCCATTGTTATCAACTTATTTATTAATGCGCTCGTTTCTTTCTATTATTTAAAACATTATAACATGGGAAAATAAATCATAAATATATCATTAAATTGGATAAAAAGATTTTTTTTGAGATAAAATACACTTTGTAAAATTATTTATGTCAAATCATTTTCAAAAACCTGAAGAAAGGGATTTTTTCCAAATGAATAAAAATGTTAAAACATGTTTAATTTTGAGTATTTTAATGATAATGCCGATCTTTTTGATAAAAATAAATGCTAATTACGTTGCTGGTAGAGGTAGACTGAGAAACATAAACACAAATGATACTGGTGGAAATCCTTATCCCAACAAACCGACAACAGTTGATGCAAAAGAACAGGGAATTGGAGGAGAGAAAAAAGAAGGCGAAAAAAAGAATAAAGGCGAAGTTTCTAAAAACAGCGATCCAACAGGACAAGAGTCTAAAAAAACAAAAAAAGAAGATAAACCTAAAAAAGTCAAAGAAGCATCCACTTAAAATCGAAAAACATCAAATGAAAAATATTGTAGTTGTAACTGAAAACAGTTTGTCGGATGGACTACATTATCAAGTTTTAAAAGAAGATAAAATGGGGCATTTATTTGAAAGCGAAATGAAACCAACTTTACATGCGCAAATGTTGAATAAAATTCATAATCATAAAATTAAAGATTTTCATTTTGAAGAAGCGAAAACTTTTAATTTATTGAATTTTTCCTTAAAAATGATTTTAACTATATCTTCTCTGATCTTTACTGTTTCTATTTTAACTAATATTAAAAAATTTCATCTTCAAAACAAGATGTATCGTTCCGAATAAATATCTTAATTTCTGTTTTTTTCTAAAGATTTTTAAAAACAAAATAAAGATTATTTTTCACACCTAAAACAAGTTCTTTTTTGTCGGGACTTGTTTTTTTTTTTTGTGTATAATAATTTTTAATAATTTAAAAAATAAATTATTAAATTAAAAAAACATAAATTAAAAAACATTAAGAAAGGTTAAAAAAATGAATTATAAAGAGTTGATTCAGAAACATAAGAAAATAATAACGTTAGTAGGGATAGGGTTATTAGCTATTTTATTGATAGTTAGTGTTATTTTCGGAATTAAATATTTTAGCAAAGACAATAAGGATGAAAGTTTTTCCACAAGTTCTTGAACTCAACAAGATCCAATGGTATCAAGCGATTCGCAACTAAACTATAATAAGGATGAAAGTTCTTCTACAAGTTCTGTAACTCAACAAGATCCAACAGCATCAAGCGATTCGCAACAAAACGATAATAAGGTTGAAAGTTCTTCTACAAGCGTGAGTTCTAATACAACACCAGAAACGCCTAAAGAAGAGGAAACAGACAAACAGAAAGAAAATCCCAATGCAACTAAACCTGTTTCAAAAGACAATTCAGCAAACAAAGAGTCAAATGAAAAAAAAGAGCAACCAGTTGAAACTATAGAAAATTCATTAATCATTGAAAATGTTTACTTAGGAATAAATGCAAATGAATTTACTGTTAATGAATATGCAGAAGAACATAAAATTTATAATGAATCGCAAGAGCTAGAAACGATGACAAATCATAGATTTTTTGATAAAAAAGATTTACAAACTGATGAATCAAATAAAGATTTAATAGCTGTTTATTTTGATAACGGACAAAGAGAAGATAAAAAAACAGACAACACAAAATATACTTTAGAAGAATTGAAAAATTTAGGTAATGGCGCTTCTAAAATGTATATTTTTTGGAAAAAAAGAAATATTATATCAGATCAGATTGAAAGTTAAATAAACATGAATATAAAAATAAAACAAAAACATAAAAATATCTTCATTTTATTTTTAACCTTAACTTTTATTATTTTGACAATTATGTTAATATTTAAAGATTTTTTATTCAAAAAAAAGGCGATTCAAAACACTAAAGCAAACGATGTTGTCGAAAATGCACAAGAAAAAGTGAATGAAAATTTATTCTCTTTTGTTGTTGATGAAAAAATAACTTCATTAAACCCTGCGCTGTTCCGTTTTTTTTAAACAACTTTTGTCTTTAAAATTATCCTTTAAGACTTAAAATTAACTGATAATTGCATATCTTTTCAAACTAACAAAGTATTTTGATTAGATTAAAATGTGTCTAATGTTTTTCATAATTTGTTAGTTTCAAAAGATATTTTTTTAAATATTTTATCATTACACTATATAGTTAGGTAAAAAAAGTTAAAAAGTGTTAAGAAAATGAAAAGAAAATAATTTTTATTATTAATAATAACATTTTATGCAAAAAAAGCGTAAAAAAGTTACCTTTTTTTTGAAAAAAGGTCTGTTTTTAAAAGTTTTTTAATTCTTTTATCTTAAACTTTGTGCATATTCGATAGGGGAAAGATAGTTTAATTTGGCTAGTAACCATTTTTTATTCCAAAAAGAAGTGAATTTTTTAATTATATTTTTTACTTTTGCTAGTGATTTTTGGAATAAAAAAGGATCGCGATAGAATAAAATACTTTTCATTTGGCCAAATAAGTTTTCAATTAGGGTGTTATCTCTAGGGGTTGCTTTACGCGACATACTAATAAGAAAACCTTTTTTAATTAAAGTTTGTTGGATTTTTTGGGATTGATAAACTGTGCCTTGATCGGAGTGAATAATACAAGGTTTTTTTAATTTAGGAATTTTTTTGATAGTGTTTAGAATTAAAGTTTTATTTTGTTTATCAGAAACATGTGAAGCGATAATTTGGTTGTTAAAAGCGTCGATAATACAAGAAAAATATAAAAATCCTTCATTGGTTTTAAAATAAGTAATGTCGGTAAAGAGTTTTTGCATCGGTTGGGTTGTTTGTCAAAGTTAATAGGATGGTTGAAAATTTCGCTTTCTTCGTGATATGTACCTCTAAAAACATTTAAATCGTTATATATTTTCCAACTAATGATGGCTTTATAGGGTTCAAGAGAATCTGGGAGGTTAATGGTGATGTCTTCTATTGCTGTTTTTTTCAGACAAGTAAGGCGATATCTTGTAGTTGGAGATTCAAAATTGTTCACTAAATTTTCGCCTTCGTTGGACCATGAATCTTCATAAGAGTATAAAGAGTTGGCTCTTTTCCAATCACGGATGGCTGTGTAGGGGTCAAGAGATTCTGGGAGATAAAGGTTTTTGTAATCTTTTGGTCTTGCCATGTAGTTGAAAGAAAAAAGTAAGACGGTTGAAACACCATTAGAAAGATTTAAGAGGTCATCAATAGTGCCTTGTTGATGGTTCATAATCCGAATACCGTCGTCAAAATAAATGGCGTCGATTGGGATATCATTAAAAGTTTTTTGAGGCAAAGGAACAACCAAACCAGTGTTAGGGGTGGCGTTGTAACAGCCTAATTTGATGAGTTTGGGTCCTTTTATGATGTTGTTGTTGATTAAGTATTGATTAATTATTTCTTCTTTGTTTTGACCGATGAAGAGATTAGAGGCTATTAATTGTATATTAGGGTTATCTTCGTTAGGTTTTTGTTTGACATCCCAGAAGACAAAGGATTCTTCGATGGCAATTTCGTATTTGAGGAGGTCTTCGAGGGAGTATTGGTAATCTGTAGCTGGATATGAACTTTTAAAAGGATTTGGACGAGATTTAAAGTAGACACCTAAAAGGCCTTGAGGAGGGTTTTTGAGGTACCAATAGAGGTTCTTTTGTTTGAAGGCGTTGTAAGAAGGGGTGGAAAAGGCGCTTGCGCAAGTGACATCATAATATTTTAAAATGTTAGGGATGTCGTCTTTATCTAGGACATTGATATCGTGTCTTTTGAATTTAGTTTGGGTATTTAACCATTCTTGTTGAAGAGTTTCATAGTCGGCTAGTTTTATTTTGGATTCGGTTTGTTTGTGAAAATAGTTGTAGGCATAGATGGGGTGATGGAATAAAATAAAAATTAATAAAGAAATAGTTAATAAAAGAACTTTTTTAGGGGTTGGTTTTAATCATATCTTTCTTCACCTCCTTAGGGTTTGAATTTTATGACCTTACCAATTTTTGTGTTTTTGTTATTTAGGTAAAAGAAAAAGACCCTTGGAGGGGTCTAAATTTAGTTTATATATTGAATTATTTATTATGATATTTATTTGACAAATTTATTTTATAAAATATTACAACCACAACCAGATGATGCTTTAATATTGTTTTGTAATGGAGTTTTTGTTATATATTTTGGCACTATTTCTTGAGAATTATTTCTTTGATTAATTAATTTTTGTAATGATAATAAAAAATCTTTTTTTGTCATTTTTTGTTTTTCTAATAATTCATCGGCTAACGGCGATAAAAATTCTTCATATTTGTCAATAATTTCTTGAGTTTTAGTTTGCGCGATATTTTTAATTTTATTTTTGCGTTCTTCTAAAGAGTCTGTTGCGAAATAAATATCATCTAAAAACCATCCTCTTTGTATAATATATTGAGCTATATTTTCAATATCTTTTTCATCGTCATCGCCCTTATATTTCAACTTTTCTATTGGCATTGTAATTCTTTTTTCTGTTTCTGGTCCTCCGAAAGACACAGATAATGAAAATAAATAACCATATTGTGATTTATCAAAAGAAAAGTCTACACCGCCTTCTGTATTTTTTTCATTATTTATTTTTAATTCTATTGTTTTAAGGTTTATAAGATTAAATTCAGATTGTATTTTGCTTAATTCGTAAGCTACTACTGCATGTCCTATTTCGTGTAAAGCGCAAAATTTTTGCATACTTAGAATATTTTCTTGATTTATTTCGAGGTTTGTTTCAATTTCTTCATTTATTTCATTAACTAAATTATCCATCGCCATTACTTGATGGTTGTTAAAAATAAATAAAAATCCTAGAAAAGCAATTAAACACAGATAAATGGTTTTAAATTGATTTTTTAATTTCGACATTTATTAAAATCTCCTTTTATTTTTATTCCTCTCAGTTGAGATTAGTTATCTCTCATAGAGGGAGTTGAGAGAGGAAGTGAAGGAAGACGATAAGGCAGATTGTTTGTGTTGCTCTAGTCTTTGATTTAAATCTTTTTCTAAATCTTTTTTATGGTTTTCGGCGCGTTGGAGTATTTCGTTTAACCCTTCAATTTCGTTTAACACTTCAAATTCGTTTTTATTTTTGTGTTGATTAAGTTCATTTATTTGTTTATTATAATTATCACATTCTTGTTGAATTTTCTTTATTTTACGATTAAAATAATCTTTGCTATGTGTTATGTCATTAATTAATTTTTGTTTAATTTTATTGATTTCGGTTTTTTCTTCTTCGTTAATGTTATTTGGTAATAAAGTTATATCATCGATTTCAGAAAAGACATAATTTTTTATTTTTTCAAAATCATCTTTAGTAATTGTTTTTTTTATTTTAGGAGTTTCTATATTTTCACGTTTAGTTCTCGATGGTTGTTTTAATTCTTTATCGTCTTCAAAATCTTTATGATAATTTGATAATGATTTTTGTTCTTGTTTTGTTTCGTTGATGCCTTCAAAAAAACCTATAATAAAAACAATACTAAAAAATAAAATAATTAAAATAGCTACCCAATGTTTTTTAAAAAAATTCATTTCTTTTAATGCCTTTCCGATAATAGTAGTAATTTATATTATCTTTTAAAGAAATTAATTACTACTATTATATAATTTTATTTAGTGAATTTTAAAGAAAAAATGATTTAAGAAGGAATAGTTATTAATTCTGGAATTTTTGTTTTGTTTTTTTGTTTAATTTCTTCTTGGGTTTTAGTGTAGTTAGGGTTTGTTTGTTTTAGTTCTTCTTTAATTATTTTCATTTCTTCGTCGATCGGCTCTAATTTTGTTTCTAGTTGTTCTATTTTTTCTTCTTTTTTAGTTTTATTATTAAGTATGTCTCTCTTTTGTTTTTTAGTTCTATAGTTATTTGTTTGTATTCGTCGATTCTAGTTCTTCTTTTTGTTTTTATAGATTCTTTTAAATCATTTGATTCTTCGATTTGTTTAGTTATCGTTTTTTGATCTTTTTGTTCGTTGTATTTTTCTAGTTTCTTTTCGTAGTCTTTGTAATCGGCGTCGAGTTTGGCTATATTGCGATCAATGTCTTTGGTATACATCTCCAAAGTTTCTTTGGTAATCATTGGTGGATGTTCTTTACCTTCTTGAATACTTTCGTGAATCATATGCCATATACGATGTCCTTCGTGAAGAGTTAGAGTTACCTTTTCCATTCCCTGTGCGTATTTACGAGTTACGGTTGTTACTTTGCCTAAGGTTTTGATACCGTATTTGGCTGGGATTAAGTCGGTTATTTTGTCGAAGGCTTTGAATCCCATTTTACATGCATTACCAAAAGAGAAGGAATTTTCTTTTTCATAAGTTTCCATGCGAACATGCATGGCTTTATATTTTTCTTTTAATGCTTGGTATAGTTCGCGTTCGGCTTGGATTTCTTTTAGTTTTTTGTTTACTTGGTTGATGTTGTTTTGGATTTCGTTGCGAATTTCTTCTTCTGTTTTAATTTTGTTAAAAATAGATTTTTCATCTTTGGTTAGTTTTTCATAATCTTTTTCTAAATCTTTTTTATGGTTTTCGGCGCGTTGGAGTATTTCGTTTAACCCTTCAATTTCGTTTTCTAATATTCTTATTTGAGTTTTGATTTCGTTTATTTGTTGAACTAAGGAGATTTTTTCATCATAAAGGATATCTAATTTGGTGCGTAATTTTTGTTTTTCGGTTAAATCAGTAACTTCTTCGATTTGTTTTTCAGTTAGTTTTGTTTCTTTTTCTTTGTTAGTTAAGACTTCTTCTTTTTGTTTGAGTTGTTCTTTTAAGACATTGATATTATTTTCGGTTGCTTGTTTTTGAGTTTTGATATCATTAATTTTTGTTTCTGTTTGGTTTATTAGTTCTTCAATTTTGACTTTTTGTTCTTGAGTTAGTTTTTGTTCTTCATAGAGTGTTTTTAATTCAGCGTCTACTTTTGTTAATTCTTGTTCCCAATTGGCTTTTAATCCTTGGTAATTATTGATGACTTCATCATATTTATCAATGGCTTTGTCAATTTCGTTCACTAATTGACCTACATATTTACTTGATGGTTCTTTGGGTTTATGAAAGAAACATAAGCAAATGAAACCTAAAATAAAGATGATAATTAAAAAGTAAGTTAAATAGCCTTTCCATGATGTTGTGTGTTGGGTTGGTTTAGAATAATTTTGATTGTTATTGGAAAGTTTGTTTTTGAAGTAAAGGAAAATACCAAAGATAGTTGAAACCATCAAAAACCAAGTGAAATAAGACTTAAAGGTTAGATAAGTTTTAATTATGTCTAAAGGCGATAACATAATTATACACCTCCTTTCTCTTTGTTTTGTTGTTCGATAGTGTTTAAAATGGTATCATCTTGGGAAATAATCATTTTATAAGTTTGCTTTAAGTCTTCTGGGTTGATTTCGTTTCTTCTTGTTTCGCCTTGAGCGCGGTTTTTAGCGAAGATAGTTACTGTTGTTTTTAAGAGGTTTTCTAAAGTTCGGTTGGCTTTTTTAAATTGATGATTAGCTGGTAATCTTTCTAAAGCTTCATTAATAACTTCGTATAAGTATCGTTTGGCTTCTTCACTGTAAGGGTTTTTTCTTTTATTGATTAAGAATGATAAAAATTGTTTTCTTTCTTCTTTATTGCCTTTATTGCCTGGTTTAACTTCGATGTTATAGGTGAATCGGGATTTGATGGCTTCATCTATGTTATTAATGCGATTAGTGGCGCCAATAATAAAGATTGGTTTATCAGGATTATTTTCAAATGATGTCATTTCCGTTTTAAATTGGTTCACGACATTAGCGATTTCTGAACCAGCTTCTAAAGTGCTTAAATCAGCAAAGATTGTTTCACATTCGTCTAAGAAAATGATGGCTCCTTTATTTTTAGCTGCTTCTTGGCGCGCTGTCATAAATAAATCTTTTACCAGTTGAGGGGCGATGCCTTTGAATTTTTGGGAAAAGATATAACTACTTATTTCAAAGAAAGGAAGATTAGTTTCTTTGGCGAGATCTCTGGCTAAAGTTGTTTTCCCAGTTCCTGGAACACCATACATTAAGATCCCTAAAGGGAAATCGACCTCACCAATATTGGTGTAGTTGTCTTTGTTGTTAAGATAATCAATAAATCCTTCGACTGCTTTTAATTCTTCTTTAAAACCAATTAATTGGTTGAAATTAGGAAATTTTTGGTTGTTAGAAGGAGTAAATAATGGTTCTTCTGATATTTCTTGTTGTTGATTAATAGCGTTTATTGCTTCTAATTTGGAATGAGATTGGATTTCTTCCTTAAATTTTTGAGTTTCTTGAAAGAGTAGGTGATAAGTGAATAAAGTTGTTTTTCTATTTAAATAAAATTTAATCAAAAGGAGATTTAAATGTCTAGAAAAAGAAGTTATCGCAAATCGTTTCGTAGAAATAAATTAACATTAGGTGGTTTTTGTATGTATTGGCTGTTGCCTGTTTTAGGTGTTGTTACTATTGTTTCTATTTTTTTAGCTCATAAGGGTTATATTTCTATTGCTAAATAAAAAGAAATTTATGTTTGATTATGCAGTTTTAATAAATATGGGATATAAAATGGAAGAATTAAGAAATTTTAATTTATATTTTAAATAAAAAGGAGAAATAATAATGACTTTAAGACAATTATTAACACTTATCGCTTTAAGCGGAATATGTGTGTTTATATTGTATAAATTTGGTTTTATTGTGCCTGATAGTTCTAAAGTAACATGGTTGAAATAAATTAAGTTTTTTATAAGCAATATTTGAAAATATTGCTTATTTTAAAAAAGGAGTTTATAGTGAGAAATAATAATTTATTAGATAATTTTATTTGTTTGTTTATAGGTTCTATTATTGGTATTTTTGTATATGTTAATTTTTTTATTACAAATAAAGTAATTCCAATAAATTAATGAAAGGTTAAAGGCAGAAAAAATGATTAACAAAGTTATTTTAGTAGGTAGAATTACTAAAGATCCAGAATTAAATTTTATTAACGGCAATATTCCTTTAGTGCGCTTTATTTTAGCGGTGAATAGGAATTTTACTAATAATGAAGGCGATAAAGAAGCTGATTTTATTCGTTGTACTGTTTGGAATAAACAAGCAGAAAATTTATTTAAATTTGTTACTAAAGGGGCTTTAATTGGTGTTGAGGGCCGTATTAAAGTTAATGTTATTAATAAGAATCAAGAAGAAACCAAATTTATAACAGAAATTCAATGCCAATCTATTCAATATTTAGAATTTAAAAAAGAAAAATAAGGAAAAGGAATAATTAAACGGAAATGCAACAAATAATTATTAATATTTTTAATTTTATAATTTTTTTATTAGGGATTGGTTTTTTTTATTTTATTGCTTCATTGTTGGAGATAAATTTAATTAAAAAATATGGTCATACAGTGATAGATTTAATACATGGCGGATATAAAATTAAACAATTAAAAGACGTTGGGTTTACAGCTAAAGAATTTAAAGATGCTGGTTTTTTAGCTTATCATTTAAAAGATGGTGGCTATACAATTGAAGAATTAGAAGATGCTGGATTTACAATTGAAGACTTAAGAGCTGCTGGTTTTAATATATAATTTTTGAATTTATTTTAGAAAGGATTGTTTTAAATGGAAATTAATAATTTAATAGAGTCTAAAATATTTATTTCTTTAATTTCTCTTTTTTTTGGTATTTTTATTTATTGGTTTTACTTATACATTAAAGAGTTACAAAAGAAATATGAATTTAGCGATGAGTTAAGAGAAGTTGTTAATCATTATATTAAGAATGGAGATATTACTGTAAGAGAATATGGCGCTTTAATTAGAATAGTGGCTCAAATGGGTAATTATTTAGGTATTTATCGTGAACATGTGCAAAGAATGATTAAAGAATTTAATGAAAATGGTGGTCTTAATTTTGCGGAAGGTGTTTTTGCTGAAGCAGAAAATAATGCAGATAATAAAGAAAAACCATTTAATAATGATACAGAACGATTGTTAAAAGAAAATTTAAGGTTAAAAAAACAATTAAATAATATAAAAACTCCTTTAATTATAGAGAATAATGAAAATAATTTTTAATTTATCTGTTTTAAAATATTTATTAGTTATTTTTAATTTAAAAGATTTATTTTATTTGTTTTATAATTTTTTTTATAGTGTGTTTTTTACTAAAACAGCTTTTTTCTTTGGTTATGAAGTAGGTTGGAATATTAATTTTCTTAATGTATTTAATTTTATTAAAATGATTTTTATTTTTATATGGGAAAAATTAATTTTTTTAATTTATCCTTTAAAATTATTTAGTTCTTTATTTAGTTTTTTAATAGATATTTTAAATTTTTTTAAAGATATTTTTAGCTCTATTATAGGTTATATTAAAAGTAATGTTTCTTCTCTTACTGGTCAAAAATTAATGAACCCTGATGAAGGTTTATGGGAAAAATTAAAAGAAATTTGTAAAATTATTTTTACTGTTACTGTTGGTGGTAGTGTTATTTATTTTTTCAAAGAACTGCAAACCTTTCTGTTAAATTCTTTTATTAAAATAGGAGATTTATTATTTAAAATTGTTTTAAGAATTTTAGATATTATGGCTATTGTTCTTAAAATTTGGTTATTGTTATTAAAAAAAGTTATAATGATATTAGGTTTTGTTTTTTCTTTTTTAATGAATGTTATATGTTTGTGGGTTTATGAAGAAAGAATGAATGAATAAATTTTAAATTATTTAAAAATAGAATAGGAGAATTTTAATTATGGGCACTTTTGAATGGAAAGGCAGACATTAGAGAATAATCCCTTTTATTATTACTACCGCAACATTATTATTTTTTGTTTTTTGGTTTGGCAGTATTGCTTATCAATATCATTTAGAAACTGAAAAAAGACGTGAATTACAACAAGTAGATATTGCAAAAAAAGCCAAAGAATTAAATAGCGCTTTACATGAGGAAAATGCGAATTTAAAACAAGAAAATGAACGTTTAAAAAGCGCTCCTTTTGAATTTATAAGAAATACTGGCGAAAAAGAATATTATAATTTATTTAATCATAAATTAGTTAAAAAGATTGATTTAGATGGTAATATTTATGAATATGATAAAAATAATGGTCTTCTTTTATTAAAAAAAACAGATAAAGATAATAATATTTATGAATATGGTTCTCATGGTAAATTAATTAAAAAAACTTTATCTGATGGCGTATGGATGGAGGAATATAATCCTGTTAACGAAAAATTAATAAAACGTCAAAATATTGATGGTTCTATTGAAGAATTTGATGATAATGAAGAAAAATTCAAAGAAACAGATAAAAATGGTAATATTAAATATTTCAAAACTCAAATTTATGAAACAGTGGCAGATTTTAAAAAATTAGGGGCTACAATTAAAAAATTAAAAGATCGTGGAGGATTTATACTTGGAGAATTTAAAGAGGCTGGGTATATACAGCTGAACAATTAAAATATGCTGGATATAAAGCTAAAGATTTATTAAATGCTGTATATACAGTTCAAGAATTAAGAGCTGCTGGGTATGTGCCTGGATTTAAAGTTGATGAATTAATAGCTGCTGGGCATACATTTTCAGAATTAAAAGAAGCTGGTTTTACAACTAAAGAATTAAAAGATACTGGATATACAGCTAAAGGTTTCAGAAATCTTGGTTGGAATACTACTGCATTACGTAATCTTGGATTTACAGCTGATGAAGTAAAAGCTGCTGGGTATACAATTGAAGAATTAAAACAAGCTGGATATTCAGTTTAAGATTTAAAAGACGTTGGATTTAATATATAATTAAATATAATTATTAAACGTATTTCTTTCATTAATCAATATACATCCATCTATCAATCTTAACACGTTAAATAAACTTTTATTTTGGGGCGAATGTATAAAAATGAGTTTCTTTTAACGAAATTTTTATATGTGAGGCCTAAAAATAAAAGTTTATAGTGTCAAATGGTTGATAGATGGATGGATGATAAGAATTAAATTAAAAATATAAATAAATATTTTATAGCTTTCTATGGGGTAATGATTCACTTTATATAAGGTATTACCAAAGGTTATGCCCCCATCTTTATATCATGGCTGTGCATCTCCCTTTTCTTTTAGATCTGTGTTTGCTGATTCCGCTTTGTTTATCCTCACAAAATGGTAATACTTTCTTTTAAGAGAGCTTGGTAGCTTCATCCGTTTGTCAATCCTCACACGTTAAGTAAACTTTTATTTTGTTTTGAACGTATAAAAATGAGTTTTTTTTAACGAAATTTTTATATGTGATAAACAAAAAATAAAAGTTTATAGTGTGAATAGGATTGACAAATACGGATTAATGAAGCTAACCAAGCGACTTTCGATATTAAAAACAATTTTTTTAAAAAAAATATAATTAAGGAATATGAAAATGTTATTAAATTTAAACGCTTATACTATGGATAAAAAAGATGTTAAATTTTCTTTTCATGCTCAAAAAACATTTGATTTAATTAATGAAAAATTAACTAATAATACATTTTTGAGTAATTTTGAAAAAGAACAAATTATAAAACATTATGAGAATAATTTATTTTTTTTCAAAACTACTGATTACGGTACAGGTTGTTTTTCCAAATTTTTTATTTTACATTTATATCGTCTTTTATCAGTTATGCAAGAAAATAGAATTAAAAATTTATACGAAATAAAAGCGGCTTTTATTAATCATGAATTAAATTTAAACGGCATTAATAAAATAACTACTTATTATGATCAAAATTTAGGCAAATATGTTAATAATGATGATAATGACAATCTTGTTTTATTATATGAACAAGCTAAAAAACATTTTAAAATTAGAAATAAAGAAGAAATATTAATTTTTTTAGAAAAAACATATTTAGACAAAAATGTTATTTTACCTAAAGATGTTTTAAAACAGTTATCTAAGGATGATAAAAAATTACAAAAATTTTATGAAGAAACTTGTTTTATCATGGAAAAGGATAAAAATGGCAATTCTTTTTCGAAAATTCCTCTTAATTTAGCCAGCAAAATAGAAGATATTAGAAGAAATCTGAAACAATCTAAAACAAATGCTCGTTTTAAAGCTATTTATAATTTTGCTGCTGAACAAAAAATTAGTTGGTTAACGCTTACTTTACCACATCATAATGCTAATGGTTCTTTATCTAAAGAAGTTAAAAATTATGATCAAACACATCAATTAGTTAAAAAATTTATTAACAAATTACGTTATGAATATCGACAATTTTTACATCAAAAAGGTTTTAAAAAAGATAAGATTATTAAATCTTTAAAGCAATTGAAATATTTTATTGCTTCACAAATACAAACTAAAAATAATAGAAATGTATGACATTTTCATATTATGTTTAATATTGATTTATTAAAATTTTTTGGTTTTACCAATGAAATGATGTGTCAAAAAAAAGGTTTAATAAATAATTCAGAATTTTTAGAAAATAACCAATATTATTAAAAACATCAACATAGATATAATGATAAAAATGGTTGGAAAAAAGTTAAAAGTAAAAATTTAATTATTCCCAATGTTTTTAAATTATGGTCTGATATCGTTAATAATGAAAAAGGTTTATCTAATTTAAAAAGATTAAATCCTCGTTCTCAAAATTTACAAGTTTTTAAAAGTAATACCAAAATTAAATTAGAAATAAATGAATGTCAATTGAAACAAAGTGTTTGTAAAGAAGATATTTCATCTATTATTTCTAAATATGTTACTAAATATGCTGAGTATGTCGGCAATGATAAAGAAATTAAAAAAATGCTTTTACAAAAGAAAAATTATTTAACAGGTAAACGTTTGTTTCACTTTTCTAAAAGTTGTCAAAAATTACCTATTACTAAAACTTTAAAAATTTTACCTTTTGATTTGCAACATCCTAAATATCAATTAACTAATTTATATCTTAGTAATATTTTAAATTTTGACCAACAACATATGTTTTTTAAAATATTAAGAAATAATATTTTAGATATTAATGATAATTTATTTAAAGATAATAATAAACATTTACAAGAATTTAATAACAATAAATGTTTTATTGAATATAAAAATAAATATATGTCCCAATATATTAAACAAAAAGGACAATTATCATTTTTTTATGGCATCATATTTTATGAAAAAAAATTATTCGATAATTATCTTAATAGTCCAAAATATTTTAAAACATGTAATTTAATTAATAAATATTTTAATCTAACCAAATTACAAATAAAACAACCTTTTAAAAATAATTTAAATAAAAAAGTACGATTTACTCATTTTAACAATTATATTAATATTTAAATTAATAATTTTTAATATTCAATATCAAGGCAGTTTTAATAAAAAAATACCCTTCTTTAAAAGGGTTTTTTGTGTTGGTTTAATTTGTTTTTTTGCAATTAATTGTTTAAATAACTATAAAATAATATATAATATAGATATAAATAGAGAAAAAAATTATTACTTAATGTATATTTCCCGCAACCAAAAAATAAATAATTTTAACTTTCTTTCGAACTTATCACCTACTCTATACTTGAGGTGTTTCGTTGTTTAAAAAATACGCTTTTTTTTCGTAATTATAATAGCTTAAATATTTTTTAAAATCTTCCGCAACAAAAGGACCTTCTTTGGTGTAAGTTAATTCTCTATTATTGGTCATTTCTTTTATCATATTATCGTAAAAAAACTCTAAAATAAGTTGATTATCAAAATTTTCTATATCATCTTCAATGCTCAACACATAACCTAATTCCTCCACTAAATTAACAAAAGGCATACGGAAATATTGATATTCTCTGTTGCAATGTAAAATAGTTGTAAAAGGGCTATAATTGACGCCCAAACGGTGAAGGGTTTCGATGGTATTGTTTAAAATGCTTTCATTATTCCACAAGTAAAAAGAAAAAATTTCTTGGTTGTATAAATCCATAATAATGGTTAACATCACTTCTCCTTCTAACAAATTAAAGGTTTTGTGAGAGATAACCAATTTATGAAAAGGTTTGTCGACTTGCCAATTACCTTTTAACAGATCAAAACGTAAATATTGTTTATATAAAACTTTCTTTTTCATTGTTAAATCCTTTGCTTTTTTTTACAATAACTTTTTATATATAAATATAAGAAATTTTTATAATTACTTAAACAGCTTTGATTTTTGCGCTAATTAAATCATAAAGTTCTCTTTCGATGAGATTCTGGAAACGAAAAGGTTCCGTTCTTTGGCTCAAAAACTCTATTAAATCTCTTCCTTCTTGCGCTGCTTTTATAAAAGACCGTTGGTATTGTAAAGTTTCATGTTTATTTATATTTTTTTAAATTTCGCCTTTATTTATTAATCAAAAATTTTTTCATATTTAATAAATATATTCTACCTTTATTTTTTTTAAAAGTCAAATCTTTTGATTATGCCTTTTTTCTTATTAAGATTTTTTTGTCCTTAGGGGTTGATTATTAATTAAAAAATGTTATAATGTAAATATAAAAAATACTGTCTTCTTATAATACATTTTATTTTTATTATAAGATAGTATAAGATATTAAAATAACTAGATCAAATTAACTCAACTCTTTATTACATTAAAGACTAATTTTGTAATTTTATTTTCATTTTATTGAAAAAAATAGATCAGCTAAAAACATCTTAGAAGGAGAAGAATTTTATCAAAACTTTATTAGCCCTCAAATAGATGAATTTGTTTCTCATTATTTTGAAAAAAACACAAACTTTTTTAAGACAAAAATAAAAAAATGTCTTTGCAAGAAATAGGTCGTCATTTTGGTAAAACCAAAATTAAAAAAGAGCATAAACTCATAGAACAAGAAACAGAAATCGATCTTCTTTTATTAACAGACAAAGCTTTATCAGCTTATGAATGTCGCTGGCAAAACGCTAAAATATACTTGTCTACTGTAATAGATTTTGAAGCGAAAATTAAAAAAATGGCTAAATGTCCTGTTGATAAAATAGGTTTTTTTCTAAAAGTGGCTATGAAAAAGAAGTTTTAAGTTTAAAACATGAATTTTATACTTTAAAAGATTTGTAACCAGAAAACTTTCCAGAAAAAATATTATAACCAACCATAAAAAAGGAGTCTTTAAACTCCCTTTTTATGGTTTTTTTGTTTTAATGATAAATTATAACGCACTTTTGATGCTTAATGGTCATTTGAGGTGCCTAACTAATTTGTTTAGTAACGGCATCATAACGAACTATTAACTCAACAATTAGGCACGATGAAGATGTTATCTTTAAACCCTGATGGTGCTATGAAAATGATAGACCAATCTACCTTTGATCCTATCAAACATTATATCGATAAAGAAACCACTAAACTCGACGCCGACTACAAAGACCAAGAAAAGAAACTAGAAGAACATAATAAACGTATAGAAATCAATAATTTACGAAATGAAAAGCCAACAAGATAAAAACCAATTAAAAGAATTCAAAGTACAAGGCCTATCTCACATTAACGAGTACACTAAAATAATTGAAGAACTAAAAGATAAAAAAACCCAATTCAATAATGAAACCAAAAAAAGAAGAAATAAAGTTACTCAAAGAAGAACTAAAACAATAAGACCCTAATTACGGCATAATTCAACAAAAAGCAGAACAAAAAAGATATAATAAATTCTTGCAACCTATTAAAAATTAATAAAATTCTATTTTTATTTGACAAAAAAAAAAAAAAGATATAATAACAGTAATTAATTTCTTTAAACAGATAATATAATTGCTACTATTATCGGAAAGGAATTAAAAGAAATGAACTTTTTTAAAAATAATTGGACAAAGTGTTTAGGTTAATTAAACAAAAAACAAAAAGACATTGATGCAAAACAACAAGAATGCGATGATTATAATGAAAAAATAAGCAAGCTTAACCCCCAAGATAGATTTGATGAAATTAAAATAAAAAATCTAAACGGAACACTTCAACGCGACGCAAATTTCAAAAAAATGTTAGAAAAACGATATAAAGATGTCGAAACAGAATATAAAAAAACAATTTTATCCTCCCTCAACTCCATCTACGAAATAAACACCTCAAAAGATGGATAAAAATAAAAGAGATTTAATTAATGGTTAAATTAAAAAACCAATTTAAAATGATTTATCTTTGTTTAATTGCCTTTCTAGGATTATTATTTATTTTTAATAAACATCAAATGATGACGATGAATAACAATACTAAGCAAAATGTCGATAGCTTTGATACTTCTTTAAATTATCATTTAGGCGAAATAAATAATAAAATTTGATCTATTTCTTATAGAAAACAACAATTATTTATGTTGCAAACAAGCGTCAATTCAATTGAAAATCGCGCAACTTATAATATATTAAGTAAAAGATATTATAAATACGTTTTACTAATCAAAAATCTAGAAAAACAACGAAATTTAGTTTATGAATTAAAAGAAAATCGTCAACATATGAATTCTTTTAGAAATATTCCTGAAGATTTATTAAAAAAAGAAAAATCTCAATTAGAAGAATTAAAAAAATTAGTGTTGATTTTTAATCAAAACAATATTTAGACAAAACAAAACAACAAAAATATAAAGAAGTGTTTTTTGAAATAAATTCAATATATTGAATTTAAAAGACCTTATCCAGGGTCTTTTATTTTGTCCAACCCAACAACAACAATTGGCTAGGCCATTAACTTAAATTAAAAGGAGTTTGTAAAAAAACAACCCAAGAAAGAAAAGAAAAAAAGAATATGAACAATTCACAACAACCATTTATATTACAAATTATATTTTATTGTCTTATGGCCCTTATTATGGCCGTGCTTGCCAAAGAATATATTGATTTTAAACACAATCAATTAAAAGACGATATAACCCAAGTGAATTCAAAATTAGATGAATTTAAAAAAGAAACAAAAGAATATACTGATCCTAAACACAATGATTTAAAAAATATTATAAATCAAGTGGATGCAATACTAGATGCATTTAAAAAAGACACAAAAGAAAATATTGATCCTAAACACAATGATTTAAAAAATATTATAGACCAAGTAAAAGTTATTATAAACCAAGTGAATTCAAAATTAGATGAATTTAAAAAAGAAACAAAAGAAGAATATACTGATCTTAAAGACAATCATTTAAAAAATAATATAAACCAAGTGGATGCAAAATTAGTTGAATTTAAAAAAGAAATCCAAACCGATTTTAATGAACTTAATGAGAAAATAGATAAACTTATTGAGAAAGCATCAGAAACTAATGAAAGTCAAAAACCAGAACCAATCAAAGAAACACCAACTGAAACGGTTGTAGAACCAGTAATTGAAACAATTGCTGAATCTGTTAAAGAACCAGCAACTAGGCATACAACTCAAGAATCTAAAGATTTAAAGATAATGGATTGACAGCTGCAAAATTAAAAGCTTCTGGGTATCCGGCTAGAGAATTAAGAGAAATGGGGTTTACAGCTAAAGAATTAAAAACTGTTGGGTTTGAAGATGAAGAATTAAAAAATGCTGGATATACAGATGAAGAATTAAAAGTTATTAGGAATACAATTGGAGAAATAAAAGATGCTGGGTATACAGCTGAACAATTAAGAGAACTCGGGTCTACAGTTAAAGAATTAAAAGCTTCTGGGTATACACTTAGAGAATTAAGAGAACTCGGGTATACACTTAAAGAATTAATAGTTGCTAGATATACAGTTAGAGAAATAAATGATGCTAGATTTACAATTGGAGAATTAAAAAATGCTGGATATACAGATGAAGACTTCAAATTTATTGGGGAGCTAGGTATACAACTAAATAATTAAAAGATGTTGAACCAACGAAACATTATAAAAAAGATCAACAACAATAATAAAATATTTATCATCCCAAGACCCTTGACCCTTTCGAGGGTCTTTTTCTTTTATCCAACACACGCAATAACTGGTTAGGACTAAAATCAACCCGAATTTAAAACAAATTAACAAACTCAAAAAAAGGATAAAATACAATGAAAGAATTAAAAAAATTATTACAAAAGTTGATTTGTGTTATAATTAACTTATACAAATGAAAGGTAATAAAAATATGAAAAATAACCATCAACAAGAAAAAAAGAGTGATTGGGTATTTAAAAAATAATGTTTTTTACATAATTGCACATGATTTTTCGCATTTATGTTATATTATGAGTTGATTAAGGTTATTTCTTCCAAGCAATCTGATAATTCAAAAAAATAATTTTATGTTAATTAAAATAAAGGAGATTTAAATAATGCTTAAATTAAAAAACCAATTTAAAATAATTCATCTTTGTTTAATTATTTTTATAGGAATATTATTCATTTTTAACAATAATTCAATTATAGCAATGAATAATAATCCATCGTCATCGAATCCAAACAATGAAAACATCAATAATATAGAAGAATTTCAAAACTTAATGTTATCGCAAAGAAATTAAGCAAATCAAATTATAAATGCTCTTTTTAATCGCGCTTTAGAGTCAGAAATAGTAAATCTTTTAAACATTCATAAACAAATGCATCAACAAATAGTAAATTATCAACAAAGATTGCTAAATACTCAACAACAAATGATGAGAAATTTAGATTTAAATGTAACAAGAATTCAACTTGAAAGAGAAAGTTTATTATTAGAAAATTCAATGATGACAGCAATAAATAATACTCCACTTTATGCTTCTGAATCACAAATAAATATATTAAGAAATATTCAAACAAATATAGATCAAATACAAACACAAATTAATAACATAACACAACAAATAAGAAACCAAAGAAATAATAATCAAAATAAAAATCGAAGAAGAATTTAAATAACTCATTATTAACCCAAGACCCTTTTTAAGGGTCTTTTTCTTTTACCCCACACACACAACAATTGGCTAGGCCATTAACTTAATAACAAGGAGGCAAAAACCATTAATTATCTTAAAATAACCCCTAAAAAGGTTTTCTTAATCATTCTTTTCTTAATTCTATCATCTTTAATGTCCATCTACGCCTACACTCATAGCTATTTTCATAAACAAATTAAAACTACAATAAAACTAATAAGCGACCAAACCCCTCTAACTCCAGAACAACAATGGCTAAGTAAACAACCTAAATTAAGAAGACATGACATCAACGTCTCAAATAAAGACGACATTCCTGGCATGTTAAAATATTATGACATCACTGACGCAAGCGATTATTCCCCCCTTCTTACAATGCCCCCAATAGTAGTACTAAACCATTACTTTCTAATTTAACCCCTCTTAAAACTCAAAATAACACCCTTAAACACCTATTTAATATCTTCCAAATCAACTACAAAGATGAAACTAAGAATACCATCAAAAAAATAATTGGCCAAATTAAGCCTCACAATCTAGAAACCTTACAATTATACCAATTAGAACCTAACAAGCTAGATAAATATAACAAACCCATCAAAACTAATTATAAAAAAGGCTTCAATGTTATTTATTATCAAGCAAAAGATTTAAAACATCTCCAATTTTTCTTAACTAAGTTAAAACATGGTTATCGGGTGAAAAAAATCCGTCCCGATTATAAAAGATATTTAACAAAAGCATAAAATAAATATCCTTTCGCTCATCATCTTATCATCATTCACTCATCATTTTATCATCATTTGCTCCTCCAAATATCTTATATAACTATTAACCTTTTTAACCAGTGATATTTTATATTTTATATCGATAATGATAATGATACTCGATATTTGATATTCGTTGTATCTTTTATCTATCATTATTTATTATTCGATATAAATAATACTTCTTCTTTTTTAAAAACTTAATTTTTTAAATTTATTTAAATTATAAATAAATATTAATTTTTAAAATAACCGCCGTACCAGTATTGACATATATAGGTGGATAAAAACAGTAACGCGTTGAAACGCTAATAAAAATTATAAGCACACACAACTAAAAGACAAATCCTCCAGTTGCTCGCATCCCCCTTTTTTAAATAAATATAATCATTTAGAGTTATAATAAATGATATATAAAAAAAGGAAATAATATCAATAATGTATAAATTAGAACAAAAACTAAAATTATTGCAAAAAATGCTTTCCCAAATGCAAAAGATTGACAAAAAAATAGTTTTTAAGTTAGTTCAGCAATTTGAAAAAGACCTTAGTATCACAACTATTTTAAAAACTATTCAAATTAAACGCAGCACATATTATTATTGGCTAAAAACCAAAGCAAAATTAAAATTAAAACAAGAAAAACAATTTTTACAAGAAAAACGTATTACATCTTTATGTCAAAATCATGAATATTTTTTTGGCCATCAAAAAATTACGGTTTTATACCAAAAAATATTTAATGAAGCTATCGCTAAGCAAAAAGTTTATCAAATTATGAAAGCAAAAGGCATTTGTTGTCGTTTAAGGATGAAAAAAAATAAATACTGTTATCATCCTTTGAAAGAAAATTTAAATATAGTGCCTAATTTAATTAAACAAGACTTTAAAACAACCCAACCGATGCAAAAACTTTTTACTTATATTACTTATTTTAAAACTAAAGAAGGTTTTTTATATTATTCTTGTATTATTGATTCTTTTAATAATCAAATTATTGCCTCCCATGTTTCTAATCGTCAAAATAAAGATTTAATTCTAAACACTATCAAAAAAATCCCCAAATTAACAAATCCTTGCGTTATTCACTCAGATCAAGGCACAGTTTATCAATCCCAAAAAGTCCAACAAACTTTAATTAAAAAAGGTTTTCTCATCAGCATGTCGCGTAAAGCAACTCCTAGAGATAACGCCCTAATTGAAAACTTATTTGGTCAAATGAAAAGTATTTTATTCTATCGTCATCCTTTATTATTTCAAGATTCTAATGCCAAAATAAGTAAAATCATTAAACAATTCCCTTCTTTTTGGAATAAAAAATGGTTACTAACCAAATTAAATTATCTTTCGCCTATCCAATATACACAAAGTTTAAGATAAAAGAATTGAAAAAACTTTTAAAAAATAGACCTTTTAAAAAAGGTAACTTTTTTGCGCCTTTTTTTAAATAAAATGTTATTATTAATAATAAAAATTATTTTCTTTTCATTTTGTAGATGAGTTTTTAACTTTTTTTACTTAAATATATAGTGAAGGGATAAAATATTTAAAAAAATATCTTTTGAAACTAGCGAATTATGAAAAAAAATTAGACACATTTTAATCTAATCAAAATGTTTTGTTAGTTTGAAAAGATATGCAATTATCACTTAATTTTAAGTCTTAAAGAACAATTTTAGAGATAAAAGTTGTATTAAAAAAAGGAACAGCGCAAAATTTCTAAACAGATGAAGGTTGTGGATGTCATTAAAAAAACATCTTCTCACCAAAGGATAAGTAAATATTTAATTAAGATATAATTGCTATTTTTTATAATCAAAAAAGACTATTTTGACTTAGTTTTGTTATTGTAAAAATTTTTTCTTTTTTTGTTTAATCAAAAGTTTTTTATATTATAATGAAATAGTCAATAATAAAAAAATTAACATTTTCCAATATTTATTTACAGAATAAATATTTAATGTTTTCTTTTATTACTTTTTTAAAAAAAATTAATAAAAAAGATTGACTTTATTAAAAAATATTGTTAAAATCTTAAACGGTTAAAAAATAAAAGTTATTTTAAATTAATTAATTAATTCATTTTGAGAAGAAATTAATTTAAAAATATCCTATTAATTTAATATTTCTTGTTAATAAAATTTATTTTTACTATTTTATTTCGCACTATTTTTTAAGATTTAAATTATGCAAATATGGCCCGTTGGAGAAACGGTTAACTCACATGCCTTTCACGCATGCATTCACGGGTTCGAATCCCGTACGGGTCACCAATTTTAAATAAAACAACTTAAAAAAGCAACTCATAGCTCAATAATTGATATAGGCACTCATAGCTCAATTGGATAGAGCATCTGACTACGGATCAGAAGGTTAGGGGTTCGAGTCCTCTTGGGTGTGCCATTTTAATTTTAAATATACAATTTTGAAGCGGGAAGTAGCTTAGCTTGGTAGAGCGCCTGGTTTGGGACCAGGAGGTCGCGGGTTCAAATCCTGTCTTCCCGACCATTAAAACAAAGGCGAATGTCGTATAATGGCCATTACCCTAGCCTTCCAAGCTAGAGATGTGGGTTCGATTCCCATCATTCGCTCCACATCGATTTATTCCAATAAAAACAAAAAAATAAAATTAATTATTTTTTGATGTTTTTAATAAATTATTGTCTTTTTATTAATATTATTTTTTTGTTTTTATTTGATTTTTTTTACAAAGCAAGTTGACATTTTGGCAGCAATGTATTATAATTAATAAGTACATTTAAACATTTTTCGCAATTTTAAAATTTGGATGAAAAAATTTTAAAATATAAAATATTTCTAGGAGCAACATTATTATTCATGAATAACACAAGCGTAGAACAAAAACAAGAATTAAAATTAAACAATAAAACTATTAGCGTTAACGATCAAATGGTGACAAGAAAATGGTATATAGTAGACGCCGAAGGAAAAACTTTAGGACGTTTAGCAACTAAAGTAGCTTCTGTTTTAAAAGGCAAAAGTAAAACTCATTATACTCCTAATATTGATAATGGAGATTATGTAGCAGTTATCAATGCTTCTAAAATCCATTTAACAGGTAAAAAATGGGAACAAAAAACCTATTACAGACATTCAGGTTATCCAGGTGGTTTAACTAAATTAATGGTTTCTGATATGTTGAAAAAATCTCCTACTTTGATTATTGAGAAAGCTGTTTTTGGCATGTTACCGCATACTAAACTTGGACGCCAAATGCGTAAAAAATTATTTGTTTATGCTAACGAATCGCATAGACACGAATCACAAAAACCTAAAGTGTTAGAGGTATAATGAAAATGAAGAAAAATAAATATTTTGGAACAGGCAGACGCAAAAGTTCTGTAGCGAGAGTTATTTTAACTTCTGGCACAGGACAAATTAAAATTAATAAAAGAGATTTTACTAATTATGTCCCTTCTCAAGAAACTCGTTTAGAAACTTTAAAACCCTTAAAATTAACTAATACTTTAGAAAAGTATGATTTGGTTGCGAATGTTCACGGCGGCGGAATAACTTCCCAAGCTGGAGCGATCCGTTTAGGCATTGCTAGATCTTTATTAGAAGCTGAACCTAATTTAAGAGTTATTTTGAAAAAAGCTAGTTTATTAACTAGAGATTCACGTTGTGTTGAGCGTAAAAAATACGGTTTAAAAAAAGCTCGTCGTGCACCTCAATTCTCCAAACGTTAATTTATTTCTTAATAATATTTTTACCAGTATGAAGAGCCTTTTAAAAAAGGCTCTTTTTTAATTTGAAAAGACTTTATTAAAATAATTTATTATAGAATGAGCTTATTAGAAGGAGAAAGTAGATGCAAAAAATAAGAGTACGTTACGCCCCAAGTCCGACTGGTTTTTTACATATCGGTAACGCTAGAACCGCTTTATTTAACTATTTATTCGCTGCGCGTTATCAAGGTGAATTAATTATTAGAATTGAAGATACTGATTTAGCGAGAAACGTCGCTGACAGTGAAAAAAAACAATTAGAACAGTTAAATTGGTTAGGTATCAAATGGACCGAAGGACCTGATATTGGTGGTCCTTTAGGACCTTATAGACAATCCGAAAGATTAACGTTTTATCAAAAATATACCCAAATATTGTTAGACCAAAAACTGGCTTACAAAGAATACCAAAACGATAATTCTAAATATGTAGTACGTTTTAAAGTGCCTGCTGAAACTAAATATGAGTTTAAAGATTTAATTCGAGGTTCTTTATCTTTTGACAGTAAAGAAATCGAAGACTGGATCATTATGAAAGAAAATGGTTATCCGACTTATAATTATGCTGTAGCGATAGATGACCATTTAATGGCGATTTCTCATGTTTTACGCGGTGAAGAACATATTACCAATACTCCGAAACAAATGATGATTTATCAAGCTTTTGGGTGGGAAATACCTACTTTTGCGCATATTTCTTTAATTTTAAACGAACAGAAAAAGAAACTCAGCAAAAGAGATAAGAATGTAATTCAATTTATTGAAAAATACATGACTTTAGGTTATGTTCCAGAAGCTTTATTTAATTTCTTGTTTCTCTTAGGTTTCGCCCCTAAAAGTAATAAAACTATTTTTTCTTTAGAAGAAATGGTTTCTTTATTTGATAAAACACGCTTTATTAAAGCGCCCGCTATTTTTGATGTACCCAAATTATCCTTCATTAATAGCCAATATTTGAAAAAAATGTCTCTTGTGAATTTAGTTTCTCAAACAACCGTTTTTTTTAACCAAGTCAAGATTGTTATTTCTCAGGAGAAATTAACCAAAATAGTGTCTTTATTTCAAAGTAGAATTAGTTATCTAGCAGAAATAGTACACTTATACCAAAGCTTTTTTGTAGAACCGAAAGAAGTTAAAGAAGAATTTTTAACCTTTATTAAAGAAAATAAAGGTTTTAACTTGGTGCAAATTCTATATAATATATTATATAAGTTAGAAAATTTTGATTCTGTTAACATCAAAGAAAACATCACTAGCTTAGAACAACAATCCCCTTTAAAAGGTAAAAATTTATTTATTTTAATTCGTATAGCATCCACTTTACAAATGAATGGCCCTCATTTGCCTATTTATTTAGAATTATTAGGGAAAGAAACTGTTTTAAAAAATATCCAAACTATTTTAAGTCTCTCATCCGAAAAGAATTAACTTATTAAGTTAAAAAAACAATCATTAATTAACAAATATCTTATTTTTTAAAAAAGTAAAAGGAATATCATGTTGAAAATTTACAATTCATTAACCCAAAAAAAAGAAAATTTTACCCCTTTAACTGAAAATGAAGTTAATATTTATGTTTGCGGTCCGACTGTTTATGATCATCTTCATATCGGCAATATCAAACCTTTAATTTTTTTTGATATGATGAAAAGATATTTCACTTTATTAGATTTTAAGGTTAAATTAGTCGTTAATATTACGGATGTAGATGATAAAATTATTCAAACCGCTTTAACTAACGACACCACAGAAACCCAAATTTCTCAACATTATATTCAAGCTTTTTTTACTTTATTAAAAAAACTAAATATTGATAACATTGATAAATTTCCTTTGGTAACCAATTATATCAAGTCTATTATCGCTTTTATCCAAGATTTAATGCAAAAAGGTTATGCTTATCTAACTGAAACAGGCGTTTATTTTCGTGTTAATTTAATTGATAATTACGGCAGTTTAAGTAAACAAGATTTAACTAAATTGAAAAAAAACGCTCGTAAAGAGTTAGATCCTCAAAAAGAAAATGTTGAAGATTTTATTTTATGGAAAAAAACCGAAACAGGCGTTCAATACGAAAGTCCTTGGTTTTTAGGTCGACCTGGTTGGCATACTGAATGTGTTGTCATGATTAAAGATATTTTTAAAACCACTATTGATATTCACGGCGGCGGCAATGATTTGAAATTTCCTCATCATGAAAACGAACAAGCTCAGTTTTTAGCTAGTCAAAAAAAACCTTTAACTAATTTTTTCGTTCATATAGGACGGGTGGATTACCAAAAACAAAAAATGAGTAAATCCTTAAATAACGTTGTTTTAGCTAAAGATGCGTTAAAAGATTTTGAAGCTAACGTGATTAAATTCTTTTTTTTATCACATCATTACTTACAACCTATTAATTTTAGTTATGAATTGCTTTTACCTATACAAAATAAATATCATAAAATAGTTCATACTTTAAATAAAAACAATTTTCAATTAAAAATAAATCATACAAAGACTTCTAATAAAAAATTAGCTTATTTACAAAAATTTCATCATTTGATGCAAAATGATTTTGATACTCCTAATGTGGTCGCTCTCATAGATCAAATTATCAAAGAATTGAATAAAACTCATGTTTTAACCGAAATGTTGGAATTACAAAACACTTTATTATATTTGTTTCAACATTTAGGGATTTCTTTACCTTTAAAAAATATTACTCCCCAAGATGCAACTCTTTATCAAAAATGGTTTCAAGCGAGAAAAAATAAAGATTTTCAACAAGCAGACCTTTTAAGAAAACTTTTAGAAGAAAAAAGTTTTATTTGAAAAAACATCTTTTTCTCAAAAAAATGATAAAGTCGATATCAAAAACGGTAGGTTATGATTATGAATAAAAAAACTGATAACAAATTTTTTAACCTTACAGGACTTCCGCAAGCAGAAGTAGAACAACAACTACAAGAAAGAAAAAAAAATCTTAAAAAAGATAAGAACAGTAAAAGTGTGAAAGATATTATTGTTTCTAATGTTTTCACTTTGTTGAATTTATTAGTTTTAATCCTGTTTATTATTGTTATGGCGATTGAAAGATACGATCAATTATTTTTTTTATTGGTTAATTTTTTAAATTTATCTTTAGGCATTGTCCAAGAAATTAAGGCTAAAAGAACTTTAGATAAGATTTCTTTGTTAATATCTAATGATACTCATGTAGTGCGCGATAGCGTTTTAAAATCGGCTTCTATGAATGAAGTAGTAGTTAAAGACCTTTTATTTTTAGAATTAGGGGCTCAGATTGTAGCAGACTCTAAAATCGCTGAAGGCGCTTTAGAAGTAAATGAATCTTTTTTAACAGGAGAATCTAAATCGGTTTTCAAAAGTAAAGGTGATTTTTTATATTCTGGTAGTTATGTTGTTTCCGGACGTGCTTGTGCGGAAATTACGGCTGTGGGCGATGAGATGTATATTTCTAAATTAGCCCATGAAGCAAAAAAATATAAAAACATCAAAACCCCTTTAATGCAAAATTTCGCTAATTTAGTCATGGCGGTGATGATTTTATTAATCCCTACTACTTTTATCTTTTATTTCTCTTACGAATCTCGCATTCGCACCGAAAATAAATCAGAATTCCTTTTAGGTTTAAGTGGTTTTATAATAGGAATGATGCCTTCAGGTTTATTCTTATTGACTAGTATGTCCTTAGCGGTTGGTTTCGTTAATTTAGCAAAAAAGAACGCTTATATGAAAGATTTATTCGGGATTGAGATGTTAACCCAAATAGATATTTTATGTTTGGATAAAACTGGTACTATTACTGATGGAACTATGGAAGTCAAAGAAGTTTATTCTTATCCGGAAGCTAAAAAAGTTTCTGAAGACTTAATGAATAGTATTATTAGCGCTTTTCCGGATGATAACCCAACGCAAAAAGCTCTACATCATAAATTTTTAAATAATGATGAATCTCCCAAAGGGAATCATAAAATCAAAAAGATTGAGTTTTTCTCTAGTTTAAGAAAATATAGCGCCGTAGAAGTTGAGCAAGAAGGCACTTTTCTTTTAGGAGCTCCGGAAATTATTTTCAAAAAAAAGTTTGCTAAAATCGAAAAAGATGTCGAAAAAAGCGCTAAAATGGGTTATAGAGTGTTATTGTTAGCCCAAACTAATGAAAGTATAGAAAAACTGGATCATAATACTGAATATCAAGCTGTTTCCTTAATTATGTTAGAAGATAAAATTAAAGCAGATGCTTTTGATACCGTAACTTATTTTAAAAATTTAGGGATTCAAATGAAAATCATTTCTGGCGATAATCCTTCTACTATTTCTTATATCGCCCAAAGAATAGGCATTATTGAAAGCGAAAAACAAGCTATCAGTTTAGCTGGTCTAAGCGAAAAAGAAATAATTAAAATAGCTCATAAATATGACGTTTTTGGGCGAGTAACGCCAGAACAAAAACAAATTCTAATTAAAACTTTGAAACAAGATAATAAAAAAGTCGCGATGATTGGCGATGGTGTTAATGACATTTTAGCTTTTAAAGAGTCAGATATGTCGATCGCTATGGCTTCTGGTAGTCAAGCAGCTCAAAATGTAGCTAATTTAGTTTTAATCGATTCTAACTTTAGTTCTTTACCACAAGTCGTTTCTGAAGGCAGAAGAGTAATTAATAATTTAGAAAAAAACTCAGTTTTATTTTTAGCAAAATCTATTTTATCTTTTTTATTAGCAGTAATTACTATTTTCCACAATTATTGTTCTTCAATGAATGACATAATTTTCCCTTTTGATCCTTTAAAATGGAATTTAATTGATATCTTTTTCATCGGAACCCCGGCTTTCTTTTTATCTTTAGAACCTAACGATAAACCTTTGAATAAAAATTTTTTAAGCAATATTTTAAAAAACGCTTTTTTCTTCGCTTCTTTAATTGCTTTTAATTATATTTACTTATTGCATGTGGAATGGATAGATCAGACGAAGAGGCATGATAATGTTTCAGTCTTGTTGATGTTAATCACTTCCTTTATTTTCTGTTTTTTGTTGTTTAAGAACTGTCTTCCTTTTAATAAATGGAAAGCATTATTATTTCACGCTATGATTGTAGGTTTTTTAATCTTTGGATATTGGACTTTCTTCAGAAAAACAGAATTCCAAAAAGTATTGTGCAATATTACTGATAAAATACATAACCATTTAACGGTTTTTATAATTTTAGTTATTATCAATATCATTTTTGTTTTAGGCATGATATTTATTAAACAATTAACCGCTTTTAAGCAGAAATTGTTTAATAAATAATGCTTATCAACGTAATTTCAAGGAAAGAATTAAAATCATGATTATTTATGGAAAAAATATCATCAAAGAAACCATTAACGCTAAACGACCCATTTATAAGATATACATTGATGTAAAAATGACTGATACAGTGTTTTTGAACCATTTAAAAAACCATAATCTGACATATGAGATGTTAAATAAACACCAATTAAACGAAAAAGCGCAAAACACTCAACACCAAGGAGTTGTTGCTGAAGTCCAAGATTATACTTATAAAAATTTAGCGGATTATTTATCAACCGATAAAACACAAAAATTTTTAATTTTAGACGAAATACATGATCCTCACAATTTAGGAGCCATTTTAAGAAGCGTGGAGGCGGCTAATTTTGACGGCGTTATTATAGGTAAAAAACACCAAGTTCTTTTAAACGGAACAGTGGTTAAAACCTCTAGTGGGGCTTTAGAATACGTTAATATTTTTTTAGTTAATAATTTACACCATACTATTTTACAATTGCAAAAATACGCTATTAAGGTAATTGGAACCGATATGAAAGCAGAATTGGTGTTTAACGAAATCCCTCAAAACGAATCTTTTGCTATTATTTTGGGTAATGAAGGCATCGGGGTTAGACCTTTATTGAAGAGAAATTGTGATTACTTAGTACGGATTCCGATGAGTGGGAAAATCAATTCTTTAAATGTTAGCGTAGCTGCGGCTGTGATTATGTTCGGTTTACAAATGAAATAAAATAATATATTTCGTTAATTTTCAAAAAATATGTTAAAATAAAGAGGATATATTTTGATTTACTTAAATTTATTTTTTTTATCTTTAAAAAAGAAGGACTCTGAAAAATGACTAAAAAAAATATTTTAATATGTGTTGTATGTTTAAATCGTAATTATCATATTGATGTTCATAATAGAAGTAATCGTTTGACTTTGAAGAAATATTGTCCTCACTGTAAACAACACGTTTTACATGAAGAATCTAGATAAATCAAATATTAAATTAGAGGAGTTTTTATGTCACATAAAAATAAAGAAGAAAAACACGCAATTCCTTTGTTTAAAATAATCAAACAAGAATACAGTTTGATCAATGTTTTTTTGATCGTTTTTACTATGGTGTTTATGGGCTTTTTTGGTGATTTTATGCAACAAGATCAAGAAAAATCATTATATAAAATCTTATTTGGCGCTGCTCTAGTAGTTTTCTTATTAAGTGTTTTTGTCTTGATGAGAAAAACTATGAAAGGCATGAAAGCGGTTAGTTTACCGACAGGTACACAAATTTTTTTCCAAATTATACAGGTTTTAATTTTTATCTTGATTTTAGTAACAATGAATAAAAACTTTGAAATGCTTTATAAAGACTATATTTCCAAATGTAGTGGGTATTTTCAATAAAAATAAATAAGATATAATAATTTAATAGAAAATAAATTATATTAATTTAGGGTGTTTGAATATGATAGATACAAAAGAAAAAGAAATAGATAAAGTTGTTAATAAAACGCAAGAAGAGCAACACAGCAAAAACAACAACGATAATGAAGCCAAATGGTATATCATTCAAACTTATTCAGGTTATGAAAATTCTGTTAAAGAAGATTTATTAAGAATTGCTGATAGCGGCGTTGGTATTTCCAGTTTAATTTTAGATGCTATTTGTCCGAAAGAAACTTATTATAAAACTAAAGCCGACGGCACTAAACAAACGAGAGAGAAAAAAATCTATTCTGGTTATGTGTTTGTTAAAATGGTTGTGACTGATCATTCTTGGTTTGTGGTAAGAAACATTCCGAAAGTAACTGGTTTTTTAGGTTCTATTAGAGGAGGCGGTTCTAAACCTGTGCCTTTGAGTGATAACGAAATAAGACCTATTTTATTAAAAATGGGGATCATCACTAGGCCTAATTACGATTATTTAATCGGTAAACAGGTAGAAATCACTAGCGGTTCTTTTGCTGGTCAAACTGGTAAAGTATCTTTTGTAGATCATAATCAAGATAAAATTATTGTTGAAATTGATCTATTCGGAAGAGCTACTCCTGTCGAAATTTCTTTTGATTCTTTTAAAGAAATCCTTTAATGACTGTTTTTTTAAATTAGTGTCTTTTTTAATGCTGTAAATATGTTATAATATTTCAGTTATTATTTTATTTTCTTGAATTTTTAAATATATAAATTTTTTTTATAATACAAATTAATAAAAAAGAGGTTTTAATAAAATGGCTAAAAAAGTTGTAAAAACTGTAAAACTTCAAATTCCTGCAGGGAAAGCGAATCCAGCTCCACCAGTAGGTCCAGCTTTAGGTCAGGCTCAAATAAATATTCCTTCTTTTTGTTCCAAGTTTAACGAAGAAACCAAAGATCAAATGGGTTTTGTTATTCCAGTGATTATTTCTGTTTACGATGATAGAAGTTTCACTTTTGTTACTAAAACTCCGCCAGCTAGTGATCTTTTGAAAAAAGCTGCTAATATCCAAAAAGGCTCTGCTAACGCTAGCAAAAGTAAAGTAGCAACCATTAAATACGAACAAATAAAAGAAATCGCTAAATTAAAAATGTCTGATTTAAATGCTTATACAGTTGACAGTGCTTGTAAAATAATAGAAGGTACTGCACTTAATATGGGCATTGTAGTTGAAAAATAATTTATTTCCCCTATTAGTGGAAACAAATATTTTTAATGATTTTATTTTGAATAACGTCCTAGAAAGGTTTTAAATTTTACACAGGTTTTTTAAATATGAAAAGAAGTAAGAAATATTTAGCTATGCGTCAAATGATAGATTCTAAGAAATCTTATTCAGTTTCGCAAGCGGTTGATTTAGTTCAACAAACTCAATTAGTTAAATTTGATGCCACTGTTGAATGTATTTTTTCTTTAAATCTTGATCCTAAAAAAGCAGAACAAAATATTCGTGGTGCTTTAGTGTTGCCTCATGGTAGCGGTAAAAAGCTAAAAGTAGCTGTTCTAGCTAAAGGAATGAAAGTTAAAGAAGCTGAAGAAGCTGGTGCTGATGTAGTAGGAGACCAAGAATTAGTGAATAAAATCGCTAAAAATTGGTTAGATTTTGAAGTTTTAATCGCTACTCCTGAAATGATGCCAAGTGTGTCCAAATTAGGACGTGTTTTAGGTCCTAAAGGTTTAATGCCTAACCCTAAATTAGGAACAGTTACAGATAACTTAGCGCCTTTAATTAAAGATATTAAAAAAGGGAGAATAGAATATAGAGTTGATAAAAACGGTAATTTACACACTATTTTAGGAAAAACTTCTTTCAGTAAGGAACAATTATTGGAAAACGCTCAGTTTTTATATGAACATATAGCTTCTGCTCGACCTAAAACAGTAAAAGGTAATTTTATCAAATCTATGACTCTTTCTTCTACAATGGCTCCTGGTGTTAAAGTTGATCATACTTTAATGAGTTAAAAAAACTGTTTTGAAAAAATATTTGTAGTGCACGATGTATACAAATAAATAGAAAGGGATGAAAAAGATATGTTAAGACCTGTTATCGAACAGAAAATAGAAAACGTTAACGCTTTAACGGAAAAAATAAACAAATCTAAATTAGTGGTTTTATTTGAATATAAAGGTCTTAAAGTGAGTGATTTTACTCAATTAAGAGTACAATTAAGAGAATTTGGCAGCAATATCAAATTATATTCTAATAACATCATTAAAAGGGTTTTTACTTCTGTTGATCATCAAGAATTAGCTGATTTTAAAAACTCAAAAGCTTTATTATTTAGCGAAGATGACTTAATTTCACCGTTAAAGGTTTTATATGATTTTTCTAAAACAAATAAATTTGTTAAAATTTCTTCTGGACTTGTTGAAAATAAAATATATTCAGTTGAAATGATGCATGAGTTAGCTACTTTACCTTCAAGAGAAGTATTGTTAACTATGTTAGCTTCAGGTATGTTAATGCCTTTAAAAGAATTATCCGTTGGATTAGATATTTTATCTAAAAAAGAATAATAAATATAAAATTGTTAAAATGATAACAAAAGAGAGGAATCAAACAAATGGCTAAATTAACTAAAGAGGTTTTTATTGAATCTTTAAAAGGGATGTCTTTATTAGAAATTAAAGAATTAGTAGATGGATTAAAAGAAGAGTTCGGAATCGATCCTTCTGCTTCATTAGCTGTAGCTAGTAACGGCGCTGACTCAGCTGCTGTAGTTGAAGAACAAACAGAATTCCAAGTTATTTTGAAAAACTTTGGTTCTAGTAAATTAGCTGTTATTAAAGCTGTCCGTGAAATCACAAGTTTAGGATTAGCAGACGCTAAAAACTTAACTGAAACACCTGATGCTGTTGTTAAAGAAAGCGTTAGTAAAGACGAAGCGGAAGAAATTAAAACTAAATTAGAAGCTTTAGGCGCTAAAGTAGAATTAAAATAATATTCTCTAAAAAATATTATTAATAAAAAACCTGAGAAAAAAAATCTTAGGTTTTTTATTGTCTTTTGACTTATATTTTTTTATCAGATAAAAGGGTTATTTTAAGGACTTGATTTTATCTATTTTCTTTCGAAAAATGAATAAATGATGTATTGGAGTGAAAAATGAGCAGATATCGCAACGTTAAATATGGTAATAAAGTAGAACGACGCAACTATTCGAAAATGAAATATGACTTTCCTTTACCCAATTTAATAGAAATTCAAAAGAATTCGTTTGCAAAATTCTTAGAATCAGGTATTAGATCGGCTTTAGAAGATATTTTTCCCATTGAAAGTTATAATGGTGATTTAAAATTACATTTTGAAGATTTTTTTTTAGAAAAGCCGAAATTCGATATTAAAGAATCTAAAAACAGAGATTTCACTTATTCATCTGAATTGTTCGTCCACGTTAAATTAGAAAATGTTTTGACTAAAGAAGTGAAAAGATCACGTATCTTAATGACTGATTTACCTTTAATAACTCCTTCAGGAACTTTTGTTATCAATGGGACTGAAAGAGTTGTTGTGGCGCAAATCATTCGTTCTTCTGGGGCTTATTTTTCTAAAAAATTCGACAATAAAACGAATAAAATGCTTTTTTTAGGTCAAATTATCCCTACTAGGGGAGCTTGGATAGAATTCGAACAAAGCAATAAAGATTTTTTATATGCTAAATTAGATCGTTCTAAAAAAATACCTTTAACTAAATTCATTCATACTTTAGGATTTAATTCGAGAGAAGAAATTGAAAATGTTTTTGGAAAAAACGAATTATTGGATTTAAGTTTTCAAAAAGATGAAGAATCTAATTCTAGTGACGCTATTGTGGAACTTTATTCAAAATTACATCAAGGGGAAAAAGTGCCTGCCAATGCAGCGAGAGAGTTCATTAGAACGCGTTTATTCGATCGTAAAAAATACGATCTATCTTCTGTAGGTAGATATAAAATCAATAAAAAATTAGACGTTTTAAATAGAGTAGAAAATACTTTTTTAGCAAAAGATTTAAAAAATATAGATACTAATGAAATTTTATTCCCTAAAGGCACTCTTTTAACTCGTGATATCATTGAACAATTAAGAGATCAACGTCAACATTTACGTACGGAATTAGTTAATTCTGAATATCATTTAGAAAACGAAATGACTAACGAATTTGCCATGACTTATAGAAAAAGCGAAACAGATGACAACTTATACGTTAAAGATAATATTTCTAATTTCCAGACAGGTGAAATCTTAATTGAAGCTGATTCTATCTTAAATGACGAAGTTATAGCTATTATAGAAGCGAATAAAGAAACGATTGACGAAAAAATAGTTAAATTCTTTTTAGAAGGTCAAAACGTTGAAAAAAAAGAAAACGACGTTAAAAAAGTTTTTAACGAAGTTTTAGAAGTTTATTTTTTAGACGACAAAGAAAACAAAACTTTTGTGAAAATAATTGGTAATAACCAAGAAGAAAGATCAGAAAACATAGTTTTATCTGATATTATCGCTAGCATTAGTTATTACTTAAACTTGTATGTGAATATCGGACATATTGATGATATCGATTATTTAGGAAACAGAAGATTAAGATTAATAGATGAATTGTTAAAAAATCAATTCCGTATTGGCTTGACTAGATCAGAAAAAAACATTAAAGACCGTATGTCAATTAGTAAATTCGAATCTATCACTCCTGGAGGATTAGTTAACTTCTCTTCGCTTTCTATTGTTTTAAAAACTTTTTTTGGTAGTTCGCGTTTATCTCACTTCATGGATCAAATTAATCCTTTAGCCGAGTTAACCCAAAAAAGAAGAATTTCCGCTTTAGGAACGGACGGTATAGATCGTGATCGTGCTGGGGTTGAAGTAAGAGATGTTCATAACTCTTATTACGGACGTTTATGTCCGATTGAAACGCCTGAGGGGCCTTCTATCGGTTTAATTTCTTCTTTATCGACTTACGCCCAAGTAGATAAATACGGTTTTATTAAAACTCCTTTCTTTAGAGTGAAACATGAAAACGGTGTTTATCACGTAACTCAAGAATACGATTATTTAACAGCTATTCAAGAGGAAGAACAAATCATTGCTTCCGCTTCTACACCTTTAGATGAAAACAACAACTTTAAAACTTTAAAAGTGATCGCAAGAAGAAACGGTGAAACAGGATTATTTGATGCTGATAAGATTACTTATATGGATGTTTCTCCGAAACAAATCGTTTCTGTAGCAACTTCTTCTATTCCTTTTTTAGAACATGATGATGCTTCTAGAGCTTTGATGGGCGCCAACATGCAACGCCAAGCGTTACCTTTATTAATTCCTAGATCTCCGACTGTTGCTACTGGCATTGAACACAGAATCGCCAAAGATTCAGGTTGCTTAATTGTGGCTGAAGAAAGCGGTATTGTGAAATACGTTGATGCTAAAAAAATAGTGATTGAAGAAGATTCAGGACAAGAACGTTCTTATGAATTAACGACTTTTGTTAAATCCAACCAAGATACTTTAATTTTACATAAACCTATCGTGGTTAAAGGCGAATATATTAAAAAAGGCGATCTTATCGTAGATGGTCCTTCAACTTACCAAGGTGAATTAGCTTTAGGTAGAAATGTAACAGTAGCTTTCATGACTTGGCACGGTTATAATTATGAAGATGCGATTATTATGTCTGAAAATTTAATGCAAAACGATATTTATACTTCTATTCATATTAACAAATACGAAATTCAAACTAGAGAATTGAAAAAAGGTTCTGGTAAAGAAGAAATTACTCGTGAAGTACCAAACGTGAGCGCTGAAGCGGTTAAAAATTTAGACGAAAGAGGAATTATTATTCCTGGTTCTGAAGTTAAAGAGGGCGATATTTTAGTAGGTAAAATCATTCCTCAAGGAGTTTTTGAACCAACGCCTTACGAAAAATTAATTCAAACGGTTATTGGAGAAAAAGCACGCGATTACAAAGATGCTTCTTTAAGATATCCTTGTGGAGATGGTGGCATTGTTCAAAGTGTACAATATTTCTCTATTAAAAACGGTGATCCTATTTCCAAACCAGGTGTGAACGAAATTGTCCGTATTTTTATCGCTAAAAAAAGAAAAATCAATGTCGGTGATAAAATGGCGGGATTACACGGAAATAAAGGGGTAATTTCCTTGATTTTACCGAAAGAAGATCTTCCTTATATGGCTGACGGTACTCCGATTGATATTATTTTAAATCCTTTAGGCGTGCCGAGTCGTATGAATATTGGACAAATTTTAGAGATGCATTTAGGCATGGCAGCTAAAAAATTAAACATTAAAATAGCAACGCCTATTTTTGATGGCGTTAATAACCAAGATTTAAAAAATATCATGGAAGAAGCTAATTTATTGCCTGATGGTAAAATGACTTTATACGACGGAAGAACAGGAGAACCTTATGATAATCCTATTTCTGTAGGATCATTATATATGATTAAGTTATCTCATATGATCGATGATAAACTGCATGCTCGAAATGTAGGACCTTATACTTTGATAACTCAACAACCGATGGGCGGTAAAGCCCAAAACGGAGGACAAAGGTTTGGCGAGATGGAGGTTTGGAGTTTATATGCTTATGGTGCCGCTCACACTTTACAAGAAATTTTAACTGTGAAAAGTGATGATATTATCGGACGTAATAAAACCTATAATTCTATTGCCAACGGATTACCACTACCAAAACCTTCTATTCCTGAAAGTTTTAGAGTTTTTTCAAAAGAATTACAATCTTTAGGTTTACATGTGGAATTAATTAAATCTGATACTAAAGAGAATAAAGTTAATCATTCTTTAGTTAATAATAATAAGGAAAAAAATTATCAATGATAAATTTAAATGTTAAAATTGAAGAACTTTCTCTTTCGGAAAAAACTATTGAAGCGTTGAAATTAATCGGTGTTACTTCGTTATCTGATTTTAACAATTACACTTTAAAAGACCTCCACACTTTATTACCACAAGAATTTTTATTTGAAACGATATTAATTTTAAAAGAGCACTATTTGCCTGAATCTTTAGAAAATTTAAATTTAAATCCAGAAATTATTGAAGTTTTACATAGTAATAAAATTACGGATTGTCGTTCTTTAATTCAAACTAATAAATCCATGTTATTGCAGTTATTTCAAGACGAACCGGCTCTTTTAGAAGAAATTGAGTTAGTGTTTAGTTTATATAATGATGATTTTAACGATGATGAAGATGATGATTTAGAAGACATTGATTTTAGCGAAGATGATTTAGAAGAAGATTACGAACTAAATATCAAAAAAGAATTAGATGAAAATTTTAATCCTTTTTTAAACGAAGAAACTACTTTAACAGATGTGGTTCCTTCTGATTCTAAAAACTCTTCTTCTCCGGTTACTTTTAATGTAGAAGATCAAACTGACTTTAAATCACAAAAAGAATACGGTAGTAGAGAATACGAATATTTTAAAATTCGTTTAGCTTCTCCGCATGAAATTAGACAATGGTCTTATGGAGAAATTGTTAATTACGAAACTATTAATTATCGTACGGCTAAACCGGAATTCGGTGGCTTATTTTGTCCGAAAATCTTTGGCCCTGTCAAAGATTTACAATGCGCTTGTGCCAAAAAACAAACCTTAAAAAAAGGTCAAACTTGTTCGCGTTGTGGTATTGAAATTACCGAACAAAAAGTAAGACGTGAAAGAATGGGGCATATCGAATTAGCAGCTCCTATCGTTCATACTTGGTATGTTAATAGTTTACCAAGTAGATTAGCGTTCTTATTAGGCATTAAAGCTAAAGAATTATCCGAAATCGTTTATTATGTTTCTTATATCGTTCTTGAGCCAGGTGAAACTAATTTAGAAAAAAGACAAATCATTACAGAATTACAATATAGCCAATATTTAGAACGTTTTGGTAATAAGTTTGTCGCTTTAACCGGGGCAGAAGCAATTAAAAAATTATTAGAAGAACTTGATTTAGAGGAAAGTGTTACAGAATTAAGAAAAATGTTGAAACAAGTCTCTAAACAAAAAAGAGATGTAATTATTAAAAGATTAGAAATTATCGAATCTTTCAGCAAATCTGATAATAAACCAGAATGGATGGTAATGGATGTTATCCCTGTTCTTCCTTCTGATTTAAGACCTATTGTTCCTTTAGATGGTGGACGTTTTGCAACTACCGATACTAATGATTTATACAGAAGAATTTTAAACCGTAATAATCGTTTGAAAAAACAAATTATTCAAAAAGCGCCAAGATTAATTATTAAAAACGAAAAAAGACTACTCCAAGAAGCGGTTGATGCTTTGTTTGATAATGTAAAAGTAAGTAAAAAAAATACTTCTAATGTGGAAAGAAACCGTCCTTTGAAATCTTTATCCGAAATGTTGAGAGGCAAACAAGGACGTTTCCGTCAAAATCTTTTAGGAAAAAGAGTGGATTATTCAGGTCGTTCGGTTATTATCGTTGGTCCTGATTTAAAAATCCACCAATGTGGCATTCCGAGACAAATGGCAGTCATTTTATTTAAACCTTTTATTTTAAACAAATTGCAAGAAGCTAAAGGAATTGATAAAAAAAGCGCTAATTTGTTGTATGAAAAAATGAATGAATATGTTTGGAGTGTTTTAGAGGAAGTTGTTAAAGAACATCCGGTTTTATTAAACAGAGCTCCGACTTTACACCGCTTAGGAATACAAGCTTTTGAACCGAAGTTAATAGATGGTAAAGCAATCAGATTACATCCTTTAGTAACACCAGCTTTTAATGCGGATTTCGATGGCGATCAAATGGCAGTTTATGTTCCTCTTTCTTTAGAAGCTCAAGCTGAAGCACGTTTATTAATGTTAGTGTCTAATAATATTTTAGACCCTAAAAACGGTAGCCCAGTTTTATCTCCTTCTCAGGATATGGTTTTAGGTAATTATTATTTAACTATTGAAGAGGTTAAAGATCGTACAGTAAAAGGCGTTAATCCTGAAAAACTGAACGAAGAACATCAATTCAAACACCGTAATGAAGGAAAATTATTTTATGATTTAAAAGAAGCTGAATTAGCTTTCCATAATAAAGTAATTTCTTTACATACACGAATTTTAGTAAAAACCTCTAATATTGACTCTTATTTCTCCGAAGCACAAAAAGACAAGTATTTGGTTACAACTTTAGGAAAAATGATTTTTAACGATATTTTACCTAGTGATTTCCCCTATGTTCAAGAACCTTCTTTATACAATTTAGAAGTAAGAACGCCAGATGTTTATTTCATTCCTAGAGGCGTTAATCCTTCCGATTATTTAGCTAATATTAAACCACCTGAACCTTTCAAAAAAAGATTCCTTTCTATGGTAATTGACCAAGTGTTTAAGAAAAGTAATATTACCGAAACTTCCAAAATGTTAGATGATATTAAAAACTTAGGTTTTAAATACTCTACAATGGGAGGGATTACTATTTCTCATTCAGATATTAACGTTTATTCTGAAAAAGAAGCTTTAATCGGCCAAGTAGAAAATAAAATTTTAGAAATAGAAAAATTTTATGATAAAGGTTTTTTGACTATTTCAGAAAAAAAAGGCTTAGTAATTCAAGAATGGAAAAATGTTCGTGACATGATCCAAGAAGGGTTAATGCAAGAATTCCACCAAGATAATCATTTATACATGATTAGTGATAGTGGAGCTCGTGGTAATGCTTCTAACTTCTCTCAGTTATCTGGGATGAGAGGATTAATGAATAGTCCAAAAGGAGAAGTATTAGAAATTCCTGTTAAAAGCTCTTTCAAAGAAGGGTTAACAGTGCATGAATTCTTTATTTCTACTCACGGAGCTCGTAAAGTTTCAACTGATACAGCTTTAAAAACAGCTGAATCCGGTTATTTAACTAGAAGATTGGTGGATGTAGCTCAAGATATCATTATTATCAAAGAAGATTGTGGCAGTGACAAAGGTATTAGCGTAGAAGCTATTACAAGAGACGAAAAAGAAATCATTTCTTTACCAGAAAGAATTTTTGGCCGTTTTACTTCAGAAGATATTATTCATCCAGAAACACAAGAAGTTATTTTAGCTCAAAATGAAGTTATCACAAGAGAAATCATTAAAGTTATTTTAGAAGCTAATATCACTAAAGTTAAAATTAGAAGCGTTCTAACGTGTAATTGTGAATACGGTATTTGTACTAAATGTTATGGTTTAAACTTAGCGACTAATAAAAACGTAGAAATAGGCGAAGCAGTTGGTGTAGTAGCGGCTCAATCTATTGGCGAACCGGGTACGCAGTTAACGATGAGGACCTTCCATACTGGTGGAGTTCTTTCGGTAGCAGATATTACGCAAGGTTTACCTAGAATTCAAGAATTATTTGAAGCGAGAAAACCAAAAGGTAAAGCTATTATTAGCGAATACGACGGCATGGTTAGAGACGTGAAAAACATTACTTCTTATTCTTGCGAAATTATTATTGTTCCTGATAACAATTCGAACAAAGAATATATTTACACTGTTGATGGCAATGTGGATGTTATAGTGCAGAAAAATATGCACGTTGAAGCAGGACAAAGGTTAACTTCTGGTTCGGTTGATTTAAGAGAAATGTTAAGAGTAAGTAGTGTGGAAAAAACACAAAAATACATTTTAGAAGAAGTGCAAAAAGTTTACCAATCTCAAAGTGTTAATATTAGTGATAAACACATTGAGATTATCGTTCGCCAAATGTTTAAACAAGTCTTAATTATCTCTGAAGGTGATACTCATTTCTTACCGGGATTAGAAGTCTCCATTAAAGAATTCAAACGAGTTAACGCTGAGATGATTAAACAAAACAAAACTTTATCTGTAGGACGACCGGTGTTATTAGGAATTACTAGAGCTTCGTTGAAAAGTGATTCTTTGCTTTCAGCAGCCTCTTTCCAAGAAACAACCAAAATTTTAATCGATGCAGCTATTAGAGGTCAAAAAGATAATTTATACGGACTGAAAGAAAACGTTATCGTTGGTGGTTTGATTCCGGCGGGAACAGGTATTTTGGAAACATCTCATTTTGAGTACCCAATTCACCAAGATGTTAACCCAGAGTTTGAGCCAGGAAACCTTGAAGTAAAACCTCTTGAAGAGAAAAAAATATTACCAGAAGAAAGTATTTAATAAAAAAAGGTATATTTTGCAAAAATAAAGTATAAAAATATTGACTTTTATCATAAAAAAAGATAAAATAAGTTGTCTTATCTTTATACTTTATAAAAAAAATAAAAAAAAAGGGGATTCATTTCGCGATGCCTACTATTTCACAATTAATTAAAAAAAGAAGAAGCGATAAAGTTTCTAAATCTAAATCACCTGCTTTAGGGTTTAGTTATAACAATTTAAAGAAAAAAACTAAAAATTACAGTTCGCCTCAAAAATCAGGTGTTTGTATTAAAGTTTCTACTATGACACCAAAAAAACCTAACTCCGCTTTAAGAAAGTTCGCTAGAGTACGTTTAAGTAACGGTTCTGAGGTAACAGCTTATATTCCTGGAGTAGGTCATTCTTTACAAGAACATAGTACTGTTTTAGTACGTGGAGGAAGAGTGAAAGATTTACCTGGTGTACGTTATCACGTTGTAAGAGGAGCTTTGGATGCTACTGGTGTAGCTAACAGAAAACAAAGTCGTTCTAAATATGGCTCTAAAAGAGTTGTAGCTAAAAAATAAGCATTATTTTGATTAAAAAAATGTTCAGATAAAAAAATAACGAAAGAAATAAAGGTGCATATATGTCTCGTAAAAGAAGTGCTCAAAAAAGAGAAGTTTCGCCAGATCCAATTTATAATTCTAAATTAGTAACTAAAATTATTAATACGATTATGAAAAGTGGTAAAAAAGGAACAGCTCAATCTATTTTATACGGTGCATTAGATCGTGTAAAAGAAATGACTCAAAGAGAGCCGATTGATGTTTTCAACGAAGCTTTAAATAATATTATGCCTATTTTAGAAGTACGTACGCGTACAATAGGAAGCCAAAACTATCAAGTTCCTTCAGAGGTTCGTGCAGAAAGACGTCAATCTTTAGGTTTAAGATGGTTAATTCAATATACTCAAAAACGTAGTGAAAAAACTATGGAAGAAAAACTAGCTAAAGAAATAGTTGAAGCTGCTTCTGGAACTGGTTTATCAGTGAAAAAAAGAGAAGATACACATCGTATGGCTGAAGCTAATAAAGCTTTCGCTCATTATCGTTGGTAATCGGAATAAGTAAGGGAAATTATACTAATGGGACGTCAATTTAAACTAGAAAAAATTCGTAATATTGGCATTATGGCTCATATTGATGCTGGTAAAACAACAACAACTGAAAGAATATTATTTCATACAGGTAAGATTCATAAAATAGGCGAAACACATGATGGTGCTTCGCAAATGGACTGGATGGAACAAGAACAAGAAAGAGGAATTACTATTACCTCTGCCGCTACAACAACCTTTTGGAAAGATCATCAAATTCAAATTATTGATACTCCGGGACACGTTGATTTTACAGTCGAAGTTTCTCGTTCTTTAAGAATTTTAGATGGCGCAGTAGTGGTAATTGATGCTCAAGCAGGAGTGGAACCACAAACAGAAACAGTTTGGCGTCAAGCGACTGAATATAAAGTGCCAAGAATTATTTTCGTTAACAAAATGGATAAAGTGGGAGCTGATTATGCTTACGCTATTGACACTTTGAAAAAACGCTTAGGCGTGAAAGCTTGTGCTATACAATGGCCTATCGGTAAAGAAAATAATTTCACCGGTTTAATCGATTTAATCGAAATGAAAGCTTTTGAATATGACGGTTCGCCGTCAGAAAACGCTAAAGAAATAGAAATACCTGAATATTTGAAAGAAACTGCTTCATTAAAAAGAAAAGAATTAATTGAAACTTTAGCAGATTTTGATGATGAATTAATGACAATGTTTTTTGATGAACAAAAAGTTCCAATAGACATGTTAAAAAGAATCATCAGAAAAGCGACTTTAGATGTTAAATTTTTCCCTGTTTTATGTGGTTCTGCTTTTAAAAATAAAGGCATTTTAAAAACTTTAGACGCTGTTATTGATTATCTACCTTCTCCGTCTGATGTGCCTTCTATTGCTGGTACAGATGCTGATGGTAACGAAATAGTTCGTAAAACTTCTGATGACGAACCTTTCACAGCTTTAGCTTTTAAAATTATGACTGATCCTTTTGTAGGCCGTTTAACTTTTTTAAGAGTCTATTCGGGCACTGTTAAAACAGGAACTTATATTAAGAATACTGTGAAAAATGTGAAAGAACGTGTAGGCCGTTTGTTACAAATGCACGCTAATGATAGAGAAGAGATTAAAGAAGCTAATGCTGGTGATATTGTGGCTGTAGTAGGATTGAAAAATACTATTACAGGACACACTTTAACAGCTGAAAATGATTTTGTAATCTTAGAATCAATGAATTTTCCTGAGCCAGTTATTGAGATCGCAGTTGAACCAAAAACTAAAAATGATCAAGATAAAATTGTTTTTGCTTTAGGAAAATTAGCAGAAGAAGATCCAACTTTTAAAGTTTATATTAACCACGAAACAGCTCAAACTATTATTGCTGGTATGGGTGAGCTTCATTTAGACATAATTATGGATCGTTTAAGAAGAGAATTCAAAATCCAAGCTAATGTGGCACAACCTCAAGTTGCTTATCGCGAAACTTTAACTAAAGAAACGCAAACAGAAGGTAAATTCATTCGTCAATCTGGCGGACGCGGACAATACGGACATGTTTGCATAACTTTTGAGCCAAATCCTGGTAAAGGGTTTGAGTTTGTTAATAAAATTGTGGGTGGTTCTGTTCCGCGTGAATATATCCCTTCGGTTAAAAAAGGACTAGAAGAATCTTTATCTGGCGGTATTTTGGCCGGTTATCCTTTCATTGATGTTAAAGCAACTTTAACAGATGGTTCTTACCATGATGTCGATTCATCAGAGATGGCGTTTAAAATTGCTGCTTCTATAGCTTTAAAAGAAACCAAAAAAAATGGTGATCTTGTTATTTTAGAACCTATTATGAATGTGGAAATAATAACACCGAATGAATATATTGGTAATGTAATTGGCGATTTAACTTCCAGAAGAGGTAGATTAGAAACACAAGAAAACCGTGGCAACACAATCGCAATTAAAGCTTTGGTACCTTTATCAGAAATGTTTGGTTACGCGACTAATTTGCGTTCCAACACTCAAGGTAGAGCCAATTTCGTAATGCAATTTGATAAATATGAAAAAACACCAAAAAGTATTACAGAAAATATTATTAAAGAACGTAGTTAATTTCTCAAAATATTTATTAAAAAAATAAAAAATTCAAAAGGGAGGCCTTAATAAAATGGCTACTAAAATTTTTAACAGAAATAAAACACACGTTAATGTAGGAACTGTTGGTCACGTTGATCATGGCAAAACTACTTTAACAGCTGCAATTACTTCTTATTTATCTTCAAAAGGATTAGCAGATAAACAAAGTTACGATCAAATCGATAAAGCACCTGAAGAAAAAGAACGTGGTATCACTATTAGTACTTCTCACGTAGAATATGAAACAGAAAAAAGACACTATGCTCACGTAGATTGTCCTGGACACGCCGATTACATTAAAAATATGATTACTGGTGCTGCTCAAATGGATGCTGGTATTTTAGTAATTTCTGCTGTTGACGGAATTATGCCCCAAACAGAAGAACATATCTTATTGGCTAAACAAGTAGGTGTTCCTAAATTATTAGTTTTCGTCAACAAATGTGATGTTGTTGCTGATGAAGAGCTTTTAGAATTAGTAGAAATCGAAATTAGAGAATTATTAAACAAACATGGCTTTTTAGGCGACGCAGTTCCTATCGTTAGAGGATCTGCTTTAAAAGCGGTTGAAGGCGACCCTAAATATTTAGAGAAAATCCAAGAATTACTTGACTTTTTAGACACTTACGTGGAAGACCCGGTTCGTGAAATGAACAAACCTTTCTTAATGCCGATAGAAGATGTTTTCACTATCACAGGTAGAGGAACTGTTACTACTGGACGTGTTGAAAGAGGAATGGTTAAAGTTGGTGAAGAAGTAGAAATAGTTGGAATTAGAGAAACTAAAAAAGCTGTTGTTACAGGTTTAGAAATGTTTAGAAAATCTTTAGACACAGCGCAAGCTGGTGACAACGTAGGGGTTTTATTACGTGGTGTTTCTCGTGAAGACGTAGAACGTGGACAAGTTTTAGTTAAGCCTGGCAGCGTTAAACCACATTCTAAATTCTTAGCGCAAATTTATGTTCTTACAGCTAAAGAAAACGGAAGAACTACTCCTTTCGGCACTAATTACCGTCCTCAATTCTATTTAAGAACTACTGACGTTACCGGTGTTATCGAATTACAAGATGATGTTAAAATCGTAATGCCTGGCGATTTAGCGGAAGTTACAGTTACTTTAATTAATCCAATCGCCATGGAAGAAGGAACTAAATTTTCTGTTCGTGAAGGCGGACGTACTGTTGGAGCAGGTTCAGTAATTAAAATTATTGAATAATTCCTTTCCACTTCTTAAAAAAAGACTTTGATAGTCTTTTTTTTATTTATACGGTTTTTTTGCTAGTTCGTCCTTTTGAGGGTTAAAGATGAGTGTTTAATTCTTGCCTAAAAAAGTTTATTTATGATAATTAAGCAGGAAATATGATAAAATAATAATAAATTGTATAATTAAAATTTTACATTATACATTTTTTATCGACTGAAAAAAACTTAGAAAAACAGAAACAAATAAGGAGATAAATATGTTTTTAAATATCTTTTTTTTCATGAAATTATTAGCTTATTCTCGGATAGAAAGAGAAGGGCGTACGGATAGCGCTTGGCTAGAAGAAGAAAAACAAGAGCATAAAAGTGTCTTATGGAAACTAACTTTCATTTTCGTTGGGATGATGATTGTGGGACTTTTAGCCGCTATCTTATTTCGCCATAATCCTAATCTTAACCCTAAAATTAAACAAAGTTTGTCAGCAGATTGGATTAATAATTTGAAATTCCTTATTTATAAAGGTGAAGATGTCCTTTATTTAATCGCTTTTGCCTTATTGATAATAGGTTTTTCTCTCTCTTTTACTTCTTTATATGTTATTTTGATTTTCTCTTTGTATTTTGGGGCGTTTTTTTTCGGCCCTCGATTTATAGATTTTTATAACACCGTCCAACAGGAAAAAAACTTTAATGTCTTTGATGCGAGAACTCTTTTTAGTCAAAAAGCTTTAGGGGTTGATTTTGTACGTACTTTATCTATTTTTATCATTATGATCACAGTTACTTTAGCGAAAGATTTCTATATGAGACCTAAAGTGAAACATTTTATTTATAACTCTTTTTCTGTTTTAATTTTTGTGGATTTTTTATCATTTGTCTTTGGCATTGATTTAATACTTCAAACCAGAAATATTTCCTTCGCGTTCCGTCTTTTTTTCTTAATTATATCTACTTTGGGCATTATTCAAGATTTAGATATGGTGCATAAATTATCTCATAGAACAATTGCTTCTAAAAACCAATCTTTAATTATTTTAGGTTTTTTAGTGTCCTTTGTGACAATATTTTCTTTTATTAGTGTTTTTATTGTAGAATATCCTGCTATATAACTACTAGAAAGTATCTTCAGCAATGATTTTAGAAATGATTCTTAGTGGATTGAAAAAAACTTGGAATTATTAGACAGATAATACACTGTTCATGTGAAACATAAGTTCAAGACCTTTGTATAGAGGTCTTTTTTTCTTTTATCAAAGAAAAGTCTATTCAATACTGCCTTACGGTTAAATTTCTTTGTTTTATTCTTTTTAGGGTTATAAATAAGTTAATAATAGGTGAAAAAACTTCTTTTTTATTTATATAGAATAGAAAAACTTTTAACAAGAGAAGGAAAATTTATTATTCAACAAAAGAACCGAAAAAGAGACTTATTTTATCTTTATCGAAAAAGAAATTAAAAAAATTAACTTTTTGCTTGATATTTTAAATTAAATATGATAAAATATTAACAATCTTATTATTTAAAAATACTTTTATAAGAAAAATTAAAGAAAAAAGGAAATAAATAAGGAAAATAATATATGTATATGTTGTTGAACAGATTTACAAAGAAAAAGTTTACTTATTCTAAAATCGAGCAACAAGAAATAACTACTACTCCAGAATATGTAGCTAATGAAAAAAAAGATAATAGACTGTTTTTAAAAAATATTCTTTTGTTTTGCGCTATAATGTTTGTTGGTATGTTGATGATTATATTATTGTTCCATTTTGCCGCAATTAAATACAGTGTTAAAAAATTTATTTCTGAATTTGAATTACTGGGTTATCAAGGCGAAGAATTAATTACTTTAATTGGTTTTTTAGTATTCATGATTGGTTCTTCTTTTCCACACGTTTCTTTATACACTGCTTTTGTTTTCTCTTTTTATATGGGCGTTGTTTTCTCTGGCATCCAATTTGAATCTTTTTACGACACTTTAAAACAAGTTAAAAAGATTAATAAGTACGAAATAAAGACTATTTTTAGAGGCATTCGCTTAGCAATTACTTTAATTGTTAGTTTAGCCGTTATTTTATTAACAGCTACTTTCGTTATTTTTAAAGAAATCAATAACACTAATAACCTTAAAGCAGTGGTTTTATACGCTTTATCTTTCTTAGTTCTTTTCAAAATAATTGAATTCATATCTGGTTTAAAACTTTCTTCTTCGCAAAATAACCAAAAAAATTTATCCATCAAGAAGACTTTTGCCTAGTCCAGTTTATTCTTATAATTTAGTTTAGTGCATTATTTCTTTACTTTTTGAGTAAATTAATCATTTAGGATTATTAATATATCAGCAGCATTAATAATTTGAAAGTACAATAAAAATATTTCTTATCTGGTTATATAAAAAAGGTCTTTTTTAATAGTTTTTGACCTGTCAAAAGCTAAAAGATACTTATAATTTGCCTTTTAATGCCTAATTCTTCTAAATAAGCGTTGATTTGTTTTTCTAATTGTGCGAGATTTTTTTTATTTTCTTCAATATTTTTCATAATATCTTCAATATTAATTTTTTCTTCTTTCTCTAAAGAAGTTATGTAACTGGCGAAAATTTAGAGTGAACCATCAAAGCGGTACCAAAAGAAAACAACTAATTAAACCAAATTGTTTATTTTAATTAATAAACAATTTGGTTTTTTTATTTAGCTAAATTTAAAAAAGGAGTTTTAAAAAAATGAATGAACAAGAAATTTTATTTGCTTTAAATACGTATGAGGCATTAAACAACAAAACGAAAAAAAACTTAAATTCCATATAGGTATTGATTCTACTAATGGCGAGGTTTCCCCCCTTTCTTTTAAACAAAAGCCCAAAAAAAAGCAATTACCCCTAAAGGTTTATGATTTGGAAGAAAACAGATTAGTTAAACCAAAATACATCAAAAGGAATAAAAAAACCCAACAAATTAAATATGAACTTGCAAATGTCGAATTAAAGAATAAAAAAGAATGAAATATATTTATGGTTTAAAAAAAATTATACATTTTTTAGCTAATATAGATACATTTCACATTTTATTAAGTTCGACTATAAAACAAACTAACTATAATATTACCAAAAAAACATTATTTTTAAAGGAAACAGATATTAACGAAATGAAAGCAGCATTACAAGAATTAAATAAAGGTCTTTTTAGTTTAGATTTTGATGATATTTTAGAACAAAAATATTTTTTTAATCAGCGAACCAAACAATTATATATTAATCCTACTAAAATAAATGTTTCTTTCTCGAATAACCAAAACAAGGATAAAAACAGTCCTATTTGGTTAAATGATTTTAAAAAAGAATTAGGATTTAAAAATTAAAAAGTGTTCATTAGAAAAGGAGAACAATAAAAATGAAAAATAATAAAATTGTTAAAAACACAGATGTATATGGTCGCAAAATTTCACGAGAATATAATAAAGAAAATACATTAATTAAATATACTAAATATCAAAATGATGGCAAATTAATTGCTTTCATTACAGAATTTGACAAAGATACCAATGAATTAACTAAAAGAAGCAATTACTAAACCAAACATTCCAAAGGAGTTTGTAACACAAATGAAAATTCAAGAAATTAAAATTAACACTAAAAAAGAAATAATAGCTTTTTTAAAGCAAGAAGACTTATTGGTTCATAGCGAACAAGTTTATATAGAGAAAATGGAATTATTTTTAAAAAAAACCAATTTTCATTTATGTTCTAATAAATCTCTAGAAGGGCTTTTTTTACAACAACCTAAAAAAGAGGTTTTAGAAAATTATATTATTGATCGTTCTTTAGATAGTTTTTTGGAATATCTTAAAATGCGAAAACCCAAAAAATTTATCTTTTTTATAAAAAACCAAAAATAAGTAAAGGAGTTTAAAAAGATGAAACAGAATATTTTTGCTAACCCTGTGCTTAAAGTAGAATTACACCAAAATAGTTGGCAATGGTTTAAACATCGTAAAAATTTTATCAATGCTTCTGAAGTAGGAACAATAATGGGTTTAAATCCTTATGAAACCAAAGAGGATTTACTTTTTAAAAAAGTGTTTGGGAGTGATTTTGTTACTAATGAGGCAGTGGAACATGGTAAAAAAACGGAACCAAAAGCGAGAAATTTTTATTGTTTTCATCATGGGTTAAAATATGTTCCCGCCGTTTTTACAAGAGGCCTCATGTCAGCTTCTTTAGATGGTTATAACGCATAAACTAAGACTTTGTTAGAAATCAAATGTCCTTTAAATAAAGAAGGTATAATGAGATATAGATTGAAAATCTTTTTATAAAGTTTTATAAAGAATGTTAAAAATATAAAAAACAATTTAAAGAATAAAATTAAAAAAGATATTTTTAATAGATGCACAATACCTCTTCTTTTTGCTTACCTATTGTTTATAAAAAATATAAAATAATAAAAAATCAAGTTAATGTTAATTACCATAGGTTATAGAGCGAATTAAATATGAAATATGATAAGTTTTTTAGCAATAATAAAAAAAATTTTAGTTGCTGCGGCCATCCCTAAACGGATTTTTTTATATGGAATTGATAAATATTATATAATTATAAACACAAGAGGAAAAATTAACATTATGAAATTAAAAAATAAAAGGAGTTAGATAAAAAATGAATTTAATTTATAAAAAAAATAAATTTATTAATAAAATATTTTTCTTTTCTATTATTTTATTTTCTATAATATCAATAATTTTTCAAAATAATATTTTCGCTAACCCACAAAAAGAAATAAATAAACATAAATACTCAAAAGAAGAATATGAAGAATTTAAAGAAAAAGTATTAAATATTTCAGATGAAAACAGAAATAAAATGATACAGGATTTTTTGATAAACTGGATAGAAAGTGAAGATAATTTAAAAGAAATAAAACTAATATTCAAAAGACGTGTAAATATGGTTTTTAAAACAGTAGATAAAGAAAGAGATGAGTTAACAAAAAAATTCTTCGAAATAAATAATGAATAAATTATTTTAAAACAATTATTATTATAAATAAAATTATTGTGTTAAAATATAAATAGTATCATTTGACTAACAATTACTAATTAAAAAGAAATTCAATAATTATAAAAAAATGTTCTAATTCATTAGAAGCCTTATAATATATGTTCGCTGAAGTGCATATTTATAGGGCTTTTTTTATTGAAAAAGATAAAAAAAGTAAAAAAGAACTCTTAAATTCTTGCTTAGTTTCGCCACTTACAGAATTAAAAGTTCATATCAAAATTAATTTTAAGAAAGGATTCAATGATTATGAATCAATTTTTTTATATTTACAAAATTACTTTTTAAATAGTTAGGATTGGGTCATTAAATTTTTTAATGAATTACCTAATATAATTAACAAATTAAAAGTATTTTGTATTTATATTATAACATTAGTAAAACAGCATTTAAACCATTTATTAGAAATTAAAAATATTAGTTTTGATATGTTAAATATTTGGTCTAGTTTTAGAGATTATAGGGAATGCTGTGAGGTGTTCAAAAACTTTAGACACTTATGGTTAAAACAAATAAACCATGAATTAATGCTTAAAAAACTCAAAACCAAACTAAGCCAAAACGAATTTAATATTATGAGATTAAGTTTTGGCATTCCTTTAGGAAATATTAACGAATATTATCAACCTAGTTATTCCAATAAAGAAATAGCTTATAAACTTAATTTAACTTTAAGACAAGTAGAAAATATTAAAAAAATAGCGATCAATAAATTGAAAAAAACAAAAAGACCTTAAATAAGGTCTTTTTTTGTTAAGAAAGGAAATAATGAATGAAAATAAACCCTCAAATGGTTTTAATAACATTAACTTTAACTTACCTTGGTTTTATCATAACCTAAAAAACCCCATTACTTTCTAATTTGACCCCCCTTAAAACACAAAATAACATCCTTAAACACCTATTTAATATTTTCCAAATCAATTATAAAAATGCATCTAAAAACATCATCAAAGAATTAATTGACAAAATTAATCATCATAAACTAGAAACCTTACAATTATATCAATTAGACCTTAATAAAGTAGATAAATACAATAAACCTATTAAAACGAATTATAAAAAAGGCTTAAACGTTATTTATTATCAAGAAAAAGATTTAAAATATATCCAATTTTTCTTAACTAAGTCAAAACAAGGTTATCGAGTGAAAAAAGTTAGATCTGGATATTTATCAAACTTAAGAAAAAAACAACCAAAAATCAATAAATAATTATTACCACTTTGTTACCTTTTCAATATGTAAATATCCTATACAAACACAAACACGTTTAACCAGTGATATTTTATATTTTATATCGATAATGATACTCGATATTTGATATTATCGTTGTATCTTTTATCAATCATTATTATTAATCGATATAATAAAGATTTCTTTTTTAGAAGATTAATTTTTTAAACTATTTTAATTTATTAATAAATTTTAATTTTTAAATTAACTGCCTCACCAGTATTAGTTAATAAGGTTTTTTTATAAAATAAAGTCAAACATAATACCCTAACGCGTTGAAACGCTAATAAAAATTATAAGTACACACAAATAAAAAAAGAAATACTAAAAATCCCCCCGTTACGCGTGCCCCCCTTTTTTTTCATAAATATAATCATTTAGAGTTATAATACATGATATATAAAAAAGGAAATAATATTCAATAATGTATAAATTAAAACAAAAAATGAAATTATTACAAAAAATACTCTCCCAAATTCATAATATCAACAAAGAAATGGTTTTTAAGTTAGTGAAACAGTTTGAAAAAGACCTCAATTTAACCACAATTTTAAAAACCATTCAAATAAAACGGAGTACCTATTGTTATTGGTTAAAAACTGAAACAAAATTAAAATTAAAGCAAGAAAAACAATTATTACAAGAAAAACGTATTGCATCTTTATGTAAAATTCATGAATATTTCTTAGGGCATCGAAAAATCACTGATTTATACTTAAAAACTTTTAATGAAACTATCACTAAGAAAAAAGTTTACCATATTATGAAAGAAAAAGGCATTTGTTGCCGTTTAAGGATGAAAAAAAATAAATACTGTTATCATCCTTTGAAAGAAAATTTAAATATAGTGCCTAATTTCATTAAACAAGACTTTAAAACAACCCAACCGATGCAAAAACTTTTTACTGATATTACTTATTTTAAAACTAAAGAAGGTTTTTTATATTATTCTTGTATTATTGATTCTTTTAATAATCAAATTATTGCCTCCCATGTTTCTAATCGTCAAAATAAAGCTTTAATTCTAAACACTATCAAAAAAATTCCTAAACTAAAAAAACCTTGTATTATCCACTCCGATCAAGGTACAGTTTATCAAACCCAAAAAATCCAACAAACACTAACTAAAAAAGGGTTTTTAATAAGTATGTCAAGAAAGGCAACCCCTCGAGATAACGCGGTTATTGAAAACTTTTTCGGTCAAATGAAAAGTATTTTATTCTATCGTGATCCTTTTTTATTTCAAAAATCTCCAGCAAAAATAAGCAAAATCATCAACCAATTCCTCATATATTAACCGGCATTAGGAAACTCTTAATTTTAATTCATTTTTTGTTGTTTTTGTTTTTTAATATTTATTTGATGCACAAACTGTTTCTTTTCCCGGAAGTTGCTCTTTATTTTGAACCTATTATACGGAAAATTGATTTTAATACTGATAATGCTAATAAACAGATAACTGAAAGAATATTTCTCATCTGCAAAATGATTTAATTAGCAAAGAGAAAAAGCTTTTGCATTATGAAAAAAGGATTAAAAGCTAAAGAATTGAAGAGCGAGAAGGTTGGTTCTTTGAATCGTCAATTGACTAGTTTGAAGGAGGAAAAAGTTCTTTTAGAGAAAGAGGTTGGCGTATTGAAGAGTAATCTTCAAAAGATTAAGAATGAAAGTTCTTCTTCTGGTCATCATGGTTCAGAGGGGCCTTTGTATGAGAAGAAATATCAAGTATAGAGTAGGTGATAAGTTCGAAAGAAAGTTAAAATTATTTATTTTTTGGTTGCGGGAAATATACATTAAGTAATAATTTTTTTCTCTATTTATATCTATATTATATATTATTTTATAGTTATTTAAACAATTAATTGCAAAAAAACAAATTAAACCAACACAAAAAACCCTTTTAAAGAAGGGTATTTTTTTATTAAAACTGCCTTGATATTGAATATTAAAAATTATTAATTTAAATATTGATATAAAGGATTAATATAATTGTTAAAATGAGTAAATCGTACTTTTTTATCTAAATTATTTTTAAAAGGTTGTTTTATTTGTAATTTGGTTAGATTAAAATATTTATTAATTAAATTACATGTTTTAAAATATTTTGGACTATTAAGATAATTATCGAATAATTTTTTTTCATAAAATATGATGCCATAAAAAAATGATAATTGCACTGTTCCGTTTTTTTAGACAACTTTTGTCTTTAAAATTATTCTTTAAGACTTAAAATTAACTGATAATTGCATATCTTTTCAAACTAACAAAGTATTTTGATTAGATTAAAATGTGTCTAATGTTTTTCATAATTTGTTAGTTTCAAAAGATATTTTTTTAAATATTTTATCATTACACTATATAGTTAGGTAAAAAAAGTTAAAAAAGTGTTAAGAAAATGAAAAGAAAATGATTTTTATTATTAATAATAACATTTTATGCAAAAAAAGGCGCAAAAAAGTTACCTTTTTTAAAAAGGTCTGTTTTAAAAGTTTTTTAATTCTTTTATCTTAAACTTTGTGCATATTGGATAGGGGAAAGATAGTTTAATTTGGTTAACAACCATTTTTTATTCCAAAAAATGAGATAAAATGGGGGGAGCTTTCTCTTCTTTTTTTAATAATCTTTTTTTTGGTTTTAGTTCTTTTGGATTCACGCTATCCCGACCTCCTTACTTGGAGAATTTAAGTTTAATCCTTATCTCTCTTCTCCCCATCTCTTCACCACCACAAGCAGTATATAGGCAAGTATATCGCTCATATGAAGGGGTTTTTTAGAGTTGGTATCAGATATAAAAGAAAAAATTAAATCTTATAAAAAAATATATGTGATTATTTCAATACGACAAAAATTTAAAAATAAATCAATGTTGTGGTTGCGAATAAAAAAATATGATATATAAAAAAAATAACATAAAGTTGATTTAAAAATCTTTTTCTTCAAAAAAAACTCCTTCGCTACAAGAATTTAAATGACTATAGAGAATAATCACATTATATCTTATTATTATAACATTATTTTTTTTAAAGTCAATGAATTCGTCAATTTATTCAGAAAAAAACACTTTTTAGAAAATAAAAAAGTTTTTTCTTTCTTTATCTTCTTCTTTATAAACTCATAAAAAACCTTTTAATGGCTACTTTTTTACCCTTTTATTAAGTTTTTTATCTTTTATGAAATGATGAATTATCTTTTTAAATTTTCTTATTTTTTTTAAAACTGCTTTTTATTCCTTTTCCAAAATAAAAAAGATTTTGGAGAGTAAAACCATTTTAATTAAGAAAAAAGTTTGAAAAGAGAAAAAAACCAAAACATTGTTAAATATTAACCAAAAAGTTGTAAAATTAAAATAAAAATACATAATTGAATCATTTTCAAGAATCTCAACAAATGTTATTAAATCATAAATCGTTATTAGACAAAGAAACTCTTACAGATTTGAAAAAAAGCGATATAGAAAATATTATAAAGAATGATCCTTTAAAACAATAATATTTTATTCCTTTCTATCTTTTTCTCTAACTAAAGATATTTAAAAAACCACTAAAATGAGTGTTTTTTTCTTTATTAAAATATTTCTAAGAAAAATATATTATCAACTTTAACAAAAGCAATCGTTTTTTAAACCTTTTTTACCTTATTCTTTCTAAACTTAAAAATTAATAAAACATTTGACTTTATGACAAAAATATTATAATATAATAAATGTAATCTTTGTATTTCCTTAAAATATCCAAAAGAATGATTCTCTTTAAGAAGCACTATATTTTTTAACTTTCTTTTTAAAACAATTAAACAAAAAAACAAAAGTGAGGTTTTTTTAATGAAAAAATTATTTTTTTTTGATATTGATGGCACTTTAATGAATAGAGAGTATGTGATCCGCCCTCAAACTCGCCAATTAATTCAAACTTTAGCGAAAGATCCTGATGTTAAATTAGGAATAGCAACAGGTAGAAGTCGCGGAGGAATATCTAATTTAGGGGATTTATTGCCTCTTTTTGAAAATTTAGTGTTAATGAATGGTAGTTATATTATCGCCGATCAAAAAAATATCCACGAACAAAAACTTTCCAAAGAATTATTAAAGAAAATTATTAATAAAGGGAAAGAGTATTCTATCGGCTTAGGTATTATTGGTTTAGATAAAAGAGAGATTGTTGTGATTAATTCTGATGTGGAAAAATTAATCGAAACTGACGGCAAAAGAAAATGGATTATTAAAGAAGGTCAACAAATAAATGTTAACGAAAATTTCCATGTTGAAAAATTAGATTATGACGTTTACCAAATGTGGGCTTTCCATGAAGATAACGCTGTAGTAGAAAAATTATCCCAAGAAATAGAAGTTTTAAAACCTTATTTTTCTCGCCCAGGCAGAAGCGATTTAGTCTATCGTTATTTCAACAAAGCTTCTGGTATTAAAAAAATTCAAGAATTATATCCTGATTGCCAAGTGGTTTGTATTGGCGATGGACACAATGATATTGAAATGTTAAAACTAGCAGACATAGGTATCGCGATGGGTAATACTAAATACAAAGAAGTATTGCAAAACGCTCAATTAGTAGCTCCTAGTATTGAAAAAAATCAATTATATGACTTTTTCAAAGCTAATAAACTAGTTTGATGATCATTCATCCCTCTTTTTCATATAATAAAAAAACCTCTTTTTTAAGAGGTTTTTTTATTATGGAAACTATTTTAATTATGGAAAATATTTATTTTATCATAAAAAAGAAAGAAAGTTTTTTTAAATCTCTTTGTTTAAAGCCGAAAAGTTATAAATAGAGGTGTTTTTTTTAATAAGGTTAACTATTTTATAAGCTTTTATTTCGCTATTGAAATCTTGGAAAGATTTAAAGTAATTAAATAAATCTTCTAAATCAAAATTACTACTAAAAAAAGTGGGCAATTTATGTTCGAAACGATAATATAATAAAGGTAGCAAAATATCATCTCTAAAATAGTAAGTCATGTTTTCAGAACCTATATCATCTAAAATTAAGCAAGGCACTTTTTTCAAATAATGAATTTTTTTTTCTAAGAGATCGCTATACCAAGTAGTTTTAAATTGACGTGCTAAATCAGGCATAAAAATAAATAAAACAGATATGTTTTTATCGATTAATTCTTTAGTTAAAGCTTTAAGAAGGAAAGTTTTTCCTGTCCCAAAATGCCCATGAAGATAAAAGCCTTTTTTAACACGATAAAAAGAACTTATCATCTCTTTAGTTTTTTGAAAAATTTGTTCTTGCACTAAATTATTAATTTTAAAAGCATTTAAATCAACTTCTTCTAGTTTTAAATCTTGGTTAAACAAAATATTATTCTGTTCTAAGTTATTTTTTAAATCAATATGTTTGGTTACATTTGTCTCTTGTAACATAATGTGCAGATAAGGTTTAGTTTTTAAAACTTGTTTATAACCAAAACTATGGTCTTTATGCTTATTTTGTAGATAATTAAAAACCATCATCACATCTTTATCTTTTACTTTTAAGTTTTTAGTCTCCGGATCGTTAGAGATAACTTCTTTCATTTCATCCAAATATTTTTTATTTACTAAAACCATCATTACACCTTTTAATTTTTAAATCCTAATTCTTTTTTGAAATTATCTAACCATTTAGGACTGTTTTTATTGTCTTTTTTGCTAGTTTTAAAGACGTTTTCTTCCATAAGGTAATCATAAGCCGTCTCGGTAGTTACAATCCCTTTTTTAGTCCAAGATTTTAAAATTGTGTCAAAATAATTATAAGAAATAAAAGAATCATCTTGATGAGCTTTTTTCTTGCAAACATACATAATTAAAGCATTAATAACTCCAATTTCGACCTCTGTTTTTTTCAACAACAAAAACACAATATCATACAAATCAGCACCAAAACGTTTATTTTTACTAAAATTCTTAATAATTCTATGGGGGTGAGAATTTTTCAAATAAAGAATCATTTCGTTAGTTTCCGTATTTAAGTTTTTATTGCTTAAAGTTTTGATTTCAGCGTTACTTTGTAAAAATTTAAGCTTTAAACTATTTCTTAAATGGTTTAAATCTAGATCATCTTCATAATTATTGCGAAAGCTTTCTTGGTATAAAGTGGCCATTTCTTCAGGTATTAAAGCATATGCGAAAGCTAATTTAATAATATAATCCATGTTTTGCCATTCTAATAAAAAAGGTTTTTTAAATCTTTCTGATAAATGGTTTAAAAAAGATTCATAATTAAAATATTTTTGCAATACAGTGGTTTGTTTTTTTTGTTCATTATTATATTTAAAACTATTTAAAGTTTCTTGAGGATTAATTTTTTCAAAATGATAAACGTCAGTAAAATGTTTGCTCACGTTTTGATAAGTCGTTAAATTCAAGGAAGTTTCTGGCAGTAATATCTTTTCCAAAGAGAAATAAATATGTTCGCCGACCTCACTTAATAAGAATTGACTCAAAAGAGGATCTTGAAAAAATAAAACCACGCTTAAAGGAGGATTCAGAACATAAAGGTTTTCTTTTGTTTTATTTTGATAAGTCGTTAACAAATTAACCGCTTCTAGTTTGTCTTTAAATTGGAAAAAAGTTTTTTCATCAATGTTTAATAAATCCAATAAAAATTGATGAATCAAATTAGGCTCCTCCAGATCATTAGAATTGAAAAAAGATAAAGTGTAATAAAGGCCTATCGCGTCTGCCCCTATTAAAGGCTGATACAATAAAGTTAAAATTTTTTGTTCTTCATGAGATAAAATATTACGATTATGAACGTTAAAATTTTGTAAAGTAAACAACATGAATCTCCTTTAAAAAAATATTTTTTGAATAATCAATCTTTTTTAGTTATCATGGGTTGGCAATGAGAACAAAAATAAGAACCACGTCCGCCTATTTTTCTTTTTTCAATTTTACTTTTACAAACTGCACAATTTTGCTTATCTTTACCATGCACTAAGAGTTTATTTTGAAAAGAACCGGTTTTTCCTAAAGCATCAAAAGTACTAATAGTAGTCCCGCCTAAAGCAATAGATTCTTTTAAAATAGCTTGCGCTTTAGTTAAAATCAATTGGGTTTGAGCGAAATTAAGATGGGCTGCTTTGGTTTCCGGATGAATCCGAGCAGCGAATAAAATTTCGTTAGCGTAAATATTACCAATCCCGGAAATAATGCGTTGGTTTAACAAAACCGTCTTAATCACGACACGCGTTTTTTGCAAACGCTCGTAAAAATCCTTTACAGGGATTAAAAAAGGATCTAGGGCTAAATGCTCTAATTTGCTTTCTTCTAAATAACGATCTTTTTTAAATAATAAAAAACGCCCGAATTTACGAAAATCATAATATTGCAACGCCATATCGTTATCTAATAAAAGACGAAAATATTCATGTTTTCCTGTTTCTAGACAATCTTTTTGCGGTTTTAAATATATTTTGCCTTCCATTCTTAAATGTCCCACAAGAACCCAATCATCACTTAAGAAAAAAAGTAAATATTTACCTTTTCTTTGAACGTCTAAAAAAGTTTGGTTTAACATCTGGTTAAAATGAGTAATATTTTGCACGATAGGTTCATAAAAAACTTTTATTCCTTTAATGGTGCGGTTAATTAATTTTTGATGCAAATGACGAATAATAACTTCGACTTCTGGCAATTCTGGCATATTTCTTTTCTCACCTTTAAAAATTTTTAAAATAAAAAGACATTTTCTATTGCTACTTTTAAAATTAATAAATGATTTTATGGAAGTTTAAATTATTAAGCTAAATTTTAACTTGAACAAATTTACTATTTTAAAAACCAATTTAATCTTATTTCGTAAGAAAATGTCTATTAACAAAAAACAAGAATCGTAATTATTTTTGTGTTTTGTCGCTTAATTGTTGGAATTTATCGATTGTTAAAACATTGTTTTTAACTGATGTATCAAGAGAGTTTAGTTTTCCACCTAAAACTTTAACTTTTTGACCAGGTTGTAAGAAAAACTCAGGATTATCGCTATCAATATGACCGAAGACTAAAACTACTTCATCAAAAGAATAATTTTTACCATCATAATTAGTTTTTAAATTATTAGTATACCATTCTCTTACGTTTTTATTGTTTTGTTTAACATATCTCACTTTAACTTCTACAGATACGTTGTCTGTTAAAAGGTAACGTGAATTATTGTTTTTTGCACTCATTGTGTTTTCTCCTTTAATTATTTTAAAAATACCTTTTTTACAAAGCTTTTTATTTTCAATACTTATATTTTAAATTAGGAAGACTTAATCTTAACAAAATAAAAAGAAATAATTGATCTTTTATTTTTTATTATTAAGGTCTTTTCATTACTTTAAACCGTTAAAATAATCGGAATAATAATCGGATTTCTTAAAGTAGATTCATAAATCATTGGGGTGATAAAATCAATCACAGATTTTTTCAAATAGCTTTTATTGAATTTGCCTAAGCGTAATAAGTTTTGCACAATTTTTTTAACATCAGAAGATAATTTTTTAATCAATTCTTGGTTAGTTTTCATATAAATAAAACCACGCGAAACAATCATCGGAAAGTTAAGAATTTTCTTTTGTTTTGAATCGATGCTAATGACAACTGATAACAGTCCTTCTTCGTTTAAAATTCTTCTTTCTTTTAAAATCAGGTTGCCCACATCTTCTACGCCCGAACCATCAATATAAATATTATCCGAAGGAACACGACCAATTAATTGAGTTTTTTCTTTACTAATACCCACCGCATCACCGTTATCTAAAATTAAAATATTATCCGGTTCTACACCACATTCGATCGCTAATTGTTTATGATGAATTAACATCACATGTTCGCCATGAACGGGAATAAAATATTTCGGTTTAATTAAATTCAACATTAATTTTAAATCATTTTGACTAGCGTGACCAGAAGTATGCGTATCCACCAATAAACCGTGCGCAATCACTTCCACATCCATTTTAAAGAGTAAATCCAAGATTTTATTAATACTATCTTGATTGCCAGGAATGGGTGAAGAAGAGAAAATAACCGTATCTTTTTGGTTTAATTTAACTTGTCTATGAATCCCATTAGCCATTCGACTAAGAGCCGCTAATGGTTCTCCTTGAGAACCCGTACAAAGCAAAGTCACATTATCGTATTTCTCAATATCATTGTTATTTAAAATAGTGTCTTTAGTAATTTTTAAATAACCGTTTTTCATGCCTGTTTCGATCGCTTTTTCCATACTTCTGCCAAAAACAGCCACTTTTCTGCCAGTTAAAACACTAGCTTCAATGATTTGTTTAATACGGTAAAAGTTAGAAGCAAAAGTAACAATTACTATTCTCCCTTTTATTTTATAAAAAAGTTGATTAATAGTGGTGCCAATTTTGTGTTCAGACTTAATCATACCTTCGTTTTGGGAATTAGTCGAATCAGAAAATAAACATAAAACACCATTTTTACCTAAATCAGATAATTTAGAATATTCTGCCAAAGGACCTTCAGGAGTGTTATCGATTTTAAAATCTCCAGTATAAAAAACCACATTATCGTTATTTTTAAAAACAATACCAAAAGTATCCGGAATAGAGTGGTTCAAACGAATGAAAGATACTTCTGTATTATTAAAAACAAATTTAGAATTATTATTGTACTTCTCTAAAATACTGATATATTTATTTAATTTATAATCGATTAATTTCAATTCTATCAAATCATAAGCAATACCCGTCACATAAATTTTAGGAATATTAATTCTTTTCAATAAAAAAGGTATGCTGCCAATATGATCTTCATGTCCGTGAGTAATAAATAAGCCCACAATTTTATGTTCGTTTTGCAGTAAATATTCGTAACTAGGAATAATATAATTTACCCCTAAAAAGGAATCATCAGAAAAAGAAATACCTGAATCAACAATAAAAATCTTTTGATCGATTTCAAAGACATACATATTTTTACCGACTTCGCCTAATCCGCCCAAGGCGTAAAAGACAATATCAAAATCTTTCGGAGAAAAGTTTTGATTGATCATTTCCATTTAATATATTTCAACCTTTTTTCCTTTCTTGATCGTTTTTTTTAAAGAATGCTTTTCTTAACGTGAAATAGAAATTAAAACAGGAATAACCACTGGCTTCTTTTTCGTTTCTTTATAAATAAACTTAGATAAATCTTCTCTTAAGCTATTTTTGAAATCGCTCCATTTAATTTGTTTATTATTCGTTAAAAAGCCTTTACTTATTTTAGCGAATAAATCTTTTAGTTTCCCGAAAGTCTCATCCGTGTTGCTTTTGTTTAAAAAACCTTTACTAATTAATTCCACATTACCCACGATTTCTCTGGCTTTTAAATCTAGATTGCAAACAATGATGATAACACCATCGTTAGCTAAAAGTTCTCTATCTTTTAAAATGAAATCATTACCTTCTAAAACCGGCGTTCCATCAATTAAAATTTCCCCTAAATTTTTGAAAAAATTTCTTTTGACATAAGGTTTATTTTTGAAATCATAATTCCAAACATCACCATTTTCCAATAAGAAAATTTTATTATTAGGATAATTAAATTTTTGAGCGTTTTTCTTCATTTGGTATTGATGTCTATATTCGCCCGCTACAGGAATTAAAAAGTTAGGTTTTAATAAATGTAACATTAATTTGAAATTCTCTTCATAATTATAAGAAGAAGATTTTAATAAATCTTTTTCTAAAACATCGACAATAAAGCCGTTTCTAGCTAAAATATCAACTGTTTTATTTTGAATTTTATCCACTCCAGTGGTTTCGATAGATAATAATAAAATCTTATCTTTAGGATGTAGTTTCATCAAACGGTCGGTTTGTTTACACATTCTTTGCAATCTGTAAAAAGGTTCAAAACGTTTTCCTACTACTATCACCACTAAATTTTTATATTTTAAATAATCTGTGGATGTTTTTAAATTAATTAAAGATTTTTCCGGAATTTTTAAATAATTTTTTTGTAAAGCAACATCAATAATTTTTTCACTTTTACGTCCTAAAATAACAATTTTTAAATTAGCCTCTAAAGCTAAATCAATCGCTAACTGAATTTTTAATAAATCAGGGACTAAAAAAGAAATAATAATATTGTTTTCTATACTAGCAAAATAACTACTCAAATAGTATTCTAAAATTTCTTCTTTTTTCTGAGTAATAATGCTGAAAGCTCCTTGCGAAGCAGGAGCTAAAGCTAAAACTTCTTTTTGCGATAACTCTGATAAATAAGCAAAGTTAGTTTGGAAATTAACATCTTTAGATTGAACAAAATGCATCTCACTAATATACACTATCAAACCTTGCGAAGTTTCAAAAGCAACCCCTAAAGTTTCCGGTAAAAAATGAGATATCCCAAAAAAATGCGCTTTAGTGTTGCCAAAATCTATCACTGATTTATCTTGAACAGTTCTAAATTCTACATTATGCGGATTGACGTTTTTTTGGTGTAAATTTATTTTTAAAACTTCAATAGTAAAGTCAGAAGCGTAAACCGGAATATCTTCTAAATAATCAATCATATATGGCAAAGCGCCAGAATGAGTTTCGAAAGCGGAAGTGATGAAAATACCTTTAATTTGATCTTTAATAGATTCCAAGCGATGATAATCAGGAATAACACAATCTATCCCATTAGCGACTACATTAGGATATTTAAGTCCTGCATCTAAAATAAAATAAGAAGAATCTACTTTCAATAAATAAAAATTTTTTCCATTTTCTCCTATGCCGCCTAAGGCAAAAAAATTTATTTCTTTCATGAAATGTAATTTATACTCCTTGAACAAAAATTTTTATTAATCTTTGGAAATTGTTAAAAATTATTTTATAATGGAAATTGTTAAAAATTATTTTTTTAATTCGTCCTTAAACGAAGGAAACATAAAATCTTAGAAAGTAGATAAATAATATCCATGGATTACCCTTTCAAAAAAGAAAAAAATAAAGTTATCAGCAACAAAAGCCATTTAGGCGCTAATTTAGAGAGAGATATTAATTTAACTAATCGTTTTTATCAAGAACAAGAAATAGCGTTGGTTTATAAAAACGAAATCCCTATCCAAGTAGCAAGGGCAGAATACCCTCAAAGAAAACAAGTTAAAATAGTGGAAGCTTATTATCGTACTTCTTCTCTACCAGATTATCACGGCATTTACAAAGGTAAATATTTATCTTTCGATGTTAAAGAAACTAACAATAAAAACAGCTTTTCACTGAGCAATATTCCTCAACATCAAATAGAGATCTTACAAAGAACACAAAAATTTAACGGAATCGCTTTTTTTATTGTTCATTTTAAAGTTAAAAATAAGTATTTTTATTTACCGATTGATTTTTTAACTAATTTTTTAAACAATAATAAGGCTAAAAGTATCGGTTATCAAATTTTTGAAAAAGAGCTCTTTAGCATTCCGTTTAATTATAACCCGAGAATTGATTATCTGAAAGTAATAGATAAATTCATTGAATAATTTTTTTTGCAAAAGAAAATTATTCAATTTTTTTATTCTAACGAAAAACTTTCTAAATTTACTTTTAAAATAGGATTCAAAAAATACATAATAAAACCAATAACTATATTTTGTAAAACAACAGATAATGTATAATAACCCAAAATTAGTTTATATGGTAAATTAGAATCCTTTGTAAAACTTTCGTATTCATGTAAAATTTCATGAGCCTGATTATGATAAAGTAAAAAAGAAAAAATGGCATAAGAAATAATTTGAACAATTGCTATTAACGACAAACTTCCTGCAATAACTTTACCTTGTGATAAATGTCTTAAATCTTTGCGGTGAAAAAAACCTGAAATATTACAAGCTAAATAAGGCATCACAAATACAAAAAATAATAAGCCTAAAAATAATACCGTTTTCGATTCTGCATCTTTTAAAAGCAATTCAAAAAAATGCCTATCCATCGCATATTCAATGCAAATATGAATTGCTATATATAATAAATTAGAAAAGAAACTGAATTTCCATCCAAATAAAAATCCTATCAAAATAAGAGGTAATAATTCTATTCTTATGAAAGTAGTATGACAATGCTGTCCGCCGTGAAATAATTTAACAAAGACCATCTCTAAAAAGAAAGAAATTGCTATAAGAAGTGAAATAACAATCATATTTTTTAATAAAACTTGTTTCTTGTTTTTATTCATATCCCTTTCTTTCATTATACATTTTTTTATTTCTATTTTTACTAAAAAAGAAATAATTTTTTTATTTTTTTAAATTAACAATCCTTCTTCTAATAAAGATAATAAATCTTGATTATTAGCGTTTAAAATATAATCACCTATATTATGAGTTTTTAAGACTGTTTCTAAATCTTCTTTACGATAATAAACATCGATAAATTGGTCCGTAAATAAGGATAAATTATCTTCTTTATTAAAGAAATCGCCTCTTAAATTCATTTGTTGAATTTTACCTTGTTTTAAATCTAATAAAATTTCTAATTTCCCCCAAGGGAAATGTTTTTTCAAAGTTTTAGAATACTGAGGATGTTCAAAATATAACCATTTTTCAGAAGAATATTTTTTCGCCAACGCTTCAACTTTGGTTATTTCCTCTTCGCTCAAAACATATTCTTTTTGTGCTAATTCTTTTTCTAAATAACGTACTAATTCGTCTTTTGACATACCATCTAAATGGTCTTTTAAATTCGTCACACGAGCAGAAACGCTATCAATTCCTTTAGAAATTAATTTTTCATTACTTGGTGTAATGCAACGCACCATCACGTCTATATCACAATTATACAGTAAAGTGCCATGAATGATAATGCCGTTTTGGTTTTGTAAAAAAGCGTTTCCAGAGACTTTTTTACCTTCTAACAAAATATCGTTTCTACCGCTAAAATATAAATCAACTCCTAATTTTTTAAAAGGGGAGATAATTTTATTCAAATATTCTTTAAAAGTGAAATTTTGGTTTTTTCTTTTAATAATGATACTGTAAAGTGGAGTTTCCTCATCATTATAAACACATCCTCCGCCAGTAGGACGACGAAAAAGATCAATCTTATTTTTTTTAATATAATCCAAATTAACTTCGTTTTCAATAACTTGGTTTTTGCCTATTACAACCCCTTTAATAGTCCATAGAAAAAAAAAGACTTCATCCATATCTTTTAAAACATTGTTTAAAATATATTCTTCTAAGGAGTAATAAAAATAAGGGTTCAAATCTATATTTCTTGAAAATTTAACTAAAATCATTTTTTACACTTCCTTTAAATAAATAAAAAAAATACCACTCTTATTTATATTATCATAAAAAATTATATAAACAATTTGATATAATAATTATTTAAAAAAAGAGCGATATTTTTTTATTTTTAAAACTTAAAAACAATGTTAAAAAAACCAAGATCTATTTTTTTTAACATTATTATTTAATCTATCTAATTCTTGCAATTTCAAAAACAGTTCTTTTTCAGTATTACTTATTTTTGTAGGAGTTTTTACCTTAACTATAACATAATGATCTCCCTTACGAGAAGAATTTAAATAAGCTATTCCTTTGTTTTTCATTCTCAGCTGAGTATCCGTTTGGGTGCCTGCTGGTATTTTAAGATCCACATCGCCATAAATAGTCGCTACACTAATGGTAGTTCCTAAAACAACTTTATAAAAATCAATGAAAAGAGTGGTAATAATGTTTTGTCCATCTCTTTTAAAATGTTCATGCGGTCTTACTTTGATATCTACTAATAAATCACCGTTAACAGAGCCTAAATGACCACCATTACCATTTTGAGGCGATCTTAAAGTCATACCGCTTTCCACACCAGCCGGTATTTGCAAATTCATTTGTTTAATTTTTTTGACTCTTTTTTGTCCCTTACAAGAAGAACATTTGTGTAAAATAGTTTCTTTTTCGCCACGACATTGTGGACAAATTTGTTTAGAAGGGATATTACCTAAAATAGTTCGTTGATTAACAGTAACATAACCATTACCATGACAATAAGAACAAGTTTGCACGCTTTGAGCATTTTTAGCCCCTGTCCCTTTACAATGTTGACAATCTTCTTCTACGTGGAATTTAATGTCTTTTTCTGTTCCTAAGGCAGCTTCTAGAAAATCAATTGTAATTTCAATATGCGAGTCTGCTCCAACATTATTGTTACGTCCTTGTCGTTGAGAACCAGAACCGCCAAAGAAATTTTCAAAAAGATCTTCAAAGTTGAACGAACCGCCGCCGCCAAAGCCTTCAAAACCGCCACCAAAACCACCAGTGTCGCCAGCATGACCAAAACGATCATAATTAGCTTTTTTATTAGGGTCGCTTAAAGTTTGATAAGCTTCTTGCACTTCTTTGAATTTACTTTCAGCATCTACTTCTTTAGAAACATCTGGATGAAATTTTTTAGAAAGTTTTCTATAAGCGGATTTAATTTCGCTCGCGCTAGCTTCTTTAGTTAAACCTAAAACGCTATAATAATCTTTTTTTTGTTTCAAAATAAATCTCCTAATTAGAATAATAATTTATGATAATAAAAGAAACCAAAAAAAGCCTTTATGACTTTTTTTGGTTCATTAAAATATTAAATTAGATTATTATTTTTTTTCTTCTTCAAATTCAGCATCAACTGTTTTATCGTCTTTTTTATCGTGACTGTGGTCGTGATCGTGCGCGTTTTTAGCTTGCTCTTGTGCTTGTTGATAAGCTTGAAGAGTAATTTTTTGCGCTTCTTTTTCTAAAGTTTCTATTTTTTCTTTGATGACAGCTTGATCATCACCTTTTAAAGCTTCTTCTAAGTTTTTAATATGTTCTTCTACTTTAGTTTTTTCTTCAGGGTTAACTTTGTCTTTCAAGTCTTCTAAAGCTTTTTGAGTTTGGAAAATTAGTTGTTCTGCGTTATTAAGTGTATCGATTTTATCTCTTTGGATTTTATCAGATTCAGCGTTTTCTTCAGCTTCTTTAATCATACGATTAATTTCTTCTTCTGATAAAGAACCAGTTCCAGAAATAGTAATTTTTTGTTCTTTATTAGTGCCTAAATCTTTCGCTTTAACAGAAACAATACCGTTAACGTCAATATCAAAAGATACTTCGATTTGAGGAACTCCTCTTGGAGCGGGTGGAATATCGTTTAAACGAAAACTTCCTAAAGTTTTATTTTCTTTCGCTAAAGGTCTTTCTCCTTGTAAAACGTGGATATCAACAGAAGGTTGATTATCGGCAGCAGTGGAGAAAATTTGTGATTTAGAAGTCGGAATAGTAGTGTTTCTTTCGATTAATTTAGTGAAAACATTACCTAATGTTTCAATCCCTAAGGAAAGTGGAGTTACGTCTAAAAGAACGATATCTTTAACGTCTCCCATTAAAATACCACCTTGAATAGCAGCTCCCATAGCAACTACTTCATCAGGGTTAATACTTTTATTAGGAACTTTTTTCAATTCTTTTTTCACTAATTCTTGAACAGCAGGAATTCTGGTTGAACCACCCACTAAAAGAACTTGATCAATTTCTTCCGCTTTCATGCTAGCATCAGTTAAAGCACGTTTAACAGGCGCTAAACAACGTTCTACTAAATCACGTGTTAATTCATCAAATTTAGCTCTTGTTAAAGTGTATTCTAAGTGAAGAGGTCCACTTGTAGGGTTCATAGTGATGAAAGGTAAAGATATTTGCGTAGAAACGATACCACTTAATTCTTTTTTCGCTTTTTCAGCAGCATCTTTTAATCTTTGAGTAGCGATTTTATCTTTAGATAAATCCACTCCATTATCTTTTTTAAATTCTTTAATTAAAAAATCAATAATACGTTCATCAAAATCATCACCACCAAGTTTGTTATCACCGGAAGTAGATAAAACTGCAAAGTTACCTTCAGCTAAGTTTAAGATAGAAACATCGAAAGTTCCTCCTCCTAAATCAAAAACTAAAATATTTTGTTCTTTTTCGCTTTTATCAATGCCGTAAGCTAAAGCAGCTGCTGTTGGTTCATTAATAATTCTTTTTACTTCTAAACCAGCAATTTTACCGGCATCTTTAGTCGCTTGTCTTTGTGAGTCGTTGAAATAAGCAGGCACAGTAATAATTGCTTCGCTAACTTCAGCCCCTAAATAATCTTCTGCTTGTTTTTTTAAATTTCTTAAAATCATAGCACTGATTTCTTGGGGAGTATATTTTTTGTTGTTTACATCAACAGTATAATCTTTCTCGCCCATATGTCTTTTCACAGAAATAATGGTGTTAGGGTTAGTAAGCATTTGTCTTTTAGCCACTTCACCTACCATGATTTCGTCGTTTTTAAACGCTACAACTGAAGGAGTAGTTCTACTACCTTCCGCATTAGGAATAACTTTAGATTCTCTGCCTTCCATTACAGCAATACAAGAGTTAGTTGTTCCTAAGTCAATACCAATAATTTTATTTGTTTTCGCCATTTTTATTTTCACTCCATTCATTTACTTTTACCATAGCTGGTTTAATAATTTTATCTTTGTATAAAAAGCCTTTTTGCAAAACAGCAACGTTAACGCCGTTTGGTTGTTTTTCGTCAGAAATTTTTTCTACTGCATGATGATATTTAGGATCAAATTTCTCGCCTAAAGCTTTCATTTCTACAACGCCGTCTTTTTCTAAAACGTCGTTCATTTGCTTGTTAATCATTTTAAAGCCAAAGAGAAATTTTTGCAACATTTCATCTTTAGTAGGCATTTCTAAAACTTGTCCCAATTGCTCTAAAGGAACTAACATGTCAGTAATTAAATTCATAGAAGCGTATTTAACGTCTGCTAATTTTTCTTTTTGAAGTCTTTTTTTCAAATTCTCTAAATCTGCTTGAGATTTTAATTTTTCATTGATTAATTCGGTTTTTAATTGTAATAATTCCACCTGTAAATCTTTTTCATCTTTGTACGATGAATTGTCTTTATCACGGGAATTAGAGGATGATTTTTCATCCTTTTTTTTATCACAACCATCACAATCCTCTTTAGAAGATTTTTCTGGTTGGTTGTTTTTGCTTTCTTCTTGAGAAGCGTTGTCTTTTTTATCACCTTGACAACCACAATCTTGGTTTTTTTTAACTTCTTCAGTTTGATGATTTGGTTTTTTCATCTTTTCTTCATTGTTGTGTGTTTTTTTATTTTTATTCATGTAAAAATAAACTCCTATTTATTCCAATTTATAATTATTTTTTGTCATATAGCTGCGACAAATGAGCGGATAAATATTCCAAAAGGGGGACAATTTCTTGAAAATTCATGATAGTCGGTCCTAAAATAGCAATTGATCCTTTTTCATTTTCATTAATATCATAAGGAATGGAAATAATCATAAATTTATTGTACGGCATTAAGCTAATTTGATTAGCGAATTTATAAATAACTTCTTCAGAATTAAAAAAAATTCTATTTAATTCTTCATTTTCTAATATTTTAAAAATGTCTTTCGCAGAAGCGAGGTCTTTGCACTCCGAATTATCGTAAAAATTAGAAACACCATATATATAAAAATTATCAGTCGCAAATTTATAAAAGATTTCGACCAAAGATTGTACCAGTTGTTCTTTATATTGGATATATGCTGCAAAAACGGTAGTAACCATATCGCTTTCAAGAATTTCTATTGCTTCATGTAAATATTTACCAATTAACAAATGATTTAATTCAGAAAATATTATTTGCAAATCTTGCAATGACAATTCGCTATCTTTTTCTAAAACGATATTTTGGTGTTGAACATTACCATTATCAGTCACAATCAAAATAAGGGCTTGTTCTAAATTTAAAGGAATCAAATCGATTTTATTAATTTTATTAGTTTTTAAAACATCAGGACCTATCATTAAAGTCGCATAATTAGTTAAATTACTTAATAGCTCTAAAACTTCTTTAATAATTTTTTCTTTATTTAAACTTTTTTTATTTAAAATTTGGTCAAATAAAGAAATCATTTGAATAGTTTCATTATTGCGTGTTATTAAATTATTAAAATAAAAAGCATAGCCTTTTAAAGAAGGTATTCTGCCACTAGATTTATGAGTTTTTTTTAAATAACCTTTTTTTTCCAATTGTACCATATCATAGCGAATAGTAGCGCTGGAAAAATTTAAATAAGGCAAACTCGCTAGCAACTTAGAACCAACAGGTTGATCTTCTTTGGAATAATTTTCAACAACGGCCTTTAAAATTAATCTTTTTCTATCAGAAAGCACAGAAAGCAATATAATACTCCTTGGCACTCATTTAATATGACTGCTAATATTATTATATTAGTTTTTATATCAAATGTCAAGTATAAAATTATAAAAAAGTTATTTTTTTCTTTTTTTTAAAAATAAGTCTCTTTTTTTCTCATATAAAAAATAGTATATAATATAGTTAAGGCCTTAAAAAAACAATTCTATTTATTTTGTAAAGCTAAATATATCATAAAACTAAAGAAGGGGATAAAATAACTTTATGTACGTGAATAAAATACCCAAAAAATACTTATTTATTTCTTTTTTTATCTTTTTATTGGCCGGTTTTTTTTATTACCGTATGTTTTTTAACTTGGAAACACAACCGATAAAGCTTTTTTATAACAAAAATAATCCATTACCCAAGACAAACGATAACGATATGAAAAAGAAATGCGAAACTATTGAAAAAATTCACAAAAACATCCAAACTATTTTCGAAAAAGAAAAAAACAAAGAAAAACCAACTTCTTCTTATGAATTGAAAAGACATAAATTACACATTGGCGAAACAGTATACGCTTTTACCTTGGATACGACAGAAAATATCAAGCCATTCCAAGAAGGCATCATAAGTGAAGATTACGACGAAAATAATACCCATTATTTGCCCATTTCTATTAAAGGTAAAAATAATAAAATTTTTTTCAACACCAAAGGTGAATTTATCGGCATTTCTTTGCCTGATAAAAAGAATGAAAATAAGGAAACAGAAATTAACTATATTATCACTTCTAACAGTATGTATAATTTTTTAAAATGTATCAGTAGTACCATAGAGGACAATGAAGAATTTTTCCAACAAGAAGATACTCATAATAATTTTTTTTTGCCAATCAAGATCAAAGAAAAAGGTCAAGAAGACAAAAAATTTAATATTTTCTTAGATAAAAACGGTCTTTTTTTAGGTTTAATTCATCAAAATTTTCCTGAAAAAGTTATCCCCTTTGAACAACGTTTAAAAAAATACTTATTTAAGGCTTGTTGTTCAGCCTCTTTAAAAAATATTGAAAAACCACATCATACAGAATTGCTTACTGAAGCCATTTCTCCTTTAGAAGAATCATCTCTTTCTGAAAAAGAAGCATTAGCTGGCAAAATCCGTTCTTTATCGAAACTTAATTTTTTAATCAATTATCAAAATTTTATAGGTTCTGGTTTTATTTGGGACATAGATAGAATGAAAAATGACTCTACAGGGGAAATAGAATATAAATATTATCTTTTAACGAACCGACACGTGATAGAACACGCTAGCAAAGACGAAATTATTCATATTTTTAACCACGAATTTAAACATAAAGAAGCTTCTTTATATAATTATATCGATAATAAGCGCGATACAGATGACATAGGTATTGTCACTTTTATTGATTCCGACCATGACTTATTTAAAAAAGTGGAAGATATTTTAAAAACAGCGAAACAACCTTTTCGCCAACCAGAACCATCTCTACCTTTAAAAGAAGGGGAAGATATTTATAGTATGGGTTCTCAATTGATAAAAAACCCTAAAGTGCCTTTCACTTTCGTATACGAAAGTGAAAGACCACAAATTCAAGAAAATAATTATCGTTTTTTTGGTTCCGCATGGCCTTATATCAAACCCATCTCTCAAAATCGTAGACAATATCCAGAAATTAATTTATTGAAAAAAGGTAGCATTATTTATCATAATGAAAAAGAAATTAATTTCAATATTCAAATTGATAGCGGCAATAGCGGAGGAATGGTGTTTAACAATAAAGGTCAAATTATAGGGATGAATAGAAGCGTTCTTCAAGGCGACAAAACCACCGATAGTTTTTCCCAAGCGATCAATATGATCCACATTAACGAAAGAATTGAAATAATGAAAAAAATACTTCAAGGAAATCCAACTTTTGAAGATAAAAATTACCAAAATATTTTACAAAATAAAATAAAGAATTTTCAAAATAAATTTAAAGACAACAAACATAGCAAAATAAATTTTTTTGTTCAAGATTTATTGCTCTTGGATCAAAAAACAATCGTTATTTCTTCCCCTTCTCAAGAGAAGACGAAAAAACCAAACAAATTTTTGATTGATTTAGTCGGCAATTACGATTATAAAGAGGAAATCTTTTTCATGGACCCTCATCAAGAAGATTTAGAAATTCACTTAAACAAAATAGATGGTAAAAAGGGGGATCAAGACTTAGAATTAATTATACACAAACGCAATAAAGAAAATAAACAAATCACCGTTACTTACACGCATAAATTTAATAACTATGATTTATATAAAGTTGATAACTCGTTTTTGTCTTTAGAATTGAAAAATGACCCAAAAAAAGAGATAGAATTATCAGATAAGATCAAAAATTATTTAATCGTTTGGCATAAAGGCAACGGTCAAAACGGTAATGGCGTTATTCTTCATCAACAAAGATTAGTCAATAATAAATTTTTATATTACGTTTTATCCAATTACAATACTGACTATGAATTTGAAGATCAAAAATACAAAAAGATGGATAATTGGATCAATAATTTCATCAATGTTTTTTCAGATGAAATTAATATTATTACCTCTACTCCTGATGAAGGCAAAAGAAAAGAAAAAGGACATTTACAAAGTTTTATTTTTGATAAAAATGATTTAATTTTATTGACTTTTGAATCTGATTATAATTATCCTATTGCAGAAATGACCAAAATTTCGGATTTAAAAATAGGCCAAGAAGCGTATTATCTATTCAATTCAGATAATAAAGTTAATTTTCCCCAATTTTTTAAAAGCAAAGTCGGCAGTCTGAAAGGAGATTCGGCTTTATTTGATTCTGTTTTCAACTTAAAACATAAAAAGAAAAAATTAAATTTTCTTTTTTTTGATAAAGATAATCGTTTTATCGGGATAAATGATTTTGTCAGCGACAATTTCAACACTCCGCTTCACTTTGTCAAAACTTCTAATATCAAAGAGAAAAGTGTGGTTGAATTGTTCCGTTATCAAAAATTAAAAAATAACGCTAACCAAATTTTTTCAATTATTTTTTTAAATATTATCCTTTTTATTGCCATTATCTTTTTGCCTAATGATAGCAACAAAAAGACAAAAGAAATGGAAAAAATCCATATTTAATCTTGGTTTGAATTAGCTAAATCCCCAACAAGAAAACCTTCCCCAAACTCATCTAAAGGTTAGACTAAAAATGAGTCCTCGGAGGTTTTCTTTTTTATTTTTATAAATCTTTCTATGTTATAATGCAAGCGGATAATATTTGCTTTTTAATATTGAATTTAGGAAAAGAAACATTCAAAATTGCTAATATAATCCATTTTCCACATCAAACTTAAATTAGAAAAGAGTTTAGAACAATAAACAATCATCATTCCAACATATCACACCAAAAATCAATTAAAAAAATCTTTATTCTCCTTTCGACCCTTTTTCTTTTGGTTTTAATTAATAATCAGCTTATTTTAGGGGCTGAAAATAATTTAGAGAACGTCATTCGCATACATACAGAACTATCAGAACATAAAGTAACAGCAGAAAGAGAATTAGGGAATGCTAAAAAATTAAACCAACTAATTCAAAATCAAAAAGAAGATCAATTAGAATTTGATGGATTTATAAATAATTTAGAAAATCAACAAGATTCTCAAACGATTATCAGCAAATGGGGCACTTGCGAAAAAAAATTCAAAACAGCATCAGAAGCAACAGAAAATGAAAAAGAAGCAGACAAAGACAAAGAAGAACAACCCTCTTTTGACAATTTATTAACTTTATTAAAAGATGTTAACGAAGAATTTAAAAAAATTATCACTCGACTCAAAAAATACAACACCAAATTAACCAAAAAAATAGCAGAAGAAAAACAAAAATCAGTCCCAGAATGGTTGTTGTCAAATGATGAATCAGACGATAGCGCTTTATCTTGGATGAAAAAAGGTAACGATTTATTTGAAAGTTACGAAATAGAGGATACAAGTCTATCTATGAATAATAAATTAGACCGCGCTAAAAAGTATTTCGAAGATGCCTTGCAAAAATATAATCAAACAAAAGAAAAATTAAATTCATTTGTTGATTACATATTAGAAAACCCCCAAGAAAAAAAAGCTCAATTAGAACGTTTAGAAAAAAACCAACAAGCCTTAGAAAAATGGCAAAACATTTTGTTAACCATGATTATCTTTCATTTGATTATATCCGCTTTATATATAATTTATCTTTCTTTTAAAACCAAACAAAAGAAAGCTTTTTTCCCTGAAAAAAAGGAACCAAACCTTAATATTGAAAGATAAATAAAAAAGAGCCCATAAAGCTCTTTTTTATTTATTAAACGAATTCATATCATCAATCCTCACCTCACATCAAAACAACAAAAGCGATAGCGTAATTATCTGTGTGTGAAATAGAAATCATGATTTTATTTTGATAAGGATCAATAACGTAGGGCAAACCATAAGGCTCATGGTTTAAAATAGACCAATCAGAATAATTATGAGTTAAATCGCCTTTAGCGTAAGCTTTAAAAATAGCTTCCTTAGCGGCCCATCTTCCTGCGACATAACTATACTTTACCTCTTTATTAGCGATAGTAGCATAACATTCGCGTTCTTTAAGAGATAAAATTCTATTAGCTATTTTATCCAATCCAACATCTTTTATTTTTTTGATTTCGACCAAATCCACACCAATATTTTTCATTTTATTATTTTTTACCTTTTTTCTTTTTATCTTTCAGATAACCTTTGTTCCAGTTCTTCTTCATCAATAATTTTAATTCCTAAAGTGCGAGCTTTGACTAATTTAGAACCACTATCGTGACCACAAATTAAATAATCTATATTTTTAGAAACAGAATTAACGATTAAAGCACTTTTTTCTTCTAAAAGAGAGGATATTTCTTTGCGCGAATAATGTTTCAAACTGCCTGTTAAAACAATTTTTTTACCTTTAAAGAAATTATCTTGAACTGTTGTTTTATTTTTATAATCGTTTTGAAATTGAAGATTATGTTGCATTAAAAGATTTATTTCTTCCCAATTTTGAGGTTTTTTAAAATAATCTCCCAGACTTTCAACAATTTTAATGCCTATTTCAGGGATGGCTAATAAGTCCTCTTTGGTGGCTTCTTTTAAAGCATAGATGTTGTGATATTTTTGAACTAAAATTTTAGCAACCTTAACCCCAATATGTTTAATGCCTAACGCGAACAAGAGTCTTTCAAAAGGTTGAGATTTGCTGGTTTCTAAAGCGTTTAAAATATTGTTAACCTTTTTACTTTTAAATCCTGGCAAGTCTTCTAATTGACTACGAAAAGAGTTTAAAGAGTATAAATCAGATATTTTTTTAACAAAACCTTTTTGAAAAAACAGAATTAAAGTTTTTTCTCCTAAAACATTAACATCCATCGCTTCTCGGGAAACAAAATGAATTATTTTTTTAATTTGTTTTTCTTCGCAAAATTCATTTAAGCAAAAATAATCTACTTCATCAGATTTTTTATTTAACTGTGTTTGACAAAAAGGGCAATGAGTAATCATTTTAAAAGGAGTTTGATCGGTCCTTTTTTCTTGAATAATTTCAATAATTTCAGGAATAATAGAACCGGATTTATGTATTAAAACAGTATCCCCGATCCTAATGTCTTTTTTTTGAATATAATCATAATTATGCAAAGAAACGTTAGAAATAACACTACCACTCACCATAACCGGCAATAATTCCGCTACAGGAGTCACAGAACCGGTTCTACCCACTTGAAAGGTAATTTTTTTAACAATAGTTTCTCCTTGGGAAGAATTAAATTTATAAGCTATGACCCATTTAGGGAATTTACTAGTATAACCGATAAGGGGATAAAATTCTAATTGGTTTACTTTAATCACAACTCCGTCCGTATCATAAGGTAAAGTATCTTTTAATTTTTCATATCGATTAATATGAGGAATTAACGCTTCAAATGAATCTGCCACATAATGATAAGGATTAACAGAAAAACCCATTTCCTTTAAAAAGTCCAAAACCTCTTTTTGAGTTTTAATAAAAGCAGGTGGTTTGACAATATGATAGATAAAAGACGACAAAATCCTTTGAGATACGGTATCAGAATTTAATAATCTAATTGTCCCTGAGGCGGCATTGCGAGGGTTGGAAAAAGGCGGTTTATTATTTTTTATCTGTAAAGTGTTTAATTTTTCAAAATCATCATGTTTAAAAAAAATTTCCCCTCTCACTTCTAAATCGATATCTTTTTGTAGTTTTAAAGGAATATTTTTAATGGTTTTGATGTTATCAATCACCGCTTCTCCTACTTGCCCGTTCCCTCTAGTAGTGGCTTGAACTAAAATACCTTTTTCATATTTTAAATGAATCGCTACTCCATCAATTTTCAATTCCGTAATAAAATGGGGGCAACTAACTTTTTTCAAAACACGATGATAAAAGTCTTTTAACTCTTTCAAGTCAAAAACATTTTCTAAAGATAACATAGGCACTTCATGAACGATTTTTTGAAATTTAGAATTAACCACTCCGCCTATTTTAAAAGTAGGACTATAATTTAATCTATATTCAGGATACTTTTTTTCCAAAGAAATCAATTCTCGCAAGGAAGCATCATACTGTTGATCTGTTATTTCAGAAGTGTTTAAATTATAATAATCATAATTAGCTTTGTTAATCAAGTCTGTTAAAAATTTAATTTTATTTACTATTTCTATCTTCATTCTCTTCACCTTACTTAAATTATAACATATTAGCGCTATTTATCCTTAAGAACGTTAAAAACCATTCCATATTTTATTTCCTTTTTAAAAGAAAAGACCTTAGAAAAGGTCTTTTAAAAAGGTAAAACGGAAATTATTTAAAAAGAAAAGATCAATATTCAGAATATTTTAAAGTTTTCTTAATTCTTAAATTATCATCTTTTTTCTTTAAATCAACTCTTTTATCGTATTTTTTCTTACCTTGAGCTAAAGCGAACTCTAATTTAAAGAGGTTTTTGATTAAAAATAGTTTAATCGGAATAACGCTAAAATTTTTCAATTTAATTTTGCTTTTTATTTGTAAAATTTCTTGCTTTTTCAACAAAAGCTTCTTTTTCCTATTTTCTTCAAAATCAAAATTATTGCTAAAATCATATTTAGCGATTTTCATATTATAAACAAACAATTCATCGCCCACAAAATAAATGTAAGAACTGTCTAAATTAACTTTGCCTAAACGGATAGATTTAACTTCGTTACCTAATAATTTAATCCCAGCACAATATTTTTTATCTAAGAAATAATCATAAGAAGCTTTTTTATTTAAAATGACAGTTTTTTTCATTGTTATTTGTTATCTCTTTCGTTATTTTATCAAATGCGAAATAAAAATAACATAAAAACAATTATAATCATTCATACATTTCAAAAAATAAATTTTAAAAATAAAAATTATAATTAGACATCATTGGCGATAGGTCTTTTTGAAAAATAAGAAAGCTACAACAATTAAAACAGTGTTATTTTTTAGTGATTTCTTCATAAGCAACTAAAGAATGTTTAATAGCGTTTTTAGCTTCTTGTTTCCCTTCTATTTTTTCGATAGACACTGTTTTTTTGTCTAAATCTTTATAATGAAGTAAAAAATGTTCTATTTCGGCTACTAAAGGTTGAGGCAAATCTTTAATATCTTGGTACTGATCCATTAAAGGATCTCTCACAGGAACAGCAATCAATTTTTCATCTAATTCTCCGTTATCAATCATGCGAATCACTCCTAGAGGACGACAATTAACTAAAACCATCGGATCTAATGATTCTTGGGATAAAACAAAAACATCCAGCGGATCGTTATCTTCACAATGAGTTAAAGGGATGAAGCCATAATTAACAGGGTAACGAAAAGACGTCGTCAAATAGCGATCTAACGATAACAAGCCTGTTTCTTTATCAATTTCGTATTTTTTCTTACTACCTTGAGAGATTTCGATTAAAACAACAAATTGGTCTTCAGCAATTCTCTTAGGATTAATATCGTGCATTATATTCATAATTTTCTCCGTTTACAATTAAAAATTTATTTTATTTATTTTTTTTGCACTATCCAAGATAATGCTAATTTTTTAAATTCGTGTATTAAATAAAGAAATCCCTTTAACGAACAAAGTTTTCTTTTTTAAAACATTAATAGATAAATGATTAAAAAACATCTCTTTATTTTTCTGGATGCTAGAAATCATCACTTTATCGATGAATTGTAATTTTTCTGGTCCATTTTTTTCTTCGTTAAAAATTTCATATAAATAAAGATAAAAATTGTTTTCTGCGTCATTTTTTATTTTTAACAAAAAACCAATAGTTTGATGTTGTGGTGTAAAAGATAAAGTCATTTTCATTTCTTTTGAGGGTTTGATTTTTTTATTTTCCAAAGTAGAATGGATGGAAAATTTTTCTGGAGCATATTTATGGCTTAAATTTTTAATCAAATGAAATAATAAATTTTGCTCCAACGACTCAATATCAGTTGAAATAGTAATTTTATCCAATAACTGTTCGATAGAAAGGTCTACTTCTTCGGAAGTATTTTCTCCTCTCACGATTTCCATTAAATGTTGAACATAAATCACTAAATGTTTTTTTAAAGTATCTGAATCATTGTCTCTAAAATGTATTATTTCATGGATCAATTCTAACAAAGAATAACCTGTGTTTTTACAATTGCAAAACGAAATATTAACCGAATCAATCGCCTTTATTTCGTTATTTTTAAAATAAAAACACCCTAAAGCTGGTTCTTTCTTCAATAAGCGATAAAAATCAACCGTTTCTAAAGCTATTCTATCGTATTTATCATCAACAAACTCTTCTTTAATGCCTGAAAAATCAATCAAATCAAATAAAAGATTAACTTTAGGGATATGATGATCAACAAGACCAAAACATAACTGTTTAAAGTTCAACCATTCTTGGAAAGAAACACAAGGAACTGTTTTAACTTGGGCTACGTTATAAAAAAGCCTTATTTTTTTAGAAAACAAAGAACCAAAATCATGTTTCCATCCTATAAAAAAATGTTTTTTGGATGAATCTTTTTTATAATTATTTTCTAACAAAGAAAAAGAAACATCAATCACAGCGGATTCATCAAATTTTTCCTGTTGCGAAATTACATCATCATTTGCAGATGAAGATTTTTTATCTATTATTTTTCTTGTATTTTTTTCTTCTAAAATGCTTAACTCTATTTCTTCTTTTTTTTGGCTTTTTTCTATAGCATAAACAAAAAAAGAATTAAAATAAAATAAAACTATCAAAATAAAAAATAATAAATTAACTTTTTTTAAACAAAATTTACTTTTTTTCATTTTTTTCTTTCTAATTTTTAATTTAATAAAAATTAATAATACAGAAATATTATAACAAATGCATCAAATTTTGTTTAAAAAAAGTTAATTTTAAATATAATCAATGGTGGCTCCGGGCAGAATCGAACTGCCGACACGAGGCTCTTCAAGCCACTGCTCTACCGACTGAGCTACAGAGCCAAATAAATAATATTTGGCGGTCCGGACGGGGATCGAACCCGCGATCTCCTGCGTGACAGGCAAGCATGTTAACCACTACACCACCGGACCTTTTTGTGTTTTTTTGGTTGCGGGAGTAGGATTTGAACCTACGACCTTCGGATTATGAGCCCGACGAGCTACCAAACTGCTCTATCCCGCGATCTCAACTTAAATCATAAAAATTATAACATAAGTTATTGGCAAATATTTATAAAAAATTATTTTTAAATATTGGCGGAGGAAGAGGGATTCGAACCCCCGCGTCCTTTCAGACCTTCCAGTTTTCAAGACTGGCCCCTTCAACCGGACTTGGGTATTCCTCCAAAAAATAATTATAACAAAATTTTAATTAAATTTATGGTGGACCCGGTAGGATTCGAACCTACGACCAACCGGTTATGAGCCGGTGGCTCTGACCAGCTGAGCTACAGGTCCATACGATGGTGGCGGCAGAGGGACTCGAACCCTCGACCTCACGGGTATGAACCGTGTGCTCTAGCCAGCTGAGCTACACCGCCTTTGTTTAAAATTTGTTTTTTAATTTTTGAAATTATTAATATTAATGTTGGTGGAGCTTAGCGGATTCGAACCGCTGACCTCCTGTGTGCAAGACAGGCGCTCTACCAACTGAGCTAAAACCCCTTTTTTTAATGGTACCTGAAGCCGGACTTGAACCGGCACGGCTCTAAAACCATGGGATTTTAAGTCCCACGTGTCTACCTATTCCACCATTCAGGCAAATGAGCCAAATTAAATTTTCGTTTATATTTGTCTAAAAATTAATAAAATGGTGACCCGTAAAGGACTCGAACCTTTGACACCTTGATTAAAAGTCAAGTGCTCTACCAACTGAGCTAACGGGCCGCCTAATGGTGCCAAAAACAGGAATCGAACCCGCAACCTACTGATTACAAGTCAGTTGCTCTACCTATTGAGCTATTTTGGCTTTAAAATTGTGATTGTAAAAATTGGTAGAGGATGAGGGACTTGAACCCCCGACATTCTGCTTGTAAGGCAGACGCTCTCCCAACTGAGCTAATCCTCTTTTTAAAAGTAATTTTTCAAGTAATCCTTGGCAAAAACCTATCTTAACTTTCCATACGAAAAACTATTGTCGGGGTTTAAGGGCTTAACTGCTGTGTTCGGAATGGGAACAGGTGTTTCCCCTTGACTAAATCACCAAGGATCTTTCAAAACTAGATAACCATAGTTATTTCAAAAAAATCAAAGTCAATGGATCTATTAGTACTAGTCAGCTGAAAATATCACTATTCTTACACCTCTAGCCTATCAACCTGGTAGTCTTCCAGAGATCTCATAGGGAAATCTCATCTTAAGGGAGGCTTCACACTTAGATGCTTTCAGTGTTTATCCTTTCTATACATAGCTACTCAGCTGTGGTTCTGGCGAACCAACTGAAACACCAGCGGTACATCCATCCCGGTCTTCTCATACTAGGGACAGCTCCTTGCAAATTTCCAACGCCCACGACGGATAGAGACCGAACTGTCTCACGACGTTCTGAACCCAGCTCGCGTTCCGCTTTAATGGGCGAACAGCCCAACCCTTGGAACCTTCTCCAGCTCCAGGATGCGATGAGCCGACATCGAGGTGCCAAACCGCTTCGTCGCTGTGAACGCTCGGAAGCGATAAGCCTGTTATCCCCAGGGTAGCTTTTATCCGTTGAGTCACGGCCCTTCCATACGGTACCGTAAGATCACTAAGTCCAACTTTCGTTCCTGCTCGACTTGTAGGTCTCGCAGTCAAGCACCCTTTTACCTTTACGCTCTTAAAATGATTTCCGACCATTTTGAGGGTACCTTTGAACGCCTCCGTTACTCTTTAGGAGGCGACCGCCCCAGTCAAACTGCCCACCAAACACTGTCCCTCATAATACACTTATGCAGGTTAGAAGCTAAAAATAACAAGGGTGGTATTCCAAGGATGACTCCATTAGAACTAGCGTCCTAATTTCACAGTCTCCCACCTATCCTCTACATGCAATTTTCAATTTCAATATTAAGCTACAGTAAAGCTCCATGGGGTCTTTTCGTCCTGTCGCGGGTAACCGGCATTTTCACCGGTAATTTGATTTCACCGAGACTCTTGTTGAGACAGCGCCCAAATCGTTATGCCTTTCGTGCGGGTCGGAACTTACCCGACAAGGAATTTCGCTACCTTAGGACCGTTATAGTTACGGCCGCCGTTCACTGGGACTTCAATTCAATGCTTCAAGTTACCTTTGACATCTCCTCTTAATCTTCCAGCACCGGGCAGGCATCAGCCCCTATACATCACCTCACGGTTTAGCAGGGACCTATGTTTTTGATAAACAGTCGCTTGGGCCTATTCTCTGCGGCTTTTACTTTTTATCATAAAAGCTCTCCTTATCCCGAAGTTACGGAGTCATTTTGCCGAGTTCCTTAACAAGAGTTTTCTCGCGCGTCTTAGTATATTCTACCTTCCCACCTGTGTCGGTTTACGGTACAGGTAAAAAAACAATTAACCCTAGAAGTTTTTCTTGAAAATATGACTTCAGTCACGTTACCTTCAAACCTTATTTTTTGGAATAAGAAGACGGATTTGCCTATCTTCTCAAACTCGGTTCTTCTACCCTAATCCAATAAAGGGTGCGCTTAGCCTATTTTGTAGCTCCATCAGTTGTTTTCTTAGTGCAGGAATTTTAGCCTGCTTGCCATCGACTACGCATTTCTGCCTCGCCTTAGGACCTGACTAACCCAGGGCGGACGAACCTGCCCCTGGAAACCTTGGGTTTTTGACGGATAGGATTCTCACCTATCTTTTCGTTACTTACACCGGCATTCTCACTTCTGACCTCTCCACCACTGCTTCCGCTATGGCTTCATCGATGTCAGAACGCTTCCCCTACCATATTAAAAATAATAAATTATTTTTATATCCGTAGCTTCGGTATAATGTTTTAGCCCCGTTAAATTTTCGGCGCAGAGTCATTAGATTAGTGAGCTATTACGCACTCTTTAAAAGATGGCTGCTTCTAAGCCAACTTCCTAATTGTTTTAACGTCTCTACTTCCTTTTCCACTTAACATTAATTTAGGGACCTTAGCTGACGGTCTGGGCTCTTTCCCTTTTGACCATGGACCTTATCACCCACAGTCTGACTGCTAATTGTTTTTAATGACATTCGGAGTTTAATTGATATCGGTACCCCGAGGTGGAGCCCTCAATCATTTAGTGCTCTACCTTCATTAAAATTTCTGAATTAACGCTAGCCCTAAAGCTATTTCGGGGAGAACCAGCTATCTCTGAGTTCGATTGGAATTTCACCTCTAGCCACAAATCATCCAAACACTTTTCAACGTGTCCTGGTTCGGTCCTCCATTTGGTTGTCCCCAAACTTCAACCTGTTCATGGCTAGCTCACTTCAGTTTCGGGTCTATGACATAAAACTAAACGCCCTCTTAAGACTCGCTTTCGCTACGGCTTCGTTCCTTCAAACTTAACCTTGCTATATATCATAACTCGCCGGTTCATTCTGCAAAAGGCAAGCTATCACTCATTAACGAGCTCTAACTAATTGTAAGCACACAGTTTCAGGATCTATTTCACTCCCCTTCCGGGGTTCTTTTCACCTTTCCCTCACGGTACTAGTTCACTATCGGTCACCAAGTAGTATTTAGCCTTAGGAGATGGTCCTCCCTATGTTCCAACAAGATTTCTCGTGTCTCGCCGTACTTTTTGATACCCTAGATTTTAACTTACCCTTACAGGACTATCACCTTCTTTGGTGTTTTTTCCCAAAAACTTCAAGTTGGTTAAAATTTTGTAACTAGTGGTGGTATCGGGCTCCTCCGGATTCGCTCGTCACTACTACCAGAATCGTTATTACTTTCTTTTCCTGCAGTTACTTAGATATTTCAGTTCACTGCGTATCCCTTTTTGATTCGAAAATCAAAAAACTATAATGTTATTATAGTAGGTTTCCCCATTCGGAAATCCACGGATCTTCATTTATTTACAACTCCCCGTGGCGTATCGCCGTTAATTGCGTCCTTCATCGGCTCTTGGTGCCAAGGCATCCACTGTGCGCTCTTAATTCCTTCAATTTTTTTGATTTTACTATGTTTATCTACTTTTCAAAGAACTTTTTTTAAAACAGTGCTTATAACTTTTAAAATAAACTGGTGGGCCTAAATGGACTCGAACCACCGACCTCACGCTTATCAGGCGTGTGCTCTAACCAGCTGAGCTATAGGCCCTTAATGCCTTAAAAAAGAAAAACTTATGAATTTTCTAAGTCTTTCAAAACTGAAGATGATAATTTTATTTTTTCCTTAGAAAGGAGGTGATCCATCCCCACCTTCCGGTAGGGATACCTTGTTACGACTTAACCCCAATCATCGACCCTACCTTAGACGGATCCTTCTTCTTGCGAAGTTAGGCGACCGCTTTGGGGTATTGCCAACTTTCGTGGTTTGACGGGCGGTGTGTACAAACCCCGAGAACGTATTCACCGCGACATGCTGATTCGCGATTACTAGCGATTCCAACTTCATGAAGTCGAGTTGCAGACTTCAATCCGAACTGAGATTGATTTTGTGAGATTGGCTAAGAACTCGCGTTTCAGCTACTCTTTGTATCAACCATTGTATCACGTTTGTAGCCCAGATCATAAGGGGCATGATGATTTGACGTAATCCCCACCTTCCTCCAATTTTTCATTGGCAGTCTCGTTAAAGTCCCCATCATTACATGCTGGCAATTAACGACAAGGGTTGCGCTCGTTTTAGGACTTAACCTAACATCTCACGACACGAGCTGACGACAACCATGCACCACCTGTTTTCCTGATAACCTCCATTATATTTCTATAACTTCGCAAGAAAATGTCAAGACCTGGTAAGGTTTTTCGTGTATCTTCGAATTAAACAACATGATCCACCGCTTGTGCGGAGTCCCGTCAATTCCTTTAAGTTTCATACTTGCGTACGTACTACTCAGGCGGAGTACTTAATGTGTTAACTTCAGTACCGGTTTTACCCGACACTTAGTACTCATCGTTTACGGCGTGGACTACCAGGGTATCTAATCCTGTTTGCTCCCCACGCTTTCGTGCCTCAGCGTCAGTAAAGACCCAGCAAGCCGCCTACGCCTCTGGTGTTCCTCCATATATTTACGCATTTTACCGCTACACATGGAATTCCGCTTGCCTCTATCTCACTCTAGTAAAACAGTTTCTATAGCATAACAGCGTTAAGCACTGAAATTAAACTATAGACTTATTAAACCGCCTACGCACCCTTTACGCCCAATAATTCCGGATAACGCTCGCCCCTTATGTATTACCGCGGCTGCTGGCACATAATTAGCCGGGGCTTATTCATTAAGTACCGTCAAGGGAGTTTTTCCACTCTTTTTTCTTCCTTAATAAAAGAACTTTACATACCGAAATACTTCATCGTTCACGCGGCGTTGCTCGGTCAGAGTTTCCTCCATTGCCGAAAATTCCCTACTGCTGCCTCCCGTAGGAGTTTGGGCCGTGTCTCAGTCCCAATGTGGCTGTTCAACCTCTCAGTCCAGCTACACATCATAGTCTTGGTAGGCCTTTACCCTGCCAACTAACTAATGTGTCGCAAGCCCCTCCTTAAGCATACCTTCAAAGAAGGTCTTTTAAAAAAGTGAAGATGCCTTTACTTTTCCTATCCAGTCTTAGCAACTGTTTCCAATTGTTATCCTCGTCTTAAGGGCAGGTTGCTTACGTGTTACTCACCCGTTCGCCACTAAAACCCGAAGGTTTCCGTTCGACTTGCATGTATTAGGCACGCCGCCAGCGTTCATCCTGAGCCAGGATCAAACTCTTCGTTTTGTTTTGATTATCTTTTTTAACGAATTAATTAAAAAAGAAAATTTAATGATTTAAATATTTAAAAAATTTATAATAAAACATCATCTTCAGTTTTCAAAGAATTAAAAAATTATTTTTATTTATTAATGAATGTGATTGAAAAAAAATCAATTCACAAAACTAACAAATTAATTATAACATGTAAAATCAATTATTTCAATCTTTTTTTACATTTTATTTCAAAAAAATTAATAATGGTGAAGGGGGATGGATTCGAACCAACGTACCTCACGGAACAGTTTTACAGACTGCTGCGTTTAACCACTTCGCTACCCCTCCAAAGAAAAGTTTCTTTTGAAAATTTCAAAATACATCAAATAAAAATTTATTTGAAAAACTTACTATTTGATTTTAACATATTAAATAATAAAAAAAACATATTTTTTATAAAAAAATATGTTTTTTTTATACATGGTAAAATAACTTTGGTTGTCATTTCTTTTTCAATATAAAATTACCTATTATAGGATTTTTTCTTTTCACAAAATACTTTTTAAAACGTATTTTTTTTCAAAGTAATACTTTTTTGTTGGTAAACTTTATTTAGAAAAAGTCTTTTTTGATCGAAAAAAGACTATCAACTGAAGTGATTTATTTAATGGTCGTTTAACGATCGCTTAAACTTCCTATGAAGAAATTTAATTACCAACTTCTGCCAAAAACAAAAATAAAAAAATGCAAAAAAAAGAAAATAAAAATATTTTACAATCCTTGTTTTTTTAATAAAATATATTTATTTTCCATTAATTTATGATTAATAATTATTTGAACTATAGTGAATAAATTTCCTACAACCCAATATAAAGATAAAGTTACATCTTTGAAAGAAGCAAAAGTCATTAATCCGATCATCATATAACTGAAAACCTTCATACTTTTTTCTTGAGCTTTTTTTTGTGTTTGTTGTTCTAAAGTTAAAATTTTAGTATTTTGTTTTAAATAAGATGGTTTTTTTAAACTTAATTTGTTTAAGAAAAACATACTTATACCAACGAAAAGAGATAAAACTAATTTAACAATAAGATCTTCTTCTCCAGGATTTAAATTAATAAAACCTAAAAAGTGTTTTCCAGTGCGAGGAGTGAACATTCCGCCATAAATACGGAAACGATTTAAAGATCTTAACATAGCGATGAAAATAGGCATTTGTAAAAAAGTTATAAAGATACCGAAAATATTAAAATTGTATTTTTTATATACTTTCATTATTTCCATTTGCATTTGCTGCATAGACGCTTTGTCTTTTCTTAAAACGTATTTAGCTTTGATTTTATCTATTTCTGGTTGAGCCAAACTCATATTCAAAGAAAAAGAACTAGTTTTAGTATAGATCGGCCACGATAAAGTTCTGATCAAAATAGTAGTTAAAATGATGCCTAACCCTAAATTGCCGAAAAAAATACCATCTTCTTTGCCGGCAAAGATGTTGGAAAAGAAGTCTAAAGAAGAACCGATGAAAATGATTAAAACGTTCCAAATATAACCCCACCCTAAAATGCCAGTCCATCTTAATTTAGAAGGCCATTGAATAGGAGAGTCGCCAGAATCGTCTACAAATAATTTTAAGTTTAAATCTTTTTGTTCTGCGTCTTCTTTTAAAATAAAAGAATTGAAGACACCATTGTCATCTTTTTTCTCTCTGATTGTTTTGTTATAATCATCAGCATGAATTTTTTCTGTCTTATCTTTATCTTTGAAAATTTCAAATTTTTGGACAGATTTAACAGAATCTATCTCATAAACACGCAATTTTTGTTTGTTAACCTTGTCATAATTGTTTTGGCTTAAAGCGTAATCAAAATTAGTCCCTCTTTTGATAGTGAAAAATTGTTTAATAACGTTTGCTGGAGGATTTTTTTTCTCATCAAGTTTTTCTTCAAAAGAGAAAAAATAATTTTCATTGTTTAAAATAGCATTTATTTTGTCTTTTAATAATGTTTTAAAATCGTCTATCGTTTTTCCATTATTTTCAATTTTTTCAGAAGGGTTAAAATCCTCTTGATTCCATTGTCTAACAACGATATTTTTATTATTTTGAATGCCAATTTGAAAAATATTGACATAATTTGAATAATCGGCAAAATTAAAAGATTTTGGATCATTTAATTTTTCCTTCATTTCATTCAATATTTTCTTTTTTTTTGCATCGGATACATCATAATTAAAAACAATCTTGATGTCAGCGTCTTTTAACTCTTCTATGTTTTTCTTAGAAGGAAAAGTCCATTTGACAAAAATAAATAATAAAATAGTTATCGAAAGAAAGGTTAAAAATTTTTGTATTTGTTTAAACGGTAATTTTTTTTTACTCATATTATTAAAATATCCTTATTTAGAAACAATTAAGAAATTTTTTTGATTAAAATTAAGAAATATTTAGATAATCCAGCAAAATCAAGTTCTTTCGCTTTTGGTTTGATAACAAGAACGAAAGACGTATGAGGATTGATCATATTCATATTTTGATAAATAATCATTCTTAAACGTCTTTTAATTAAATTTCTTTCGTGCGATTTGCCGTATTTTTTACTAATACTTAAAGCAAATTTAAAATGTTTAAAATGGTTATTTTTAGCATAATATAACGTAAAAAAACCATTTCTGATATTTTTATTTTTATTAAGTTTAAAAATCAAATTGATTTCACTAGTTTTTCTTAAAATAAATTTTCTTTTCATGATAAAAATTTATATTATCCTTTTTTATCTTAAATTTATTTTAAAAATAAATAATAAATTTATCTAAATTATTGTTAATTAACCGATGAAACAGTTAATTTTGCACGTCCTTTTCTTCTTCTTGCAGATAAAACACGACGACCGCCAACAGTGGCAATTCTTGCTCTAAAGCCGTGTGTTCTTCTTCTTTTAATTTTACTTGGTTGATATGTTCTTTTCATAAAAATCCCAAACCTTCTTTATTTTTTTGTTAGTTACTGTTAAAAAAAATATTAAAATTTAAGATCACTTCCGTTAATAGCGACCTTAAATGGTAAAATTTCATCATAGATTGAATAAAATTTCTTCTACTTTTTTATCATCTAATTTTTGTACCAATAAAACTAAAAGTTTGATTGTGTTTTCGATATCTTCTTTGTGAATGATAGAAACGTGAGAATGAATATATCTAGTTGGAATAGAAATGACTACAGATGCTGCACCTTCGTTTTGTGTATGCATAGAAGCAGCGTCAGTTGTTCCTCCGGACGGAAGCGGTTCTTGAAAAGGTATCTTATTTTCTTGAGCTATTTCCATAATATAATCTCTTAGACCTTTATGAGCGATCAAACCTTGATCGAAAAAAGATAATTGAGGACCTTGTCCTAAAACTTTTTTAGAAACGTTTTTATCGCCCGGAACATCATCTGACACTCCTACATCAACAGCTATAGCTATTTGGGGTTTAATTTTATTAGTGCTAGTTTTTGCACCTCTTAAACAAACTTCTTCTTGTACTGTAAAAGCGCCAACACATTGGTTAGGATTGTTTTTTAAAGTTTTTAACACTTCCATCACCGCTAAAGCGCCGGCACGATTATCAATAGCTTTCGCTAATAAAAAGTTAGAATTACCTAAAGCTCTAAACTCTGTGTAAGGAGTAACCATATCTCCCACTCTTACGCCTAATTCTTCAGCTTCTTCTTTATTTTGCACACCTAAATCTAAGAATAAACTGCTCATTTCGGGTGTTTTGTATCTTTCTGACGGAGCCAAAGAATGAGGAGGTTTAGCTCCTGTAACAGCGAATAAAACACCTTTTTTAGTATTTATTTGCCATGTTTGGGCTAACATTACTTTAGAAACCCAACCGCCGATAGTTTGAAATTTAACAAAACCTTCTTTAGTTATTTCGCTAACCATTAAACCAACTTCATCAACATGTCCAGCAAGAATTATTTTAGGGCCTTTATTGCCTTTATAAGCTAATAAACTGCCTAAATTATCGTATTCAATTTTATCAACTTGTCCTTCTACATTATTTTTAATGTATTGGTTAACTGCTTTTTCTTGGCCAGAAATACCATTCAACATAGTTAAATCTTCCATTTTTTGTAATAAATCAGACACGACAAATCTCCTTTAGATTTTATTGATTGTAAGTTTGTTCGTTAGACGTTTTTGCATTAGGTTGTGAATCGTTTTTCAATTGTTTTTTTTCTTTAATAACTTTATAAACACCTTTAACAAACAAGAATAGATAAACGAAGTATATAACTGCTAATGTAACTGATAAAGATTTTAAAATAGTATTTTTCAAGTCAAATTTTGCTCCTAATAAATAAGAACTTAACCCAAAAAGAATCAAATAGGAAAAAAAGGCAAAATTAGATTTTTTTTGTTCTTTTTTAGTATAATGCACATAAATTTGAATTAAAAAATGAACTATAAAGATATAAGCGATGATGTTAGTCAATTCTAACATCTTAGCTAAAAATTCATTGTTAATTAAAGGTTTTACAGATAAGCCAACGGAAATAAAACTTAAAACTGCACTTTCCATAAAGAATAAAAACTTGATAAAACCTTTATTTTGTTTAAAATTAGCGAAAGCAAAAAAATAAGCAAACAAAATAATAGAAATAGCTAATAAAATATTACTCAATTGCCACCCTTGGTATTCAATTTTGGCAGGGTTCCATAAACAACAAGCAGCAAAAAAAGAAAAAATTGCTTTTAATAAGTTCAAAACGATTTTGCATTTAGGATTTGTTTTTTTAATTTCCATATATTATAAAACACCTTTCTTATGTGTTATAAAATTAATTTTTCTTAATAACTTTTTCAAAAGATTTAATCAAGTCTGCTTTTTTCATTTTAGAAGCGCCATCTATATTATATGTTTTAGCTAATTTTTTTAAATCTGTTACAAGCATTTTGTTTAAGTCTAATTCTTCATTTTTTTCAACTTCTGTTTCTTCTTGCACAATTTTAACTTCTTCTAGCGCTTCTTCAGACAATTCAACAGTTGATTCAACTGGTTTATTTTCTTCTAATTGAACTTTTACTTCTTTTTTTGTTATTTTTTCTGATTTATTTTTTTTCTCTTTTTTTGGAGTTTTATTAGCTTTTTGTTGTGCTAAAATAAGTTCTTTTTTTGCTAAATGTTCTTTAGCTAATTCAACATAACTAGCAAACATATCAGCTGCTTGATAAGCCATATAAGCTAATATTTTACGATTAACTTCTACTTGGGCTAATAAAAGGCCATAAATAAATCGTGAATAACTAATGTTGTTGTTAACGCAACCAGCATTAATTCTAGTAATCCATACTTTTCTAAAATTACGTTTTTTTTGTCTTCTGTCTCTGTAAGCGTACTGAAGCGAGCGCATCACTTGTTCGTTAGCTGTTTTATAAAGAGTGCTTTTGGAACCGAAATAACCCTTCGCTAATTTTAATACTTTTTTACGACGTTTGTGTCTTGCGTTAACAAAATTTATTTTAACCATCTTTTTTCCTTCTTTCTTAGTTTAATGTTTAGATTATATTAAATAAGATTTTTAATTCTTTTCATATCAGAAGGATCAACTTGTACGATTCCTCTTAATTGTCTATTTTGTTTAGTTGTTTTAGAACCTGCTAAATGATTTTTATAAGCATGCCCTCTTAAAAATTTGCCTGTACCTGTGATTTTAATGCGTTTTTTTAAACCTTTATGAGTTTTTTTCTTTATCATAATTACCTTCTTATATTGATGAAAATTTTAGTTATTTTATTTTTTAGAAATTAAGGGGGCTTAAAAGAGCCGACATTTGACGACCTTCTAATTTCGGAAATAAATCAATTTTAGATATATCTTTTAAATCAGATATAATTTGTTGAAAAACTTTTTTACCTAATTCTGAGTGAACTATCATTCTTCCAGGGAAAAACATAGTTATTTTAACTTTGTCGCCTTTAACTAAAAAATCACGAACTTTTTTAACTTTGTATTCTAGATCATTAGCTTGAATATTAGGGCTAATACGTAGTTTTTTCAAAACCGTTATATTTTGTTTTTTTTGAATTTTCTTTAATTTTTTTTGTTGATCATAATAAAATTGAGAATAATCCATTAAGCGGACAACTTTAGGATTCGAATTACCATTAATTAAGACAACATCTATATCTTTAGAATCGGCTAAATCAAGTATTTTTGATTTTTCAAAAACGCCCAATTTATAACCTTTTTCATCAATAACTAAATGTTCTCCGTAAGGTATATTTTCATTGAATAAAACATCAACTTTTAAATTATCTTTTTTATTTTTCTTGTATTTAATATCGAATAAACTCCTTTTTTAGAAATAATAATTTTTTAAAATATTTCATTTTATAAAAAACTAAATTAAAACAAAAAAGTACTTATTATAAAGTACTCTCCGGATAAAACCATAATAAAAATAAATTTTATTTATCTGTTGTAAAAGACAACTATTATTTAAATTTATTGTGCTTTTCGCCTAAAAATTATCATAATTTTTCAGGCAGAGGAGAGAATCTCTTCATTTTCACATTTTTTTATTTCATTTTTTTAATACAAATCAATTATACAATAAAAATACCTTTTATCAACGAGAAAATATTGGCTTTACATCTTTTAACCGAAAAAAATTTCAATATTTTCTTAATGTCACAAGAATAAAATAAAAATAAAACTAAATTGTTGAAAAAAAATTAGTTTTATTTTTGATATTTGTGTGGATCAGGTTCATAGATAGCATCAATTAATTTTTTAGTATAAGGGTGTTCAGGATTTGAAAACAATAAATCGCTATTTTTTTCTTCCACTATTTTACCTTTATAAATCGCTATAATACGGTCGCAAAAATATTTAACAATCGATAAATCATGAGAAATGAACAGCATAGTTAAAGATAATTTTTGATTCAATTCTTTCAATAAATTAATAATTTGTGCTTGAATAGAAACATCTAAAGCAGAAACAGGTTCATCGGCAACAATTAATTTAGGTTCTACTATTAAAGATCTAGCGATAGCAATACGTTGTTGCTGTCCGCCTGAAAATTGATGAGGAAAACGATATAAATCACTTTTGTTTAAACCCACTAAAATGATCATTTTCTTAATTTTTTCATCAATAATTTTCTTATCTTTGATTTTTTGCGCATAAAGACCTTCAGCCAAAATTTCTTTTGCCAACATTCTCGGATTCAACGCAGCTTCGGGATTTTGAAAAATCATTTGTATTTCGCTTAAAAGTAGTTTTCTATTGTCTTTAATTTTTTTGTTATTTTGAGCTAATAAATAATTTTTATCGCCATTATAGAAAAACAATTTACCTTCGGAAGGGTCGTTAATACCTGTAATAATTTTACCAATAGTAGTTTTTCCGCTTCCCGACTCTCCTACTAAGCCCACAATTTCGTTTTTATTAATTTTAAAATTAACTTTTCTTAAAACTTCAAAACCATTAGGAAAAGTGAAAGAAATATTATTAAAGTCTAAAACTGTTTTTTGGACATTTTATTAAATAAAACCTCCTTTTCTTCTTAATGATTGGATAAATGCAGGCGCTTCATATTTAGGAGCCGAAGGATGGAGTAACCAAGTGGCAGCAAAATGAGAAGCGCTAATCGGAAACATAGGAGGTTCTTTTTCAAAGTCTATTTTTAAAGCATAAGGATTTCTAGGAGCAAAAGCATCTCCTTGAGGGATAAAAGTTAAAACAGGCGGTTGGCCTTCAATGAAATTTAAATTTTCTTCTTTATTGTTTAAATTAGGCATAGATTGTAATAAAGCCCAAGTATAAGGATGATGAGCATTATAAAAAATCTCGTTTATTTGACCTATTTCAACAATTTTACCAGCTTACATAACTGCCACTCGATCTACCATGCTTGCAATAACTCCTAAATCATGAGTAATGAAAATAACTGATAATTTACGTTCTTTGGTAATTTTTTTAATTAATTCTAAAATTTGTTTTTGCACGATAGGATCTAGAGCAGTAGTGGGTTCATCGCAAAACAATATTTCTGATTCATTAGCTAGTGCAATGCCTATAACTATTCTTTGACATATTCCCCCTGATAATTGGTGCGGATATAGATGATATTTATTGTCCGCCTCATCAATACCCATTTCTTTCATCAATTGAATTGTTTGTTTTTTAAATTCAGCTTTAGAATAATTTTTCTTGTCTCTTTTAGTTTTAATTTTGAAAACCTCTTCAATTTGTTTACCAACCTTCATTAACGGATTTAAACTAGTCATAGGGTTTTGAAAAATCATAGTAATTTTTCGCCCTCTAATCTGATTGAAATTGCACTGTTCCTTTTTTTAATACAACTTTTGTCTTTAAAATTATTCTTTAAGACTTAAAATTAACTGATAATTGCATATCTTTTCAAACTAACAAAGTATTTTGATTAGATTAAAATGTGTCTAATGTTTTTCATAATTTGTTAGTTTCAAAAGATATTTTTTTAAATATTTTATCATTACACTATATAGTTAGGTAAAAAAAGTTAAAAAAGTGTTAAGAAAATGAAAAGAAAATGATTTTTATTATTAATAATAACATTTTATGCAAAAAAAGCGTAAAAAAGTTACCTTTTTTTGAAAAAAGGTCTGTTTTTGAAAGTTTTTTAATTCTTTTATCTTAAACTTTGTGCATATTGGATAAGGGAAAGATAGTTTAATTTGGCTAGTAACCATTTTTTATTCCAAAAAGAAGTGAATTTTTTAATTATATTTTTTACTTTTGCTAGTGATTTTTGGAATAAAAAAGGATCGCGATAGAATAAAATACTTTTCATTTGGCCAAATAAGTTTTCAATTAGGGCGTTATCTCTAGGGGTTGCTTTACGCGACATACTAATAAGAAAACCTTTTTTCATTAAAGTTTGTTGGATTTTTTGGGATTGATAAACTGTGCCTTGATCGGAGTGAATAATACAAGGTTTTTTTAATTTAGGAATTTTTTTGATAGTGTTTAGAATTAAAGCTTTATTTTGACGATTAGAAATATGAGAGGCAATAATTTGATTATTAAAAGCGTCGATAATACAAGAAAAATATAAAAAACCTTCATTGGTTTTAAAATAAGTAATGTCGGTAAAGAGTTTTTGCATCGGTTGGGTTGTTTTAAAGTTTTGTTGAATTAAATTAGGAACTATATTTAAATTTTCTTGTAAAGAATGATAACAGTATTTATTTTTTTTCATCCTTAAACGACAACAAATACCTTTTTCTTTCATGATGAGATAAACTTTTTTCTTAGTGATAGTTTCATTAAAAGTTTTTAAGTATAAATCAGTGATTTTTCGATGTCCTAAGAAATATTCATGCATTTTGCATAAAGAGGCAATACGTTTTTGTTCTAATAATTGTTTTTCTTGTTTTAATTTTAATTTTGCTTTAGTTTTTAACCAATAATAATAGATACTCCGTTTTATTTGAATTGTTTTTAAAATTGTAGTTAAATTAAGGCCTTTTTCAAATCGTTTGACTAATTTAAAAACTAATTCTTTGTTAATATTATGAATTTGCGAAAACATTTTTTGTAATAATTTCATTTTTTGTTTTAATTTATGCATTAATTTGATATTATTTCCTTTTTTCATATGTTTTTACATATCATCTATTATAACTCTAAATGATTATATTTATGAAAAAAGGAGTAGGTACAAATGGGGGTATGTTTTCTTTCTTCTTCTTTTATTTGTTTGTGTTTATAATTTTTGTTAGCGCTTTAGCGCGTTAGGAGATTGTGTTTGGTTTTATTTTGTTTATATAAATAACACATAACTAACACTGGTTAGGCAGTTAATTTTAAAATTAAAATTTATTAATAAATTAAATAATTTAAAAAAAATTAAGTTTTTAAAAAAGAAATCTTTATTATATCGATTAATAATAATGATAGCTAAAAGATACAACGATAATATCAAATATCGAGTATCATTATCATTATCGATATAAAATATAAAATATCACTCGTTAAAAGTGTTTGTGTTTGTATAGGGTATGCGAAAAGGCAAAGTGTCATAAAAATGTCAGTGAATTGTCATAAAAGTGTCATTTATCAAAAATATATTTATATTTAGGATGGATTTTTTTTACTCGATAACCTTGTTTTGACTTAGTTAAGAAAAATTGGATATATTTTAAATCTTCTAGTTGATAATAAATAACATTTAAACCTTTTTTATAATTCGTTTTAATAGGTTTATTGTATTTATCTACTTTATTAAGGTCTAATTGATATAATTGTAAGGTTTCTAGTTTATGAGGATTAATTTTGCCAATTAATTCTTTGATGGCGTTTTTAGATGTATTTTTATAATTGATTTGAAAAATATTAAATAGGTGTTTAAGGGTGTTATTTTGAGTTTTAAGGGGGGTGTAAATCAGAAAGTAATAGTTTGGTATTGCTAGATGATAAATTATCATTAATAAGAGCTATTTTAGTTTGTTTAATTTCTTCTAAGATTTGAGAGTCAACAAAGAGAGTTTGGTCGTTAGGGCGATAATTTGCTTGTTGATAGGTGTTTTTCTTTTTAGAATGTGAGATGATTGTAATATTTAATAATTCTTGTTTTATTGTTTGTAAAAAGTTTTTGATTTGTTCTAAATCATTAGGGGTTGATTTTATTTCCCAACCACCTTTAATAATGCCTTGATTGGTTTCGTTTTTCATATTTTTTATTTCTCCTTTTTATTTTTGAGTTTATTTAGGTGTTATTTATAACTAAATGAAATTTGAAAGATATTATAGGTTTTTTATTTGAATATTCATTGTTTTAGTTTTATTTGCATTGCTAAAGGTTGAAATGTAATATAGAATAAATTAATTTAATTAATAATTTCTACTTTGTCTTGACCGAATAAATGAACAGCTAAATCAACGATAAGTTTCTTTTGGGCCTCTTCATATGATATGTATGGGTCTAAAAAACATTTTTGATAGGCTTCTTTTCTAAATTGACGCAATAAATCATCAACATCTTTACAAGTTTTATCATATGGCGGTAAAATGCGTCTAATTTCGTATTTAATATCGGTTTCTTTTAGTTGTAACCCTAATGCTTCGCTACGTTTTTGGCCTGTTTCGTCCTTATCTAAGGCAATAATGACTTTGATATTTTCTTTTTTGAGAATGGCTATTTGTGCTTGGGAAAGTAATTGGGTGACACAAATTAACCCAACTACGTTTTTAATGTTTTTTTGATAACAACTAATGACATCAAAAAAACCCTCATGGATAATGAGGGTTTTGGTTTGTTTAATATATGGTAAAGCTTCCCAAAAACGATAACTGAAATGAAAAGTAGGCGTTTGACTAAAATTGTTAATGGATTGGTATTTAGGTTGGAAATAAGAAACTTCACGAAAATGGTTTTGATAAAAATGAAAGGTTTTATGATAACCGTTTTCAATAGGGATAATGATGGAACCATGGAAAGTATCGTGATAATATTTTTTATTTTGTTGATTGGTTTTTTCTTTGAGAAAGCCATATTCAATTAATTTTGTAGGATCGATATTTTGTTTTTGACAATAATTTGTTAGACGAAAAGATAAAGGTCTATCTGATAAAGGGGCATAACCTAATTTAAACTCTTTAATGGTTTCAAGAGTTAATTGGCGTTTTTGAGTTAAATATGTTAAGCCTAGGTGAGATTCGTTGTTGCGGTTAGAAATTAATAAATAATGATAATAATCTCTGATTTGATTGAATAAAGGTGATATTTCTTTAAATAATTGGGTTTTTTTAACCTTAATTTCTTTTTCATCGATGGGATTTTTGATTTTTTTGGCGCGATATTGATATTTGAAAGGATTGGTTGGCGAATTAGGAATGGCATTTTGTTGCTGGATTAATGTTTTAAATTCTTGTGTTTTCATAAAGTTTAATATTCTTTCGAGGGCGTTATTGAAAGTTTTAATGCCTCTTATCTCCCTATAAACATCAATAATATCGAAATCTTTACAACATTTCCAACAATGCATTTTATTATCTAAAGTTAAATGACAACAAGTAGGATTTTGACCTTGATGGATGGGACAGGGGAAACGGTATTTAAGGTTGAAATTAGGTGGGATGATATTTAATTTTTTTAATAAAACTGACATAGGGAAATTAGTTTGAATGTGTTTTATTTTTTCTTGAAAATTCATTTACTTTACTCCTAGTTTTTTTTGATTAATAATAAGTTTCTATTTGATAAGGTAAAACATAACCTATTTCTTGGAAAGTTTGAGTGGTCATTTCGAAGTGATAAAGTAAAGTTTTTTTAGTACCACTACGGTTTTTTTTAATACATACTTCAATTATTTTTTGATTTTCATTGTCATTAGCTTCTAAATGAAGTTGATTTAAGACCGAATTATATATATTTATGGGCTTTTCTTTGTCTTTAGATAGTTTTGGTTGGAATTCAGACATCATTAAGACAATATCGGAGTTAGTTTCAATGCCGCCGCTTCCTTTTAAAGCGGTTATTTCTGGCGCTTTTCCTTTGTAGTTAGTATAAGTATCTCTGGAAAATTGTGATAATATGATAATAACGATGTTT
>CP168951.1:0-5129 GCA_051397825.1 Lettuce witches'-broom phytoplasma
TTTTTTATATGGAAAATAGATAAATTTCAAATTTATTTTCTATAAAATAAATTTGAAATTTATTTTAAAATAATAATGTAATAAATTAAATTAAAAAAAGAAAGAATTAAAAAAATTGATTAATAAACATTTTAAAACATCTACATTTATTTCTAAAATAATTTTCTTTTCTATTGTTTTATTTTCTATAATGTCAATAATTTTCCAAAATAATATTTTTGCTCAAACAAAAACAAATAATAAAATAAAAAATAAAAATCATTTAATAAAATTTAATGAACAAAAAAATTATTTAAAACAAATAAAAGATCAAGAAATAAAAAATATTTTAATTAAAGAAAAAAATAAAAATCATTTAATTGACGAAAAAAATAAAAATCATTTAATAAAATTTAATGAACAAAAAAATTATTTAAAACAAATAAAAGATCAAGAAATAAAAAATATTTTAATTAAAGAAAAAAATAAAAATCATTTAATTGACGAAAAAAATAAAAATCATTTAATAAAATTTAATGAACAAAAAAATTATTTAAAACAAATAAAAGATCAAGAAATAAAAAATATAAAAATGAAACTTTCGAAAACAAATACAAATAAATATAAATTAAAAAAATAATTTAACAACAAAAAAATTATGTTGGAAATAAAATTATTGTGTTAGAATATAGACAGTATCACTCTGACAACAAATGCTAATTTTCAAAAACTAATTATTATATAAAATGTTATAATCAATTAGTGAGCCTTATATATATGTTCGTCAGAGTGCATATGTATAGGGCTTTTTTCATTTTATAAAGTGAAAAAAGTATAAAAAAAAGAACTTTATAATTTTCCTAAGCTCCCAAACTGATGGAAAAATTAAAAGTTCATATTAAAATTAATTTTAAGAAAGGATTCAAAAAAAGTGAATCAAGAAAATATGAATCAACTATTTTTATCTTTACAAAATCACTTTCAAAATAGTTGGGATTGGGCCATTAATTTTTTAAATCAATTGCCTAATATAATCAACAAATTAAAAGTATTTTGTATTTACATTATAACATTAGTAAAACAGCATTTCAACAATTTATTAGCAGTTAAACATATTAGTTTTGATTTGTTAAATATGTGGTCTAGTTTAGGAATAATTGGAAATGCTATTGTAGCTTTATTATTCTTTGTAATTATTTTAATTGTTGTTTGTTTCTTAACTTCTATTTTAGATATGATAAAAAGAATTTTAAAAATGATTAAATTTATTGTTTGGGATATACCAAAAACAATTTTTAAAACTATCATAATTTTTATTATTAAAGTTTTAAAATTATTATTTTCTTATCAAAAAAATAGCATAAAAGAAAAACAAATAGAAGAAAAAATAATTGTTAAAAACGAAGAACCAAAAGAAAAAATTTTTTTAACAAATGATTTATTTAATTTAAATGAAACTATAAAAAAACAAAATCAATTACTAGAAAAAATCATTAAATTAAATCTATTAGAAAAGAGAACAACAAAAAGTAAAAAAACAATAAAAAAGGATGTAGTAAAAAATGAAAAATAATAAAATAAAAAAAGTTTTAATTGGAGTAATAATTACTATCTTATTGATGATTTTATCATTGTTATTAATGTTATTAATTGGAGTTTTTAAAATGCCAAAATTACAAGCTACAAAAGCAGAACCTATTAAAGAAATAGCAACTGAAAAAGTAAAAGAGACAGTTAAAGAAACTGACAAAGTTAAAGTTGTAAAACCAGTTAAAATTTTAGAACCAGTTAAAGTTGTAGAACCAATTCAAGTTAAAGAGAATGAAAAACAAAAAGTTGTAGAACCAATTAAAGTTTTAGAACCGCAAAAAACTTTAGAATCAGTTAAAGAAAAAGAAACTATTGGTTCACCAGAACCAATTAAAGTTACAGAACCTGTTAAAGAAACTAAAAAACAAACCGCTGCATATAGTTCTGAATATTTTTATACAGAACCAGTTAAAGAATTTGAAAAAACAACTCCAGAAAAAGAAATCTATTATCAAGAAGATGGAAAAACAATAAGATTTATTAGAGAATTTGATAAAAATTCAAACAATTTGCTTAAAACAGAATATTTTAAAAAAGATGGAAAAACAATAAGTTCTATAGAAAAATATAATCCAGAAACAGAAAAAAGAATAGGAGAGATTTACTATCAAGAAGATGGAAAAACAATAGATTTTATGAGAGAATTTGATCCAATAACAGGCAATAGAATTAAATATACTAAATTTGAAAAAGATGGAAGAATAAAAAAAATTAGCAACTATGATCGAATGACAGGAGACGAAATAGAAGACCAAGAAAATATAAAAAAGTAAATACCGCCACTCCAAAACCAAAACAAAATAATGACGATGGAGATGGCGCATTAATGACATTTTTAGACGGAATGGATAAGGCGGCAAAATTTTTAGAAGCTGCAGGAAATGACATGAATGATGCAGCGATAAAAGGAATTAAAATAGGATTATTAACAGGAGGATCAGCTATGGGAGGATTACCTACAATAATATAAAAATTATATAAAAAAAATAACCCTCTAATTAAATTAGGGGGTTATACAAATAAAAAAGCAAAAAATAAAAGAACAAGAATAGGATAACATAATAAAATGAAAACAAAAAAAACAAATAATTCAAATGCAAAAATTAAAGAAACTAAAAATAAATTTCGTTTTACTTCTAAAGATATTTTTTTAACTTATAGTAAATGTTCTTTAGGAAAAGATGTCATTCATAATCATCTTAAAAATTTAATGAATGACAAAAAGAAAAACATTATTTATATTATTTCTAATACTGAAAACCATGCCGATCATAAAGAAATTCATACGCATGTTTTATTACAATTAGAAAAAAAAAGCAATATAAAAGATGCTAGATTTTTTGATATTGAAGGATTTCATCCACGGATTGAAAACGCGCAACATATTGAAAAAGCAATTGATTATATTAAAAAAGATGGTGATTTTATCGAAGAAGGAACACCAAGAATTAAAAAATATGTGCGTCAAAACCAAAAAGAAGAACGTAAACAATTAATCTATGACGAAATATTTAGATTAAAAAAAGAATATTATGAAAATGAAAAATTAAAAATTCATGAAGTAAAAAAAACTTTAGATGAATTTATGATTAAGATAGATCGAGATTTTTATTTAGAACAAATTGAATTAATTGAAAGAATATTAAAGAAAAAATTTATTAAAAAAGAAGAAGAAAATATGAACGAAGAAGTAACAGAAAACGAAACAGAATCAATTTATGATTTTGAGAGTTTTAAAGATAATGAGACAACAAGAAAAATAATTGAGGCTATACAAAAAGAAAAGGACGTTGCCCATCGTCCTATGTCTCTTGTTATTGAAGGGCTTAGTAGAATCGGAAAAACCGAATTCATCATAAGTTACCTCAATAAAAACTTAATTCCCTTTAATTATATCAGAGGAAGTTTGGATTTTAACAAAGATATTTACAAAAACGAATATAAAATAAATGTTTTTGATGATATTTCTGTTTTTGAAATTAAAAAATATGGCTTATTAAAAAATATTATCGGGGGTCAAAGAGGGTTTATAGCTGATATTAAATATGCCCCAAAGAGACGAATAGCTGGTAATAAATTGAATATTTTTTTATGTAATGAAGACATTTCTTTTGTTCGTTTTTGTGATAAAAACAAAGAAATGGGTGGAAAAGAATATGAATATATAGAAAAAAACTGTCTTTTCTTTAATATTGAAGAAAAATTATATAAAGAAAATGAAGAAGAATAATTAATTTTGAGGACACACATTGATATCTATTAATTTTGAGGACACACATTGATATCTGTGTCCTATTTTTATATATTTAAATGACCGAAAAATCATACCCTAAAAAATGTGTGTCCTCAAAAGCTCGTCGGGAATCTTAACGACTCGCATACGTTACGCGCTAAAAAATGGTTAAAAATATAAAAAAATTATCAACAAAAATATCAAATAGGACACAGATATTGCTTTGCTTTACAAGGTTGTGACCCCCCCTATGAATAATTGGGGAAAAAAAATAGAAAATAACATAATTAATATATAATAATATTAAAAAGGAGAAAAAAGATGAAAATTGATTTAAAACAAAATAGTTGGGAATGGTTTCAACATCGTAAAAATTATATAAATGCTTCTGAAGTAGGAACAATAATGGGTTTAAATCCTTATGAAACACAAGAAGATTTAATTAAAAAAAAAATATTTGGAAGTACTTTTATAAGTAATGAAGCAGTTGAACATGGTAAAAAAACTGAACCAAAAGCTAACTTATTTTTTTCAATTAAACATAAAAAAAATTATGAACCAGCAGTATTTACAAAAGGGATATTCTCAGCATCATTAGATGGTTTTAATGAAGAAACAAAAACAATGTTAGAAATAAAATGTCCTTTAAATAAAGACGGCGCATCTTGGAAAGAGTTTTATAAAAATGGAACAATACCACCATATTATTTAGCACAAATACAATGTGGTTTATATTGCGCTGAAATAGATAAAGCTTATTTTTTAGTTTATATCAATGATAATGATTATACGATTAAAAAAATTGTTTTAAACCAAAAATTTATTGATGAAATGTTAGTTGAATGTAAAAAATATAAAATAAAATTAGAAAATTATAGAAAAGAATTCGAAAAAAAAGATTAAAAAAATTTTTTTAATATAGAAAGTCGCTTGGTTAGCTTCATTAATCCGTATTTGTCAATCCTATTCACACTATAAACTTTTATTTTTTGTTTATCACATATAAAAATTTCGTTAAAAAAAACTCATTTTTATACGTTCAAAACAAAATAAAAGTTTACTTAACGTGTGAGGATTGACAAACGGATGAAGCTACCAAGCTCTCTTAAAAGAAAGTTTTACTATTTTGTGAGGATAAACAAAACGGAATCAGCAAACACAGATCTAAAAGAAAAGGGAGATGCGCAGCTTTTATATAAGGGTAATACTTTATATCAAGTTAATTAATTAACATAGGTTATAGAACGAATTAGCTATAAAATATGATAGGTTTTATAATGACAATAAAGATAATTTTTTTAATCCTTCGGCCATCCCTAAGCGGGAT